>JBBSML010000005.1:0-119467 GCA_038233215.1 Candidatus Limnocylindria bacterium
TGGCCGCCGGCTCTTCGTCCGAACGGCTCGTCGAGATCCACGGCTCGATTCGCGAGTCAGCCTGCCTGAGCTGCGGAGATCGGCGGCCGATGCCCGAAACCCTCGATCGAGTGCGGGCCGGCGATCCTGACCCTGCCTGCCTGTCCTGCGGCGGCATGGTGAAATCGGCCACGGTCAGCTTCGGCCAGAACCTCGACCCGGTGCTCCTCGCTCGATGCGAAGAGGCGGCCGCGAATTGCGACTTCTTCCTGGCGATCGGCACCGGTCTCTCGGTGTATCCAGTCGCCCGGCTTCCCGAGACCGCCCTCGCCGCAGGTGCGCGACTCGTCATCGTCAACGCCGAACCGACGCCGCTTGATTTCGAGGCGCATGCCGTCCTGCGCGGCCGCGCCGGCGAACTCCTGCCGGAGCTGCTCGAGGCTGTCGTCGGCGACAGGCGTGGGGCGTGACTCCGGCGGTGCCAGGCGTCGCTCTCTCCGAAGCGATCAACCGCAAGATCGTTCGGCACGCATCGCCGCATGCGGCGCATCGGCGCCTCTTCGCTTCTCTGCCAAGCTATTCCACCGCTGGGTGAATGGCGGACCCGGGCAACTCGAGTCTGCGAGATACCCGGCCGGTGGGTACGTAGGCGTCATGTGACCGAGTCGCTGCGTCATTCCGGCTAAATCGACCCGTGGGCGGGGTATTCGGCAGATTCACGCCCTCGGGCGTCACGGATGGCGATGTCAGGAAGGATCGCCGCCATTGCGGAGTTCGGCCTCGAAGGCTCGGAGCTCGTCGCTCGCGATCTTGTACTCGTGCTCGTCTGTTGGGTAGGCGCCCGAGCGAACGTCCGCCGCGAAGGCTTCCAGCGCGCGCCTGGTTTCGCCGGCGAGGTCGGCGTAGCGCTTTACGAACCGGGGCGCCGCACCCTCGTTGATGCCGAGCAGGTCATGCCAGACCAGCACCTGGCCATCGCAGCCCGGTCCGCCGCCGATGCCGATGGTGGGGATCTTCAGGGCCGCGGTGACGTGTGCCCCGATCCGGGCCGGCACCGATTCGAGGACCAGAGTGAAGCAGCCCGCGGCCTCGAGCTCGTGCGCATCGGCGAGGAGGCGGCTGGCTGCGGTTGCCGTCCGGCCCTGCGCCTTCATGCCGCCCAGCATCGTTGCAGACTGGGGCGTCAGGCCGAGATGGCCCATGACCGGGATGCCGGCCCCCACGATGCTTCGCACACGCGAGGTCATCGGTCCGGCGCCCTCGAGCTTGACAGCATCCGCGCCCGCCTTGATCAGGCGCACGGCGTTGGCGACCGCATCGGCGTCGGAGGCCTGGAAGGAGCCGAACGGCATGTCGCCGATGATCAGCGATCGTGGTCTTGCCCGCGCCACGGCGGAGGTCAGCATGACCGCCTCGTCCATGGTCACCGGCACGGTCGATTCGTAGCCAAGGACGTTGTTGCCGGCCGAGTCGCCGACCAGGATGAGGTCGATCCCTGCTTGAGACGCAAAGTGCGCCGACGGATGGTCGTAGGCAGTGACCATCACGATCTTGGTGCCGGCACGCTTCATGGCGCCGATCTCGGGGACGGTCAACGCTTCGCGGATTTGCTTCACGCGCGAAGCGTCGCCCTAGCGGCCGGCGTTGTCAACGCGGGTCACTCGACGTGGAGGTCGACCACCGACGCGAGGTTCCGCTTCAGCGTATCGACCAGCTCGCGGACCGGGATGCCGCCGGTTGATTGTTCGCTAGCGTTCGAGGCACACATTGTCGATGAGCCGCGTGGCACCGATGCGAACGGCAGCGCAGATCATGGGACCATCGAAATCGGCAAGAGCCACGTACTCGACAGTCAGGCCGCGCTCGGCGTCGAGTACGGCGCGTGCTGCCTGCACGGCATCTTCGCCGGACCGATGCGCCGCCAATCCGGCCTCGAGGGCTCTGGGCAGAGCCAGCGCGGTGGTTCGTTCAGCCGTTGAAAGGAAGACGTTGCGCGATGAAAGCGCCAGCCCGTCCGAATCACGAATGGTCGGCACCGCCACGATCTTGATCGGGACGTTCAGGTCGGCTATCAGACGCTTGACCACGGCCACCTGCTGAGCGTCCTTGCTGCCGAAGAAGGCGACGCCTGGTCGCACGATCGAGAAGAGCTTGGTGCACACGGTGGCCACGGCCCTGAAATGGCCCGGGCGGGAGGCCCCTTCGAGCGTGGTCGCGAGCGCGCCAGGCTCGACCCACGTGTCAAAGCCTGAAGGGTAAAGCTCCTCAACGGACGGGGCGAACAGCAGGTCAACGCCCGCACCGTCGGCGGCTCTCGCGTCGGCCGCTTCATCTCGGGGGTATCGCGCCAGGTCGTCGGCAGCGCTGAACTGCGACGGATTGACGAAGAGGCTCACGACGACCGTGTCACACGCCTCGCGTGCCGTTCGCATGAGCGCGATGTGACCCTCGTGGAAGGCGCCCATGGTGGGCACGAGGCCGACTCGGCCTTCGGGGACTCGGAGTGCTTCTCGTACCTCGGATACGGTGCGGAGAATCCTCATCGGTGGGTCGCCTTGGCCAGTGCCCGGTACATCGGGACCAGCTCGGGTGCGCGCTCCTCGAGTGCCGCCAGGTGAGCGTCGACCGTCGCCTGGTCCCCGCGGGCAATCGGTCCTGTCAGGTCGAAGCCGTTCTCGATCGTGCGGAGCATCAATGGCACGATCGCTTCCGGTGGTGCGCCTGCCTGCGCGAGCAGCTGTGTTGCAACCCGATGGAGCGTGACCACGAAGTTGCCGCCGATGACTGCCGCCGCGTGGTAGAGGGCTCGGTCAGCGTCCTCCACTTCGAACGGTTGCAGCCCGAGTGCTGCGGCCAGCCATCGTGCACGGTCGAGCGCGCCATCGGTCTCACCGCTGATGGCGCCCCAGGCACCGTCCAACTGCTCCGGACCGCGTTCGAGCGTCAACGTCTGGAGCGGGTGCACGCTGAATCGACTCTCATGGGGGTCCAGCGCCATCAAATTCGTAACGCCACTGACGTGGCAGATCCACGGTCCCGCCGGCACGCCACGCGCGACCTCGGCGATCACTCGATCGGGAACCGCGAGGATGACCAGCTCCGCCTCTGGATCGGGGAGTCTGCCAACGGTGATATGCACTTCGGCGTCCCGGAGCCGCGCGGCGAGCACGGTGCCGGCCCGTCCTTCGCCCATGAGGTGGATGGAATCGAACATGGACTGTCCAGTCTAGGGCGCGCACGCATCGGCATCCGAGCAGCCTAAGGCTTGCTCGCCGATACGCTCGCCGATGGCGACCGTACAGACAACATGGGCACACAGACTGACGACCTTCGGACTTGGACGCAGTTGCGGATGCGTCAGCGAAACCTATCCCACGCGCAGCTCGCGCAGAAGTGCGGTCTCGACCGCAGCACGGTCACCCGCTTTCTCGGTAGGGATCGCCGTCCGACCTTCGATGTCGCCATGCGGATCGTAGAGGCACTCTACGACACGTCGTGCACCCCACTGGTGGATCAGATGCGCGATCTGGTCGCGGGTCCGAAGCGGGTCGAGGCGGCCTTGAGATCCGATCCGTTGCTCCACCCCACGCATGTCGACGTGGTCATGCGGCAGTACCTCGAGCGTCGCGCGGCCTGACCTTCTGCCGGGGCCTTCGGCTTGCCCCCGGCGGGCATTCACATTCACCGCAGGATTCCGCGCAGGGCCGAGCGAGCGGCATGGAGGCCGCACAGGCCGTGGACGCCTCCGCCGGGTGGGGTGGACGAGGAGCACACAAAGAGTCGCGGGTCCGGCGTGGAATAGGGATCCCAGCGAACCGCCGGCCGTGTGAAGAACTGTGCCCAGTGCTGGAGCCCGCCGTTGATATCGCCGCCGACGTAGTTCGCGTTGTAGGTCTCGAGCTCCGACGGGCGGAGCACGTGCCGCCCGACGATCCGATCTCGAGCGCCCGGGGCGAAGCGCTCGATCTGGCGCAGGATCGCGTCGGTTGCATCACCGGTCCAGCCGTTCGGCACGTGGCAGTAGGCCCACACCACGTGTTGACCCCCGGGTGCACGAGTCGAATCGAATGCCGATGGTTGGCTGAGCAGCACGAATGGGCGCTCGTGCACCTTCCCCCGCGCGACGGCCTCCTCCGAGGCCATCACCTCTTCCAGCCGCCCGCCCAGATGCACCGTTCCGGCCGCTCCGATGACAGGATCACGCCACGGGATAGGCCCGTCAAGGACTAGGTCCAGCTTGAAGGCGGCAGGGCCGTAGCGGTATCGACGCAACTGGGCGGCGTAGACCCCCCGAAGCCGGTCGCCGGCGAGCGCCAGGATCTGGCGCGGTGTCAGGTCGAGCAGCGCCACACGAGGAGATGCCAGCTCCTCCAGGCTCCGCACCTCGACGCCGGTCTCGATCTGGCCACCGAGTTCGCGAAGGACCGATGCCAGCGCATCGGTGATGCGCTGCGAGCCGCCGCGCGGAATGGGCCAGCCGACAGCGTGACCGCTCACGAGCAGGGCGAGCCCCAGACCGCCGCTCATGGGTGCCGACAGGGGCAGGAATGAATGGGCGCCGGCCCCGGCGAACAGCGCACGGGCGGCGGGCGAGCGAAATCGGCCTGCCAGTGTTGCGGCCGGAATCAGCGCCGGAAGGCCGAAGCGCCCGAGAGCGAATGGATGCCGCGCCAGGGCCATTGGTCGAATCGGTCCCAGCAGGGATGCGACGATGAGCTCCCAGTCGCGGACCAGCGGTGCGACCCAGCGCCCGTAGGTTCGTGCGTCGTGGTCGTTGCCGAACGAGGCCACCGTTTCAGGGATCCCGCGATGGACGAGCGCGGCCGAACCGTCATCGAGCGGATGCGCGATCTGGATCTGTGGCTCGATCCATTCGAGACCGTGACGCTCCAGATGGAGCTCGCGAAAGAGTGGCGAGGAACGGCCCAGCGGATGGACCGCGCTGCAGACGTCGTGGATGACGCCGGGAAGCGTCAGCTCCGCCGAGCGGCAGCCGCCGCCGAGGGTGTCGCGCGCCTCGAGCAGCCGCACCGCCCGCCCCGCCCGGGCCAGCACGATCGCCGCGGCAAGGCCGTTCGGACCGCCGCCGACAACCACGGCATCCGTCTCCGTTGTGCTCGTGCGAACCGGCTTATGCATGTGCGCAATGGTACGGTGCGCCGTCTCAGGTACCTCGGCGCAGCCAGCCAGCGCAGCGGGGTGGCCGCGGCGCTATTGAGCGGAGCGGAACGCCACGCTGTTGCGGACGTTGCCGGCGTATCGCCATTGGCGCCGGCGGTCCACGCACACAACAGTGGTCTCGCATGTCGCCTCGACGCGGTGGTGGCGCGCCACGGCCCCAATCGCCTGCTCCCAGAAGCGATCATTCATGCGTCGAACGATGGGGAAAAGGATCAGTCGAAGGTGACCTCCACCAGCGGAGCCGATGCGACCATGAGCGCCCGGTCGATCCGCCACAGCCGCGCGATCGGCTCCAGGAAGCGCTCTCGCTCGGCGACCTCGGTGATGACGCGCGCGGTGGCCGGAAGGTCCGCCCGCGCACTGCGCTTCAGGTGAAACGTGATGCGCCGGTTCGCAACCATGTTGGCAAGCCAGGAACGCGGGCGTCCGGGGTGGCCGCTGATGAGGATGTGCCCGTCGACATTGTGGTAGACGAGCTCGATCCGTCGCGATTTACCCGATTTCCGTCCGATGGTCGTGATGTCCATCGTCTCGCCGTGCTTCAGCGTCTCGGCAACGCGATCGTCGAGTGCCATCATTCGGTCACCGTCACGGTCTGCTCATCCGCGCCGCGTACGATCGTGATCTCGAGCGCGCCTTCGCCCGCGAGTGCCTCGAACAGGTCGTCGCCGCTCGTGATCGGCGTCTCGCCGACCGCCACAATCAAGTCGCCTGCCGCGATCCCGGCTTTCGAGGCGGGGGAGTCGTCCTCGACCTCGCGCACGAGGAGCCCGTCACGCTCCGGCAGACCGACCGAGCGTCGCAGCTGGCGGGCGACGTGCGACGGGGCCAGCCCAACCCCGAGTCGGCGCCGTGTGGGCGACTCGCCTCGACCGAGCGCATTGACCCTGTCGGCCAGCGCGGTATCGGCGGCGATGGCGAGGTAGAAGCCATGCCCGAGCCGGTTGGTGTTGATGCCGAGAAGCCGCCCGTCGAGATCCACCACGGGACCGCCAGAAGAGCCGGGCATGAGGGGAGCGGTGTGTTCGATTGCCCCCGCCACGCGACGGCCCCGCGGTCCGCGGAACGATCGACCGGTGCCGCTCACGAAGCCGAAGGTGACGCGCGGGCCGTGTCCGTTGGGATTACCTAGCGCCATGACTGCGCCACCAACCCCGGGTGCATCGGTGCCGAGCTCGAGCGCAGGCGCGCCATCGGTGGACGCTTCCAGGACGGCCAGGTCGCCATCGGCATCTACGCCGACGACCGTCGCGTCGACCGTTCGTCCATCGGCGAAGGTGACGCTGACCTCGTCGCCATGCAGGTTGTGCGCGTTGGTCAGGATCCGGTTCTCGCCGATCACCACGCCGGAGCCGCCACGCCATCGGTTGCCGATTCCGACCACCGACGGTCCGACGCGCTCCGCTATCTCGCCGATTTCCCGGCCCAGGTCTGCCAGGGCTGTCATTGTTTGTTCTCTCCACTTCGTAGGATGCGACTTGCAATACGCAAGTTACTCCTCCCACAGCCGCTGTCAAGCCCGATGCCCTACGATCGTGGCATGCCTCTCGCCCAGACCCCCCTCGCCGCCGCGCTCGAGCGCGTCGGCGACCGATGGAGCCTTCTCCTCATTGAGGCCTTGTTGCAGGGCCCGCGGCGGTTCGGTGAGCTGTCCGAGTCGATCAGCGGCCTGGCGCCGAATATCCTGTCCGAGCGGCTGAAGCGCCTCGAGGGGGAGCGGATCGTGCGGGCCACGCCCTATTCGGAGCGCCCGCCCCGCTTCACCTATGCGTTGACCGATGAGGGCCTCGAGTTGGCCGGCGTCCTCCGCCTGCTGGCCGATTGGGGCTCGCGCGGCTCGGCTTCGGCGGAACCGATGCGCCATGCGCTGTGCGGCACGCCCGTCGAGGCACGCCTGTGGTGCCCGACCTGCGCCCGTGCCGTTGACCGGCCCGAAGCCGACGAACTCCGCTTCGTCTGACGGCCACCGGCGCTCGGTTCGCGTACCCCGGGGTGGGGTGTAACGGCCACTCGTTGGCCGCCAGACCCTCGGAGGGACTGAGTCAGGCGTCCACGGCCCTTATGGTTGGCTGCCCTGCCCACTGGGTGGGTAATCAGCCAATTCGTAGCTGATACACCCACGGGTGGGATGGGAAGGGATGGGCGGTGGGTCCGGGCGGCCGCCCACTTCCAACGCCATCTTCGCGACTGAACGAAGCCGACCCATGGGTGGGAACGAGGGCGGTTCGGGAACAGCGTCAGCTACGATGGCTCCCAGTTGAAGTCGCCGGTGAACAGGCCGCCGACAAAGCCGATCTCATAGGCGAGCAATAGCCCGAACGCAAGGGAGAGTATTCCTGAGCCGATCGTCAGCCATCGGTTGATCTGCACCGAATGCGCGCTGGAAAGCATGAACGGCAGACCGATGAGGGTTGTCAGGACCGCCATGCCCGCGGCGACGCCGATGCAGAAGATGACAAGGTAGGCGACGGCCGTGCCGGTGTCCTGGATCGTGGCAAGCACGAGCAAGGCCACCGCGGCCGAGCCTGCCAGGCCGTGCACCAACCCGACGACCACCGGCCGGATGAGCTGATAGCGGCCGAGGGTGGCGACCAGGCCGCGATTCTCGCCGTGGCCGTGCAGGTGCCCGTGAGACGCGCCGTGGTGCCCGTGGTCGTGCACGTGCATCGGTGCCGGCGGTGTCAGGCGCTCGGTCAGCGAGCGAAGACCGCCGGTCAGGTTCAGGATGCCGAGGCCGATGAGCATCAGTGCCACGGCGAACTCCATGGCCAGGCCGACCGGCGGAGGAATGACCACGTTGAAGACGATGATCAGCACGCCGACGATCACGACCGTGATGGTGTGACCGAGTCCCCACAGGGCGCCGATCAGCGTGGTATCCAGGAACCGCTTGCTGCGGTTCAGGATGGTTGTCACGGCGATGACGTGATCCGCATCGGTTGCGTGTCGCATCCCGAGCAGGAATCCGAATCCGGCCATGGCGAGCATCTGCGTCATCTGTTCTCCAGCGTTCATCTATTGCAACTGCTTGCAATAAGCGGGTTCAGCATAGACTACGGAGCAATGAATGCAACTGAATCACTCCCGGTCCCGTGGGACTCCGTGGCAGATCGGCTGCGCGAGCGCGGCCTTCGCTGGACGCCGCAGCGCCGCACGGTCATCGAGGTGCTGACGGAGACCGACGGTCACATCACCGGAGCGGAGGTCGTGGAGCGTTGTCGCGAGCGCCAGCGTTTCACGACACCATCCACGGTGTATCGCACGCTGGATGTGCTCGAGCAGCTGGGTTTCGTCCGGCACGGGCACGGTGCGGACGGGCGCGAGGAGTTCCACGTCCGACCGATACAGGAGCATGGCCACCTTCACTGCGCCGAATGCGGGGTTACGTGGGAGATCGGCAGGGCGCGAGCCGCATCAGTTGCCGACGCGCTCCGCGCCGACGACGGATTCGAGATCGAGATCGGTCATGTCACATTGGTCGGACGCTGCCGGAAATGTGCCGCCCGCGGCTGATAGGCTGCGTCGGGTGCAGATGAACGAGCCGGAGGTTGGCTTCCTCGGAGCGCCGATCGAGACCGATCTGACGAGGCTGGACGCGGAGTTCGTCATCCTGGGCGTTCCCTTCGGCTGGCCCTATCCACGGCCGGGTGTGACGGCCGGTTGCCGGGAAGCACCGTCAGCGGTTCGGCGTCAAGCGACGCGGCTGGCGCGCTTTCGCGATCACTGGGACTTCGACGCGAATGCGCCGATGCACCTGCCCCCCATGGTCGATGCCGGCGATGTGCCGGGTGATCTCTCCGATGGGCCAGGAAACAGCCGCCGCACCACCGCTGCCGTGTCGGCCATCCTGGAGCGTGGCGTCATTCCGATCTGCATCGGCGGCGATGACTCCGTGCCGATTCCGATCCTCCGCGCCTACGCGGGCCGAGAGCCGCTCACGATTCTCCAGGTCGACGCGCACCTCGACTTCCGTGACGAGATCGACGGTGTGCGCGAGGGCTACTCCTCGCCGATGCGCCGCGCGTCCGAGATGGAACACGTGGAACGCATCCTCCAGGTTGGTCTGCGCGGCGTCGGTTCGGCCCGCGCTTCCGACGTGATCGATGCGCGGGCTGCCGGCAACCTGCTCGTGACCGCGCGAGAGCTTCGCGAGCACGGCGTTTCATGGCTGCTGGAGCAGGTGCCAGCAGACGCATCGGTCTTTGTCAGCTTCGACTGCGATGGACTGGATCCATCGGTAATTCCTGCCGTTTCGGCGCTCGCGCCGGGCGGACTCAGCTACGTGGAAGCGTGGGACCTGTTGTCCGGGATTGGCCCGCGCCTCACTGGTGCCGTCTTCACCGAATACGTGCCCGCCCTCGATCGTGACTCAGTGTCCGCGCTGGTGCTGACCCGACTCCTCGCGGCGCTCGTGAGGCTCAGAACGCAGTCTGAAAGTACACAAGAAGTTGACCGTGACCTCCGCGCCCGCCTATAGTGGAGTCTCACCCTTGCCAAGCGCGACTCTGCTGTCGCCGGAGAAGCTGCCTATCGCCATGCGCACCCAAGCAGGCGGCGCCGTCGCCGTCTGATCATGCCATTCGAGGTGACCGATCCGTGGTACGGCGACTTCTGATTTCCGTTACGGCACTGACACTCCTGATTCCGAGCATGGCGCTCGCCAGAGATCCCAGCGCCGACGATGCCTTGCAGCGAAGCCCCATCCAGGGCGCGGTCGACACCGACCTGCTGCCCCTTTCCGTCAACGACACCAGCTCCGTCACCGTGATGCTTGAGATGCGCGGCGACCCCGTTGCGGTCGTCGAATCGCGAGCGGCGAATCGCGAGCTTTCCAAGGCGCAGCGTAACGCGGTCAAGGCCGAGCTGAAGGCTCGCCAGGACGCCATCACGGGCGAGATCGCGGGTCGCGGTGGACGCGTGCTATCCCAGTTGCAGTCCGCCTACAACGGCATCAAGGTGCACGTGGCGCGAACCGAAGTCGCCGCCCTGGCCTCGCTGCCCAACGTCGTCGCCGTGCGGCGCATCCAGCTCCAGACCATCGAGAATGCCGACAGCGTGCCGTATCTGGGTGTCCCGGAAGGCGTCTGGGAAGACCTGGGGTTCACCGGTGAGGCGATCAAGGTCGCCATCATCGACACCGGTCTCGATTACACACACGCCAATTTCGGCGGAAAGGGCACCGTCGCCGCGTACGATGCAGCCGATGCAGCCGACGCCACCATCGGTGACGCGGGCGATGTCGGCCAGTTTGGTCCGACTGCTCCGAAGGTCAAGGGTGGCTTCGACTTCGTCGGGGACGATTACGATGCTTCCGCTGATCCGGGCGACCCTGCACTGATCCCGCATCCCGATCCTGATCCGCTCGATTGCAACGGCCATGGTTCACATGTCGGCGGTTCCGCGGCCGGGTTCGGCGTCAACGCAGATGGCTCCCGCTACGCCGGACCGTACGACTCCACCACCCACGCGAATGAGTTCGAGGTCGGCCCCGGCGTCGCACCAGAGGCGCATCTGTACGGGCTGCGCGTCTTCGGATGCCTCGGCTCCACGGATGCAACGGTCGACGCCATTGAATGGGCGGTTGCGAATGACATGGATGTCATCAACATGTCGCTCGGCTCTTCTTTCGGGCGCCGTGACGATCCGAGCGCAGTCGCGTCAACGAATGCCGCCGCGGCGGGTGTGATCGTCGTCGCCTCGTCAGGCAACAGCGGGCCGAGCCCCTACATCACCGGGTCACCCGGAACGGGGACCGGCGTTATCAGCACGGCGGCGGTGGATAGCGTGGCGAGCTTCCCCGGCGTCATCCTTGCCCTCAGCACCGGGACATCATTGACCGCCATCAGCGCCAACGGCATCGCGCCGGCGGACGGCACGCAGTACCGAGTGGTGGTCCTCAAGGACGATCCCACCACCCCGGAGAACGAGGCGCTCGGGTGCTCGGCCGCCTCCTTCACCAAGGCAGGTATCACGACTGCCGAAGACGCACCCCCCACGCTCGCTGTCACCGTTCGAGGCACGTGCGCAAGGGTGGCCAGGGCTGTGTTCGGTCAGCAGGCAGGCGCCGATGCCGTGGCGATGATCAACAGCACCGCTGGATACCCTCCCTACGAGGGCCCGATCGCCGGCAATCCTGACACCGGTGAAGCGTTCGAGGTCACGATTCCGTTCCTCGGCGTGCGCGGTGTCCTTGGCCCGGCAGCCACGGCTGATGGTGACAACCTGGTCGCCGCCGATGGTGGTACCGCGACCACGACCACGACATCGATCGACAACCCTGGCTTCCGTGGCTTCGCCAGCTTCAGCTCGGGAGGTCCGACCAATGGCGATAGCTTCCTGAAGCCTGATATTGCGGCGCCGGGTGTGAGCATCGCGTCCACAGCCGTGGGCACCGGTACAAAGGCTGCCATCATCTCGGGAACGTCGATGGCTTCGCCACACGTGGCGGGCGTGGCGGCACTGGTTCGCCAGGCACATCCCGACTGGACGGGTGAGGAGGCCAAGGCCGCGATCACCAACAGCGGCAGCCCGAGTGGGCTGACGGGGTACAGCGTCACGCGAGCCGGCAGTGGACTGGTCCAGCCGGCGGCAGCCGTTGGCACGAGCGTGGTCGCGCTCGGCGACCTCGTGGCTGGGGACGCTGTCTCCGGACTTGCGGACTTCCACAACTCGAACCTCAGCTTCGGATTCGCCGAGCTGGGCGCGAACTTCTCCGAGACCCGCACCATCACGGTGCGCAACGATGGCGCCGAGGCGGTATCTCTTACGCCGAGTGCCGTCGCATCGATCCAGTCGAGGCCGGCAACCGTGTCATTCGGCGCGGGGTCGGTCAGCGTGCCGGCCGGTGGCGAGGCAACGCTGAGTGTCACGCTCACGGTGCCCGCATCGACAGCGGGCGACTCCGCCGCCTTCCGCGAGGTGAGCGGAAACGTGGAGCTTACTGCCGAGGGCATCTCGCTTCGTGTGCCGTACCTCCTGGTACCACGCGCGCTCTCGAAGGTCCAGACTGCTCCGGCAGGCCAGCTCAACCCGAACGGCAAGCCGCAGACCTTCACCGTCACCAACCCTGGCGGCACGATCACCGGGTCGGCGGACGTGTTCCAGTGGGGCCTGGAGGACGGCAACGATGTCGATGAGGCGGTCCTTGGTGGATCGGGGTACGACATGCGCGCCGTGGGTGTGCAGGCGTTCCCTGAAGGTGACGATGCAACGGTCGTCTTTGCCGTGAGCACGCACGACCGCTGGTCGACGGCCGCGACCAACGAGTACGACATCCTGGTGGATACCGGCGGCGACGCGGCTCCGGAATACGCGGTCGTGGGTATCGACTTCGGCGCGGTGACCACCGGCAGCTTTGACGGTCGCGTTGGAAGCTTCGTGTTCGATCTCGTGAACGGTGGTGCGACCGTCTTCTTCCTGGCTTCGGCGCCAACGGACAGCAGCACGCTGCTGCTCCCGGTCCTCGCAAGCCAGCTTGGATTGACGCCAGATGATGGCGACTTCACCTACTCCGCGGTGAGCTTCTCGCTCGAGGGTGTCGGTGCCGATCCGGTCAATGGATCGTCAGGCTTCAATCCCTGGAATCCCGCCCTGACGGACTTTCCGTTCGTGACGGTCGCTCCGGGTGCCAGCGCCACGTTCGAGCTGGCGCTCAATGCGAAGGCGTATGCCAAGCAGAAGCCGATCGGGGTCATGATCGTCTCGCCCGACAATGCGAGCGGCGCCGCCGAGGCACAGCTGATTGCTGCGCCTGGCAAGAAGAAGGGCAACTGACGCCCTGACGAACGAAGGCCCCTGCCGGTCCGCCGGCAGGGGCCTTCTTGGTGTCCGCACCCGATTCGGGGCGTCAGGTCAGCTGTCAGAACTACTCGGTGTGTCGACTCCGCCACCCTCGCAGATCATGAATGCGCCGTTCCGACCGACGCGGTAGTCGAGCTCTTGGTCGGCGGCCCGCACGACGACCTGGAATCCGTCAACCAGAGCCTGCGTGTACATCATGCCGGGCTCCGGACATCCGAGAGACCCGTCGTTCCATGTGACCGCCTTCGCCATGACAACCTCCACGTCGGAGACATCGGTCGCGGTGACCGTCGCGGCGTGCTGGCTAATTGCCTGGAGGATGTCGGCCGGCAGAGTGCCGCTCATGGCGTCGGTCCCTTCGGGCGTGGTGCTGCTCGGTGCAACGGTGGAGAACGGCTGGCGTGTTGGTGAGTCTGTCGCGGTCTGGTTCTGGCCACCTGGCGCTGCGCATGCGGTGACGAGGAGAGTGAGCAGAGCGCCATAGGCGCCTCGGCTGATGGTCATGGGTTGAATGACGCCTCCCGGGCGGTGGTGGTTTCGCTTGTGTCAGTCCAAGACACACGCTCGCGGATACATGGTGAGGGCCCGGTTGCCCGAGCCCTCACGCGTTTCTCCTTCAGGCGCCGAGCGGCGCCAGGCTTACTTGACGAGGGTGTACACCGCGGCGTGGGCGACTGCGCCGCCCGCCCCCACGTTGAGCCACGCCTGGTGATCGCCGCGGCTGGCTGCCTTGGCGGCCGTCATCGTGACCGTCGCGGTGGCCGAGCCATTTGTTGCCAGCACCACGCTCGCGGGGCTCACCGAATAGGTGATACCGGTGCCGGTGGTGTTGGCGATCGAAAGCGGATACGTTCCACCGGCGCCCAACGCTCGCAGGGTGACCTTGAAGGTCTTCGTCTGTCCCGCTCCGGCTGGGATGGCACCGAAGCTGACGCTGACCGGGTCGATCGCGACTCGTGCGCCCGTCGCGCTGTTCAGGTTCTCTCGACCGGCGCCCTGGATCTGGACATCGGTCACGACCGTCGTCCCATCGGTGTATGCCGTGAGCACGCCGCGCTCCGCGGTGTTGACGATTGCCGAGCGGACCTGGGCAGCACTCCACGTCGGATGCTGGCCCCGCACGACGGCGGCCGAGCCCGCGAGGTGCGGAGCCGCCATCGAGGTGCCCTGGAAGAACGCGAAGCACGGTGGTGCATCGCAGTAGGCGGCAGGCACGGAGCTGAGGACATTCACGCCAGGTGCGACCACGTCGGGCTTGACGCGGAAGTCCACGTCTGTCGGGCCCTGGCTGCTGAAGCCGGCCATGATGTCGTCATTGGGTGTGCTGAAGTAGCTCAGCGCTGCCGAGATGGTGGTCGACGCCCCGTTCCTGGTGACGAACAACTGGCCCGTCGCGAGTCCTACCATGTAGGCCGGAACGGTTGGTTGATTCGCCGTCCCATCACTGCCCATCGCAGTCGGATCGCCCGCGACATTGTTCGCGACGAGTACGGCCACCGCCCCGGCAGCCTGCGCGTTCCGAATCTTCGTTGAGAAGGAGCACGCGCCTCGGGAGATCAGCGCGACTTTGGCGGTGAGGCTTCCGGTCGCCAGGCTAGTGCATGCCGTGCTGAGGCCGTTCGTCGTACCGGCCACCACGCCCAACGGGGCCGTCAGGCTCGACGTCACGGTGGCGAAGTCGCCAGAGGCAGCTCCGAAGGTTCCGGCACCGGCAACGGTGACCGGGGCACCCACGAAGTGCGGGACCGTGCTGGCTCCGGCGGTAAGCGCACGCGGTGCAATGCCCGGCGAACCGACGGTGAAGTGGCCGGGGCCACTGTTGCCTGCCGAGACCGCGACCACCATGTTGGCACGATCGAGGTTATCGACCGCCATGCTCAGGAGGTCCTGCTTCCCGGACGAACCGCCGCCGAGGCTCATGTTCGCAACATCGAAGCCATCGGCATATGCGGCGTTGAGGGCATTCATGATGTCCTCTGACCGCGCGTTGCCAACATCACTCGGGAACACGTTGTAGTTGCCGAGGAGCGCAGCGGGTGCCACGCCGGACATGTCATAGGGGATGTTGACGCCATCAACCATGGCTGGCGTGTGGTAGTTGCACGCCACGGTTCCAGCCACGTGTGTGCCGTGGCTGTCGATCGCCTCGGGGGTGTAACCCCGGCTTCCGGCCTTGTTGTTGAAGACCTTGGCCGCGATCACCTTGTTGTTCGTGAACTGCCGAACGCCGATTTGAGGTTGGGCAGGATATCCGGCATCACTGAAGCAAGGATGTGTCTGATCGATGCCGCTGTCGACGATGGCGACCTTGACTCCGCGGCCCGCGTTTGCCGCCCCACCGGCTCGGTTCCAGGCCTGGAGCGCATCGATGAGCGCGAGGTCCGGATCGCGATCAGCGAGTGGGTAGTAGAGGTTCTGGTACTCGGCCCGCACGACGAGCGGCGAAGTCGTCAGCTGCGCGAGCGTGTGGCCGTTCAGCTTCACACCGAGTCCGTTGAGTGCAATGTCGTACTCGCCAGTCACCCGAGCGTTGGGCAGGTTGGTGCGCAGCCACGCCTTGAACTCGTTCCGCTGAGCGGAAAGCTGCGAGCGGTAGTTCTTCGTCTCCGACCGATTGAAATCGATCTTCTTGCCAGGGGCTGGCTTGCTGGCGCCGGCGGTGGCGAGCGGCGCGAGCCTGAGTTGAATTAGAGCGTAAGCCCTGTCAGTTGTCGACGTGCGCGTGGTGTCGGCGTTCGACCGCACGGGGGCGACTGCCGCTACCGGCGTCGCGAGCACGAGCGCTGCGATCAGCGCTGCGGCCATGGTTACCCTGCGTGACATCCCGTGGAGTCCCTCCTATGAATCTCGCCCGATCGGGCGCAGGGCAGCGTAGCACGGGGTTGACCCCAGCGGTGTGCGCGGGATTAACGTTGGTGACGTCATGCACCGCCAGCGTCGGATGCGCTGGACGACGAGCAATCGACGCGTCTGAAGCCGATGCATCGCAGCACAGGCAGAGCTGGATAACGGGCGAAGCGTGAGTCGACTTCGGACAGCCGGCAGCGCCAATACGTGGTTCCGCGAGCGGTCTCGATGCGATGACCGTGTCCGCATCCGTCGCACAGTCCCGGCCAGCCAGCCGCGTTCATCGATTGCGCAGGGTGTTTCATGTGTCGATTACCGAACTGGTGACTTCGAACGGGCCTGATCAGCGTAGGCTGTTCGCACCAATCATTCCACGCCGGTCATTCGAGCCGACCGGGTGCGCTCAGCTGGAGGATTCCCTGCCCGTGCCGTCTACCCCTCAAATGCACATGCAGCGCGGGCTCGCGCTGTGGCTGACTCTCGCGCTTGCGCTCGGAGCCATCTTGCCGTTGATCGCCCCTGCGTCGACGCGCGCCGCCCCCGATCCGGTTCAGATCTGGGAGATCCAGGGTGCGGCGCACATCTCACCGATGAGCGGCATGCGGGTCACCGGCGTCGACGGCATCGTTACCGCGGTCAGCCGCCAGGGCTTCTGGATGACTGACCCCGAGCCTGACGGTGACGAGGCCACCAGTGATGGCATCTTCATCTTCCGCGGATCGACCGGCTCGAAGCCGGCGATTGGTGACCACGTGAGCATCGACGGCACGGTTAGCGAATTCCGGGCGGGTGGCGCCAACTCGGACAACCTGTCGACGACACAGGTCGGCAGCGCAACTGTCTCGGTCGTGAGCAGCGGAAATGCGATGCCGGTCACGCTCATCGGCAATGGCGGTCGGGTGCCGCCGACCGAAATCATCGACAACGACACGAGCGGCTCGGTCGAGGACCCTGCCTCCGGGACGGCTTTTGATCCGGAGCAGGATGGAATCGACTTCTGGGAGAGCCTGGAAGGCCAGTACCTCCAGGTCATCGAGGCCCTGGCCGTTGGTCCGCGCAACCGCTTCGGCGAGATCGCGATCGTCGCCGACGGCGGAGCGAACGCCGGCCCTTTCACCTCACGTGGCGGCCTCTACGTCGTCCCGGGTGAATTCAACCCGGAGCGCCTCATCCTCGACGACGTGATCACGGCAACGCCCTCCGTGGACACCGGCGACACGTTCACCACTTCGGTGACCGGAGTCCTGGACTACGGCTTCGGCAACTTCAAGCTTCTCCCGACGACTGCCCTCGTCGCCGTCGATGGCGGATTGGAGCGTGAGGTCACGGCGGCACAGGGAGCCCGTGAGCTGGCGGTTGCCAGCTTCAACGTCGAGAACCTGTCGAACAACGACTCGCAGGGCAAATTTGATACGCTCGCCGGCCAGATCGTGCATAACCTGCGCAGCCCTGACCTGCTCGCGATGGAAGAGATCCAAGACGACTCCGGCTTTACCAACAATGGTGTCGTCAGCGCCATGGCGACCTGGCAGCGGCTGATCGACGCGGTCGCGGCGGCAGGGGGCCCCGCGTATCAGTACCGCCAGATCGACCCCGTCAACCTCGCCGAGGGAGGCGCGCCGGGCGGCAACATTCGGGTCGGCTTCCTGGTCCGCACCGACCGCGATCTCGAGTTCGTGGATCGACCTGGCGGAACCTCGGTCAACGATACGGACGTGATCGACCGGCCGTCCGGGCCGCAGCTGACCTTCAGCCCGGGACGGATCGGCACAGATGACGATGCGTTCCTCGAGACGCGAAAGTCGCTGGCTGGTGAGTTCCGCTGGCGGGGCGAGCGTCTGTTCGTGATCGCCAACCACTTCAGCAGCAAGGGCGGCGACGATCCGCTCTTCGGCCGCTGGCAGCCGCCCGTGCGTTACACCGAGTTTTTCTTCCCGGCTGGCGCGGCCGCCGATACCGATGGCTGGCGCTGGGGCCAGGCGCAGGTCGTTAACGACTTCGTGGACGACATCGTGGCGCTGGATCCCGATGCCAACGTGATCGTTCTCGGCGACATCAACGACTTCCAGTTCTCCGACACCGTGAGCATCCTCGATGGAACGGCCCGCGACGTCAGGGAGCGGACGGTCGAGCCCACCGCCAAGGCGCCCATGCTGACCACCTTGATCGATCTCCTACCCGAAAACGAGCAGTACAGCTATATCTTCGACGGCAACAGCCAGGTGCTTGACCAGATCCTGGTCAGCAACAACATTCTGGAACGCGATCCGACGTATGACGTCGTCCACGTCAACGCCGATTTCGCGGACCAGGCCAGCGACCACGAGCCGTCGGTGATGCGAGTCGCCTTCCAGCCGAGGCGCGGCCGGTAAGGTGGCCAAGCTCATGTGGAGATGCCCGGCCTCATGGCCGGGCATCTCCATTCTGCAGCTCGACCTGGATCAGGCCATCGAGGGATCGGGCTCGTCGCGGGGGGCGCCCATCGGGGGCTGTTCTGTTCCGGGTGCTTGCTGCCCGTGCTCATCGGGTGAGTCGATCGGTCGAGGCTCCTCGTCGTCGGACGGCGTGGGTGGGATCTCGTCGTTGGGTGGCTGCTGAATGCTCATGGCCGGCGCGAGTGCATCCTCCGTGCCTCGTGGCTCAGAACCAGCCTCGCCGACGAAAGAAGCTGACCGCCACGACCACTGCCAGTGCCATCAGCGCCAGGGCGAACGGGTACCCGAGTCGCCAATCCAGCTCAGGCATGAGATCGAAGTTCATCCCGTAGATGCCGGCGATGAGCGTCGGGACCATCAAGATCACGGTGAACGCCGTGAGCCGCTTCATGACCGCGTTCAGGCTGTTGCTGGCCACCGTCAGGCGCGCGTCCAGCACCGTGGCCAGGAGGTCCCTGTAGACGTCGAGCTGATCGAGGACGCGAACGAGGTGGTCGTAGAGGTCCTGGTAGTAGGGAAGGGTTGCGGCATCGACGATGTCGAGGTCACGCCGCAACAGGCGGTTCGCGACGTCACGCATCGGCGCCAGGACGCGGCGTAGCTCGAGAAGGCGCCGCTTGATCGACAGAACCTCGCGCAAGCTGTCGCGATCGGCGTCTCCTTCGAGCACGCGGTCCTCCAGGTTGTCGATGCGATCGGAGAGACGGTCAAGCTCGGGGAAATAGCTGTCGACGGCTGCATCAAGCACCGAATACAGCAGCTCGCCGACTCCGGCGTCCCTCAGCGTGCGTCCATCCACGAAGCTCCCGCGCACAACGTCCACCAGTGGTGTCGGCCCGAACGTGACGCTCAACAGCCAGCCGGGGCCGACGAAGAGATGAAGCTCGGAGAGCACCGCCTCACCTTCCGCCGCCTCGTACGCGACGATCATGTGCTGCCCGGGATACTCATCCACCTTGGGGCGCTGGCCCTGCTTGCGCACATCCTCGACCGCCAGGGGGTGGAGATCGAACTCGCGACGCAGCACCTCGATCGCATCTTCGGATGGGGCAGTCGCGCTCACCCAGATCAATGTGTCCTTGGCCGCAAGGAAGCGGTCGATCTCGTCCACTCGATGTGCGGGGAGCGCTTCGAAGTTCCCGTCAGGATGGCGCACGAGACAGGTCAGGTCAGACCGAGCGAGATCAGGCATGGCGACCGCAGTGTAGTGCCGGAGCGACCTCTGCCGGCTAATGTGCTAGACTGCGGTAACACGTTTTGCACTCAGGGAGACCCGATGGGATGGCTACCGGAACCGATCGAACGCCTGCTCGAGGTGGCGCTGGTCGGTGAGCTGACCGTCATCGGTCGCAACGGGCGACCAGTCACGCATCCGCTCATTCCGCTCTACGACGGCGAGAAGATCTACCTTCATTCGTCGACGCTCTTCAGCAAGAAGCTCGAGCACATCAAGCGTGATGGTCGCGTGTCCCTGGCGTTGACGGATCCGATTGCGATGAAGGGCAACCTCGACCGCGCGACCATCCAGGGCTCGGCCCGCGTCATCGAGGACGACCCGCATTCCGACTGGGAGCGCCTCATCCTGGAGCTATGGCGCGCCAAGGAACCGGCGATCGACGACTTCCTCAAGGCCCGCGTCGCGCTGCCCCTCTTTTTCGAGCGCGCTGTCATCGAGATCACGCCAGAACGCGCGCTCTATTGGGAAGACGGCAGGACCAACCATACCCCGGTCGAGACGCGAGCGCCTCGCGAGGAGGCCGCATGACTACGGCAATGCGATCGGGATCGGTACCGGCGCACGATCCCATCCCAGCCGACCTCCAACGATTGGCGACCTACCCGCAGGTGGTCGTGAGCTGGATCGACGAGTCCGGATATCCGACCAGCGTCGCCACCTCATTTGAGACCGATGCTGACGCCGGCACCATCACCCTGGCCGCTCCGGCCGGCATGCCGATCCCGAACGATCGCGAGGTCAACGTCACGGGCAGCCATATCCGGCCGCAGCCGGGCATCGGCTACGACCAGCGTCGCTATCTCCAGCTCTGGGGACGGGTCGCGGACGGCACGACCCTCACGCCGACCCGCGCCTGGGGCTGGGACGAGAACGAGACGCCCTTTTTCGAGTATTCGGAGCGATCGGTCCCGCAGTCCCGCCGCTATCTCGCCGCACTCTCGAAGGAAAAGGGGCGCACCATTCGTCCACGCCTCAGCTTCTTCTGGCTGGCGCTGCGCACCACGCGGCTGCCGTTCCTGTCCGCCACCGCCGTACCGGTGCTCCTCGGCATCGCGGCCGCGGCGAGCGATGGTGCGTTCACCTGGTGGACAGCGCTGCTGACCCTCATCGGCGGCTCGTTTGCCCACCTCGCCATCAATGTCACGAACGACATCTTCGACACGCTCTCCGGCGCCGATGACGCGAACACCACGCCCACCCAGTTCTCCGGTGGCTCCCGGGTGGCGGTCTACGACCTTGTCAGCATCCGTGGGCTGTCATGGCTGGCGCTCGCGCTGTTCGCAGTTGCCGCCCTCATCGGGCTGTTGCTGGTGGCCGTCACCGGGTCGCTGACACTGCTCTGGATTGGCCTGGCCGGCCTCATCGTGGGGGTGGCGTACACGGCGCCACCGCTCAAACTCGTCTATCGAGGGCTGGGCGAGATCGCGGTCGCGGTTGGATTCGGGCCGATCATGTTGCTCGGCGCATACGTCGTGCAGACCGGTCGATTGGCCTGGGAGCCACTCGTGCTGTCGCTGGTGCCCGGAGCCCTCATCGCCCTGATCCTGTTCGTGAACGAGATCCCGGACCGTCGGTCGGATGCCGAGGCGGGAAAGCGGACGCTGCCCACACGCTTCAGCCCGGACGTGATCCGCACCGGCTACCTGGTGGTCGCCCTGGCGGCGTTCGCGGTCATCGCCGCAGGAGTCGTCGGCGGCATGCTGCCGTGGCCGACGCTGATCGCGCTGGCTGCGGTGCCGCTCGCGCTGCGGGTCCACGCCGGGCTCAAGGTCCACTACGACAGCCCGTACACGCTCATGGCCGTGATGGGCACCAATGTGAATCTCAACCTCGCCGTGGGCGGGCTGCTTCTGATCGGGTATGTCGTGGCGATCGCGGCGATGCAGCTCGCTGGATAGGCGTCTCCGCTCCGGGCTACCAGCCCTCGGTGCCAGGCTCGCCCTTGTATGGGCCGATGACGTCATCGGTGATCCAGCCGCCGTAGAAGCCGCCGGGCTGCGGGCGCACCGCCTCACCGTCGACGGTGGCGGAATCGACGCGCGCGGCGTAGAAGGCGATATAGCCGGCGATGGCCTCGTAGCCCGGGGAGGGACGCGGATAGGTCCACGCCGCCTCGCGGCTAACGCGATCGCCCACGGCGACATCAAGGTATGTCGCCGGGCCTTTCCATTCGCACAGCGTTCGACGGCCCGGCGCGTGACGCAGGAGGTCGAGCCGCACGTCCTCGGGCGGCAGGTACCACACGGGAGCACCGGCGGTCTCGAGCACGCGGATGGCGCGTCGCGATTCGGCAACGATGATGCGGCCATGCTCGATGCGCACCAGACGCTCGGACGGTACGACCGCAGGCGGGCGCGGGTAGTCCCAGACGGATTCGGGGGCGCGGTCGAGGCGGGGCACGTGATCGGTGGTCATGTCACCGGTACGGGAGGCTGCCGCTACCGAATCAGTACTACCATCGCTGCCAATGGACCGATTCCACACGATCATCGAGCCGTTCCGGATCAAGAGCGTTGAGCCGATCCGGCTCACCACCGTCGAGGAACGCGCGGCGAAGCTGCGCGAGGCCGGGTACAACCTGTTCAATCTGCATTCCGATGACGTACTGATCGACCTGTTGACGGATTCCGGCACGGGCGCCATGAGCGCGGAGCAATGGGCCGGCATCCAGCGCGGCGACGAGTCGTATGCGGGCTCGCCGTCATGGTTCCGATTTCTCGACGCCGTCACCGACCTGTGGCCGTTCCGCCACATCATCCCCACCCACCAGGGACGCGCGGCGGAAAAGATCCTGTTCAGCGTCATCGGGGGTGCCGGTAGGGTCATTCCGTCGAATACCCATTTCGACACGACCAGAGCCAACGTCGAATTCAGCGGCGCCGAGGCGGTCGACTGCGTCATCCCCGAAGGTCGAGAGCCCTCGACCATTCATCCGTTCAAGGGCAACATGGACACCGACGCGCTGGATGCGCTGATCCGGGAGCGTGGCGTCGAGAACGTTCCGGTCGTGTTTGTCACGGTCACCAACAACTCAGGTGGAGGCCAGCCGGTGAGCCTGGCCAACCTGCGCGCCGTGCGCGAGGTGTGCGACCGATACGACCTGCCCCTCTTCCTCGACGCATGTCGATTCGCCGAGAACGCGTGGTTCATCAAGGAGCGCGAGGACGGATACGCCGATGCGCACGTGCCCGACATCGTGCGCGAGATGGCGTCATTGGCCGATGGGATGACGATGTCCGGCAAGAAGGATGCGCTCGCCAACATCGGCGGCTGGCTCGCGCTCAATGACGACCGGTGGGCCGAGCAGTGCCGCAACCTGCTCATCCTGACCGAGGGCTTTCCCACATACGGGGGCCTCGCCGGTCGCGATCTCGAGGCGATGGCAGCCGGTCTGCGCGAGGTCGTTGACCACGACTACCTGCGCTATCGGATTCGCTCGACCGCGTATCTCGGCGACGCGCTTGTCGAGTCGGGTGTCCCGTGCGTTCAGCCCATCGGCGGCCACGCGGTTTACATCGACGCGGCCGGCCTGCTGCCGCACATCCCCGCGCTGGAGTATCCCGGCCAGGCGCTGGCCTGCGCCCTCTACCGCGAGGGCGGTATCCGCGGCTGCGAGATCGGCAGCGTCATGTTCGGCATGCACCCGGACGGATCCGAGGTGAGGGCCTCGATGGAACTCGTGCGCCTTGCCGTGCCGAGACGCGTGTACACCCAGTCACACATCGACTACGTGATCGAGGTCATCCGCTGGGTCGCAGGGCGTGCCGGGGAGCTGCGTGGCATGCGGATCGTCGAGCAGCCGTCGACGTTGCGGCACTTCACCGCCCGCTTCGAGCCGATTCAGTAGGTCTCGATCCTAAGCACGTCAAGCGGCCCGGCGGGTCTCAGCCGACCTCGATCTCGGTGATCCACTTGATCCAGTCAAGGCCGCGCCGTCGCGGGGCGACGAGCCGCAACGGCGCTCCGTTGGCCGCCGGCAGCGGCTCACCTGCGACATGCGTCGCGAGGAGCGCGTCGTCGAGGTCAAGCTGCTCGAGCCGCACCATCCAGCCCGTGACGGACCGAATGCTGACGGCGGTGGCGTCAGGATCGGCGCCGGCGGCATCCAGCACGGCGCGCAGCGGCGTCCCTCGCCAGACCGTGCGCACGACCCAGCCCGACGTGCAGTCGAGCACGCCATCGCGAACTTCCTCGCCGAGTGCCGCAAGCGCAGCACGGTCGAGCGTCAGCGGTCGCGCCACTCGCCCATTGACGGTCAGGCGCCAGGCATCGCCCTCGAGGGTCGGCGTTCCCTCGCCATAGAACGTCGTGGGCGGCGGGATCCCGCCGTCCGCTAGCCAGCGGGATCCGGTGAACCGACGGGTGCCGCCGCGCACGACATCGAGCACATTGGCGGCACCCCAGGCGACGGCGCCCAGTGCCAGGACGCCCCCCGAGGCAAGCAGCGTTCGACGACTGATCCGTGGAGGGCCGCGATTCGCGCGGGGACGAAGGAGGCGCCAGCGCCGCGGCAACAGATGGAAGAGCACGGTCGGGATGATCGCCAGCGCCGCCCAGATGTGCAGGGTCAGGATGGTCCATGGACCGATCGCCCAGATCCGGCCGCTGGCCACCCATGCGAATCCGCCAGCCAACGCCGCGGCCACCAGCAGCGCCAGGAGAGCACCGAGCGCCAGCCGTCCCCATCGGCGCGCGCGAACCGCCGGACCGATGCTGCGGCGCAGCTTCTCCGCGGCCGCCACCAGCAATGTGCCGCCGATGAGCCCATGTAGCCAGAAGAGGGGAGCCGTCGTCGGAACGCCGGAGCGCAGCGTGAGCAGCCCGCTTGCCAGTTGCGCGACCAGCAGGATCGCCAGGGTCCGATCGAGCGCGGCACTGCTCATCCTCATCCCGGAACGATACGCCTTGAGATGCCGCGCTTCAGGTTCTGTCACATGGCACCACCAGTGCCATTACGAGGCTTCGCGCTGATGGGTTTCGTCAAAGCCTCCGTCGCGTGATGCCGGATCAGATCGCCGACAGCTCGATGAGCGAGACCGATGGCATCGGGAGCTCGAACGCCAGGTCCAGGGATCCGTCCGGCGCCTCGACCACGCGCCCTGGCTCGAGATCCTCCAGGCGGTTGCCCGCCGCCAGTTCCTGCCACTGGCCGTCGTCCGGCCAATCCGCGGTGCCGCCGATATCCGCCCAGGCGGCGACCAGGTTGGAATGCGCTTCATCCAGACGCCGGTGACACAGCCGATAGCGAGGCGCCGTGAGCCCGTTCACGCGGAGCGCGACGGATCGGCCGAGCAGTGCCTCGCCGCCGGCCTTCGTTTCGTCGACCGTTCCGTTCCAGGCGAGGATGGTGATGCGGCCGTCATCGGCGCGTGAGCCGATGGCCTGCATCATGTCGCCGGCGCCGTCGCCTTCGACCGTGGTGGCCAGACGCATGGGAAGCAGTTGTTCGAGCATCCAGAGTCCCCACCAGCGGGGCTTGCGCAGGTTGCCGACGGCGAGGAGTCCGAAGCCGCCATGGAGAAGCTTCGGCGGACGTCCGAGTTCCTCGAAGTGGTCGGAGATCGTCCAGTAGGCGAGTGCCTCCGTGCGGCCCATGGCCGAAGCCATGCCGCGTACGAGGTAGGCAGCGCTCCACGGCGAGTCGTGAACGGGATTGAAATGGGTGGCATGCGCGCCCCACTCGGTCCACCACTGGGGAAGGCTCGGGAAACCATGGCGTGCGGCGATCGGGCGCAGGTCGAGCGGCGCATTGCCGTAGGTGTGGGTCGAGACGAAGTCGATCGGCGATCCGGTTGCCGCGCAGTGGGCCAATAGTTCGTCGACCCATTTGCCGGCAGCCGACGCCGGCCCACCCACGATAAGCGAAGGGTCGACCGATTTCACCGCGCGCACGCTCACGTCGTAGAGGCGCAGGTATTCGTCGCGGGTGCCGGACCAGAAGACCTCGAGGTTGGCCTCGTTCCAGACTTCGAAGGCCCAGCGCTGAACTTCGTCGAGCCCGTATCGGTCGACAAGATGGGACGTCAGGGCCCTGACGAGTCGCTCCCATCGGTCCCAATCCTTCGGTGGGCTGATGATTGCGGCGTAGTCGAACACGGTCTTCGACGGGTCTGCGGCGAGATCGCGAGGCATGAACCCGAGCTCGACGATCGGTCGCAGGCCAAGGCCCAGGACATGGTCGTAGATGCGGTCGATGCCGCTGAAGTCGTGGACCGGCTGGCCGTCGACCTCTCGGTACGTGCCGAGGTCGTCGTTGAGGATGGCGTGCGCACGCACCGCTTCTACCCCGAGCTCCTCGTGGGCCATGCGCAGGGCGTCAGAGAACTCTGAGCCGATGTGCCGCCCTCCCGGCCCCATCCCGGCCTCCAGCTGGCTCAGGTGCTCCGAGCCGATGATGGGTCGCCACGGGCGTTCCACCGGACCGATGGAGCCGGCGGCATCGACGATGACCTCGACACGGCCGTCGCCGTCGACGCCCGGCGTTGCGCTGATGACCTCCGATCGCTCCTGGTCGAAATCCTTGACCGATGCGGCGGCGGCGATTCGATAGTGCGCCTCGCGACCGGGCTCACCCGACGTGTCCGTGAACGGGGGGTGGGGAACCGGCCGCACCTCGGGCTCCCCGATCACGAGCAGGTCCCAGGGCCCATCGGCCGATGTCGCGCGTTCAATGAGGTAGCCGGCAGCCCCGTCCACAGGCTGCCAATCGAGCGTCACCTGGCCGCGGCCGCCCGTTGCTCGCAGGCGACCCGGGGCGGCGAGCCGCGGGAGGTCCATCCCGGCCTCCGCGTCGCTCTCGAGCCCAATCCGGGCGTCCCAATCGGCGCGCGCCGTCTGTTCAGTATCGGTCACTGTGAAGGCCTCCAACTCGCCGCCTGGACGAAGCCCGGAGGCCCGCCCAGGCGAGAACGGTCGACTATTCCGCGATGCGGCCGGCTCTGAACTCCTCCATGGCCATCAAGGGGCGGAGCGCCCGCTCGACCGCGCCGTGGCTGAAGTAGTGCTGGAGTCGGTCATTTCGCAGCTCGTTCGCCAGCGCGGCCAGGAGCATCCCCTGGTCGAGCGACAGGTAGCGGTCGGCCACCTGCCCCGTCTCCACGTTCACCGCATCCTTGAACCCGCCTGGCCCGTACAGATCGAATGCGGGGTCCTGGCTGACGAAGTCGGTCTCCAGCGCGACGAGGTTCGCGAACGCCGCGTCCGGCGCGAAGTCGAGCGTGATGGCCGCCGCATGCGGTGTCACCACGCCCTGGCCGTAGTCAATGATCTCGGTCGCCGCACGCGGACAGGCGGGATCGTCCCAGCCCTCGTTGGCGAGCGTCAGCTTCTCAACGTCCGAGGTGTAGCCGTTCGGCTCCATTCCGACGTAGTCGATGCCGTACTCGCGGTATCCGCCGGTGACCGTCGGATCGGATGACGGGCTGAAGCCCCAGTAGCCGTACTGCGCCTCATCGAGGCCGTACTCGACCATCGTTTCCGCATAGAGTGGATGGGTGACGCCCCAGCTGGCCGCGCCCCATTCCTCCTCGGGCACCACGAGCGGCACCATGAAGGCCTCGAACGAGCTGCCGCCCCAGGTCGGGACAACGAGCTTGTCGCGGTATTGATACGCGCCCTCGAAGACGGGGATCTCGGTGCCTTCAACGGTGTACGTCACCCATTCGCCGGTCGGCTTGGTCTCGGGCCACGACCAGTCGCAGGTGTCAGGGAATGTGCGGAAGCCGCCGAAGTAGTGCTTCGCCGGGATGTCGCCCATGGCGATCCCGATGTAGCTTGCGATGCGCGGCTCGGTATTCAACGCGCCGTAGTGGTGGCCGGTGTACAGGACCTCCTCGCCCATGCCGCAGTAGTCGCCGATCACGCCGCCACCCGGCGCATCTTCGGGCAGCCAGAATCCGCCACGAATCTGATTGGCGCCTTCGTCGTAGTAGCAGCCGAAGTCCATGCGGTCGAGGAGCGCGCCGGCCTGCGCTCGCAGTTGCGGGACGCCTTCGTTGGCGACCATCAATAGTGCCGATGCGAGCCACCCGTTGTCGACGCTCGACGCGAATGGATAGACCCGATTTCCGTCGACCGGCCAGACTGTCAGCTTCTCGAGCGTGTCGGGGTCGTACCAATTCCAATATTGGCCGGATGCCTCGTGTCGCTCCATTGCGTCGAGGCTGGTGAGCGTGACGGCGATGCGCTCGCGCGCCTCCTTCGGAGTGATGATCTGGAGGTCACGAGCAGCGAGCGCGGACCAGATGTACATCGCGATGTTCGTGGGCGAGGTGAAGCGCGACTTCGTCGTTGGATCGAGGTTCCCGCCAATGTTGTCGGAGGGCATCCCCGTCTCGGGGTTCGTCATCGCCACGAAGCTCGTCCACGTGTCGGTCGCCCAGCGGTCGAGCGTCGCGGTGCGATCGGTCTTCGCGAACGCCGCCGCGGGCAGGACAAGCGCCACGGCGAGCAGTGAGGTCAGGGCCAGCAGTCTGGCGCGTCGAAGGATTGGTGTCATGGGAATCCCCTCGTGCAAATTACTTGATGCCGGTCATGGCAATGCCCTGGGTGAAATAGCGCTGGAGGAAGATGAAAATGATGAGCACCGGCAGGATGACGACGACCGAGCCCGCCATGAGGAGGGCGACGTTCGTCTCCTGTTGCCCGGTGGCGAACAGCGCGATCGCAACGGGAAGGGTGTACATATCCTCGGTGTTGGCCACCACCAGCGGCCACAGGAAACTGTTCCAACTGCCGAGGAAGGTGAGGATCGTCAGCGTTGCGATGGCCGGACCGCAGAGCGGCATCACGATGCGCCAGAAGATGTAGTGCTCGCCGGCGCCGTCGACGCGCGCCGCATCCAGCAGCTCGTCCGGGATGCCGCCGATGAACTGGCGCATCAGGAAAACTCCGAACGCGCCGACCAGGAACGGCAGGATCAGCCCGGCGTGGGTGTTGACCAGGTTCAGGTTGGCGACGAGTACGAAGAGCGGCATGAAGGTGACGATGGCCGGAACCATCAGCGTGCCGAGGACCACCGCGAACAGAATTCGCTTGCCCGGGAAGGTGAGCTTGGCGAGCGCGTAGCCGAGCATGGAGCAGAAGATCACGTTGCCGGCGGTCACGGCGATGGCGACGATCGCCGAGTTGAAGAAGTAGCGGACGAAGCTGAGCCGATCGAACAGTTCTGCATAGTTGTTTAGGGTCGGATTCTCCGGTAGCCAGGTCGGGGGAACCTGCCGCAGCTCGCCGGTGGTCTTGATCGAGCCCAGCACCATCCAGATGAACGGCCCCACCAGCAGAATGATGCCGATGACGAGCAGGATGTAGATCCACCAGCCGCCACGATCCCCCCGCGCGTTGTTCTTCGTGGGGGCGTCCCCGTGGGTTGGAGCGAGGGTGCTCATGCGTCCGTTCTCATGTCGCCGGTCGCAGGAGCCGGAACTGGATCAGCGTCAGCATCGCGATCGCGATGAACAGGATGAACGCGATCGAGGCGGTATAGCCGTAGTTCCCGAAGCTGAACTGGTCGTACGCGTAGAGCGCCAGGGAGAGCGTCGAGTTCAGCGGCCCGCCCTCGGTCATGACGAACGGTTCCTCGAAGAACTGGACGTAGCCGATGCCGGTGATGACGGCCCCGAACAGAAGGGTCGGCCGCATGAGCGGCAGCGTGATCCGCTGGAAGCGCTGCCAACGGCCCGCTCCGTCGACTTCGGCCGCCTCGTACAGGTCGCCCGGGATCGTCTGGAGGCCCGCCAGGAAGATCACCATCAGGAATCCAAGGTTGCGCCAGGCGGCCATGAAGATGATCGACCACAGCGCGTAGCGCTCGTCCGACAGCCAGCCGGGGCCGTCGACGCCGAACCCGGCGAGGATCGCATTGACCAATCCAGCCTCGGACCCCAGGAGCAGGCGCCAGACGACCGCGATGGCGACGATGCTCGTCACCACCGGCAGATAGAAGCCGACGCGGAAGATCGTGCGGAAGCGCACGACACCCTGGTTGACGCCGACCGCCGCGGCAAGGCCCAGCGCCATCGTCAGCGGCACGCCGACGAGCACGAACACGGTCGTGTTGGCGGCCGCCTTCTGGAATCGCGCATCGCCGAGGACATCGAGGTAGTTCGCGAGCCCCACGAAGTCGACTGACAGGGGATTGCGAATATCGGTGACCCGCAGGTCGGTGAAGCTGGTGACCAGCGCGGCCGCGATCGGCCCTGCCATGAAGACGCCGAAGAGCAGGAGGAACGGCAGGGCGAAGCTCCACGCAACCAGCGTCTCGCGCGTGCGTGAGCGGCCGGCCGTGGATGCGGAATGATCCGCACCCACGGTCCCTGATGGCGTGGTCACGTGTCAGCCGGCTCCGATGCTGGAGGCTGCCTCCTGCATCGCGGCACAACCATCCTCGGCCGAGAGGTCGCCAACGGTCACCTGCTCGATGACCGCGTCGATCTCCGCCGCCACTTCTTCCCATGTGGCGATCGCGGGCGGCGCCTTGGCGTCGTCCAGTTGCTCGCCGAACGCGGCGAGAAGGTCGTCGCCCGCCAGCGCCTCGTCGTCCCACGCCGACTGGACCGACGGCAGGGAATTGATGGTCTCGTACCAGGTCACCTGCACCTCGGGCTGGGAGAGGTACTCGATGAACGCCCAGGCAGCCTCCTTGTTATCCGAGTCCGACAGCACGCCGAGGTTGCTTCCGCCCACGAACGAGGTGCCCGCTTCCTCCGTGGGCTGATGGGCGACCGTCCAGGTCTCCGGATCCGCTCCCGCGTCGGTGACGATGCCGATCATCCACGGTCCGCTGACGAAACCGCCCACGTCGCCGTTGGCGAACTGTCCTTCGATGGGCACATCGCCGGCTGCGGGTGCCGCCAGGCCTTCCTCGAAGAAGGAGTCGTAGAAGGTGAGCGCCTCGACGCACGGCTCACCATCGAGGGTGAATGCGCCCGCGTCATCCATGATCTCGCCGCCCGCCTGCCAGAAGAACGGCATGTACTGTTGCCATGAGCCCGTTCCACCGGGCTGGAGGTTGATGCCGTACTCGGCGCCGGCGCCCTGGATCCCCTCGGCGAGTGCCTTCAGGTCGTCCCAGGTGGCGGGGGCCTCGGTCACGCCGCCCTCTTCGGCGAGGTCGGTGCGGTAGTAGAGCAGTCGCGTTTCGACGTACCACGGAACGCCGTAGGAGGTTCCATCGACGACGGTCGTGTCCCAGGCACCTTCGAAGAAGGTCGATGCGTCGATGTTCGCCGGTGTCGGATCGAGGCCGCCGAGCGTGGCGAACTCACCCATCCAGGTGGTGCCGATCTGGGTCACGTCGGGGCCTTCTCCGCCAGCAATCGCGGAGACGATGCGATCGTGAGCTGCGTCGAATGGAACGGGCGTGACGTCAACGGTGACGTCTGGATTGTCCGCCATGAATGCATCGGCCAACACTTCGAGGTTCTCACCTTCCGCGCCCATGGCCCAAACGGTGACCTCGCCGCTTGCCGCCTCTGTGTCAACCTCGGGCGCCTGCGACGCGGCGGCCGACTCTCCGCCGCCTTCATCATCTCCGCGGCCGCAGGCGGCCAGCGCCACAATCATCCCGAGCGCGAGCAGGATCGCACCCGGTCTTCGTCCACTTCTCATCGGTCCTTCTCCTTCATATCGGTGGCATGCAGCCACAGCTCGAGCGAATGACCAGCTCGGTCGGCAGAAGCTCGTGTCGCGGCTCGCTCCGGTGGGTCGAGATCCGGTCGCGAAGCAATTCGGCCGCGCGCCTGCCGAGATCGAGCATCGGTTGGCGCACGGTGGTGAGCGGCGGTGCCAGGTGGCTTGCCGCCGGAATGTCATCCCAGCCGGTCACGGCCAGGTTGTGAGGGACGGAGAACCCTGCGGCGCGTGCGGCCTCGAGGACACCCATCGCGATCTCGTCATTGGCGCAGACGACGGCGTCGGGTCGATCTGATTTCGACAGCAGCGCGGCTCCGGCGACAAGGCCATCGGCGGTGCGGAAGCCTGACGTCACCGGGTCGGACGGCTCGCGGCCGGCGGCTCGGTGAGCGTCGACGAAGCCGCGCCACCGCTCTCCCACGTCCGGCGAGCCGTTCGGGTCGCCGATGAAGCCCACTCGCCGATAGCCGTGCCCGATGAGGTGCGACGTGAGGGCGCGCGCCGTCGACTGATTCTCGGCGCCGACGCTGTCCGCGCTGCCGAGCATGGGGCGCGCGAGCAGGACCAACGGCACGTCCCGCCGGCCGAGCTCCTCGACGATCTCGCGGCCCACGGTCTGGCCGAACAGCACGAGTCCGTCGGTCCGATCGGCGAGGTCGAGGACCTGCCGCTCTGACGCATGACGCCCGTGGGTGGCCAGGATGAGGACGCTCTGACCCTCGGCTGCTGATGCTTCCTCGAATCCGAGGATCACCGACGAGTAGTAGGGCCCGGAGAGGTCGGGGAAGACGATGCCGGTGGCGTCGTGATGGCCGCGCGCGAGCGACCGTCCGAGCCGGCTCGGACGGTATCCCAGCTCGACGATCGCCTGATCCACCCGTGCCCGGGTGTCGGGCGCCACGAGCTCGGCCCTGCGCTGTGTGCGGGAAACGGTCGCGATGGAGACGCCGGCGTGGCGTGCGACCTCGTAGATCGTCGCGTCGCGTCGCCTCCGAGATGACCGTGATGTAAGCGCTTTCACCACGACCGTACGCCTGCAGGATGCGTGCCGCAGCGAAGACGTACGATGCGCGGGTGAGCCAGCGCAACGCCGTACTCGTCGCCACGGTCCTGGGGTCGGCGATCGTGTTCCTGGATGGCACGATCGTCAACGTGGCACTCGATACCATCGGCCGCGAGCTGCCGACGACCTTCGTTGCGCGGCTCGAAGGTCTGACCTACGTCAACAGCGCCTATTTCGTCGTCCTTTCGGCACTTCTCATCCTGGCCGGCGCGCTGAACGACTTCTTCGGGCGACGGCGAATGTTCCGCATCGGCCTCATCGGCTTCGGGATCGCGTCGGTTGCGTGCGGGCTGGCGCCGAACATGGAATTCCTCATCGGGTCGCGAATCGTGCAGGCCGCGTTCGGCGCGGTGCTCGTCCCGGGCAGCCTCTCGATCATCACGGCGGCCTTCGACGGCGAGGAGCGCGGCCGCGCCATCGGCCTCTGGGCTGCCGGCACCTCGGCCACCTCGATCGTCGGCCCGCTTCTCGGCGGCTTCCTGGTTCAGTCGGTGAGCTGGCGCGCTGCATTCCTCGTCAACGTTCCGCTCATCGCGATCGCGCTGTGGGCCACCGCTAACGTGCCGGAAAGCCGCGACACCGAGGCACGTGGTGAGTTCGACTGGCTGGGCGCGCTCATCATCGCCATCGGCGTCGGCGGCCTGGCGTTCGGGGCGACCCGGGGACAGGAGCAGGCGTGGCAGGACCCGATCGCATGGGCCGCGCTGGCCATCGGCGCTGTGGCCATCGTCGCCGTGCCGATCCTGATGCTGACTCGGCCGCGTCCGCTCGTGCCACCCAGCCTGTTCGGCTCGCGCAATTTCACCGTGGTCAACCTGTCGACCTTCGTCATCTACGGGGCGCTGTACGTCACGCTTGCCTTCCAGCCACTCTTCCTCCAGGGCACGCTCGGCTACTCACCGCTGGCCGCGGGCGCTGTCGGGATCCCGATTGCGCTGATGCTCACGTTCCTCTCGACGCCCGCCGGACAATTTTCGGCCCGCTTCGGACCGCGCCTGTTCATGACGATCGGTCCTATCGTGATGGCGGCAGGCCTGCTCTGGCTTGCGCGCATCCCGTCCGGCTCCGAGTCATGGCGCGCCGATCTCACCGATCCATCGACGCTTGTCCCACCCGGTTCGACGCTCATCGACGTGATATTGGGCCTGGCGGTCTTCGGGCTTGGAATCAGCATGCTGGTCGCGCCCCTGACCACCGCGCTGATGAGTTCAATCCCGGTCCGGAATGCAGGTTTGGGTTCGGCCATCAACAACGCGGTGAGCCGCGTCGGATCGCCGCTCGTCAGCGCCATCCTGTTCATCGCCATCACGGCCACCTTCTACCCGAGCCTGGCTGGGCTCGTACCGGGCCTTGATGTCAGTGATCCGAACGTACGCGAGCAGATTCAGCCCCTGACGAGCACGCCGGAGGAGACTGATCCCGCGTTGGCCGACGCGGCCCGCCAGGCATCGACCGATGCGTTCCACCTCGCGATGCTGGTCGCCGCAGGCCTCCTCGTCGTGGGCGCGGCGATGAACGGGTTGGGGATCCAGAATCCACGCGGCGCCGGTGGGTCGGCTGCGGCGGTCGGCACCCCCTTGGAATGAACGTCCCCACAGATATTTCGGACCTCCGTGCAGCGCGACGCTGCACGCGGCGTCAGGTCAGAAGACTCGCGGGCACCAGGGCGCGCGATCGGTCCGGAAGAGCGCATCGGCTCGCTCGACGCCGCCCGGTGCCAGCTCGCTGATCCGGGCGGCGGCCGCCAACTGCGCAAAGCTGAAACCGCCGAGGTAGGCGGCCGCCACGTCGGTCACGTCGCACGCGAAGTCCGGAGAGTCGGTGGTCGGCTCGACGATCGGCACGCCTGATTCGACGGACAGCGACCAGCGACCGTCATTCCATGGGCAGAATTCGTCGGCGACCTCCAGCACGACGCGTCCGTCGCCCCGGTAGCGGCGCGCGGCAAGTGCGGATGAGATGTCCACGATCCGCAGCCAGAGCGCGTCCCCCATGGTCATCTCGAGCTTTCTCGGCTCGGCGATGGCGAGGAGGATGGGGTCATCAACCGCCACGTTCCACGCCTCGACTCGGGCCATCAGGTCGATATCGAGCAGGAAGCGCCAGAGATCCAGGTGTGCCGCCGGCGTGGTGGCCATGAAATCGAGGACCGAGATCTCGCTGACGTCACCCTCGCGGACGGCATAGCGCGCGTAGCCATCCACGATCCCGCCGACCTCATGAAGCACGTGGAATGGCGCCCCGCGACCGCGCCGCCACGTCTCAGGAAAGTAGAAGACCTCCGCATTCCAGAACTCGGGCTTGTGGGTGAAGAATCCCGGGCGGTTGGGGCGCACTGCATCGTAGACCGGGGGGAATGCGAGCCGTGCCTCGGCCTCGTTCACCATTCGGATCTGGCCGCTGAAGGTGTGCGGCCGCCGGAAGGCATTGCGGTGGCGGTCGACCTTCACGCTCGCCTTGAGCGACGCAAGCCCGTAGCCGAAGCGCTGGTAGATACTGCCCTCGGAGGCCCACAGAACGGCCAACGGCTCGCCGCGCCGATGCACATCGTCAAGCTGGAGCCGCATCATCTGGCGGAGCGCTCCCCTGCGCCGATGCGTCGGGTGCACGCCGACGGTCGTCACGCCGGCAACCGGCAGAATACCGCCCGGCACCGTCAACCCGAAGCTGATCGCCGCCGCATTCCCGACAATCCGGTCGCCGTCATATGCCGCGATGGCGCGGTCGAACTCGAGGACCGATTCCCAGATGGGCGCGGCCTCGTCGTTCGTATGTTCAGCGAAGCCGATCCCGATCGAGTCGAGGTACGCGCGACGGTCACCTTCGAACGGTCTGACGTTGATTTCCACTGCCTGATTATGGCGCGAGTCGTGCTCTATCATCCGCCGGATGTTCCCCATCGGCGACGAAAACGAGCGCGGTCACGGTCCGGCCTTCGTGAGCCTGGCGATCATCGGTCTCAACATCGCCGTCTTCCTGCTGCTGCAGGGCGCTGGAGGACCAAGTGGAGAGGACTTCACCTACGGCTACAGCGCGGTCCCCTTCGAGATCACCAACGGGGTCGACCTGGTCGGTGCTGAGGAGATCACGGTCGACGGGACACCGGTGCCAATTCCGCAGGAGCCCGGCCCGACGCCGATCTGGCTCACGCTCCTGTCGAGCATGTTCATGCACGGTGGATGGCTGCATATCGGCGGCAACCTGCTCTTCCTGTGGATCTTCGGCGATAACGTAGAGCACCGGATCGGGCACCTCCCGTACCTCGTGTTCTATCTGGTCGCGGGGGTGATCGCCAGCTTCGCCCAGATCCTGATCGATCCCGGCTCGATCATCCCGACCCTCGGCGCATCTGGAGCCATCTCCGGCGTGCTGGGCGCGTACCTCGTCATGTTCCCGACCAACCGGATCACGATCCTCATGCTCCGCTTCCCGATGAAGGTGCCCGCCATCATCGCCATCGGCCTGTGGGCCGCCTTCCAGTTCATCAACGGGATCGGCGCATTCGCCGTCACCGAGCAGACCGGCGGCGTGGCGTACATGGCCCATATCGGTGGCTTCGTGGCCGGCGTGCTCGCTGGCATCGCGTTCCGCGTGATCTTTCGCGACCCGCGGAGGCCACGTGGCGCACCCGCGTCGGCCTACGGATGAGCTCCGCCGATGAGGCGGCCGGACTGTTCGGACTCGATTCGATCTCGTGGCGTATCGACCGCGAGCTGGTTGTCCTGGCCGGAGGGTCGTGCGCGCTCCTCATGCAGGCCGCCCATCCAGCTGTCGCAGCCGGGGTGATCGAGCACTCCACCTACGCCACCGATCCATTCGGGCGCCTGCTGCGGACGCTCGAGAGCAGCTTCGACGTGGTCTTCGGCAGCCGGTCCACCGCGGAGGGCGCCATCCGGCGCGTGAATGCCATACACCGGTCCGTGGCCGGCCGGATGCCCGGCGGCACGACCGCCTACAGCGCGCGCGATCCCGAGGCGCTGCTATGGGTGCATGCCACCCTGGTGGACACCGCGCTGCGGGTCTTCGGGCGGTTCGTTGCTCCGTTGTCGGCAACGGATGAGCAGGCGTACCACCGCGAGTCCGGCCGCGTCGCGGTGATGCTCGGGGTGCCGGAGACGCTGCTCCCGCCGACGATCGGCTCGCTCCGCGCATGGATGGCCGATCGCATCGTGGACGACACGATCCACGTGACGCCCCAGGCACGACAGATTGCGGCGACCGTGCTCTACCCGATCGCCCATGTTCCGCGGGTTGCCTGGGATGCGGCGCATCTCATCTCGCTGTCGACGCTGCCGCCCTCGCTGCGCGGGCAGTACGGAATTGCATGGTCGGCGACCCGTGAGCGCGGCGTCGAACGCATCGCGCGGGTCACGCGCCGGACGCTGCCGTTTCTGCCATCGATGCTGCGCCACGCGCCAGCAGCTCGTGCCGCGGACCGCCGGGTGCGTCATTCGGTCCGCTCGGCCCGATAGCTTCGCCTGGTTCCCACCTGTCGGAACCCGAGCCGCTCCAGGTTTGCCGCCGATGCGCCACCCTCGAGCGCGGACGCACCGACCAGGTCAGCACCGCGCATGAAGGCCTGCGCCATACGATGGCTGATCAGCGCGCGCTGGATCCCGCGGCCGCGGTGCGACGGCAGAACCGAGCCCGCCCGCAGCCAACCCAGGTGGTGATGCAGGTGAAGGCTCGCGGCCCCGACCGGCAGGCCATCAACCTCGGCCACGAAACGATGGTGATGCGTCACTGGCGCAAGATGGCGCTCCAGGGCTCGCCAAGCGGTGGCGATGGGCTCCGGAAGGTCGCTGGCGGTGACGATGACCTCCGCCCACGGACCGATCTCGTCGCGCGCCAGCTCGCGTACCCGCACGCCGTCGGGCGTCGGCGTGGTCTCTTCGGCGCCGATCGCATAGCGGGCAAGCGTCGAATCGATGATGGCGTTCGGCCACGGGAGGTCCTCGGCCAGGACCCAGCCAGTGATTCCGGCCCCCGCGAAGCGGGCGAGGGCGCGGTGGACCAGGTTCGGCAGATGCGCGAAGCCCAGCGCCGAGTTGAAGATCGGCCCGGGCAGCGTCGGGGCCGTCGCCACGGCAATCTCCCCGTCATGCAGGACGTCGATCGCGTAGCCGGCGCGGATCCCCGCTGCCCAGAAGGCGACCGCGCTCTCTCGTTCGGCGGCATCAAGGCGATCGGCGATCAACAGCCGTTCGGCATCATCGTTTTCCGGTGGCGTGAGCCGGATCCCGTCGCCTGGCCGGACCGTACCCTCGTGGAGGACTCTGGCGTACATGCGGCTGTCGGCGGGGTGTGCCTGGATCGAGAGGCGACCGAATCTCAGGTCGGCGAAGGAATGGCGAATGGTGCGACATGGGCTCGTCGAACTCGCGATCTCGATGATCACCTCGTCACCGATCGCCAGCCGCGTTCCGATGGCCAATGCCGACACATCGAAACCCTCGATCGTCAGGTTCTCACCGGTCGTGCCAGGCGCGATGGGGTGTCCTTCGGCCGCGACCCGCCGGATGGCCTCGATTCCCAGGATCGAGACCGCCCGATGCGGCCCACCGTGAACCGTCTCGGCACGCTGGCGATCACCCGTTACGCCATCACGGGTGATGCGAGCCGCCCGGATGGGCGTCTTGGGGACGCCGCCGTCCGAGATGTTGACCTGGAGCAGCCGGCCGTCAGTCATGCGCGGAATGGTAGCTGCGGCAATCAGTCAGGGGCAGCCGTGCCTCCGACGCCATGAACTGTCGTCGTGATCCGCGGCTATGATGGCGAGGCCCGCTCGCCAGGCCCCTACCGAGCGGTGAGAGGAACTCGATCTTGACCCGATTCGCCAAGCTGGCGGTCGCCGCTGCCGCGGCGACCTTCGTCCTGATTGCCATTGGCGGCCTCGTGCGCGCCACGGATTCGGGGCTCGGCTGCCCGGATTGGCCACTCTGCTTCGGCGATTGGTTACCGCCGGCCGACTTGCACGCCTGGATCGAGCATTCGCACCGGCTCACCGCCGCCGTCTTCGTCGGGCCGCTGGTCGGTGCGGTGGCTCTGATTGCCGTTTTCACTCGTCGTCGCCGTGATGTGCCGCTGCTCGTGGCGGCGGTCGTGGCAGGCGTCCTCGTCATCCTCCAGTCGCTGCTCGGCGCCGCAGTCGTTCTCGAGGGCCTCGCTGCGGGCCTCGTCACGGCGCACCTGGCGATGGCGCTGACGGTGTTCGCCGCCGTGATCTTCATCGCCGAGCGAGCCACCCATGGGCAGATGCCGGTCGCCCACGCGCAGCCCGGAATGACGCGTCTGCTGGGCGTCACGGCGTTCGCCATCGTTGCGCAGATGATCCTGGGCTCCTGGGTGACCGGCCATGGCGCCGGGCTCGCGTACGGCGACTTCCCGCTCATGGACGGCTCGATCCTGCCGGCAGCAGTCACCAGCGAGCAGGGAACCCACCTGGCGCATCGGCTCATGAGCATCGTCGTGGCGGGACTGGTGGTCTGGAGCGCCATCCTCGTGCACCGCTCGACCGAGGTCCGCCTGCCGCGGACGCTCGCAGCCTGGATGGTGGCGCTCACCGTGGTCCAGATCGCGCTGGGTGGCCTCAACGTGATCTCGCGCCTCTCGGCCGTATTCGTGGTGCCGCACCTTGCCGTCGGGGCCGCCCTCTTGGGGGGATCGGTCTGGCTCCTGTTGTCCAGTCGCCGGCTGCGGCCGTCGGAGGTGGTGGTCCGTACCGACGCCAGCGAGCGGGGTCGGCTGAACACGATTCGCGCCTACATCGCGCTGACGAAGCCGCGGATCATCGAGCTGTTGCTCGTCACCACGCTGCCGACCATGGTCCTTGCCGAACGCGGCATCCCGTCCGTCTGGCTCATGGCGTCCGTGGTCGTCGGCGGGACGCTGGCCGCAGGCGGCGCCAACGCGATCAACATGTACGTTGACCGCGACATCGACGATCTCATGCGCCGCACCCGTCACCGGCCATTGCCCCGCCACGCGGTGGATCCAGCGGCGGCGCTCTGGTTCGGCGTCGGTCTGAGCGTGGTCGCGTTCGCATTCCTGGCACTCACCGTGAACCTGTTGAGCGCCTCGCTGGCACTGAGCGCGACCTGTTTCTACATTTTTGTCTACACGATGTGGCTCAAACGCACGACGCCACAGAACATCGTCATCGGCGGCGCCGCCGGGTGTGTTCCGGTGCTGGTGGCGTGGGCGGCTGTCACCGGCGAGGTCGGCCTGCCGGCACTCGTGCTGTTCGCGGTGGTCTTCTACTGGACTCCGCCGCATTTCTGGGCGCTGGCGCTGCGGTACCGCGGTGACTACGCGGCAGCCAACGTGCCGATGCTTCCCGTCGTGCGCGGTGAGGTGGAGACCGCGCGCCAGATCGTGCTGTACACGATCGTGCTCGTCGGGGTCAGCTTGCTCATGCTGCCGGCCGCCGGCATGGGCTGGATCTACCTGGTCGCCGCGGTCCTGCTCGGGGGGATGTTCCTTGTCCAGGCGCTGCGCCTGCGGTCCGATGCGGCAAACGGGCGCGCCGCCATCACCCTTTTCCGCTACTCGATCACGTACCTGACTCTCCTTTTCGCGGCTGTGGCGGCAGACGCGCTCGTGCGCATTCCGCTCGCCTGACAAGGCCGCTCGCCTGACAAGGCCGCGCGCCTGACACTCCTACGAGCCGATGTATCGGGTCATGATGCGCAGGACGGTCCTGCTGCGAGTCATGCTGCCCAATGCATGAGGCGCGCGGGCACGCGACGACATCATGACGCGTGGTACTGCCTCATGGATCGGCATCTCCGCTGGGAAAGGCGCTGCTGTGGCCTGCGCGCGCGGCCAGTCGCTTATCCAGCCGTGCCGTGCGGCGATCTTCGTGGCGCACCCACAGTACGACGACCGCGGCCATGCCCGCCAGGAAGGCAAGGTCGCCCACGACCCACATGATCACCCCGCCCAGCGCCTGGTCGTCGAGCGGGCTCATGCCCCACCTTCGGCCGTTCGTGAGGTAATGCTGGAAGAGCACGTTAGGGGCGGACATCAGTGCCACGCCGAGGAACGAGTTCTGGGGCATGGCCAGGAACAGGTAGAGCAGCCGGACCGGATGCGCCAGCCTCCACGGCGATGGATCGGCGCCGATGACCGGCCACCAGAACAGGAGTGCCGCCCCCAGGAAGGTGGCGTGCTGGAGGTAATGGAGGGCCTGGTTCTCGAGCGCCTGGTTGTAGAGAGTGCTGAAGTGCCAGCCCCAATTGACCGCCGCGAACAGGATCCACGCGATCACGGGGAACGAGATGACATGCACGATCCGGCTGTGGAGCACCGCCAAGAGGCCCTTCCGCACCGATGGAGTTGCCGCTCGCAGGGCCAGGGTGATCGGTGCCCCGCCCAGCAGGAGCGGAGCGGCGACCAGCTCCAGGAGCATGTGCTGCACCATGTGCACGCTGAACAGGGTCCCCTCGTACGCCTCGATTGGTGAGAGGAGCGCGATTCCAATGGACGCCAGGCCCCCCAGGAACAGCCAGGCTCGATAGGTCGGCTGTCGATTCCCCGGATGTGCCGCATTGACACGGCCCACCGCCCACAGGTAGAGGGCCGCCACCGCCACGATGGCAAAGAGCGCGAGGAGGTCGGAGCTCCATTCGAAGAGCACGCCGGGCAGCGCGGGAGGTGGCGCTTGCGCGCCATGTCCCAGGGCCAAGGGCGGCAGCACGAGCGAGGCGACGAGGAGTGCGAGGAGGAGGGCACAGCGCATCCGCCACATTCTGGCGCGAAACCGATGGAACCGCCTCGCGCGCCAGGGCGTCATTGCGGCCATGAAATACATATTGCCGGGCCTGTTCGTGGTGTCCATCGTTCTCGCCGCCTGCGCCGCACCGGGCGGCTCATCCGGAGGATCGATCGGCCAAACGCCCGACGCTTCGGCTCCCTCCGCGAGTGACGGGGGAGGCGGCGAGGATCCGGGAGGGATCGATCATCCCACCGGAGATGAGGCGATCCTTGTGGTGGACTACACCGGCGGCATGGTCCCCGTCCAGTTCATGGTCACGAATCTCCCGGCCTTTGTCATGCTCGGTGACGGGCGCGTCATCATGCAGGGCGTCCAGACAATGGAATTTCCCGGGCCGGCATATCCACCCCTCATCGAGCGGACGCTGACCGAGTCAGGGATCCAGGCCGTCCTGAGCGGCGTCGAGGATACAAATCTCTTCACGGCTGACCTGGAGCTTCGTGGCGCCCAGAGCGTCGTGGCTGACGCGAGCGATACGCGATTTCAGCTGATGGCCGGTGGTCAGGATGTCACGGTCAGCGTCTACGGACTGGGCACGCTGATGGCCGATATGGACCCGCCTCCCGGCATGAGCTCGGCCGAGATCGACGCCCACCGCATCCTCGGCCAGCTCAACGACGGTCTGATGACCCTGGACAGCTGGCTCCCGACCGATGCCTGGGAGGGCGAAGGATGGCAACCGTACGAAGCCGAGGCGTTCCGACTGTATGTCCGTGACGTGACCGGTGAGCCGGTCGAGGGCGGCGACCTGCCCGAGCAGGTCCGCGACTGGCCGACCGAGGATGATCCCGCGGCGTTTGGCGAGGTGGAGACCAGCTTCGCTGATGGCACTCGCTGCGGCGTGGTCGATGGCGAGCTGGGTGTCACATGGCTCACTGAACTGGGTGCCGCGAACCAGGCGACGCTGTGGACCGATGACGGGGATCGCCGGTTCAGCGTCAAGGCGCGGCCGGTGCTGCCGCATGAAGACCCTGCCTGCCCGGAGCTTATCGGACCCGGCTGAGCGTACATTTCCGGGCCAGTCCACACGGCCACCGAGACGGGTGGCGCCGTGGTGGCGGCCTTCGCTACAATGTGCCCGTGCCGCCGTCAGCCCCACTGTGCGTGCGGGCCTGATCCCACCGCGCTCGCGACGTGTCGGTTGAACCAGGAGCCTCGAGACCATCTGATGCAACGAATGGTGGCCAATCCTCGGCTGCGGAAGATTCTCCGCGGCAGCGCATCCATGCTCCTCATGGGTCTGCTCGCCGGCTGTCTCCTGCCGCCGGAGCCGAAGACGGTGGTCGGTCGGGACGTCTTCAACCTGTACATCGTCGTCCTCATTCTGGCAGGGATCGTCTTCGTGGCGGTCGAGGGCTTCATCCTCTATGCCATCGTTCGCTATCGACGAAAGCCGGATGACGAGACGCTGCCGGAGCAGCTTCACGGGAATACAAAGGTAGAGATCATCTGGACCGTGATCCCGACCGTCATCGTCTTCATCCTGTTCGGGTTCAGCATGGCGACCCTCGGCAAGATCGAGGCACGCTCCGAGACTCCGGGCGTCGTCATTCAGGTGGATGGCTTCCAGTGGAACTGGATATTCCGCTATGAGGACGGACCGGTCGTCGAGCCGAGCGGCAATGAGCCACCGGTGCTCGCCGTCCCTGTTGGTGAGCCGGTGCGGCTCGTGCTCAACGCGATTGATGTGAATCACGCGTTCTACGTGCCGCAGTTCCTCATCAAGCGCGACCTCATTGATCTCGGGAATAACGGCCACGACAACGAACTCGAGTTCACCATCACCGAGGCCGGTACCTACGCGGGGCAATGTGCCGAGTTCTGCGGATTGCGGCATGCTGACATGAAGTTCGTGGTGGACGCCATGGAGCGCCCGGCATATGACGAATACATCGCGGCCCTGGCCAGCGGAGAAACGCCCCCGCCGACCGGTGGCGGCGAGTGCACGACCACCGTCGAGATCAAGGCGAACAACACGCAGTTCGATATCGGCGAGTTCGAGGTGCCGGCCGAGACTGACTTCTGCATCGCCTTCGAGAACCAGGAGGCCATCCCGCATAACGTCGCCATCTATGACGGCGGTGAGGCGATCTTCACGGGCGAGTTCGTGAACGAGCCCGGCACCATCACGTATAACGTCCCGGCACTTTCGGCCGGTGAGTTTCGGTTCATCTGCGACGCTCATCCACAGGCGATGGTGGGCGACGTGACGGTCACCGAGTAGCGGAGCCCAGCGAAGACATGGCAACCACCACGCTCGAACCGCGCGCCAGTACCTACCGGCGCTCATGGGTCCTTGAATGGCTGACGACGGTCGACCACAAGAAGATCGGGATCCTCTATATCGCCAACAGCTTCCTGTTCTTCTTCGCTGCCGGCATCCTCGCGCTGCTCATCCGCAGCGAGCTCGCCATTCCGGGGATCCAGTTCCTCGACCAGGCCACCTACAACCAGGCCTTCACGATGCACGGGACGATCATGCTGTTCCTGTTCATCATCCCGGCGCTCTCCGGCTTCGGCAACTACATCGTGCCGCTCCAGCTCGGCGCCCCGGATATGGCCTTCCCGCGCATCAATGCTCTGAGCTTCTGGCTGCTCCCGCTCGGCGGTCTTCTCATCTTCAGCGGCTACCTCTTCGGTGGGGCTGCCGCGGAGGGCTGGACAGGGTACGCGCCACTCACGAATCGCGCCGAAGGTGTCGGCACGGACCTGTGGATCGTCGGCCTCATGCTGGTCGGCACCGCCTCGATCCTGGGTGCCGTCAACTTCATCGCCACCATCTTCAAGATGCGTGCGCCGGGCATGACGCTCTTCCGGATGCCCATCTTCGTGTGGACGGTGCTCGTGACCGCGGTCCTCATCCTCCTGGCGACCCCGGTCCTCGCCGCCGGCCTGATTGCGCTCTTCATCGATCGCAACTACGGCGGATCGTTCTTCGATCCGAGCGTCGGTGGCAATCCAATTCTGTGGCAGCACATCTTCTGGTTCTTTGGCCATCCGGAGGTGTATATCGTCATCCTGCCCGCAATGGGCGTGGTGAGCGAGATCCTGCCTGTCTTCAGTCGCAAGCCGTTGTTTGGCTACCGCGCGTTCGTCTTCGCCACCATCGCCATTGGGCTGCTCAGCTTCAGCGTCTGGGCGCACCACATGTTCACGACCGGCAGCGTCCTGCTTCCGTTCTTCAGCTTCATGACGGCCCTCATCGCGATCCCGACCGGAATCAAGATGTTCAACTGGCTGGCCACCCTGTGGCGCGGCAAGCTCATCCTCGCCACGCCGATGTTGTTCGCGCTCGGGTTCCTGTCAATGTTCCTCATCGGCGGCATCAGCGGCGTCATGCTGGCGTCGCCGCCCATCGACTTCCATGTGCAGGACACCTATTTCGTGGTGGCCCATCTCCACTACGTGTTCTTCGGCGGGTCGGTGTTCGGCGTCTTCGCCGCGATGTACTACTGGTTCCCGAAGATGTTCGGGAGGAAGCTGAATGAGCCGCTCGGCAAGATTCATTTCTGGATCCACTTCATCGGCTTCAACCTGGCCTTCTTTCCGATGCACCAGCTTGGGCTTGACGGGATGCCGCGACGCATCAGCGATTACAGCGCCGATGCCGGATGGACGCTCCTGAACATGCTGTCGACGGTTGGCGCATTCATGATCGCGGTCAGCATCATTCCGTTCCTGATCAACGTGGTCGCCACGTTCATCAACGGTGAGCCCGCAGGCGACGATCCGTGGGAGGGCAACACGCTCGAGTGGGCGACGAGCTCGCCCCCGCCGGCGTACAACTTCGACCGCCTTCCGCCGATCCATTCGGAGCGTCCGCTCTTCTACCTGACCCACGGCCACGGCCACTCGGCCGAGCGGCCGGATGACCTCGAACGAGATGCCGAGGACGACCCTGAGCGGCGGGACGGCCTGGCATGACCACGCGCCAGATGCAGGCCCATCCCGCAGGCGAGCACGAGGCCGCCGCGGCGATCCAGCACGGCGACTCCGGCATGCCGACCGCGCTGCTCGGGATGCTCCTGTTCATCGCCAGCGAGGTGATGTTCTTCGGCGGCCTGTTCGCCACCTATTTCAACGCACGAGCCACGACCCCCGGAGCGTGGGGTCCGCCGGAGGGGGCGCATGAGCTGGACATCGCGTTGGCCGGGGCGCTGACCGCGATCCTGATCGCCTCCAGCTTCACGATGCAGTTCGGCGTGTGGGCCGTTCGCCGTGGCGATACCGGCAAGCTGAAGATGTGGACCGGCATCACGCTGGCGCTGGGCGTTCTCTTTCTGATGGGCCAGATCTACGACTACAGCCAGCTCGGCTTCGGGATCGCGGACGGCGTGTTCGGGACGACGTTCTATACGCTCACCGGCTTCCACGGCGCCCACGTGTTCGGCGGCGCGGTGGGATTGACCATCATCCTGGCGCGTGCCCTGCGTGGACAGTTCAGTGCCCGAAACCATGTGGCGGTCGAGGCCGTCAGCATGTACTGGCACTTCGTCGACGTGGTGTGGGTCGCCGTGTTTTCGACGATCTATCTCTTGCGCTAGGGACGGAGGATCATGCCGGATACCGCCATCGGCTTCGTACTTCTTGGAATCGGCATCCTCGTCGTCCTTGGAGTCGTGTTCGCGATCTCCTCACGTGGTGGACCGGTGCGAACGACCGGGAGCCCGCCCCGCGGCGTGCATATGCCCGGCCCGAGCTTCCTGCCGGTGGTCCTGTCCGCGGCGGCAGCGCTCATGGGCGCCGGCCTCGCGTTCCGCGGCGAAGACCAGCTCGCCAACCCGTTCCTCGCCATACCCGGGCTCCTCGTTCTGGTGATCGGATCGATCGCCTGGGTCCGAGCGGCCAATCACGAGTGGCGGGAGGTCGAGCACGGTTCCCACGACGATGGACCGTCGCACTGACTCGCCGTTGACCGCAGCCGCGGCCGCGCGGCGCGGCACGGATCTCCGCCGACTTGGACGGACGCACCTGGTCATTGCCGCGACGCTCCCGCTCATTCTGATGTCCGCACTCGGGGCGTTCCTGATGTGGCGAGCCCCCGCGGTCTCGCCGACCGCTATCGGCACTGTCGCGCCAGATTTTTCGCTGGCCGACCTCGACGGCAATCCGATCCGCCTGGCCGACCTTCGTGGGCAGCCGGTCGTCGTCAACTTCTGGGCGAGCTGGTGCGGCCCCTGCGTGGAAGAGTTCCCGCTCCTGACCGAGGCGGCGACGCGCCACGCCGATGACGGGCTCGTGGTGGTCGGGATCGTGTGGCAGGACAGGTCCGAAGCGGCGCGCACATTCATGGCCCGCAATGGCGCGACGTGGAGCTCGGCCATGGATCCGGACGAGCAGGTGGCGACGGACTATGGCATCCTCGGACCGCCGGAAACGTATTTCATCGGCCGCGATGGGACGATCGTGGCGCGACAGATCGGACAGATCTCGGCGACATCGCTCAACGAGAAATTGGCCGCCATTATCGAGGAGTGAGCATGGAGAGCAATCTACCTGCGACCCTGGACGGTACCTCCGATCCCCGAGGACAGGCGTCCGAGCCGCTCGCACGCAATCAACCAGTGAGCGTGGCCTTCTTGCCGCTGGCACTCGCCACATTCATCATCCTCGCGTTGATCATCGCCACCTGGACATTCCTGGCCGTCCCGACCTGAGCGTGCGCCAGCCGGCCGTCGAGCTCTGCGGGCTCCGCAAGTCCTACGGCTCGAACGAGGCGGTCCGTGGGATCGATCTGCGCGTGGAGCGTGGCGAGGTGTTCGCGCTGCTCGGCCCGAATGGGGCGGGCAAGACCACGACGGTCGAGATTCTCGAGGGGCATCGCAGCCGCTCAGGCGGTGAGGTGAGCGTGCTCGGCCACGACCCTGGCCGCAACGAGCGTGCCTTGAAGGAGCGTCTCGGGATCGTGCTCCAGCAGACGGGCGTCGACGAGTACCTCACCGTGCGCGAGGTGGTCCGGATGGTCGCCGGCTACTACCCGCGCCCGCGGGACGTCGAGGATGTGCTCCTGCTCACCGGCCTCGGCGACCAGGCCGACCGCCGGGTGAAGAAGCTGTCGGGTGGCCAGAAGCGGCGGGTTGATCTCGCAGTCGCGCTCGCCGGAGACCCCGAGCTCCTCTTCCTGGATGAACCGACCACCGGGTTCGATCCTTCAGCGCGTCGGCAAGCCTGGGAGACGATTCGGGGCCTGGCGAGCCTCGGCAAGACGGTGTTCCTGACCACCCATTTCATGGATGAGGCGCAGGCTCTCGCCGATCGCCTGGCGATCATCGCCGACGGCATGATCGTGGCCACCGGCTCCGCGGATGAGCTCATCGGCGCGGGAAGCACGAACACCCGCATTCGCTTCCGCCTGCCGGAAACATCGCAGCTCCCCGATACGTTCGAGGCGCGGCGTGATATATCGACCTGGGAGCTCGAGACCGATACGCCGACGCGTACGCTGCATGAGCTGACGGAGTGGGCACTCGGCACTGAGACGGAGCTGCTCGACCTGGAGGTCACCCGGCGATCGCTCGAGGACGTCTACCTCCAGCTGACCGCAGAGGCCGCGGAGCCGTGAGCGGCGTGTCGCTCGCTCTTCGACAGATCGGGTACGAGAATCGGGCGTTCTGGCGCAACCCGCCGGCGGCATTTTTTACGTTCGCATTTCCATTGCTCTTCATGGTCATCTTCAACGTGCTCTTCGGCGCCGATGCGGCCGGATTCTTCACGCCGGCCATCATGGTCTTTGGGGTGATCGCCGCCACGTACACGAACCTCGCGATGACCGTGACGATTGCCCGGGACGAGGGGATCCTCAAACGCATCCGCGGGACGCCGCTGCCGCCGTGGGCGTACCTGGCCGGGCGCATCGGCCATGCGGTGGTGATCGGCTTCCTACTGGTGGTCATCGTGGCTGGGTTCGGTGCTCTCGTGTATGGGGTGGACGTGCCGTGGGGGGCCTTGCCGGCCATGCTGGTGGTGCTCGTTGTTGCCTCCGCCACCTTCAGCGCGCTGGGACTGGCCGTTACGGGTCTCATTCCAAACTCCGATGCTGCTCCCGCGATCGTGAACGCGACCATCCTGCCGGTCCTGTTCATCAGCAATGTGTTCGTTCAGATGGAGAGCGCGCCGGGGTGGCTCGACACGCTGAGCCACCTGCTTCCGGTGCGCCATTTCGCCAATGCGATGATGGAGCTGTACGCATCCGGGGAGGCCGCCGGCGTGCCGTGGACGGAGGTCGGCGTGATCACATTGTGGGGCGTGATCGGCGTCTTGGGTGCGCTGCGCTTCTTCAGCTGGGAGCCGCGGCGGTGAATCGGCATGGGGGCGCCCTCTTGATCATTCTCGCTCTGACGGCATGCACGCCCGTTGCCGTCCCCATCGTGGAAGGCGAGCCCGAAGGACCGCAACTCGCGATCGAGGTCGTAAACGCCTCCAATCAGGAATCTGAGGTCGGGTACGAGTTCGAGGCCGTGCAGAGTAGTGGCGGGGGAGAGGGAACCGTCCGGCGTTGCGAGCAGGTGGTGGTGCCATTCGGACTGATCGGCGGCCGGTACAGCATCCTGCTCAACGGTGAGGCATTGATCGAGGAGGCGGTTCCGCCGGGTCTCCCAGCCGATGCGTGGGTCGTCGTGCGGGTAGAGATAGGTCCCGGCGGGGAGGGAACGGCCCACCGGCCGAGGGTTGTTGCCCGCATGCCCGATCCTCAACCTCGGCGCATCGCCGACTGCGGTTGAGAATGGAGGACGATGTTGCGCGGGGCGTGATTCGGCGCCTGCGAGGCATCGGCGTGGACTACTACAGGGGCCAGGTTGGGTCCAGGCGAAATTTCAGCGCGTGGCTGGCACGGGGTGGTCGCCGGCGCGGGCCTCACGCTGGGTGACGACCGATATTGTCCTCCGTTCCCGGCCCTGCTGGTGGTCTGTGCCGGCTTCAGCCGAAATATCGGCGCGGGCCAAGCGTGGGCGCCGCGCCAGGACTTCGTTTGGGCCGAGCGTGCGCTGAAATATCGGCCATTCTCGGCAGAGCAGGCGAGCGCCGGCGCCGGTCGCTCAGGCGGAAGCGCTGCCCGGGGCGGGATACCGCCGGGCCACGTAGGCGTCGAGGATGGCCAGAAAGCGCGGCACGATGTCGTCGCCACGAAGCGTCTCGGTCTTTTCCCCGTCAACGAACACCGGGGCAACGGGCTCTTCGAACGTGCCTGGAAGCGAGATACCGATATCGGCGTGCTTCGACTCGCCGGGGCCGTTGACGATGCAGCCCATGACGGCCACGCGCAGCTCCTCAACGCCCGGATGTGTCTCGCGCCACAGCGGCATCTGGTTGACGAGATAGGCCTGGATGTCCCTCGCCATCTCCTGGAAGAAGGTGGAGGTCGTACGACCGCAACCGGGGCACGCACTGACCTGCGGCAGGAAGGAGCGCATGCCCATTGACTGGAGCACCTGCTGCGCCACCTGCACCTCCTGCGTCCGGTCGCCGCCGGGCTCCGGTGTCAGGCTGACGCGAATCGTGTCGCCGATTCCGCGCTGGAGCAGGATCGCCAGGCCGGCGGTGGAGGTGATGATGCCCTTGGCGCCCATGCCGGCCTCGGTCAGGCCGAGGTGCAGCGGGTAGTCGCAGCGATCGGCCAACCGTGCGTACACCTCAACCAGGTCCTGCACGCCTGAGACCTTGGCCGACAGGATGATCCGATCGCGCCCCATCCCCGTCTGCTCCGCGAGCCGCGCGGAGCGCAGCGCAGACTCGATCATGGCCTCGATCATGACTTCGCGACTGTCGGCTGGATCGGGCAGGAGGGCGTTGGCGTCCATCATCACCGTGAGCAGCTGTTGGTCGAGCGATCCCCAATTGACGCCGATGCGCACCGGCTTGTCGTTGGCGACCGCCACCTCGATGATCTGCGCGAACTGCTCGTCGCGGCGCTTCGTCCCGACGTTGCCCGGGTTGATTCGGTACTTCGCCAGCGCAGCCGCGGCATCGGGGTACTTCGTCAGCAGCAGATGGCCGTTGTAATGGAAGTCCCCGATGAGGGGCACATCGACCCCGAGCCGATCGAGCTTGTCGCGGATGACCGGTACCGCCTGCGCCGCGGCGTCGTTGTTGACCGTGATGCGAACCAGCTCCGATCCGGCGTGGGCGAGCTGCGCGACCTGGATGGCCGTGCCGTCAGCATCGGCGGTATCGGTGTTGGTCATGGACTGCACGACGACCGGATGGGCGGATCCGACCGGGATTCCGCCGACCATGACGGTCAGGGATCGGCGGCGCGGGATGGTGTTCATGGGACTTCATGGTAGAGCCCGACTCGGATCTCGGCACGCGGCGTGCATCCAGAGTGCCAAGGGGATTTGCCCAGGATGAAACAAACGCAACAGGTCTGGATCGTCGAGGACGAGCCGGCGGCCGCCACGCTGGCCGCGGATCTGTGCCTGGCAAACGGTGCGAGCTCATCGCTGTTCCGGTTGCCGTTGCCATTCCTGACAGCATTGCGCGGCGCGGCGCCGCCAAGCGCCATGATCCTTGACTGGCGGCTCGAGAATGAGCTGAGCGCCGCCCTCTTCCTGGCCACGCGGCACCGCTACCCGCACATGCCCGTCATCTACTGGACCGGGACCGCGATGAGCTCGCTGCCATCCATGATCTGCGACGATCGGTGGACGGTGATCGTGGATAAGGCGGCCGGGGCCGCGTCCTTCGAGGAGGCGCTTGCCTGGGCGCTCGCGGCAGCGAGATCCGGCAAGCTGGAGACCTCGCAGGTCAGCTAGTCGTGCCGGCCGAGGACGAGCGCCGCGTTCATGCCGCCGAAGCCGAATGATGTGGAGACCGCCGCCTCCACGCGTTCCGCCGTTGCTGATCGCAGAAGGTGCAGATCGATCGTCGGATCCTGCTCCTCGAGGTTGCAGGTGCCCGGCAGGATCTCGCGGTCGAGTGCCATGGCGGTGATGGCGGCCTCGATCGCGCCCGATGCGCCCAGCGCATGTCCGTACAGACCCTTCGTGCCGGAGACCGCGATCCGGTCGGTGAGCACGCCGAAGGCGCCCCGGATGGCGCGGGCCTCGGCCGGTTCGTTGAGCGGTGTGCTCGACCCATGAGCGTTCAGGTAGCCGATTCGCTCCGGCGCGATCCTCGCATCGGCCAATGCGGCCCGGATCGCGCGCGCCGCCTCGCGGCCGTCCGGACGTGGTGCGGTCATGTGATAGGCATCGTTGCTGGCGCCGAATCCCACGACCTCGGCAATGATCCGAGCACCGCGGCGCATGGCCGCATCACGCTCCTCGAGCGCCAGCACGGCGGCGCCCTCGCTCATCACAAACCCATCACGCTCGCGGTCGAACGGGCGTGAAGCATGGGACGGATCATCGTTGCGTTGCGAGAGAACGCGGATCATGGCAAAGGCGCCGAATGTGAGCGGCGCGAGTGGTGCCTCGGCGCCACCGGCCAGTGCTGCGTCGACGGTTCCATCGCGGATGGCGGCGAATGCCTGACCGATGGCCACCGCTCCCGACGCGCAGGAGTTGGCGTTGCCGACCGACGGGCCGGTGAACCCGAGGTCGAGCGCGACGTTGCTGGCTCCTGCCCCGCCGAATACGGCAAGCGCCAGGGTCGGTGCGACCCCGCGCACGCCACGCGTGACGAAGCCGGCATGCTGTTCCTCGCCGAACGCGATGCCGCCGAGCGCGGTGCCGATCCAGACGCCCGTGGTGTCACGAGCCGTCAAGCGGTCGAGGCCGGAATCCACGAACGCCTGTCGTGATGCTGCCACCGAAAGCGCGCTGAACCGGTCGAGGCGGCGGGCGCGCCGTGCATCCAGGTGATCGCTCGGGTCGAAGCCATCGATCTGGGCAGCGATGCGCGACGGGAACTCGCTCGCGTCGAAACGATCGATCGTGCGGACCGCCGATTCGTTGGCCATGACGCCGTCCCACAGGCCGTCGGCTCCACTGCCAATGGGCGTGATGGCACCGATGCCGGTGATGACGACTCGTCGACTTTTCATCGGCCGGCAGCTTCCGCCAGCTCCCGGATGCGGCGAAGCGTGCGCCCCGCGATGGCCTCGATGAACTGCGGGCCTATGACGTACCGGGCCGCGAAGTCGCCGATCATCGGCCATCCCAGCTCGAGCCGATGCTCAATGCTTACGTTCGTTCCGCCGGCGACTGGCTCGAAGCGCCAGGCGACCCACATCCCCTTCGTCACGCCGTCGGTATGAACGAACTCGATGCTCCGCTCGTCGGGCAGTGGTCGCTGGATGGCCTCCCACGTGACGGGAATGAGGCCACGTCGCGCCCCCATCGCGAAGCGGCGTTCGCCGTCAGGATCTGCGACTGGCCGGACATAGCGGTAGTGGGGGAGGATCTGCGGCCATCGCTCGACCTCGACGGCCAGCGGGAAGATGCGCTCCCACGGCGCATGCATGAAGACGTGCAGCCTGCTCTTCATGGTGCGAACACCTCCAGCAGGGCGGCGGGGGAGAGCGCGTCGGTTGCGGGCCGGCAGTCTCCGAGCGCGGAGCCGAGGCGGACGGCTGCCGCGGGCCGTGCCGAGAGCCGGCCAACGGCGTAGCCGAGGACCGGGGGCGCAGCCAGGAGACCCTGGATAAGCCAGCTGAGCGCGGTTTTGGCGGCGAAGGCACCACGCCGCTGCGCACGGTAGGCCGCCTCGACCTCGCCACCGGCCAGGATGGCATCGGCAGCGGCGCGGGCGGAACGCAGGGCGCGATGGATCCCCTCGCCGGTGAAGGGATCCACGAATCCCGAGGCATCTCCCACGAGTAGCCAGCCAGGTCCTGCCGGGGTCGAGACGCGATGGCCGATCGGCGCCGCGCCCCTGATCGATGTCACCCGCTCGCTGCCCGCCAGCCTGCGCGCCACTGCGGGGAGACCGGAGATCGCTGCGTCAAATCGGGCGTTGGCCGGTTGTCCGGCGTCCTCCATCGGCAGGGCCATGCCCACATTCAGCTCGCCGCCCGGCGTGGGCGCCAAGCCGACGTAATATCCTCGCCCGACGTGCATCTCTCCGTGGTCGGACAGGCCATCGACGCCAGCGTGGTGCGCCACGAGGCCGAGCCGCCGCGGGAAGCGCACCGGGAGATCAACGCCGACGAGGCGGCTGACAGTTGAGCGCGTTCCATCCGCTCCGACCGTCCAACGAGCTGACACGGTCTCGTCGCGGCCGGTCGCTTGGTCGCGCAGGGTCGCACCGCGGACGGTACGACCCTCGCACACGAGGCTCACCACACGCGTTCGCTCCTGAAGGATCGCGCCCATTCGGGCTGCGTGCCCGGCCAGGTGAGCATCAAAGCTGCGACGATCGATGCCCCATGCGTTCCGTGCTCCGCCCTCGTCCTCGTATCGGATCGTCGTCGATCTGCTCCCGGCGTGCAGCTCCATGCCGCGGAGGGGGACAGCGAGGTCCCTCCAGTCGCTCGCCATTCCGAGCCGCTGCAGCTCCTCGACGATCCGCGGGCTGGCGTACTCGGCACAGGTCTTCGGTCGCGGGTGCTCTCCGGCCTCGACGAGCAGGACCGATGCCCCTGCACGCGCCAGCGCGGCCGCAAGCGCGGATCCAGCCGGTCCGGCTCCGGCGACGAGCACATCGACCGATTTCATCCGGCGGTGATCGGCGTGGTGGCGGTGACGACGCGCGGCATCCAGCGCGGCGAGCGCCACCGAACCGCGAGGCCGGCCTCACCGATAAGCTCGTCCAATTCCTCCAGGGTGTAGGCGCGCCGGGCCGAGATCATGCCGTCGTGCCGTGTCACGCGACTGCCGCCGACCGCCGCAACGCCGAGGGCGGTGCCCACCAGTGGGAGGAGGCCGCGGCGCAGGTCGTTGATCACCACACCGCGTCGCGCCACGCGCCGCAGCTCGCGGAGGACGGCGACCGCCTCGCCGGGGTCGAGATGGTGCATGAGCAGCGAGCAGTGGCTCACGTCGAACGAATCGTCGGCGAACGGCAGCGACCGGACATCGCCCTCGATGATCTGGATTCGCTGCTCGGTGGCCGTGGAGCGACGGGCGATGGCCAGCACCTCGGGATGCGTGTCGAGTGCCGATGTCTCCCACCTGCTACGCGCGAAGCCCACCGGCATATCGCCTCGCCCGGTGCCCGCATCGAGGATGCGCGCGGTGGCGTCTCCATCGAGCAGGTGACGAATGGCGGCGATGCTCGCGCCGGTACCGCCGGGCAGGCGATTCAGACGTGCGAGATCGGCGAGATTGCGCGCCACCTCGGTCGTCGAGAGCTGATCGCCATCAAGCAGCTCCGTCGCATCGGCCCGAAACGTCAATGGCAGGCTTCGCCGAGCCCGGCGGAGGGCAGTCAGCACAGCTGGGGTGCGGTCACGTCGTTGTCACCGTCGGATGATAGGCGTTGAATCACGGTCTACCGGATACGGCCCGGATCAGCTCGCTGAATCAACGGGAGCCCCGCGCTACACTTACCTCCAGATGACCGTCGCCGTACCAGCCACCACCGACACCAGACATCGCAAGGTCGCCATCATCGGCTCCGGCCCCGCCGGGCTGACCGCCGCCATTTACGCCGCGCGCGCCAATCTCGAACCCATCGTGATCGCCGGCAATGTGCCGATGGGCCAGCTGATGATCACCTCCGACGTGGAGAATTACCCCGGCTTTCCGCAGGGTATCCAGGGTCCCGAGCTCATGGAGCACTTCCGGGATCAGGCCGAGCGCTTTGGCTCGACGCTGGTTGAACAGGACGCCACCAGGGTCGACTTCAGCGAACGGCCATTCGGGATCTGGGTCGGCGAGGACGAATACCGCGCCGATGCGGTGATCGTTGCGACCGGCGCATCGGCGCTGTGGCTGGGGCTGCCGTCGGAAGAGGAGTTCCGTGGTCGAGGCGTCAGCGCCTGCGCGACCTGCGATGGCTTCTTCTTCCGCGGCCGTGAGGTCGCAGTCGTGGGCGGCGGCGACACGGCGCTCGAGGAGGCGACGTTCCTGACCCGCTTCGCCGACAAGGTCACCATGCTCGTGCGGCGCGATGAGTTCCGCGGCAGCAAGATCATGCGCGACCGCGCCGAGCGCGACCCGAAGATCGAGATCCTCTTCAACCGGGAGGTCACCGAGGTCAAGGGCGAGATGACCGTCAACGCCCTCACCGTGCGCGACACCGCCGGTGGGGAAAGCAGCGACCTTGCGGTGCAGGGTATGTTCGTGGCCATCGGCTACAAACCCAACACCGACCTGTTCACGGATCAGCTCAAGGTGGGACCGGGCGGATACCTCGAGCTCGTCGGCGAGACCGGCTCCGGGGTCGAGGGTGTCTTCGTGGCCGGCGACGTTCACGATGACCACTACCGCCAGGCGGTGACCGCGGCGGGTGACGGCTGCAAGGCGGCCATCGACGCGGAGCGCTGGCTCGCCTCCGTCGGCGAGACCGAGGCCTCCACCGCCACGAACTGGTGACGGATCGACCGGTGGCCGCACGCGTACCGCGCCCCGAGGATCTGTACGACCTCCGGGTCCCCACCCAGGTCGACCTGTCGCCGGATGGGCAGCGGGTCGCGTTCTGCGTGAAGTCGGTGTCGCCCGGCAAGGATGCGTACCGCAGCTCCCTCTGGCTGGCTCCGGCGGATGGGTCGACGGCCGCGCACCAGCTCACGATCGGCTCGAAGTCCGACACCACCCCGCGCTGGAGCCCGGACGGCCGAACGCTGGCCTTCCTTTCCGATCGATCATCCGTGCTCCAGGCCGGCGGCGGCGGCGCAAAGGCGGGCAAGCCCGAGGCGCCCGATGAGGGGGGTACACAGGTCTGGCTGCTCCCGTTCGCCGATGGTGGGGAGGCTCGACAGCTGACCGATCTGCCGAAGGACGTCTCCGCGATCTCGTGGTCGCCCGATGGCGAGCGGCTCTGCGTGGTCAGCGGCTCGACCTCCACGCAGGCGGAGAAGAAGCCTGAGCGTCGTCCCGAGGATCCGCCGCTTCCCGACGCGCGGTTGATCGACACGCTCGCATACCAGTTCAACGGAATCGGGTTCGTCCACGACAAGTTTCAACATCTCTGGCTGGTCGACGCATCGTCCGGGGACGCGGAGCTGCTGACGACCGGTGATCATCACGACTCGGATCCACATTGGTCGCCGGACGGGAAGCGCATCGCGTTCGTGTCTGACCGGCATCGGGACGCGGACCTTGGCTGGCGAACCGACATCTATCTCGTCGAGGTCGCGACCAAGAGGGTGAAACAGCTCTCTCCGGGTCAGGGACGGCAGACGTGGGGCGCGCCTGCATGGTCGCCGGACGGTGCGTGGATCGCCGCCGTCGGCAGCCGTGACTGGGAGCGCGGGGAGCTTCAACAGGCATCCGTGTGGCGGTTCCGCGTCCGCGACGGCCAAGCTGATGATCTTCTCGTCGGGTCGGACCTCGAGGCCGCCGCTGCCATGAACAGCGACCTGTTCGGAGGCGGCGGGACCAGCCTGCACTGGATGGGCGACGCGCGCTGGCTCGTCTTCGCGGCCCCCGTGGAGGGCAGTTTCGAGCTCTGGCGGGTGGAGGTCGAGGGCGGACGTCTCGAACGGCTCACGCGCGACCGCCATTTCCTGGGACGTTTCTCAGCGACCGCCATGCCGCGCGGGGCGGCTCGTTTCGCGGCCGTCAGAACCAGTGGCACAGAGGCGCCGGAGGTCGTGATCGGCGACATTCCTGCCAGGCGACTGGGCGCCAATGACCGCGTGGACCTCCGGCCCGTCAGCGACCTCATGAGCGACGCCTGGCGTGAGGTCAAGCTCGTCGCACCGGTCGAGCGCTGGCACGAGGTCGACGGTCGGCGTATCCAGGGTTGGTTCCTCCAGGCGCCCGCGGGCACGAAGCAACGCCCCGCGCCGGTCGTGCTCGAGATCCACGGCGGTCCCGGCACCCTCTACGGCTGGTCTCTGATCTGGGAGTGGCAGCTGCTCGTGGCGAGCGGCATCAGCGTGTACGCTTGCAACCCGCGTGGCTCCCAGGGCTATGGCGCGGACTTCCTGTCCGCCAATGTTGCCGATTGGGGCGACGGACCGATGCGCGATTGCATGGCCGGGCTGGACGCGCTCATCGCCGAAGGCCTCGTTGATCCCGACCGCATGGGTGTCACCGGTGGCTCGTACGGCGGCTACCTGACCAGCTGGATCGTGGGTCACACTGATCGGTTCAGGGCAGCGGTGACATGCCGCAGCGTCAACGACATGGTCAGCCAGATGCTGTCGGGCGACATCGGCGGCCCGACATTCGGACTCTACGAATACGGCGTCCAACCGTGGGAGGACTGGGACCTCTACCGGCGCCATTCACCGCTGACCTACGCCACGTCGGTCACGACGCCACTGCTCATCCAGCACAGCGAGAAGGATCTGCGCTGCACGATCACGCAGGCGGAAGAGCTCTTTGCCGTGCTCCGCTCGCTGAAGCGCGTGGTGCGCCTCATGCGTGTCCCCGACGAGTCCCACGAGCTCACCCGATCAGGCATGCCATTTCGTCGGGTCGACAACCTGCGGCTCATCGACGAGTGGTTCCGTCATTTCCTGATCGATGGCAAGACACGCCTCCCTAAGGTTGATACGAAGCGCGGCTAGATCCCAAGGTCGGCGATCTATTGGTCACCGTGGTGCGTGGTGAGCTGCCGAGGTGCGTTACGGCCTCATGGATCGGGTCGTGCGGCACCTGAGAGACGGGTGATGCGCGTCGGTGCCTCATTGATCGGCAGCGGCCTCGTTCAGCGACCACCCTATACTCGCGCGCATGTCCACTGACTTCGAGGCGGCGATCAATGCTGGCTACGGCTTCGAGGGTCCAGCGATCACCTTTGGCGCCGCGATGCAGGGCGAGGACGCGCTCCCCGCAGCCCAGGTGCGTGTGCCCCTGGCGATGATGAACCGCCACGGGCTGGTGGCCGGCGCCACCGGCACCGGCAAGACGAAGACCCTCCAGGTGCTGGCCGAGCAGCTCAGTGGCGCCGGCGTCCCGGTCTTCATCAGCGACATCAAGGGCGACATCAGTGGTCTCGCCGCGTCCGCAGTGCTCAACGAGAATCTGGCGGCGCGCGCTCAGGCAATCGGCTTCGCCGATTATGCGCCGAAGGCCTTCCCGGTCGAATTCTTCACGCTCGACCGAGGGGGCAAGGGCGTGCGCCTGCGCGCATCGGTCTCGAGCTTCGGGCCGATCCTGCTGGCCAAGGTGCTCGATCTGAATGACACTCAGCAATCGGTCCTGGCGCTGGCCTTCAAGTACGCCGATGACAAGCAGTTGCCGCTCATCAACCTCGAGGACCTGCGCTCCCTGCTCAATCACCTCAACTCGGACGAGGGCAAGTCCGAGATGGCCGAGTACGGCGGCATCGCGACGGCGACGGCCGGCGTCATCATCCGCAAGATCGCTGAGCTCGAGCAGCAGGAGGCCGATGCATTCTTCGGCTCCCCCGAGTTCGAAGTCGAGCACTTCCTGCGCACGGCCGAGGACGGGCGAGGCGTCATCAGCGTCCTCGAGCTGGCGGACATGCAGGATCGGCCAGCGCTGTTCAGCACCTTCATGATGTGGCTGCTCGCCAACCTGTACGCGACGCTTCCCGAAGTCGGGGATCCGGACAAGCCGAAGCTCGTCTTCTTCTTCGACGAGGCGCACCTCCTGTTCCGTGACGCGAACAAGACATTCATGGGCCAGATCGAGCTTGTGGCGCGCCTCATCCGCTCCAAGGGGGTCGGCGTCTTCTTCGTCACCCACTCTCCGACCGACGTGCCATCCGAGGTGCTGGGCCAGCTCGGCAACCGCGTGCAGCACGCCCTGCGCGCCTTCACGCCCGATGACCTCCAGAACGTCCGAGCCACAGCCGAAACGTTCCCCACCACCGAGCATTACGACGTGGAGGACGAGCTCACGAAGCTGGGCACCGGCGAGGCGCTCATCACCGCGCTCGATCTCAAGGGCAGGCCCATGCCGACCGCCCGGGTGATGATGCGTCCGCCCATGTCGCTGATGGCACAGGTTGAGCCGGCGGTCTTCGACGCCGTCGTGACCGCGTCGCAGATTGCGCCGACCTATGCGGCCGACACCGATCCCGAATCCGCCAAGGAGCTGCTCGCCGCTCGCATGAAGAAGGCGACCGAGGAGGCGGTCGAGCCGATGACGGGTATCGAGGACCCCGAGTCTCCGGCTGAACGGAAGATGCGGCCGACAAATGCGCCTGAGAAGGGTGTCGATTGGGGCAGGGTCGCCACGGAGGGCTCACGCGTCATGCGCTCAGGCGCCTTCAACACGATCCTGCGAACCGTGCTGGGCGTCCTGAGTGGTGGCCGCCGCCGCTGACAGCCCACGCGCCATCGATGGGCGAACGAAACGCCGGGCCAACCGATTCCACATCGGTCGCGTACGGCGGCCGTGCCTTGCCCGTTGGGCCGCCGTTTCGTGCTCAGTTGGCGCCGCTCAACGGTGGCGATCGCGTCCGGGCGAGGCCGCCAGTGCGATCTGCAGCCAGCTCTCGACATCATGGTCATCCGCTGGCAAGCCCCGGATCACCAGCGTGTCAACCACGGACCGATACGGTGCCAGCGCCGTGGCGACTTCGCCCGGATCGCCGGATTCGACGGCCACGCCGATGAGCCCACCCGGCTGCGCATCGAATGCTCGGGCGTAATGTGCGCCATAGCCACGGTATCGATCCATTTCAGCCTGAAGGCGGTCAGCGGCACCGGGACCTACGGCGGTGCGTACGTACGCCACCAGGCGCGGGTTCGGACGCCCGGCAGCATATGCTCCTTCGACGACGCGCTCGCGAATCCAGGCCAGTCGGTCCGGGAGCGCCCAGTTGGCGACCACTGCATCGGCGATCTCACCGGCCAGGTGAGCCATCTGCGGCCCGACCGCGGCGACCGCGATCGACACGTCGGGAACGAGGCGACGAAGCTCGGCGACGCTGTCGCGGACGAGCTGAAGCGACGCCGAGGAGCCGCTGCCGACTCCCACGGTCAGGCGGTCGGTCGGCAGGTCGGCGGCCTCAACGCGCTCCACGATCTCCGCCGGCGCATGCTCCGAGAGCGCGATGACGCCGACGCCGAAGCGCAGCGACCGCGTGTCGGACGCAGCTGCGGACAGGGTCGCCAGGCCGTCGCCGCGTGGGGTGTCGTTGACCCAAAGCTCACGGTAGTCGAGACGTTCGACCTCGGCGCCGAGCCGGGCGTGGTCGGGGCGAACAGCGGCCGTGATCCCGAAAGCCAGCTCCGCAATCATCGGCTCAGCGGCCGAGTGCCGCGCGAGCGACGTCGGGGACGTCGGTCACGAAGCCCCACAGGCCACAGGCGGCGAGATGCTGCATGCGCTCCGCATCGTTGACGACGTAGCACCCGATCTCCCGACCGTAGATCTGTGCCTGCGCCATGAGCGCCAGCGGATCCAGACCAAGGTCTCCTTCCCAGGGAAAGACGCCGGTGTGCCCGTGCTCGGTGGCCCAGACAAGCGCGGGCTCGACCGGCTGCGTCGGCACCAGGAGGTACCCGGTCTTGATCTCGCGATCGAGCTCACGGACGCGTTCGATTGCCTGTTCGTCGAAGCTGATCACCGCCAGGCGGCCGCTCATTCGCACGGGGTGATCCCGCACGGCCTCGACCACCGCATCGGCGGCGGTGCGCGCCTTGATCTCGATGACCAGGCCGACGGCATCCGGCAGCCAGGCGAGCACCTCGGGCAGCGTCGGGATGGTGAGGCCGCGACCGGCGAACGGATAGCCCGAGTGGCCGGAATGCACGAAGGTGGCACCCGCATCGGCCTCGCGAATCTCGTCCATCGTGTGTTCGACAACCGGCCCGGTCCTGTCGGTGGTCCGGTCGAGGGTATCGTCGTGGATGACGGCCAGCTGCCCGTCTGAAGTGAGATGGACGTCGAGCTCGATGGCATCGGCGCCGGCTTCGACGCCCAGCCGAAATGCTTCCATCGTGTTCTCAGGCGCCTGTGTCGAGGCTCCCCGGTGGGCCACCACGATCGTCATCGGTCCATTGCCTCCATTCATGCCTCCTCACTGGCCGGCTCGTCCTCCGGAACGCCGCGCAGGATCCAGATCCCGATCAGCAAGAGCACGAAGAGCGAGGCGATCGCCACCCGGTACGCGTCGCGGCCCACGCTCGACAGGAGGGTGGAAACGATGATGCCGTAGATGAGCGGGCCGATGATGGCGCTGAACTTCCCGACCAGCCCGTACAGGCCGAACATCTCGCCCACCCGGTCGGCCGGCGCCAGGCGCAGCAGCATGAGCCGATCCACCACGCCGACCCCGCCCAGCCCGGCGCCCAGCAGCGCCCCGGCGAAGAGAAACGGGACCGGAGCCAACAAGCTGGAGATGATCGCGAGGCCGACCGCCCAGACGGCCAGCACGGCAAACAGGGTGCGGCGCGGACCCCACCGGTCGGCCAGGACACCCCAGCCGAGCGAGGCGATCACGGCGACCACGGTCAGAATGAGCAGGACCTGGAGTGCCTGACCCTCGGTGAAGCCGATGGCGTGGACGGCGAAGGCGCTCATGACCACGATCGCGGTATTGACAGGGTCCGAGTAGAAGAAGCGGGCGACGATGAACCGGAGCAGCCCCGGGGATTCGCGTGCGCGCCGGAAGGTGTGCGCGAGCTGGCCGAAGGAGCGGCCGGCGTGCGTGGCGCTGAAGCGCTCGCCGGTTCGGGTCGCCTCGCGGACGAGGAGAAAGAGCGGCGCTGCGAAGATCGCGAACAGGCCAGCCACCAGCGCGAAGGTGGCAGGCGTGGAGGCGCCGTCGGCATCGGTGCTGATGCCGACGAGGAGCAGCACACCCACCAGGAGCGTGCCGCAATAGCCGAGCGCCACGCCGATGCCGGACAGGCGGCCGCGGGCGATCGGGTGGGCGACGTCCGGCAGCAGCGCGTCGTAGTAGATGAGCGCACCCTGGTAGGCGAAGTTGGCGATGGCGAAAGCGACCAGGCCCAGCCGAATGTCGACGAGCCCGATGGCAATCGTGCCGATGACGCAGGCCGCGGTGAAGACCGCCAGGAACGGCTTGCGACGGCCGACGCGGTCGCTCATGGCGCCCAGCACCGGGGAGACGATGGCGTTCAGGAGGACCGAGACGCTCACCGCGGCCGTGAACCAGAACGTTCCCGGTCCCTCGCCGAGGAAGCTGATCGTCCACAGGCTCATCGCGAAACTCACGATCGCGAAGCTGAAAATGGTGTTCGCGAAGTCGTAGGACGCCCAGGCGAGCGCCTCAATCGAGCTGCCGGATCGGGTCAGGCCACCGAGCGCGCGCCACCAGGACGCCGCAGCGAGGGCGGTCACGGCTGCGTTGCTCTGGGCATCACCTGGCGGATCATAGCGGGGCGGTTGATTCGCCAGATCCACGCCCGGGCGTCGCGCGTGCCTTGCAGCACCGAGTCAGGGGCGGGTCAGCATCGGTCAGCGACGGAGCGTGCGGCCGACGAGCGAGATGACCGAACGCGTCACGAGGTCAGGGTCGAATCGGTCACCCGTCTCCGCCTGGTGGGCGATGACCCCGTCCATCAGCATGGTGGTCGCCAGGCTGAGCTCCTCGATATCGACGTCCGCCTCGATCTCGCCGCGCGCGATCGCCTCACGCAGGAACATGGCGGCAAAGCCTCGGATCTGGTCACATCGGCGACGAAGCAGGTCACGAAGTGCGGGCTTGATATCGGCCTCGGCCCAGCCGGTGGTGATGATGGCGCCCCAGCGCTCCGCCTCGAGGCTCTCGACGAAATGTCCGACGGCTCGGCCGAGGCGCTCCCGCGGATCGGCGATCTGGCCCATCTGCACGGCCAGCTCATCGAGCTGTGCTTGCGACACGTATTCGCACATCGCGAGATACAGCTCTTCCTTGCTGGCGAAGTACCGATACAGGAGCCCGACGCTGACATCCGCCTCGGCGGCGATGGCAGGCATGGTGGTTCCGCGATACCCACCGGAGAGCATGGCCCGATGCGCGCCGTCAAGCATGCGTTGTCGCATCTCGATGGCGTGGGCGGCGCTGGTTCGCGGCATTCGTCGGTCCCGGTACTCTGAATGAAAGTTCAGTTTACGGTTGACGAGGCAGATTCGCAAGTGTAGAGTCTCCGAAAACATGATGAATGGAGATTCAGTTCGATGCGCACGCCGTTGATCGTGGCGGGCATGCTGGCGGTTCTCGCCGGTTTCTGGCTCGCCCTCCGCGGCGGCCACGGCGACGGCGGCGCTGACGTCAATCCTCCTGACAGCCAGCCGACCGTCGCGCCGCAACCGGGTGGTGACGACCTGATCGCGCATAACGGCATCTTCGCCGCGCTCGGTCGGGGGACGTATCGGGCTCGCCGGTGGCTGCCATTCGCCGGCCTTGCCGTCGTCATCGGTCTCAATGCCTGGTCAGCGAGTGCTGGTGGGCGGCTGAGCCAGGGGGGCTGGCAGGTTCCCGGTTCGGAGGCCGCCCGCGCCGAGGCGCTGTTCGCGGATCGCTTCGGAGAGCAGGCAACGAGTCTCATCGTCATCTTCACGGATCCCAACGGTGCCGCCGATTCAGACGAGTTCCAGGTGACGGTCGCCGACAGCGTCGCTCCGCTCAAAGATGAGCCGATCGTCGGCGAGATCCTCACCTATGCCGGTGTCGGTGATCCATCCTTCCTGAGTCGCGATGGAACCAAGACGTTCGCCCTGGTCCGGCTGGACGAGGAGCTCGAGAAGGCGATCGATGATGCCGAGCATCTCGCGAGCCTGGTCGATGCGCCGGAGGGCGTCGAGACGGTCGTGACCGGGACGCCGCTGGTCCAATACGAGTTCAACGAGGCGGTCGAGCGCGACCTTGTCCAGGCCGAGCTCATCAGCCTGCCGATCGCCATGCTCATCCTGCTCGCCGTCTTCGGCACGCTGGTCGGCGCGCTGCTGCCGATCGCCATCGCAGCCATCGCATTACCGAGCTCCATGGCCGTGATCGGCCTGCTCGCAAACGTGACCGAGATGAGCATCTTCGTCACCAACGTGGCGACCATGATCGGCCTGGCGCTGTCGATCGACTACTCGCTCTTCACCGTCAGCCGATTTCGTGAGGAACTGCGTCACCGATCCGTGGCAGACGCGGTCGAGCGAACCATGGCGACGGTCGGCAAGGCGGTCGCGATCAGCGGCGTGGCGGTCGCCATCGGCCTGTCGAGCCTGATCGTTTTCGAATCGCCGGCCCTGCGCAGCATGGGGATCGGAGGCGTGGTCACCGTCCTGTCGACTCTCGCCTTCGGACTCACGGTGCTTCCGGCGCTGCTCGCCATGCTCGGGCCGCGAATCAACCGTCTCCGCGTCCCACTACCGCGCTCCCTCCGCCTGGCGGAAGATGATGCCGATGCCGCGGACGCCCGACAGGGCCATGGAGTCTGGGGCCGGATCGCGGGTGCAGTCATGCGCAGGCCGTTCCTCATCGCTTCGCCCGTCCTCGTCGTGCTGATCCTGGCCGGGCTTCCCTTTTTCGGCATCCAGCTCTCGACTGGCGGCAATCTCGACGACCTGCCTCCATCCGACAGCGTGGCCGGCTTCCGCGTCCTCAGCGACGAGTTTCCCGGCGGTGATGCCGACCCGATCGAGGTCGCTGTCCAGGCCGGTGAGCCGTACCTCGTGGACGGCGGGCTTGACGCAACGTGGGTGTCCGAGCTCCAGTCCTACGTGGCGAACCTGAACGAGGTTGCCGGCGTGACCGAGGTCGCCAGCGTGCTCGATCCGCCTGCGGGCCTCGACGAAGCCGCGTACCTCCAGCTCATCTCGCTGCCCGACGATCAGCGCCCTCCCGAGGCGGCCGGCATCGTCACCTGGATCGAGCAGTGGATCGCCGGTGACGTCGCACGCGTGAACGTCTTCAGCGAGGCGCTCGCGGACTCGTCCGAGGGGCGGGCCGTGGTCGCCGAGATCCGTGCCCTCCCGATGCCCGAGGGTGCCTCCGACACGGTCACCGGCGGCCTCTCGTCCCGATCGAATGACTTCATGGCCAGCTTCACGCGCTCGGTGCCGTTCGCGGTGGCGATCGTGGTCGGAGTGACCGGCGTCGTCCTCTTTCTCACGTTCGGATCGGTGTTCCTGCCGATCAAGGCCGTCCTGATGAGCATGCTCTCCATCACAGCGAGCTTCGGCGCGCTGGTCTGGATCTTCCAGGATGGGAACCTGTCGGGATTACTCGATTTCGACCCCTCCGGAACGATTGTCGCGTCGACGCCGATACTGATGTTCGCCATCCTGTTCGGCCTGTCGATGGACTACGAGGTCTTCCTGCTGTCGCGGATCCGGGAGCGCTACGTCGCCACCGGAGACAACACGCGTGCCGTGGCGGAGGGGATCGGGATCACCGGGGGCATCATCACCGGGGCGGCGCTGATCATGGTCGCGGTCTTCGGAGCGTTCGCGCTCTCATCGGTGGTGCTCATCAAGGCCCTCGGGTTCAGCATGGCGCTGGCGGTGCTGATCGACGCCACGATCGTGCGCGGGATCCTGGTGCCGGCCTTCATGCGGGTCATGGGTGCGGTCAACTGGTGGGCGCCGCGATGGATCCAGCGTGGCGTTTCACGGCTCGGCCTCTACGAGGGCGCTCCGGATCCCGCCCACGCCTAGATCGGGGCACTCTGGTACGCGACGTGCTGATAGGCCCGGTATGCGACGACTGCTGCCGCTGCTGGCCCTCGTTCTCTTGGCCGCATGCGAGAACCCGGACTCCGCCGCCATCGGTTCGCCTGACGGCAGCCCCACCGGCAACCCTGTCGAGGTCTCCCTGACCGAGTTCGCGATCGAGATGGAGCTCTCGCCGATGGCCGGAATCACCACCTTCATCGTGACCAACGACGGCTCGACGGACCACAACTTCGCGCTGGTCGGCCAGGCAATCGACACGCGATTCGAGGAGGTCCTTGCACCCGGCGAGAAGCGGACGATCACCACGGCACTCGAGCCGGGCACCTACGACGTCTTCTGCCCGGTTGCAGATCATGAGTCGCAGGGCATGCAGCTCTCGATCCAGGTGATCGGCCCCGACGTGCCCTGAGCGAGCGCTCGATTCCCACGCCTGCCCCAATATCCGGCTACGCTCAACGGGTGCAACGCCACCGCCTCGACACGCTCACGAACCGATGGGTCGCGCGCCACGACGCGCGACGCTCCGATCACCGACCGCCGGCCGATCCAGCACGCGAGGCACTCGCTGCCGTCGCTTTTCCCCATGGTTCGATGGAGCCCGCTGCATACGTGAAAGCGCACGGATCCGACATGATCGGCTTCGCGTACGACGATGCCAGCTACGCCGATCCCGGCCTGGACGCATGGCTTGTCGAGGTGGGTCGACTGCTCCGGATGCGCCGATGACTCCGCCCGTCTGGGCGAACGAGCTGATCGCGATCGTTTGCGCCGATGCGGCGGTGGCGCCGCCTCGTCTTTCCTGGCGACGCCGCGCCGGCGTCCAATCGACCGGCGTCACGCGACGCCACGAGGGCATGATCGCGGTTCGGGCGGGAGGCGATGAGATCGACCAGCGCCTCACGCTTCTTCATGAGCTGGCCCATTGGCTGTCGCCGGCGTCTCGGCGGGGACGACGCGCACTCCACCACGGCCGCGCGTTCTACGAGATCGCCTTCGAGCTGTATCGACGTCACGGATTGACCGATGCTGATGCCCTTCGCCTCGAGTCCGCCCGATACCGGAGCTCACTGCGTCACGCGGTCGCGCTGGGAGTGCCAGGCGCCGCAGCCGCGCTCGCAGCGCATCGGTCAATCATCCGTGCGCGCCCGCGTCGTCGGTGGCGTGTCCTCGTGCCGGAACATGCCATCGAGCTGGAGCGCGACGGCCGGTGGAGTGTGTGCGTCACCTGTCGTCAGCGGGTGGTCGGGAGAAATCTGGCGCGCATCCGACGGGCCAGGCGGCCGGTGCGGCACGTGCTGATGGCCGCGTCTTGAGCATGGGCACTTCATGCTCGGCGACAAAGTGGCATGGGTGGCTGGCGCGGTGAAGCCTGGAGGTGGTGACCTGCCCCACGGGGCTAACGACGAAGGAGGCAGCACTCGATTGCGGTCTTCTCATCACACGGGTCAAATCGCGACCGAGGTGCCAGTCCTGCCTCGCTCGATGGGCGTTAGCCCCGCCCTGCGGGTCGATGAATCGAGGGATGGACCGAACCGAAACGAGAACGGCGGCTCGACGCACGTGTCAGGATCGCACCGCTCATGACGGTGCGCTTCCCACGCCGGTTGTGACGCGGTCGCGAGCGCGCGCGGCGGCCTCGCCTAAGGTCGACCACATCGACGAATGGCAGCTTCTCCCATCTCAGCGCACTGGAGCAGCCACGCGTTCGCGGGCAAGGGCGGCGGCTTCGCCGAGCAGCTTCACGGCATCGGTCGTGCGCGGGAAGATGTGGGCGATGAGGTGCTTCACATCGAGCGCGGCATATCCGGCAAGGCCATCGGCGATCTCGTCAACCGTCCCTCGCAGCGCGTGCTCCGGCGTATCGGCGTCAGCCCCTTCGAAGGCGACGAAGATGCCGACCGTGATTTCGAGCGAGGCGGGATCGCGTCCAGCGGCGTCGAGGGCCGTCCTCAGGTTGCCGAGCCGCTCCCTCAGCTCATCGGCCTGATCCGGATGGCCGTACCAGGCGGCGTTCCATTGGTCGGCGTGGCGGGCGACGAGCTGAAGCATGCGTGGCTGCTTGCCGGCGATCAGGATGGGGGGTCCGCCCTCCCGAACGGGGAGCGGCCGAAGCTCGGCGTCGGCCGCATGATGGTACTTGCCCGAATAGGTCACCTGACCGTTGCGCAGCAGGGGCACCACGACCTGCAGCCCTTCGTCGAACCGCGAGACGCGATGGTCGAAGGGATAGCCGAACGCGTCGAATTCCGGCTCGTGCCAGCCGCAGCCGAGGCCGAGAATGAGCCGACCGCCGCTCACCTCGTCCAGCTCGGCGGCCATCTTGGCGGTAAGGGCGGGGTTACGGAACGGGAGCGCGAGCACCAGCGGTCCAATCTCGACACGCGACGTCACGGCGGCGATCGCGGTGAGCACGGTCCAGCACTCGTGGATGCCGGTCGTCTCGCCTTCGTCGCGGAAGATGAGGTGGTCGGCACCCCACACCGAGTCGAGTCCATGCTCCTCGGCCGCCATGGCCAGCGCACGCAGATCCGCGAAGCCGGCCGTCTCATCGGCCCCGAGGGGCAGCATCAATCCGATCTTCATGGTGTCAATGCTAGCGGCCCGCGTGCCAACGTCTCATCTACCGTATCGGGGATGATCAAGCAGCTGCCTCTGGAGGGGATCAGGGTGATCGACGTCAGCCGCGTGCTGGCCGGACCATTCGCCACGATGCTCCTCGCGGACCTCGGCGCGGATGTCATCAAGATCGAGCCCCCCGGCGGTGACGAGACGCGGAACTGGGGGCCGCCGTGGTGGGGTGACACGGTCGATCGCCGCTCCGCCTACTTTGCATCGGTCAATCGCAACAAGCGTTCCGTCGTGCTTGACCTCCGGATCGAAGCGGACCGCGCCACGCTCGATCGGCTGCTCGTCACCGCCGATCTCCTCGTCCACAACTACCGACCGGCTACCGCGGCCCGGCTTGGCCTGGAAACCGATGCGCTTCGCGCGCGACATCCGCGGCTGGTCGTCGCGTCGATCGGCGGCTTTCCCGGTGCCGATGCCGACCGCCCTGCCTACGACCTGCTGGCGCAGGCGGTGAGCGGCCTCATGTCGGTCACCGGCGTCCCGGATGGCCCGGCGACGAAGACGGGGGTCGCGCTGCTGGATCTCTTTGCCGGCCTGGAATGCGCGATCGGGGCGCTGGCCGCACTGGTCGGTCGGGGCCGGGTCGGGGCGGTCGAGGTCAGCCTCGTCGAGGCAGGCGTCACTTCGCTGATCAATGTGCTCGGCAACCACCTGGCGTCCGGGGCAGAGCCGACGCGCCACGGGAACGCGCACCCCAACATCGTTCCGTACCAGGTCTTCGCAGCTTCTGATGCGGATCTCGTCATCGCTGTCGGCAACGACGCGCAGTTCGGTCGCTTGCTGGATGTCCTCCATCTCACCGATGACGGGCGCTACGCCGACAACTCGCTGCGCCTGGCACACCGCGCCGAGGTCGTCGCCTGGCTGGCCGGTGCGGTCGGGCTTCGAGACCGGGATGAGCTGATCGCAGCACTCGAAGCGGCCGATGTCCCGGCGGGCCCGGTCAACCGGGTCAGCGAGGCGCTCGCGAGCATGGAGGTCGCTCACGAGAACGCCTGGACCCAGACCCTCGATGGCGTCCGCATGGCCCCGAGCCCGATCCGCGTCGACGGCGCTCGGCTTCTGGCGCGGTTGCCGCCGCCGCGGCTCGGCGAGCACACCGAGGTGGTGCTCGCGGACCTCGACTAGCCCAATCGTTCAACGCTGCAGGATCGGGCAGGCACGCCGCACCGACTCAGCCGAATTGGCTTGCCTGCCCGTGTGAGTGAGTGCTAGCCGCGTCGGCGGCCAAAGCCGAAATAGCCTAGCAAAGCGAGCACGACCAGCACGACGATGATGATCCAGAGAAGATCCATCACAACCCTCCTTTCCGGCCGCCACTCTTGCATACCCCGGGCCGCAGGGTTCGGGATTTTCGGCGAGATCGCGACGCGGGCGATGCCCCCCAGCCGCGCCGGCAGGGGATACTGCGCGCATGACGATTCGAATCGGCGCGGCCGCGGCGCTCCTCGCGGTGGCGTGCGTCCTCGCATACCTGGTTCTGCGCCCACCGGTCGAGGCCGCATCGGCGACGGATCCTGGCGTGATTGTCCAGTGCGCGGCGGCGACAGGCGTTTCGGGCGACGAGTGCCTGGCGTGGGGAGACGAGGTGTTAGCGGAGGGTCCTCCCTCGCACACCTTTGAGATGGATGACCTGGCGCGACTGGTGATCGATCGCTCGACGTTCGGCCTGGGTCCCACCTGCGAGGTGAGCTACTTCATCAGCCGCGACGCGCAGAACCGGGTGTGGCATGACGAGGTGACGTGCATGGAAGGGTGATGTGGAGCGGGAGACGGGGTTCGAACCCGCGACATGCAGCTTGGAAGGCTGCCGCTCTGCCAACTGAGCTACTCCCGCGCCGATTCGTGCTCAGATTGCGCGGTTTCCACACCTTCTGAGCCGATCGCCGTGACCACAGCGCTCGCACACACTATCGAGGGCCTCGTGATCACGTCGACGGCTTCCATCCTACCCGCTCCGGACGTCGCGGCCAACGGCATCGCCATTGACGACGCCATTTGCCAGCTACCGGCGCAACCTGCGCGCCGAGAACAAGTCGCCCAACACCATCCACACCTACCTGGCCGCGCTGAACGCCTTCAACGCCGGGCGCTCAGCGAGGAGACCGAAGGCATGTGATGGCTGCGGGCCCTGCGGCGATATCCACCACGTGGACGGTGATGGCTTGGACGACGTTGTTTCCGTAGCCGCCCTCGTTCCAGACTGGCGCCACTGGCTGCGGGTGGCCGGAGCCATCGGTCGCACGCACCGCGATCCGGTGGCTCCCCGCGAACGGGGGAGTCCAGACACATATCCATGTCGCCGGACCGGTGCCATCGACCGGATCGCCGATGCTCGCCTGCATCCGGTCGCCACCCGCCTTCACTTCCACGCTCGTGATTGGCCCGCGGCCGGACCACGCGATGCCGCGCAGGGCAATCGGTGCCATCGGCAGGCGAGTGCCATCCCCGGGGAACGTGATCAGCGAGCGCACCCTGACGGCGCCGACGGGCTCGCCGTCGGCCACCCCTCGCTCGCCTCGATAGCGATACTTCCGGGGAAAGTGACCGATGAACGGCTGCTCAACGGCCGTGATCCTCGTCAGCCACTTCACCGAGCGCATGCCGTACTGGCCGGGCACGATGAGCCGCAGCGGGAACCCATGCTCGGCGGAGAGGGGCTCGTCGCCCATTGCCCAGGCCAGGATCGGCCCATCATCGACGGCAAGGTCTCGATCCAGGTTGAACTCGTAGGCGATGTTGCCCTCCGGCTCCACGGTGCCACGGTCCGCGCCGGTGAAAACGAGCTCAACCGCACTGTCCCGCAGGCCGCTCGCCGCGAGCAGGTCGGTCAGGCGCACGCCGCGGAAGCGGGCCGTGCCGACCGCACCAAGCCCCCACGGCGTGCCGGGAGGAGCCGGCATCATCAATGTGCGTCCGTTGCCGGCGCACTCCAGCGTGACCGTGCGGTCGACCGACGGAAGGGCCTGCAGGTCGTCGAGCGACCAGGCACGCGGACCGTCGAAGGCGCCGGCGACCTCGAGACGCCAGGTGGCTGCGTCGAGCCGTGGAACCGGGAAGTTGCACCGGACATAGAAGCGGTCGTTCGGCACCGTGCCGCCGTCGAGGTCGGAGATCGACGCCTCGGCGTTCGGCGGATCGTCGGTCAGGCGGATCGGGCGCATCGGCTCCGAGGATACGCATTCCGGCCATCGAAGATCGGGACCATCGCTTGCACGGAGACCGCCGCTGTGCGCATCGCGGCGTCCATTCGCTGAGTCACCGAGCGTGTCGGTGCATGACAGCGGATATCTGGGCGCTTCACGCTCAGGGGTGCAGGAGGGGAAGCACAGCGCTCAGGTCCGGAGGCTTGGAAGGCTGCCGCTCTGCCAACTGAGCTACTCCCGCAGTACGTGCGCGCCCTGCGACGACCACACGGCTCGTGCATGGTACGCCGTGCAGGTCGCTCGTGCTGAACCGATGATCTAGGCGTGAACGACGAAGCGTTGTAGTCTCAACCGAACCCCGCTCAACGGAGCCCTTGACCGTGACCTCCACCATCCCAGCGACGCATCAGGAAATCGCATCTGACCTCGAGAGCCTGGAGCGCGACGGCATCACCGCACGCCGCCAGGCGTTCAGCCTGGAGTGGGCCGATCAGATGCGCGAGGACATGATGACTGCCTTCTGGGCGGCCATCCAGCGTCCTGGCGGCAGCATCGGGCGCGGGCCAAGACGCTGGTACGTCGAGGTCCATCCCCAGCAGATCAGCGGATTCGTTGACCTCGTCTCCCATCCGTGGGTGACCGCGATGTCGGAGGCGGTGCTCGGTCCTGAGTACCAGATCGTCGAGATCGGCTTCGACGTCCCGTTCCAGGGCGCCATGAACCAGCCCTGGCACCGTGACTTTCCCTCGCCACCGGACACGTATGCGGATCGGAGGATCACGTCACTGGCGTTCAATCTGACCGGCGTGGACGTGACCGAAGACATGGGACCATTCGAGATCGCGGTGGGCACGCAATGGGACGACGGGCGCGCATGGAAGCACGAGATGTTCCCGCCGTCGGAGCTCTGGCCTCGATACGCGGACGTCGGCGTCCGCAAGTTTCCGCAACATGGTGATATTTCGTGCCGCTCCGCGCTCACCATTCACCGCGGCACGGCCCACGGGTCACCTGTCGCGCGTCCGGTGCTCGTCCTGGGGGTCGACGCGCCGGGTGCCGGCCATTCGGAGCTTCATGATCCGATGGTGACGCAGGACTACTTCGATGCCCTTCCGCCCGCGGTGAGGGAGCACCTGGCCTGCCGGGTCGTTGACGAGCTCGTGCCGATCAGCCAGAAGCACGACATCGAGGGCCTCGAGATGGGGGAGGAGTAAGCACGCGGCTTACCACAACGGGACTTCTTCAGCCACTGGCGCCAGTGCTCCCACGGTTTCCCCGATAGGACGAGCGGTCAACGCGGTCCATGCGGCAAGCGTTGCCGTCGGAATGCGTTCGAGCCGACCGCCCTCCCATCGGAGCGCATAGAGGCCGGTTGGGTCGATCTCGTAATTCTTGCGACGAAGGCCGGTCCCCCAATCTACCTGGTCGATCAGCCCCCACCAGGTGATGCCGATCACCGGGACGCCCTCGGTTCGTACCGTTCGAATTTCGTCCACGAGCCGATTCAGCCACGCGATCTTGCGCGCGTCGTCGCCGGGTGCTCCCGTCTCCGCAAAGAGGAGGGGCCGGCCGAAGCGGGAATGATATTGGCGAGCAAGCTCCGCCGGTCCCTTCTGCTGCTCCAATGGCTGCGGCTCGTCGACGATCTCCCCACGATCGCCGATGCGGTACGAATGTTCGGAATGGGGATAGTGGTCGAGTCCCACGATATCCAGGGGCGCCGGATGCTCCTGGAACCACCAAAGGTCGTGCTCGGGCATGCCGTGTTCGAGCAGGTAACCCCGGAGCGGGTGGTCGTCGCCCAGGCGGCCGCCGTAGAGATCGTGCATGAGGAATCGCCGCTCGTTCATGAACGCGGCGTGCTCCCGGGTCCGCTCGTCGAGGGCATGGTGGTATTCGCACGTATCGCTGACCATCATCCGGGCATCCGGGCGCTCACGGACGATCTCGTGCCATCCCTCGCAGAGTCCGCGCGCGACGTTGCGCATCGCCTGCACGAATGACGTCGTGCTCTGTCCATACGGGAACCAGGCGCCGGTCTCGCCGCCGAACTGCGCCATGATGTATGGCTCGTTGGTGGGGGTGTACCAGCGCACCCAGGGGTAGCGCCGCGCGAACTCGCGGCAGAGCTCGGCCTGGAAGTCGGGGAAGATGGACGTGAGGACGCCGGTGCCCAGCCAATCGGGCACGCCGAAATGGAACAGGTCCACCACCGGTTCCATTCCGAGATGTCGCATCAGCTCCATCGGGCCATCCACGCTGGACCAATCCCATTCGTGGGGCCGCGGATTGACGACGTGCCAGCGGATCCCGTACCGCAAGACCCGGCAACCGGCGTCCCGCGCGCGGACGATATCGGAGCCCCAGAAGCGGTCATGCTGCGTCAGGAGCAGCTCGTCCATGCCTGTCTGGGGGAAGGTCGAGCACTCAAAGCCGGTCATCCACTCGAAATCAGAGCCGATGGCGCGCTCTGACGCATTCGCCTCGATCATTCAGCGTCGCCTCACGGTGTTTCATCCAACGGTCCCGCAGCATGACACGGCGAACCCTCCCCGCGACGCAGCGCCCATCGCTCCCCACCAGGGTAGGGCGTGGGTCCGGCGCCGTGCTACTCGATGTCGATCTTCTCGTGCGGACGGCCGGCGGCTTCTGCCTCCTGCGCATCCAGCCGCGCGATCCACTTGTCGAGGTAGACGCGAGCGGCCATGAGCTGCTCGCGGCCGGCGACCTTCAGGTGCTTGCGGGCCTCATCGGGGAAGATCGTGTGCATGCCGGCCCAGAAGGCAGCCTCGAGCCCTGAGCGGCCCTCTTCGGTCGGCGTCGGGGGAACGCGCGCCTCGAGATCGGCGAGGCGCGCCTCGAGATCGGCGTTGCGGTCGTCGGTGGGTGGGGTCTGGTCGGTCATCGGGTGCTCCTTCAGCGGGCCGGAGTGCCAAATCGAATCTTGAGCGTGCCATCTTCGAAGCTCGCTCCCTCGGTGGGGGCATCGACGAGGATACGCGGGAGGACGATCGTGCGGCGCCATGTGCCGAGATCGATGACCAGCTCATCGGCGTGACGCGAGAGGTCGATCTGGTCCTTGTCCGTGAACGGCAGGTCAACCGATACGACGTAGGCTCCGTTTCCATCCCGGGTCACGGAGTACGGGCGCCCTCGGTAGAAGAACTGGGTCGGATCCTCTGAGCCGTAGAGCGCAACCGCCAGCTCGCGCAGGAGGTCGATCCCGACGAGCTCGCGGTCGAAGAAGGGGGCCTGCTTCACGGGGATCGGGTGAAACATCTTGTCGACGAGGGGGCCATAGCGCTGCTGCGCCTCGTACCAGCCGCGGAAGTACGGGCCCACGGAATCGGGGAGGACGCGGTTTGCGACCACCAGGTCAGTCGGGTAGTTGTAGAGGTGGAAGTAGGTGAAGGAGCGCTGGGCCTCCTTGATCACCACCTGCTCCAGGGTGAGGACGACACGGACCGATGTCTTGTCGTGGTCGGTCAGCAGGGCGTGCATGTGCTCGAGCCTTCCGAGCAGCTCCTCGCCGGCATTGAAGACGTCGTCGCTCGGCATCGGCATGCCGACCATGCGCTGGATGAGGGGCCCGGTGAGCTTTGAGATCTTGCGACCGATCGGCGCAACCTTCTCCACCCACCATTTGGCCGCCTCCGGCAGCGAGAGGAGCCTGAGGGTTTCTCCGGTGGGTGCGGCGTCCACGACGACCACGTCGTAGTTGCCCGAGTCGTGATGATCGGCGATCCACAGCAGCGACCCGACCTCGTCCATGCCGGGCAGGACCGTCATCTCCTCGGCCATGACCTCGTCCAGGCCCCGCCAGCGCAGGACCGATGCGGCGTACTCCTGCACCCGGCCCCAGTAGCGCGCCACGTTGAAGAAGACGTCCGATTCCTGCGCCCACAGGTTCGGGACGATCTCGACTGGCGTCGGGCCAAGCTCGCGATTGAACGCGTCGCCGAGGCTGTGGGCGATGTCGGTCGACATCACGATCGTTCGATATCCGCGATCGGCGCATGCCAGCGCCGTGGCGGCGGCGACGCTCGTCTTGCCGACGCCGCCCTTGCCCGTGTACACGAGGATGCGGGTCAAGGCTCGATTCTAGTGGAAGGCCCCGCGGCCGCATGGTCATCCGTGGAGCGACCGCTCCCGCCATCGCCGCGACCGTCCTCGCCGGTCACTGGCCGAGCGGCCTCCTGTGGCGATAGGGGATCGGCCTGCACGCGCGGAGGTTCCCGCTCCGCATGAATGAGGTGCATCACCGCGTTGATGAGCGCCAGATGGGTGAATGCCTGCGGGAAGTTGCCGAGGTGGCGGCCGGTGTCGGGATCCAGCTCCTCGCCATACAGGCCGAGCGAGCTCGCGTACGAGAGCAGCTTCTCGCACAGGCGGCGAGCGCGCCGCACCTCGCCGATCTCGACCAGCGCGGAGACGAGCCAGAACGAGCAGATCGTGAACGTGGCCTCTGCGCCGGAGAGGCCGTCATCGGTCTGGTCGGTGCGGTACCGCAGGACCAGGCCGTCATCCGTCAACTCATTCGCGATGGCGAGGACGGTTCGCCGGACGCGTTCATCATCGGGCGGCAGGAAGCGAACCAGTGGCATGAGTAGCAGCGAAGCATCGAGCGCCTCGGTCTCGTAGTGCTGCGTGAACACGCCGCGACTGTCCACCCCGTTGGCGCAGACGTCGGCATGGATCTCGTCGGCCGCCGCCTGCCATCTTCGCGCGGCCTCGTCCTCTTTTCGGATCCGCGCGAGGCGAGCTCCGCGATCGGCGGCCACCCAGCACATCATCTTCGAGCTCGTGAAATGCTTCGGATCGCCCCGGACCTCCCAGATGCCGCGGTCGGGGTTGCGCCAGTTCGCCAGGGCGGCCTCGACCTGGCGAACCATGATCGGCCAGATTCGCTCGTCAAGCCGATCGCGCGACTTCGTGTGCAGGTAGACCGAGTCGAGGACTGCGCCCCACATGTCGTGCTGGCGCTGCCCGTAGGCCGCGTTTCCGATGCGGACCGGCTTCGCGCCTTCGTACCCGTCCAGGTGTTCGAGGATCTGCTCGGGAAGCGCGCGCTCGCCGTCGACGCCGTACATGATCTGGAGCTCGTTATCGCGCTCAGCGACATCGGCGATGAAGGCGAGGTAGTCATCCGCCTCCCAATCAAAACCCAGGGTGTACAGGCCCCAGAGAGCGAAGGTCGAGTCTCGGATCCAGCTGTAGCGGTAGTCCCAGTTGCGCTCTCCGCCGGGCGTTTCGGGCAGTGAGGTGGTCGGCGCAGCCACCACCGCTCCGCTTGGCGCATACGTCAGCCCCTTCAGCGTCAGCGCCGATCGCTCGAGATAGGAGCGCCATGGATGGTCGGGGAACGTGCCCCGGGCCAGCCAGTGCTGCCAGTGGTGCGCGGTCCAGACCAGCTGCGCGTAGGCCTCGTCATACGTCGTCGGTGCTGCGGCCCCGTTCCAGGAGAGGGCGCAGAAGCGGGTCTCGCCCTCCTTGATCAACGTCCGCGCTTCCGCGCGTGGGCCCTCGAAGCCGATATTCATGTCGCTTGTCAGCACCAGCTCGATATTGCTCTCCTCGGAGCGGCATGCCCCCTGGCCATAGCCCTCATCGGTGTAGCGCCATGTCCCGTAGTGGCGGCCGTAGTCGAAGACAGGTTCACAATCGAGGGTCAGTTGCATCTCGCCTGTCACGCAGCGGACCGTGCGCAGCAGGACGTGGCTCGTGTCGTAGTCGGTCGGTGGACGACGCTGGATCCTGCTTCGCGCGTTCTCATGTCGCCAGGGGCCGATGAGCATCACGTCGCGGACGATGATCCAGCCGCTCGGCGAACCCCAGCTCGTCTCAAGCACCATGGTGCCGGGCAGGTAGCGCCGCGCCGCGGGGACCTGGATGTCGGAGGGGCCGAAGCGGAAACCGCCGGCGTCGCGGTCCAGGATGGAGCCGAACACGCTGGGCGAATCGATGCGCGGGAGGCAGAGCCACTCGATGTTGCCGCTGGGCGCCACGAGGGCGGTTGTCTCGCAATCCGACAGAAAGCCGTACTCGCCGATGGGCGGAAATGGCGATCCGATGAATGCGGCGCCAGCCGCCGAGCGCCCGTGGTCGTCACCGTGTCCGTTGGTCGACAATCCTTCTCTCCCGCGTTGGGCGACAGCGCCCCTGAGCTAGATATCGGCGTCGAAGGTGTCGCAGTCCGCCGCCGATTGCTGCTCGAAGCCGGTCGTGAACCATTCCTGGCGTTGCACCGCCGACCCGTGTGTCCAGGATTCCTCGTTCACCTGGCCCTGGGTCTGCTCCTGGATGCGATCGTCGCCGATGACCCCCGCGGCGTCGAGCGCCTGGTTGATCTGCTCCCGCGTGATGGGCTGGAGGAAGCCGGTGTCCACCGCGTTGCCACCCCATACGCCGGCGAAACAATCTGCCTGGAGTTCCGTGCGCACCGCGCCGCCCTCGGCGCCGGCATCGCGTCCGGCATCGAGCAGGCCGAGGAGGTTCTGGATGTGATGGCCGTACTCATGCGCGAGGACGTACTCCTCCGCGAATTCACCGCCCTCCGCACCGAACTGCGACTCGAGCTGGTCGAAGAACCCGAGGTCGATGTAGATGGTCTGGTCAACCGGGCAGTAGAACGGTCCGACCGCGCTCGTGGCGCCACCACATTGGGTGTCCACCTGACCGTCGAAGAGCACCGTCCCGGGCTCGGCGAACTGCTGGTCGGAGGAGGTGAATGCCTCGGTCCAGTACGTCCGCAGGCTATTGACGGTACCGACGATCCGGCAATCCTGGCGCTCGTTGGCATCCGCCCCGGTCTGACATTCCGATGCCAGCTCGCTGGAGACTGGTCCGGACCCCGGCTGACCGCCACCGAGGCCCCCGGCCAGATCGCCGAGATTGCCGCCGAACAGGATGACCACCGCCAGGAGTACGAGGCTTCCCAGCCCGCCCCCGACGGCGATTCCGCCACCGCGCACGCGCCCGCCACCTCCGCCGCGCCGATCCTGCACCTGACCAGGATCGAGCTTGACATCAGGGCGAAAGGTCATGGCCTCGTTTCTCCGTGTGCACGTCAACAGTTGCGCTGGGCACGCATGGCCGAAGCATAGCGCGCAGCGTGCCAACCGGACCCGGACGGGACTTCCGGGGTATGGCCGCCTCGGCCGGTGCGGAGCACGATCGCCGGGACATGCCACCTGACGCCACGACGCATGCACGCTCGTCAATCGGCCGCGTACTTGATCCGTGGCGGGTTGCCCCTCCCTGGGCGCGCATCGGCGACGACCCCTATCTGTTCTACACCGCCACGCTCGTGCCGATCGTCCTGCTCGTGGCGGCGGTCGGGCAGCGAACGGGAGATCTGGCGATGGGCATCCTGCTGAGCAGCCTTGCCATTGCCGTCCAGGCCCTCCTCGGGTACCTGGGCAAGCGTCATCGCCTGGCTGCCAAGTTGGGATGGCAGCTGCTCCGTCTCCTTCCGCCCCTGGCCTTTGTGGCAGTCGCGTCGCGCATGATCGGCGGCCCATCGCTGCCACTGGTTTCGCTCTACATCCCGATCGTCGCCGGCGCGGCGGCCGCCGGGCGCGCCCAGGGATCGGTTGCAGCGGGCCTCGCGGCGGCCGTTCTGCTGAGTCCGGAGCTGACAACGCTGGGCCCGACCAATGAGATTGCGGTGCGAGGCGTGGCGCTCGCCGGAGTGACGCTCGTCCTCGCATACAGCACGCGTCGCATCGTTCGCGCCCTCGAGAATGCGCTGACCGCATCGCGCTCGGCGGTCAAGGTGGAGCGCCGTCGGGCACACCAGATCTCGGCTCTCGAGGCGGTCGGGCGTCTGCTTGCCGCTGAGGGGCTGACCGGCGAGGCGCTCGAGCGGATCGTGGATGTGATCGTCAGCCGTTTCAACTACCAGTATGTCTCCGTCTACCTCGGCGACGCCGAGCGCGTGCAACTGGTCGCGCAGCATGGATACGTGGACCCGCTCGACTCCTTCGATGCGTTGACCGGAATTGCGGGACGCGTGATGCGCACCCGCGAAGTCGCGTTCGTGCCCGACGTGGCATCCGATCCGGACTACGTTCCGGGTACCCACACGCCCACCAGCCTCATCTGCGCCCCGCTCATCGTCGATGGTCGGTTCCTCGGGATCCTGAGCGTGGACTCGACGCGCGCGCGCCTCCTCGACGAAACCGACCGCAGCCTCGTCGTGCTCATGGCCACGCGGATCGCTGCGGCGGTAGCCCTCGGACAGGACCGGCAGGCGCTCGCCGCGCGCGCCGAACTCTTCCGGGATGTCGAGGCCTTCGGGCGCGAGGTCAGCAGCAGTCTGTCAGTCGAGCCCCTGGCTGAGATGGTCATCGAGGCGATCGGACGAGTGGTCGTCGCCGATACGCTTGCCGTGACGCTCCTGAACCGGCCGGATGGTCGTTATCTCGTGCGAGCGACACGAGGAATACCCGAATCCGCCATCGGGCGCGAGATCCAGCTGGGAGAAGGACTTGCGGGTCGGGCGATTCGGGATCGAGCCACCGTGGTCGACCACACGATCGGCGTGGATCGGGTGCCCCGGTCCGTCCGGGACCTGGATATCCCCCCATTGACCCAGGGCGTCGGCCTCCCGCTCATTCGGGATGGCGTGGTCATCGGCGCACTCACCATCGGCCGAACGTCGGTCGCAGCCCGCTTCAGCGACCTCGAGATCGAGGGCCTTCAGCTGCTGGCCATCAGCGCGGCGCTGGCGGTGGCGAACGCGTTCCTGCACGCGGACGTGGGGGAGCTCGCCATTCGCGACCCGTTGACGGGCCTCTACAACCGTCGCTACTTCGACGAGACTCTGCAACGGATGATGGCGGCGCATCGGCGTGAGCGGCTGGCCGGCTGGCGGCCGCTGAGTGCCATCGTCTTCGACCTCGATCGCTTCGGCGCCTTCAACAAGGAGCACGGACACCAGGTCGGCGATCAGGTGCTGGTGGCCTTTGCCAATACGCTCGCCGCACGGTTCCGTGCAGGTGACCTCGTAGCTCGCCTGGGCGGTGAGGAGTTCATCGTCGTGCTCGACGACGCGAACCTGGAGGAGGCCGTCGCCGCCGCCGACGAGGTCCGCGGCCTGCTCGCCGCTCACAGCATCCGTGCCGAGGGCGGCACGGAGCTGCGAGTGACAGTCTCGGCCGGATGTGCTGCCCTGGATCCCAGCGACGCGACGAAGGAGTCGCTCCTGCGGACCGCGGACGTCGCCCTCTTCATGGCCAAGCGCGCCGGACGCGATCGGGTCGTGGCCGCCTAGGTCGTCGCTGGTGCGGACGAAAGGCGCGCCGCCAGCCAGCCGATCGCCTCGGGGTAGCGCCAATCGATGCCCGAGTGCGTTCCGTCGAACAGCTCGAAGTGAACCCGCTCATCTTCCACGCCAAGCGCCGCCAACTCACCGCGAAATGCGTCGGCGCCGAGGTCCAGGTAGAAGTCGTCGCTGCGTCCGGCGTCGATCCATACCGCTCGAAGTCCGCGCAGCGCATCGGCGTGAGCGGGCGCCATGCGAACCGGATCCCATGCCAGCCATCTGTTCCAGACCTCCGGGAGGAGGCGACCGGTCATCGGATCGAACGGGAGCTGCACGGTGCCGTCGGGATCGGCCGAGTAGCAGGCGGCCATGCACCACACGTTGAGCAGCACGCCATCCGCCCCCTTTGACCGCCCCGGGCGCGAGCGAACGTCGGCCCAGAACGCGTCGTACGAACCGTCATAGGTGTCGCGCAGCGCACGGGCCGCCTCGCGGAAATCGGCGAGGTAGCACGCCTCGAAGAGAGCGTCGCCGGCGTGCGTCACCAGGCCGCCGAACAGGTCCGGACGCAGCATCGGCGTGATCATGGCGCCGTAGCCACCGCTGCTCTTGCCGGCAACGCCGCGATGGGGAGCAGCGGGCACCGTGCGGTACCGGGCGTCAACGAATGGCACCAGCTCATCGCACAGGTACGTGTGGTAGCGCCCGGTCGCCGCCGAGTCGAGGAACTGTGCGCCGCCCAGGCTGGTCCATGCGTCGATGAACACGACGATGGCCGGGGTAGACCCGTCGGCCGCGAACCAGGTGTCGAGCGCCTCGGGCGTGGTGCGGCTGAACGCCTTGCGCGAGCGCCACATGTCCACCTGGCCGGTCAGCCCCTGGAGCAGATAGACCGATGGATAGCGCCGATCAGGGTCTTCCTCGTAGCCGGGCGGCGTGTACACGTACAGCGGGCGCCGATGGGGGTCGCCGAGCGGGTTGCCGGTCAGCGCCTGCGAATCAACGACGTGGTCATGGAGGCGACCCTGCCACGAATGTCCCCATGGCGGCGGCAGGTCCATGCTTGTCACGATAGCAGGACGCGCAGCCGGGTCGTGTCGTCGCGTTCCGCCAACCAGGTTGGCGCAGCCGCCGCGGGTGCCTACCCCGTCTCTCCGCGCAGCTCGACGGTGGAGAGCCGCTGTACCGCCAGCACGATGGCGGCGATGGTGACGATCCCGCCGACAAGAAGCCCGGTGCGCAGGTCCAGCTCCGACGCCACCCCGCCATCCCCGGTGAGGGCATCGGCCACCGCCAGCACGTGCTGGCGGATCGACACGATTCGGGTCCCGGCGAAGAGGCCGGCCACGACGCCCTCCCACACCACGACGTACGCGAGGCCGATGACAAGGGCGCGTGACGTGACCAGCGAGAGTGCCAGAAAGACGGCGGTGTATTCGAGCGCGCCGAGCAATGCGGCCAGCCCGTAGCCGATGCCCAACCCGGGATCGCCGCCCGACCCGATGACCCCGGCCAGCAGGATCGGCAGCGTCACCAGCAGAGCGGTCACGAGCCACGCCACCGCCAGCTTGACGAACACGATGACGGACCGCGGGATGGGCTTTGCGAGGAGGTAGACGATGGTGCCGTCGTCGAGTTCCGAGCCCAGCGCCGCGGTCCCGACGATCACCGCGACGAGCGGCAGCAGGACCGCCACGCCGAAGTTGGCCAGCAGGCGACCGGTGAAGTCCAGTGCCTCCGCATCAGCGGAAGCGCTGAGCCGATATACGACGGCAACTACCACGATGACCCCGCCCAACAGCCCGAGGAGCAGCGTCCGTCGCCGGTTGAGCAGCGCCCGGAAGGTGAGCGACGCCAGGGTTGAGATCATCGGCGCACCAGGTAGCTGAACACCGATTCGAGGGACTCGTCGGCGGGCCGCAGCTCGAGCAATGACACGCCCGCCCGTTGTGCCGCGGGAGCCACGGACCTCGTCAGCGCCCCGTAGTCCCCGGTGCGCACGCTGAGCATCCCGTCGCGCAGCTCGATCGCCTCGACCTCGGGGGCGGCGAGGAGCTCGCGCGCCAGCCGGCGGTCGTCGCTCGAGCGCAGCGTGAAGCGGTGCGGGCGATCGGTCATCAGTCGGCGGATGCGGCGGAAATCGCCCGAGGCCGCGAGGCGTCCCGCCACGACAACGAGCACCCGGTCCGACAGCCGCTCGACCTCCTCGAGGATATGGCTGGAGAACAGGATGGTTCGTCCATCGGCCGCCATTGCCCGCAGGAGACCCATCATCGACAGGCGCTGGCGTGGATCCATCCCGTTGAACGGCTCGTCCAGGATCAGGGTGGGAGGGTCGTGGACGAGCGCGGCGGCCACTTTCGCCCGCTGGCGCATCCCCTTTGAGTAGCCGCCGATGGCGCGGTCGGCGGCATCGCGCAGCTCGACCATGTCGATGGCGCGGCCGGCGGCCGCCTCCGCATCGGGGACCCCCGACAGTCGTGCGGATGCAAGCACGAACTGGCGCCCCGTCAGGAACGAGTAGACAGCTTCGCGCTCCGGCACGAAGCCGATCTGGCGATAGACCTCGGGGTGGCGCCAGGTGTGCGTTGCGTCCAGCCGAACCTCGCCGGCCGACGGCGCAAGGAAGCCGGCCATCATGTGCAGCAGGGTCGTCTTGCCGGCACCGTTCGGCCCGAGCAGCCCGGTGATGCCAGGGCCTACCTTGAAGGTCACATCGTTGACAGCGACGACGTTGCCGTACCAGCGCGAGACGCCGGTCAGCGAAAGCGTGCTCACGTTGTCACTCGCCGATAGCGAAGGGCCAGGATGGCCAGCGAAACGCCGAACAGGAGGAAGGTGGCCAGCCCGTACGTTGCGAGCGGAATGTCCGCGGCCGAAACCGGTGACTCGGCGACGACACCGCCGAAGAGCCACTGACGGGCGCCATCGAGAATGGCAAGCGGATTGAACAATGGTGCGACGTCAGCCAGGCCACGCCCCTGCTCCTGGAAGCTTCCGGCCATCACACCGCCGATGAGGAAGACGGCCAGGACCGCTCCCGCCGCATAGGCGCGCCGCGCGGCCAGCGAGCAGATGGCAAGGCCCAGGGCGGCGAGGACCACGGCATGCAGCACGCCGCTGCCCAGAATGCCAGGCAGGGCTCCGATCTCATCTCCCAGCCCCGCGGCGAAGTCCTCCGCTGCCAGCACCCTTCCTGCAAACAGAATCAGGACCGGGAGGAGCGTGAGAGCCAGGAGCGCCAGGCTCAGCGCGGCGAGCTTGGCGGCGACGTAGTCGAGCTTCCCGATCGGCCGGCTGAAGTAGAGCGGCAAGACGCGGTGACGCATATCGTTCACCACCAGCTCCGGCGCCTGCGCGGCCACGAAGATGGGGAACAGGGCACCGATGCCCCACAGGTAGTTCGAGTAGCTGTAGAGGTCGATCAGATCGCCCACGAGCACGCGGACGGCAACCGCCACGAACGCCGGCGTCAGGGCGAGCACGAGCGCGCCCCACGGGATGATCTTGGAGCGGCCAGAGCGTCCGAGCCCGAAGGTGGCGCGCAGGCCCGCGCCGACGATCGCTGCGATCGCCCCTCGGCGACCAAGGCGCGGCCCGTCGTAATGGCGGTAGCCGATGTCATAGATCGTGCCGACCGGTTCAGGCGCCGCGCTCATCGGCACCTCCGACGCGGAATAGATCCTCGAGCTGGTGCCGCCGCTGCTCGAGGCGTACCAGCGCCAGACCCAGGCTGATCGCCTCATCGCGGACCGCGTCGTAGATCTCGAACTCAGGGTGATCGTGCGAAGCGAGGTCGGCGACGATCGTTCGCCCATCGGCCTGAGCGTTGAACCCACGCACAACGAGGCGGGCAGCGAGCGCTTCGGCGGGCTCATCAGTCTCGATCAGGAGCTGGCCCGTGCGCTCCGTGAAGCTGGTGAGCGGGGCCGTGCGCAGCAGCCGCCCGGCGTCGATCGCCACGAGCCAGGTCGCGACTCGCTCGATCTCGCCGAGCAGATGGCTGGCGACGATGACGGCGATGCCGAACTCGTTCCCGATTCGTTCGATGAGCTCCAGCATCTCATCGCGGCCGGCCGGGTCGAGCCCGTTCGTGGGCTCGTCGAGGAAGAGGACCCGTGGATCATGGACGAGCGCCTGCGCGAGCTTCACGCGCTGCTTCATGCCGGTCGAATAACCGCCGATCGGCCGGTAGCGCTCCTCGTACAAACCGACGTGCCGGAGCACGTCCGCCGTGCGCTCGCGGGCAGCACCCGATGGCAGGCCCGAGACGCGGGCCATGTGCGCGACGAACTCGGTCGCCGACACGTCCGGCGGCAGGCAGTCGTGCTCGGGCATGTAGCCCACCAGCTCTCGGATGGCTGCGCCCTGGGTCGCGGGGTCGAGGTCCAGCACGCGTGCCTCGCCCTCGGTCTGCGGAAGCAGGCCCAGCAGGATCTTGATGAGCGTGCTCTTTCCGGCACCGTTGGCGCCCACGAGACCGATGACGCCCGGCTCAAGCTCCAGGCTCAATCCATCCAGCGCGGTTACGCCGGGGTAGCGCTTCGTCAGGGCTCGGGTGCTGATGAGAGGCATGGCGACCAAGGCTCGGGATGCGGGGATTGCCGGCGAGTGTACCGCTCAGCTGTCCGCGCGGGGACGCCGCACGCCCTTCGAGGAGGACCCCGCTTCGTACTCCATGAGCAGCACGAGGTCCTGCTGGTAGTTGCCGAAACGACGCCCGAACAGGTTGAGACCCCCGACATGATCGGCGTCCGGCTTCACGCCGATGCGCACCCGGATCGGCGCACCCGCCTCCAGACTTAGGTCGGCCAGGCAGACAGCGGCGCCGGCCATGCCATCAATCGTGCTGCCTTCATCGGTCACGCGCCAGCGCTTGAGCACGCCAAACTGCGTGTCCTTCGTTTCCCACCATGCCGGCGTGTATCGGCCGCGCTCCCCGCCGAAGTCGCCCGGCGACGTCCATGTCCCGATCTCCCGGTCGTTGATCCAGAGCGTGATGTCACTCGGCCAGTCCGGGTCGTGCAGTGGAGCCTCGGAGCACACCTCCGCACTGACCTGCAGCGTCGTGGCCGTTGCCATAGGGGGCAGGCGATTGGGAAATCGATACTCGACGTAGCCACTGCCGAACCAGAGCAGCTGCGCGGAAAGCCGTGCCGGCTCGTAGAAGGAGTCTGGATCGTCGAGGAAACCGATGAGCTGGTCGGCACTGGTCAGCCCGCAGGTGGGCTGCACGTCCACCTCGCTGAAACCGCCGATCGGCATGACGTGCTCGATCACGTTGGTGGGCTGGGACGCTCCGCGAGGCAGGTCGATGACCAGCTCGTCGTACGTTCGCGCACACACTTTCTGAAGGCCGCGGCTGGCTGGCCGCATCTCCGTATGGAGCAGGCCGGCCTTCTCGAGCACCAGGATGTGCATCGCTGCTGTCGAAGCCGGCAGCTCTAGTTCCATGGCCAGCTGGCTCAATGGGACGACGCGATCGGCGACGTTCCGAAGAATCGCGATGCGCGTCTGGCTTCCCAGGGCTTTCAGGACCTGGACGACCTGGTCTCCCGCCGCGCGAGCGTCGATGTGAATCGTCTTGCCCGTCGTCATGGCTGGACTGACCCAAGTTTATATGGGGCGGTTGTCACCACGCCACGATACCCGGCCCGTGCAAGCTGCGGGAACGTTAGCCTCAGGCGGCTCTGCACTATTGACGATACGTGCTACGTTGTCCGCATCACTCCAAGGATGCCGGTTCATTGCCGAGCCGGTCGTGCTGGAGGCGCGGTCAATCGACGCGAGGCTCAGGCGGAGCCTGGCAGAGATCGTACAAGTCTGGCCCTCGCCCATCGGCGGTCGGCCCAAGGAGGAGATCAGGTGGAATCCAGCGTCTACTGGCCCAGGACCGGACTGGCCCGCCTTCGAGGTTCGCGCTTCATTGCGATCTTCGCAGTGCTGGCACTGACGCTCGCGGCCTGCAGTGGTGGTGGCGATGACGGCAGCAGCGTGGCACCGGGTGACAGCGAGGCCCCCGGCACCAGCCAGGAGCCCGGCGCGAGCGGCGGCGCCACCGGCGCATTCGAACCGCCCACCGAGAACGTCGAGCTGACGCTGTGGAACCCGTTCACGGGTCCCGACGGCGAATTCTTCTCGCAGATCGTCGAGGACTTCAACGCGGCGACCCCGACATGCCAGGTGACCGTAGAGACGAAGGTCGGCGCCGAGTATGTTGCGCAGCTGGAAGCAGCGGCATCGGCGAATGAGCTCCCCGACGTGGTCGCCGTTGGCTACGACGCGTTGTCGGGCCACGTGGAGAATGGCATCGTGGTGCCGATCGACGACTTCGCCGAGCAGGGTGGCTACGGCCCCGACCTCTTCCCCGAGGCGATCTGGAACGCCGGTGAGTGGAAGGGCCAGCGGGTCGGTATTCCGATCGATACCCACACGATGAATCTCTACTACAACAAGGCGCTCTTCGAGGAGGTCGGCCTCGATCCGGAGAGCGCTCCGGCCGACCAGGAATCCTTCGAGGAGGCCATCACGGCGATCGGCGAGAATACCGACGCCAGCGGCTACCAGGTCGTCGGCAGCGGTCCGGGTGGGAACTTCCTGGCCGGAATCCAGTTCGCGGCGCTCTTCTACCAGGGCGGCGGTGAGTGGACGAACAAGGACTTCACCGAAGTCACCTTCAACAGCGAGGCGGGCGTCCAGGCCGCCGAGTACCTCGCCCACCTGGCGAACGACCTCGACGCTCCGGTCGTCGAGAGCGACGCCGAGATCAATGCCTTCCAGCAGGGCCAGAACGGGATGGTCATGTCGGGCATCTGGGAGACGACCCGCTACAGCGAGGCCCTGGGCGAGGACCTCGGCGTGGCTCCGATTCCCTCGATCTTCGGTGATGGCACCTGGGGTGGCTCGCACAACCTGGCCGTGACGTCAGCCGGCGCGGAGGACGAGAACACCAAGGCCTGCTCGTACTACTTCATCGACTGGTTCAGCCAGAACTCGCTCCAGTGGGCGGCCGGCGGACAGATCCCGGCGCGCAACGAAGTGCGCGAGTCCGATGAGTTCCAGAATGCCTCGGGCGAGGGCCTCCTGCCGCTCATTGCGCAGGTGGCGCCGCTCGCGGAGTCCGTGCAGTTCCTGCCCACCTTCCCGGGCGGCGGCGACATCCTCTTCGGCGCCCAGGGTGCCGGCGAGGCCACCACGCTGGTCGTGGGTGGTAGCGATGCCCAGGAGATCCTGGACGAGTTTGCGGCTGCGCAGACCGACATCTTGGTGCAGAACAAGGAGCGCTACGGCTTCTAGGTCTGTCGCACTGTGACGAGGGCGGCCACGGTGGCCGCCCTCGTCAGGCCCTTCCTTCCTACCTATCTGCCAGCGGGATCACGAGAGGACCGTGAAGATGAGCTCCATGGCTGCTGCGACGGGACGCCCCAGGGGTGGCGTCGCTGGAGTGCTCAACCGGCTTGCGTGGGGATCTGGCAAGGACCGCAGGCGCCGTATCGGGGAAAGCCCGATCACCCCGTACCTTTTCATCCTTCCCCATTTCGCGATCTTCTCCGCGATGATCCTGTTCCCGTTCTTCCTGGGGATCTGGATCAGCCTCCATGACTCCACCGCGCTCCGGGACGGGCCGTTCGTGGGGCTGCGCTGGTACCAGCAGCTGTTCGACTCGTCCAGTTTTCTGTTCCCGCGGTTCTGGAACAGCGTCTGGAACACCCTCATCTTCGTCGTCATCAGCACGCCGCTGCTCATCGGCTTCGGGTTGGCCCTGGCCGTGCTCCTCAACCAGCGGCTCCGCGGGCGAAATATCTTTCGCGCCATCTACTTCGTCCCATGGACACTTTCCGTGTCGGTCGTGGGCCTCACCTGGTGGTGGATGTTCAACGGCAACGCCGGCTTCGTGACGCTGTTCATGAGCGATACTCTCGGGTGGAGCCCGAACTGGCTGGCCACCAACCCCTGGGCCTGGATCACGATCCTCATCGCGACCCTGTGGTGGACGATCGGTTTCAACACCATCATTCTCCTGGCTGGTATCCAGGCCATTTCGGCCGATCTGTACGAGGCTGCCTCAATCGATGGTGCCAACACGTGGCAGCAATTCAAGGCAATCACCCTGCCCAGCCTGCGGCCGATCCTCCTGCTCGTCATCACCCTCCAGGTGATCGCGTCGTTCCAACTGGTGGGGCAGCCGCAGCTCATGACCGGTGGCGGACCCCCGAGCGAGCTCGGCGGGGAGACCGCGCCGGTCCTGCTCCATGTATTGGGCACCGGGTTCGGCGGCCGGCGCGAACTCAGCCTCGCCGCGGCGATGGCGCTCGTCGTCGCGGCGATCATGATCGTCGTCTCGATCGTCAACTTCCGGCTCTTCAGCTCCGAGCGGTCCTAGGAGGCGCGCCATGGCAACCACCCTCGAGCGCGGAATAGCGAAGGACCAGCCGGTCGAACTCTCCACGGCCGGCACCGGCCGCCGCGGTGGAGTCGGCCGCGTCCTCATGTACGTGCTGCTCTTCGCGATCGCGGCGTTCTTCGTCCTGCCGCTCGTCGTGGTGGTGAGCGCGTCGCTGAAGTTCTCCGCGGAAATCTTCACCGACCCCGGCATCCTGCCGGCCGATCCCGGCTTCGAGAACTACACGGCGCTCTTCGCACGGGCCGAGTTCCTCACCTGGTTCCGCAACAGCGCCATCGTCTCGATCTCCGGGACCTTCATCACGCTGGCGATCACCTCCCTGTCGGCGTATGCCTTTGCGCGCATCGACTTCCCGTTCAAGAACATTTTGTTCGGGTTGATGATCACGACCCTCGTGCTGCCGAGCGTCATGTTCCTCGTCCCACAGTTCAAGCTCATCGCCGACATCGGGCTCTACGACTCGCTCCCGGCGCTGGTCCTTCCGGGCCTCGCGGGCGTGTTCGGGGTCTTCTTCATGCGGCAGTTCTTCCTGGGATTGCCGGTCGAGCTCGAGGAGGCAGCCTACGTCGATGGGGCGAGCCGGCTGCGCACGTTCATGTCCGTGGCGCTGCCCCTCGCCGGGCCGGCGCTGGCGACGCTTGCCGTCATCACGTTCCTTGCCTTCTGGAACGACTACCTGTGGCCACAGATCATCTGCCAGGATAATTGCACGCTGCCGGCCGGACTGCGGCTGCTCCAGCGCCAGTACACCGGCGATCCGGGATTGGTCATGGCGGGAGCAACCGTGGCTGCCATCCCGGTCCTGATCTTCTACCTGGTGCTCCAGCGGTACATCGTCCAGAGCGTCGCGTCGTCGGGCATCAAGGGCTGAAGAGAGAGTCTTGCCGATCCACAGGTCGAGGCAGGTGCGCCGCGAAGTTCCAGCGTTGACAGGTCCGTTGAGTCTGGTCCTCCCTGCGCTCGTCGCCTTGTTGATGGCCTCGTGCTCCTCCTCGGATGGCGGCACCGATGGGCCGACGCCCGGTGCATCGGCAAGTGGGGTGGCGGGAAATGGCAGCGTGGCGCCGTCCGAAAGCGTGGCACCAACGCCGGGCGAGGGTGAATTCATGAACCCGGTCATCGACCAGAACATGCCGGACCCGTTCGTCCTGGACACAGGTGACCAGTACTTCCTCTACTCGACGACGAACATCACGGACAATTATCCGTACGCGACCTCCGACGATCTCGTGACCTGGGAGCAGCAGGGTGACGCGATGCCGCGGCTGCCCGGCTGGGCAAACGGGAACACGTGGGCGCCCGAGGTGACGGAGACGTCGGCCGGCTACGTGATGTACTTCACGGCCCGTGCCCCGGGCCTGACGCGGCCGGACGGTGCCGGCGCGCAATGCGTGGGCGTGGCGGTCAGCCCCGAGCCGGGCGGACCATTCATCAGCGAGAGTGACGAGCCCCTGGTCTGCCAGCTCGATCTCGGCGGCACCATCGACGCATCCATCGTTCGGGACGTCGACGATTCGCTGTGGCTTATCTACAAGAACGACGGAAACTGCTGCTCCATCCCGACCCGCTTCTACATGCGCCCGATGTCGGAGGACGGACTCGCCTTTGCGGGGGATGAGATCGAGGTCGAGGGTATCGTCAACGACCAGCCCTGGGAGGGGAACGTGGTGGAGGCCCCGACCATCCACTTCCACGAAGGGACCTACTACCTCTTCTACTCGGCCAACGACTACGCCGGTCCGCCGTACGCCGTCGGCTACGCGACCTCGGACACGCTGACCGGCCCCTACGTCGACGCCGAGGAGAACCCGATTCTTTCGACCGAGGGTACGGCGATCGGGCCGGGGCACCAGACGATCATCGCGGACCGCGACGGCGACCTGTGGCTGGTGTACCACGCGTGGGAGTTCACGCTGCGTGAACGCAAGGTCTGGATCGACGAACTGCGCTTCGAGGATGGGAAACCGATTGTGGACGGTCCCGATGCCGGTCCACAGCCAGCACCATGAGGCCGCTGCGACCCAGAGGCACCGAGCTGGCGTCCACCGACGCATGAGCGATCCGGCCCGGGCGGGGATCGACCTCGACGGCGAATGGCGCTTCGTCGCCGATACAGAGCGGCTCTTTGATGCGACATCGCTTCCGCACGGGGATCCGATCATGGTTCCCGGGTGCTGGGAGGCGCAGGTGCCGCGCCCGTATCGCATCATCACCGCCTGGTATCACCGCTCATTCGAGGTTCCGGCCGATTGGCGAGGCGGCACGATCCTCATCGGCTTCGGTGCCGTGATGTACCGCTGCGCGGTATGGCTGAACGGGCACCGGATCGGCAGCCATGAGGGCGGATACACCCCGTTTGCGCTCGAGGCGCCGGACGAGGCGGTCCGCTGGAGTGAGGCCAACCAGATCGCGGTCGAGGTGCAGAATCCGCTCAACGCCATAGCCGAGTACCCGGCCCTTGCCGTGGAACGCGTGCTCAATGCCGAACAGTACGCGCCCGATCTGCCGTTGTCCGAGGCGCCGCATGGTAAGCAGACGTGGTACTCGAGCCAGAGCGGGATCTGGAAGTCGGTCCGTGCCGAGCGTGTTGGCACAGCTCATTTTGACGCGCTGCTGGTCCTGCCCGACGTCGCGGCATCGTCGGCAACCGCGCGCTGGCGCGTCACCGGCGCGCCATCGGTTCGTGGACTGAGTCTCGACCTGGCAGTGTTCGACCCGTCTGGGCTCGAGGTCTCACGCACCCGCGTCGCCCTCGACGAGGGATCCAGAAGCGGGGAGGCATCGGTCCCGGTGCCGCAGCCGCAGCTGTGGGATCTGGACAGCCCTCTGCTCTACCGGCTGGATGCGCGCCTGGTCGGGACCGATGGCGAGCAGGATTGCCTCAATAAGCGCTTCGGGATGCGCACGGTGGGGACTGCCGATGGCGCGGTGACGCTCAACGGACGTCCCGTCTACCTGCTCGGCGTGCTCGACCAGGACCTGTACCCCGACACGATCTCCACGCCACCGTCCAGGGCGTTCCTGCGAGAGCAGATACAACGCGTCAAGGAGCTGGGCTTTAACCTCCTACGCTGCCATATCAAGGTTCCCGACCCGGCGTACCTGGAGCTCGCCGATGAGGAGGGCGTCCTCGTATGGTGCGAGCTGCCCAACTGGAGTCGCTTCACGGTCGAGTCGGCGGCTCGCGGACGGACGACGCTGGAACGAATGGTCGAGACGATGGGCGATCATCCGTCGGTCATTATCTGGACGATCATCAACGAGGACTGGGGGACGCGCCTTCGATACGAGCGTCGCGACCGGGAGTGGCTGCGCGGAACGTATGAATGGCTCAAGCATCTGGATCCGACCCGGTTGGTGGTCGACAACTCGGCATGTGAGACCGGCGAGACACCCAACTTCCACGTCCGGTCCGATGTCGCCGATTTCCACGTGTACTTTGGGCCCGATAACGCGGTCCGCTGGAAGAACATGATCTCGGACTTTGCACGCCGTCCCGCGTGGCTCTGGAGTCCGCATGGCGACGCGGAGCCGATGGGGGACGAACCGCTGATCCTGAGCGAGTTCGGAGGCTGGGGGCTTCCCCGGCTCGACCGGATGGTGGAGCACCACGGGGGAGAGCCGTGGTGGTTCGGGACGGGCCAGGGCTACTACCGCCCATCCGGGATCCGTCGTCGCTTCCACAGGTACGGCCTGGACCGCATGTGGTCCACGGTCGACGATCTTGCCGACGCGACCCAATGGTTCCAGTTCGAGGCGCTTCAGTTCCAGATAGCCGAGCTGCGTCGTCACGCGTCGATCACCGGGTATGTCGTCACCGAGTTGTCCGACGCTTACTGGGAGGCCAACGGCGTCCTGGACCCCATGCGGGGGCCGAAGATCTATCACGCGCGTTTTCGGGAGATCAACGCGCCGGACGTGGTCGCCATCATCCCGAACCGGCGTGACGTGTGGGGTGGTGATCGGATCAGCGGGGAGGTTTTCGTGTCCTCCTTCGCGCCGGAGCGCTCGGACGGTGGTTCGGTCGGCTGGACGCTCGAGGTGGATGGGAGCCAGGTGCAGAGCGGCGAAATGCCCCTCGCGTCGTGGCCGCAGTTCGGCGTCGCGGAGCTGGGAATCCTCGAGGTGGACGCTCCGCAGGTGGAGGTGCCGGTCGATGCCTGGTTGACACTCACCGCTCGCGACGGAGCTGGGCATCCGCGCGCCGAGAGCCGGATGCGCTTCGCCGTGCTGCCTTCCGCCACGGAGGGCCGGCCGTCTCACGGCGTTAGCGTGGAGGACCCGCTCGATATCTGGGGCCTGCGTGGACGTATCGAGGCCCTCGGGCATCGGATCGTCCCGCGCGACGAAGGGGATCTGGTCATCACCACGCAGCTGACAGCCGATCTCCTCGAGTACGCCGAGGCCGGTGGACGGGTCCTCGTCCTTGTTCGCTCCGCCAGCGCGCTGCCGGCAGACCTGGAGATGCGTCGGCGAGTTGACGCGCACCTGCGCCGTCTGCCGCACGCCGGCTGGCCGGGACAGCGGAGCCCGTGGGAGGGCGATTGGGTCAGCAGCTTCAGCTGGATCCTGCCCGGGGCGTTCCCGCAGCTGCCCGGACGCCCCCTGCTGGACGCGGCGTATGAAGAGGTGGCTCCGGACCACGTGCTGCTCGGATACGACCCGGTGAAGCATCGCGACGAGGTCGTGGCCGGCATGTTCGTCGGCTGGGTCCACGAGCCGGCCGCACTGCTGTGGTCCTTTGACCAGGGCGCGGGCTCCCTGGTCATCACGACCTTCCGGCTGGCGCCCGAGTCGGGGCCGGTCGCAGCCACCATGCTCCAGTGCCTCATCGATCGCATTGTGGAGCCGCGCCCAGTCAGAAGGTGATTGCGACCTTTCCGGCACGCCCGCTATCAGCCAGCCGGTACGCCGCCTCGGCCTCCTCGAGAGCGAACCGATCGGTGACCATGACCTCCGGATGGAGGTCCCAGCGCACGAGGAGCTCGACGAGCTCGTCCATCTGGGCAAGACTGCAGACCCACGAGCCAACGAGCGTGAGCTGTGGGTGAATGACAATTGGGGAGACTTCGAACGTCAGTGTGCCGCCCTCACCGACGAACGCCACGCGCCCCCACCGGCGTGCCGAGCGCAGCGCGAGCACCCGCGCCTCAGCGTTGCCTGAGCACTCGATCCCGACCTCGAACCCTCTGCCTTCGGTGAGGTTCGCCAGGTCGGCCTCGCGGCCGTCGCTCACGTTGATGCCGAGCCGCTCCGCCAGCGCTCGACGCTCGGGCATGGTCTCCACGCCGATGACGTCTGCCCCGAGTGCACGGCACAGGAGGGCGGCACCGATGCCGACCGGTCCCAGCCCGGTCACCAGCACCCGATCGTTCCCTGACACGCCGACGCGTCGACAGGCCGCATAGGCCGTGCCCAGGCCACAGGCCACCATGGCGCCGTCGAGGAAGGTCAGGGGTTGGGGAAGCCGGACCAGGGTTCGCTCCTCTGCCAACAGGTACGGCGCGTGCCCGCCGTTGCGCTGCCAGCCGTATGCCGCCCGCGCGGCGCTCGAGCACGAGATCATCCAGCCGCTCCGGCAGTCAGCGCAGAGGCCGCACCCGGCGATGTGGTACACGATCACTCGGTCGCCGGGCGCGAAGCGCGTGGAGCCGGGACCGACGGCCTCGATCTCGCCACATGGCTCGTGTCCGGCGATGACGCCCCGGTATGCCTCGGGCCCCTCTCCCTGCTCGTGCGGCCGGTAGATGGCACGGAGGTCGCTCCCGCAGATGGACGAGGCGCGCATGCGAATGACGACCTGTCCCGGTCCCGGCTCCGGCACCTCGAACTCCCGCAGCTCGACGCGCTGCCCGCCGGGCAGGACGACGCCGGGCATGCTCGTCATGTCGCGGACTCCGACCCTGTGCCGAACTGCCGCGCCGACCGGTTCAAACCCGACCCTCCGTTGGTTTGTGGGAGCATAGCGCCACGATCCGCAGTGGCGGGGTTGACCCGATGCATCCAGAGGCACCCGATGACCCGCTCGTGAGCATGACGGTCGAGTCTGTCGAGCGACCTGACGGGCGGTATCTCGTCTACTACTCCTGGCCTCCGGAACCCGAACCCCCCGCGGACGAGCGCATGGCCCCATCGACGGAACACGATGTCTGAGCTGCGCTGGAACCCATTCCTGAGCGAATGGCTGATCACCGCCACGCACCGCCAGGATCGGACCTTTCTGCCGCCGCGCGACTATTGCCCGCTGTGTCCGAGCCAGCCGGGGATGCCCGCGACCGAGATCGACCGAGAGCAGTTCGAGATCGCCGTCTTCGAGAATCGGTTCCCGTCGCTGCGGCCGCATCCCGAGAGGCCATCGGTTGAAGGGACGGAGCTCATGCCCGTGCGGCCGTCGGTTGGCGTGTGCGAGGTCGTCGTGTACACCCCGAAGCACGACGCGACGCTGGCGGACGCCACGCACGCGCACCTCGAACGGCTGATCGCGGTGTGGGCGCACCGAACCCTCGAGCTTGGTGCGCGGCCCGAGGTCGCTTACGTCTTCGTCTTCGAGAACAAGGGCGAGGCGATCGGCGTCACGTTGAATCATCCTCACGGCCAGATCTACGCGTATCCCTACGTGCCGCCGATCATCGAGCGGGAGGCGAGGGCCGCGCGGTCACATGCGGCCGATCAAGGTTCCTGCCTGTGGTGTCGCGCGCAGCAGGAGGAGCTGGACGACGGCCGACGCATCGTTATCGAGAATTCAAGCTGGGTCGCGGGCGTTCCCTTTGCCGCTCGATGGCCCTTCGAGGTTCACCTCGTTCCCCGGCGTCATGTCGGCTGGCTTCACGAGCTCGATCTCGCCGAGCGACGCGACCTGGCGATCATCCTCCGGTCGCTGCTGCGGGGCTACGATCGGCTCTTTGGGTTTTCGTTGCCGTACATCATGTCCGTCCATCAGCGCCCAACCGATGGCGACCACCGCGACGACTACCACCTGCACATCGAGTTCTATCCGCCACATCGGACGGAGACCAAGCTCAAGTACCTCGCCGGCTCAGAGGCCGGAGCTGGCGCCTTCATCAACGACACGTTGCCGGAGGAGACAGCTCCGAGGCTCCGCACGGCGGTGGGGGATCGGGACTGATGATCGACGTCGAACAGCTTCACGCGGCCCTGGTGCAAGCCTATCCGGACGCCGATGCGCCGGCAGCGCGCCTGGTTCGCGCACCCGGACGAGTGAACCTCATCGGAGAGCATACCGATTACAACGACGGCCTCGTCCTGCCCGCGGCGATCAATCTTGAGACCTGGATCGCGGCCGTCCCGTCGAGCGACCGCCGGGTCGAGCTCACGTTGGCCGATGGCAGCCGGGACGGCTTCGACCTCGATGACATCGGTCCAGCGCGCGGCTCATGGATTGACACCGTGGCCGGGATGGCCTGGTCCCTCGCGCGGTCCGGAGTTGCGCTTCACGGTTTGCGCGGGGTCGTGGCCACGGAGATCCCGATCGGCTCGGGGCTCTCCTCGTCGGCCGCCTTCCAGTTGGCGGCGGCCTGGGCGATGTCCCTTATCCTCCCGCCGATGGAATCGATGGACCTGGCCAAGTCCGCGCAGCGGGCGGAGAACGAGTACGTCGGCGTCCGCTCCGGGATCATGGACCAGTTCGCCTCTGCGCATGGCCGGCCCGACGCCGCGCTGCTGCTGGACTGTCGGTCCCTGGACTTCCGTGCAGTGACGTTGCCGCTGGGCGAGTACGCCCTCGTCGTGTGCGACACTCGCTCGCCGCGGCGCCTCGAGACGTCCGAGTACAACGCCCGTCGAGCTGAGTGCGAGGTCGCGGTGGAGACCCTGTCGCGTCGCATGCCGGGGGTGCGCTCGCTGCGGGACGTCGATATGGAGATGCTCGACCGGTTCGGGGCTGAGCTCAATCCCGTAGCTCGGCGGCGCGCGACGCACGTGGTTGCCGAGAACGAGCGCGTGGGCCTATCGGTCGCCGCCATCGAGACGGGACAGGTCGAGCGCCTCGGCGAGCTGTGGGCTCAAAGCCACCGGTCCCTGCGAGATCTGTACGAGGTCACCTCTCCGGAGCTGGACGCGCTTGTCGAGATCGCCGTGGGCACCACCGGTGTCGTGGCGGCTCGGATGACCGGCGCGGGATTTGGAGGCTGCACCGTGAACCTCGTCGAGCGTGAGGCGGTTGAGGAGCTGCGGAAGCGCATCAAGCGTGAGTACGAAGCCAGGTTTGGCCGCGATGCGGGCTTTCATCCTGTCGAGCCGGCGGTGGGCGCCGGCGAGGTAGCGGGATCGTGAGCGACGAGACGCGCGCGGTCCTCGTCGGTGAGCGGCTGGATGCCATTCGGCGCCTGCTCGACGACCGGGGAGCCCCCGCGGCGCTCCTCACCGCCCGACGGAACTTCGCCTGGGCCACGGCCGGCGGCGAGAATCACGTGGTCCTGAGCAGTGAGACCGGGGTCGCGGGCATCCTCGTCACCCCCACCGACGCGTCGGTGCTGGCCGCCGTGAACGAAGCGCCCCGCATCGCCGACGAGGAGTTGGTCGGCCTGGGGCTGGAGATCCACGCGTTGCCGTGGCACGACGACGCAGCCATGGATCGCGAGACCCAGCGGCTGGCCGGTGGGCCGCCACTCGACGACGCGGCGCTGGAAGATGCGCTCCAGCCGATGCGCTGCCTTCTCTCCGAGATGGAGGCGACCCGTATGACGGAAATCGCCCGTAGCGCCACCGCCGCGGCCACCGCCGCGCTGGCAGCGGCGCATCCGGGCGCGCGCGAGGTTGAGGTAGCCGCCACGGCGATGGCATCCCTGGCGGGAAAGGGCATCCGAGCTCCCGTCCTGCTCGCCGCTGCCGACGACCGCATCAGCCGCTATCGGCACCCGCTGCCGGGCGAGCGCCGCGTGGAGCATCGGCTCATGCTGGTGGTCGTTGCGGAGCGCTGGGGCCTGCACGTGGCCGTAACGCGCTTCGCCGAGCTTCGGCCGCCCGACGCGGACCTCTCCGCGCGCATGGCGGCCGCGGAGCAGGTCCACGCGGCGATGATCGAGGCGACCCGATCCGGGCGGACACTCGGCGACGTGTTCGCCGCCGCGCAGGAAGCCTACGCAGACGCCGGCCATGCCGACGAATGGCGGCTGCATCATCAGGGCGGCATCATCGGCTACCAGGGCCGCGAGCGGATCGCGGTTCCGGGTGATCCCACCGTCATCCGCGCCGGCATGGCGTTCGCCTGGAATCCCTCGGTGGCGGGCGCAAAGGCGGAGGAGACGGTCCTCCTCGCGGATGACGGCCCGCGGTTCCTCACCCGAGGGTGAGCTACATGCTCGGCTGGTATCCCGGCTCGAAGAACTTCGCGGGCTCCTCGTCGAAATCGAGCTTGCAACCCTTCCCGCAGAAGTAATAGGTTTCGCCGTCGTGGTCGCTCATCAGCGCCTGCGCCGATGCGACCTCCGGGTTGACGTCCATGCCACACACCGGGTCCTTGGCAGCCATAGCTTGCGATCTCCCTTCGATTGGTTCAGGCGGTGCGGAAGGTCCGCAGCCGCAGTGAGTTGGCGACGACGCTGACGCTCGAAAGCGCCATCGCGCCGGCCGCGAGGGCAGGATTCAGCAGGAGTCCTGCCACCGGGAAGAGGAGCCCGGCGGCGATCGGGATGAGCAGCGCGTTGTAGCCGAATGCCCAGCCGAGGTTCTGGCGGATCGTCCGCATCGTGGCGCGCGAGAGGCGCACCGCGGTCGGCACGCCGCCGAGGTCGTCACCGACCAGCGTGATATCGGATGCCTCGAGCGCAACGTCGGCACCGGTGCCGATCGAGATGCCGAGGTCGGCCTGTGCCAGTGCCGGGGCGTCGTTGATGCCGTCGCCGACCATGGCCACGATGGCACCTTCCGCCTGGAGCTCTTCCACCTTGGCGGCCTTGTCGACCGGCATGACCTCGGCCAGGATCCGCTCGGGACCGATGCCGACCTGGCTGCCGATGGCGTCTGCGGTGGCCCGGCGGTCGCCGGTGATCATCCACACATCGAGCCCCGCGCGCTGGAGGCGGCCGACAGCCTCGGCCGACGCCGGCTTGACCGTATCGGCCAGTCCGATGAGCCCGATCAGGATGCCGTCACGTGCCACGAAGGCAGGTGAGGCGGCGCCGACATCGATCGCCTCGGCCTGGGTCAGGTCCACCCCGGCGTCCTCGAGGAATACGGCCGTCCCGACGAGCACCGTGGTTCCGTCGACGGTTGCACGCACGCCGCGCCCGGCAACCGCTTCGAACGATGTGGCCTCCACCATGGGGATGCCTCCCGCATCAGCGTGTCGCACGAGGGCCTCCGCCAACGGGTGCTCACTGCCGCGCTCGGCCGCCGCGACGACCCGGAGGAGATCCGCTTCGTCCGTGCCGGACATCGGCCGCACCAGCGTCACCGCCGGCTCACCGCGCGTGATGGTTCCGGTCTTGTCGAGGACCACCGCGGTGATCCGCTGTGCATGTTCGAGCGCCCCGCCGTCGCGGATGAGAATGCCGCTTTCGGCACCCTTGCCGGTACCGACCATGATCGCTGTCGGGGTGGCGAGCCCCATGGCGCACGGGCAGGCGATGATCAGAACGGCGATGGCGCTGGTCAGGGCATACGTGACCCTGGGCTCGGGCCCGAGCAGCATCCAACCGATGAAGGTGAGCGCCGCAATGGCGATCACCGCCGGAACGAACCAGCCGGTGACCTGGTCGGCAACGCGCTGGATCGGCGCCTTGGAGCCCTGCGCCCGTTCGACGAGCGTCACGATCTGCGAAAGCGCCGTATCGCGCCCGATGCGCTCGGCGCGCATGACGAATGAGCCACTGGCATTGATGGTCGCGCCGATGACGCGGTCTCCCACCGCCTTCTCGACCGGCAGCGACTCGCCGGTGAGCATGGATTCATCCACCGCTGAGGCTCCGTCGATGAGGATGCCGTCGACCGGCACGCGATCGCCGGGACGGACCCGCACGAGGTCGCCGACGACGACCTGGTCGATCGGTACCTCGCGCTCGCCGCCTTCGCGCAGGACGCGGGCGGTGTCCGGTCTCAGCTTCAGGAGCGCCTTCACGGCACCCGCGGCCTGGCCCTTGGCGCGGGCCTCGAGCCACCGACCCAGGAGGATGAGGCCGATGATGATGGCCGCGGAGTCGAAGTAGGTTTCGTGGCCGATGCCCGACGCCATGAGCAGATCGGGGAGCAACGTGACGACCAGCGAGTATCCGTACGCTGCCAGCGTTCCCATGGCCACCAGCGTGTTCATGTTGGCCTCCCCGTGGCGAGCGCCGCGCAGTGCGGCGACCAGGAAGCGACGTCCGTACACGAACTGGACGATCGTGGCCGGGACGAGGAACCAGCGGTTGATGTCGAGCATCGGCCACGGCGGCCCACCGGGCGCGAACATGATCCCCATCATCATCGCGCCGATACCGAGCGAGATGATCGCGCCGGTCAGCAGCTCACGGCGCTCGGCGGCATGCTCCGCTTCGTCGGCGGCATCGGCCTCCTGGCTGCCAACAGCGGCGGTGGCTTCGCGGCCGACCTCGTAGCCTGCTGCCTCGATGCTGGCCACGATTCCCGTGCGGTCGATCAGCGCCGGGTCGAAGCGCACGGTGGCGCGCTCGGTCGCCAGGTTGACGTGGGCGGTTGCCACGCCGTCCGCGCGATTGAGGTGGCGCTCGATTCGGTTGACGCAGCTGGCGCAGGTCATGCCGATGACGGGCAGGGAGAGCTCGGCGGAAGTGTCGCTTACGGATGCTGTCATGGCGTCCAGCATACTACAGGGGAGTATCTTTGATCCAGTGCCGGTCCTGACAGAAGGCATGGCCCTTGCATGAACACCTGCCAATCATGCATGGCCGTATCCGAACTGCGCCGGCGCTGTACGTCGTGGACGATGACGTCGCGACCTGCGAGCTTCTCTGTGAGATCGCGCGCGATGCCGGTTGGGTGGCCACGGGATTTTCGTGTCTCACCGATCTGCGAGGCGCGCTCGGCGCGGCCAAGCCCAACCTGCTGATCCTGGATGACGACCTGCCGGACGGTCTTGGAGGAGATCTGGCCAGGGAGCTGCGTTCCAATGAGCGCTTGGCGAACATTCCGCTTGTCGTCTGCACGGCCGCGCATCCCATCCGGCGCGCAGAGATCGGGAGCTGGGCTCCGGTCATATCCAAACCCTTTGACCTGGCGGAGATCGACGCCTTCCTGGCTGTCGCGCGCAGCCAGTCCTACGAGCATCGCGCAGGCTAGGCTAGGCGCGTGCGCGCGCTGTTCCTCACCAACGAATTTCCTCCGTCCGTTTACGGCGGAGCCGGCGTCCATGTCGACGAGCTCACGCGGCACCTCCGGTCTCTCATGGAGCTCGATATCCGCACCTTCGGGACGCAGGCCAGCGCCGGGCCCGGCTGGCGAGCTCAGGGATATCCGCCTGCCCATGATCTCTCGGACGCCGACGATCGCCTCCGGTCGGTGTTCGACGCGCTCTCGCGCGACCTTGCCATGGTCGCTCACCCCGTTCACGCCGATGTAGTGCATGCGCACACCTGGTACACGCACCTCGCCGGCGTGCTCGCGCGCCTGGCGTACGGCATTCCGCTGCTCGTCACCGTTCACTCGCTGGAACCTCTGCGCCCGTGGAAGCGTGAGCAGCTCGGCGGTGGATATGACGTGAGCTCCTGGATCGAGCGCACCGCGCTGGAGGCGGCCGATGCCGTCATTGCCGTCAGCCGCGAGACGCGGGAGGATGTATTGCGACTCTTCGACGTTCCGACGGAGCGCGTGCACGTCATCCACAACGGGATCGATGCCGAGTTCTATCAGCCAGACCCTGCGATGTCGGCGCTCGAGCGCCACGGCATCGATCCGGCCGTACCGTACGTGTTATTCGTCGGTCGCATCACGAGACAGAAGGGGATCGTGCACCTCGTCCGCGCGATCCGGCACCTCGATCCGGGCATCGGCGTGGTGCTGTGCGCCGGCCAGCCGGACACTCCGCAGATTGCCGCGGAGATGCAGGCCGGGGTGGCGGCCGCGCAGGCTGAGCGGCCGAACGTCGTCTGGATCGGCGAGATGGTCAGCCGCGAGGAGGCGCGTCAGCTCTATTCGCACGCCGCAGTGTTCTGTTGCCCATCGGTCTATGAGCCGTTCGGGATCATCAACCTGGAGGCGGCCGCCTGCGAAACGCCGGTGGTGGCGTCGGCGGTGGGGGGCATTCCTGAGGTGGTGGTGGACGGCGAGACGGGGCTCCTGGTCCCGGTCGACCTCTCGGTGAACGATCCGATGTCGCCGGTCGACCCTGACCGCTTCGAGAGGAACCTGGCCGGTGCCATCAATGCCCTCATGGCCGATGCCAGCGCCCGCGAGGAGATGGGCCGCGGCGCCCGCCGTCGCGCGGTCGAGCGGTTCAGCTGGACCCGGATCGCCATGGAGACCGTCGACCTGTACCAGTCCGTGGTCCGGTGATTCGGGTCGGGCGGACGCCGCCGCGCCGCAACGTCCCTCTCCCTTGTCACCGCGAAGAGGTAACTGTCGCGCCGTGTTCGATAGGATGCCGCAGTGACCGCATCGCTTCCGGTTCCTCGGGTACCCGCTCCAACGGAGGGCGTGCTGTCGATCCTGCGGGCCGAGTCGATGGTCCTCTTCATCGCCGGCGTGCTGCTCTATCTCCAGCTGAACGGCAATGCCCTGTGGCTGCTGCCGCTGCTCCTTGCACCGGATTTCTCGATGATTGGCTACCTTCGGGGCTCGCGACTCGGCGCGATCACCTATAACCTCGTGCATAACCTGGCGACGGCACTGATCGTCCTGGCTATCGGTTGGTTCGCTGCAATCGCACCGCTTGCTCTGGCGGGCGCCATCCTCGTCGCGCACGTCGGGATGGACCGATCCCTCGGCTACGGACTCAAGCTGCCGACCGATTTCAAGGACACGCACCTGGGACGCATCGGCCGATAATGGACCGATGAGCGTGGGAACCGAGGAAGGCGAGCTTGCCTATCGCACGGCGCTGCTCCAGGCGCAGATGGAAGCCTCGATCGACGGGCTGCTCGTGGTCGACCCGGGCGGCCGGATGACTGCGTTCAACCAGCGATTCGCCGAGATCTGGGGCATGCCCGATGACGTGATGGCCAGCGGATCCGACGATGCGGCCCTCCAATTTGCGATGAGCCGGCTTTCGGACCCGGACGAGTTCATCCGGCGCGTTCAGGAACTGTACGCGGGACGCGGCTCGGGCCGCGACGAGATCCGCTTTAGTGACGGTCAGCTATTCGAGCGCTTCGGGCGACCGGTCGTCGGCGAGGATGGCACGTACTACGGCTATCTGTGGTCGTTTCGGGATCGAACCCAGCATGAGCGGGCGGCTGCCGAGCAGCGCGCCACCGCCGCAGCCCTGGTCGAGGCGGACCGGCGCAAGGATGAGTTCATGGCCGTGCTCGCCCACGAGCTGCGCAATCCGCTGGAGCGCGGCGTGGCGGAGGACCTGCAGGTTCGAATGGCCGGCATCATCGGTCGACAGATGCGCCACATGTCCAGGCTCGTCGACGACCTCCTCGACGTTTCGCGGATCAGCAGCGGGAAGATCGACCTGCGACCCGAGCCGGTGGACCTCAGCGCGTTGGTGCGCGTCGCGGTCGAGGACAACCGGGCGACCATCGAGCGCGGGGGTCGGCGCGTATCGGCGGACATTCCGTCAACGCGCCTCATGGTTCGTGGCGACCCGGTTCGCCTCAGCCAGATCATCGAGAATCTGCTCGTCAATGCCGCGCGCTACACGAACGACAACGGGCGCGTGGAGGTCGTGCTGACGAATGACGATGACGCCGCCCTGCTCCTCGTGCGAGACGACGGCGTCGGTATCGATCCGGCCTTTTTGCCGCGGATGTTCGAGCCGTTCGCGCAGGCTGAAAATGACGCAGATCGGCGAGGTGGCGGCCTGGGGCTCGGTCTCGCGCTCGTTCGAGGACTCGTGGAGCTGCATGGAGGAACCGTGGAGGCATCCAGCGACGGTCCGGGGCAGGGCGCCCAGTTCCGGGTTGCACTGCCACTCATGGATCCGGTTGCGGCCGATGGCCGGCCCGGTCCGGAACCACCAGAGAGAATTCGGGCTCGCATTCCGCGGCGCGTGCTCGTGGTAGACGACAACGTGGATCTGGCCGATGTGCTGAAGCTCGTCCTCGAAGATGCCGGTCACGAAGTCCAGATTGCCCAGTCGGCGGCTTCCGCGCTCGCGCTTGCTCGACAGGCGCCGCCCGACATCGTGCTTTGCGACCTCGGCCTGGTGGGGGTCAGCGGGCACGAGGTGGCTCGTGAGTTGCGCCACGCCGATGCCACGCGCCACGTTCGCCTCGTGGCGCTGACCGGGTACGGACGGTCAGAGGATCGGGATGAGGCGCTCGCGGCCGGCTTCAACGAGCACCTCATCAAGCCGGTGCCGATCGATCGTTTGCTGACCGTCATCGAGGGCGCGACCGAGGAGATTTCGTGATGCACGCACATGCGGCGCCGCTCAGCCGACGACGCCTGCTACAGCTGGGGGCAGTCGCTTCAGCGGCTGGCCTGGCCGCCTGCACGACGCCGATCCCATCGCTCATGCCGCGTCCATCGGCCAGCGCGAGACCGGCGGAAACCCGAACTCCCGGTCCGTCGCGGACACCGGATCCGACACCGATTCCTACTCGCAGGCCGTCGACCGGACGCATCCTCTATCGCGATGGCGCGCTCGCCGATGGGCGATCGGCCACGCTTCGTCGTAACGTCAGCATCCTCGTCGAGGAAGGCCGTATCGCGTGGATTCGGCCGGCCGACGGTGAGGAGGATGCGGGCGACGCGTCGGTCGTGGACTGTGCTGGGGCCACATTCGTACCCGGGATGGTGGACTGCCACAGCCATGTCACCGGGCCGGGCGGCGCGAACTGGATCGAGCGCTTCAACGATTCGCCGCAGACGCTCATGGCAGTGGCCGAAGACAACGGGCGCATCGGCCTGGCGGCAGGCATCCGCTGGATGCGGGATGTCGGATCACCGATCGGCATCGATCCGGTCGACGGCCGCGAACGCGCCCTGGCGCTGGGTGTGCGTGACCGATGGGCCGGCCGCGCCGATCGGCCATATCTCCGAGCGGCAGGCTCCTGGCTGTTCAAGCGTGGCGTGAGCCCGATGCAATCGTCCATTGAGGCGGGAACGGCGGACGAGTTGCTGGCGGCCGCCATCGGCCAACTGGACGCGGGCGCCGATCTCGTGAAGCTCTACATGGACGGGCCGGACGTCAACGTGTCGCCGTGGACGGCAGACGAGGTCTCACGGGTGGCGGTAGCTGTGCACGGGCGCGGTGCGAGGATCGCGGCGCATTCGGGGCGGCTGAACGGAGCCCGAGAAGCGGTGCTCGGTGGCGTCGATTCGATCGAGCATGGATTCGACCTCGATGCGAGCACTGCCACCGAGATGGCGCGGCGCGGCACGACGCTGGTGAGCACGCTGGCGGTGATGCGATCGTGGCTGAGCTTCGGTGACACGACCAGCATGGAGCGCTTCGCTGGTGAGGCCGGACGTTCGGCGACCCAGGCGCGGCTTGAGCAGGGAGAGGCATCTGTCCGCATTGCGCGGGACGCTGGAGTGGCAATCGCAACCGGCAGCGACTTTGGCGGCGGATCGCTGCGCGCAAACCAGCTGGCGTGGGAGGTCACAAGCCTCGTTTCGGCCGGCGTGGAACCCGTTGAAGCGCTGGCCGCAGCCACCTGGCGCGGCGGCGAGCTCCTCGGAGAGGAAGAGGCCGGGGTCATCCGCGAGGGCGGACGGGCCGACTTCTTCTTGGTGCACGGCGATCCTTTGTCGGATCCCGAATCGCTGTGGCGCGTCTGGCGCACAGGCTGGGAATAGGCCGAAGCAACGCTAGACGTGATACGAGCGACGGGCTTCACGCTCCAGGTCGTCCCGGAAGTCTGGATGCGCGATGGCGATCAACGCCGTGGCCCGCTCGCGGATGCTGCGGCCGAAGAGCTCGGCAACGCCGTACTCGGTGACCACCGTCCGCACGTGGGCGCGGCTGGTGACGACGCCCGCACCCTCTGCCAGAACCGGCGCGATGCGCGAGATGCTCCCGCCGGCCGCCGTCGAGGGTAGGGCGATGATCGCGCGACCCTCGGGAGCCAGGGCCGCTCCCCGCATGAAGTCCATCTGACCGCCGACGCCGGAGTAGAAGCGTGTGCCGATCGAATCGGCGCTGACCTGCCCGGTCAGGTCGATCGAGATTGCCGAGTTGATCGCCACCATGCGCCGAAAGCGACGGATGACGGAGGTGTCGTTGGTGTAGTCCACTGGGCGCATCTCGATCATCGGGTTGTCATGCACGAAGTCGTACAGGCGCTGGCTGCCCATCAGGAAGGCGGACACGATTTTGCCGCGATTGATCTCCTTGTGTTCGCCGGTGACCGCGCCGGCTTCGACAAGATCCAGCACCGCATCGGTGAAGAGCTCGGTATGCACGCCCAGGTCGCGCTTGCCACGGAGCGCGAGACCAACCGCGGCGGGGATGGAGCCGATGCCCATCTGGATGGTTGCTCCGTCGGGCACGAGATCGCCAACGAACTCGCCGATCCGTCGCTCGACGTCGCCGATCGCGGGCGACAGGTGCTCATGCGGCGGTTGATCGACCTCGACGCCCAGATCGATCTCATCGATGTGCACGAAGGAATCGCCGAGCGTTCGCGGCATCGACCGATTGAGCTGGGCGATGACCGTGGTCGCGGCGTGCGTGGCGGCCAACGTGGCGTCCACGCTGGTCCCGAGCGAGCAATACCCATTCGAGTCAGGATGTGAGACGTTGATGAGCACGGCGTCAAGTGGCAGGACACCGCCGGTGAAGAGCTCCGGGACGTCCGACAGGAAGATCGGCACGTAGTCGGCGCGACCCTCGTTGACCGCATCCCTGGCGTTGGCGCCGATGAACAGCGCGCGGTGGCGGAAGCTGTCGGCCACCTCGGGTGCCAGGTGGGGCGCGGGGCCTTCGATATGGAAGTGCACCATTCCGACGTCTCGGAGCCCCTGCGCCCGGCCTGCCAGAGCTTCGAGCAGGACCGAAGGTGAGGCAGCACCGCCATGGACGAAGACCTGCTCGCCGTCCCGGATGCCGGCGACGGCATCCTCGGCGGTGACGATGCGCATGGCCCGAGTATGCGGCGCACGGAAGAGAGCCTGCCGGCCGGGGAGCGTCCTTGCGGATCGCTCACCGGACCGGACAGGCTCCCGAAGGTCGCCTGGTTCTCGGGTTGGTCTCACCAAAGGCGTCAGACTCCCACGGTCGCTGTGCGCAGAACGGGGACCGCAACCTTCTCGGGGCGGGTAGCCCATACGAGGCCGGCGCCTGTGATGAAGAACGTCGCGCCGAGTCCGGCGAACAGTGCGGCCAGTCCGAGGCCGAGCTGCAGTGCCGATGCGGTGACGGTGCCGACTCCCAGCTCACCAATGAGCGCATGAGCGGTGCCGGTCCATGCCAGTGCACGTGCAGCCCCCTCGATGGGATGCTCGCGGTCGAAGTCGGCCCAGTAACGGCCGTCAACGGCGAACTCATACGAGCCCGCGGCAAAGACTTCGCCGTTGTAGGTGACGTCCTCGTCCAGCACGACGGTCTGCGTCGAATTCAGCGTGTGATAGGCGACGGCGGCCATCTGGTACATGTACTCGGATCCGGTGTTGACGAGGGGGTCAGCGGGATCGAGCTCACCCGTCACGACCGGGTAGCCCCAGGCACCGGTCAGGAGGGTCATGATCTCGTCCGCACCAGCGGTCTCGCCGCGGTCGGTCAGCTGCCCATCGTCGTTGTAGGTGAGCGTGACGCCCTGCGCCTGGCTGAACGCCTGAAGGGAAGCCTGTCCCTCCTGGACCTTGAAGAATGCGAAGCCACCGGCCACCACGAATGCGAGGCCGATAACTCCGAGGACGATGCCGAGTCCTCTCAATCGATTGATCACGATGGGTCTCCTGTTCTCTGTCTGCTTCATTGCTGTGTCTTGTATGGCCTTACCTTCGCCCTTCGCCCGCGTGAGCGCATGTGACGAACGGCACCATCTGGCCGGCCAAGTGGCCCTTCAGGTCTCCGCCGCAGGGCGATTGGAGGTGTGAGGGCGACACCGGCAAGCACCGCAGAGATCGCGCTAATGACCGCCTGACCGTGGGGGTCGTGGCGCAGGAGCCATATGCCTGCGACCGTGAGAATGGGAAGAGCGAGGGCGAGATCATGCGTAGATCGCGCTCGTGGGCAGATTGAGATCAGGCACCGCGGTGGGAAGCTCGCCGCTTGTGATCGCGCCTGCGATTTGGCCGAGCCACAGCAAGGCAAACAGCGCAGACACCACAATAATGCAAGCATGCGATCTCCGAACCGTGACCGTTCGCCGGCAGGCGTCAGTCCGCGACACGCATGACAGCTGATTCGATGGCGGATCCGCCCTTCCGCCTGTCCGAGCTGCTCGGAACGGCCGTCGATTCGGAGGCCGTCACCCGCGCACTGCACACGGTCATCGATCCGGAGCTGGGCGTAAACATCGTCGACCTGGGTCTGGTCTACGACGCGGCGCTTGATGATGTCTAACGTCTCGTCCCCCGACCGCCCGTTTTCGTCGGCGGCGGCCTTGACGTCCTCATACGTGATATTTGCCTTGCCCATTTCGAGGTGCGCATCCATGCACCCACAGGTCAGACACATTGGGAAGACTCCTTGCGGGTTCTGGTCAACAGCCCCGGACAGGGCAGGTTGCCTGTCACCGTTGCGGCGTATCACCGGTGACCGGCGCGGTTGCGGCGGCCTGCCGCTCATGTGTGCCGCGCGTTGAGGACCGCATCCACGGCAGTGCCGCCTGACGCCGCCAGGCTGCGCGCCGCCTACGTCAGTCTGTTCGCCGCGATCGGCGCGCTGTCGGCCTATCTGCCTCTCTACTACGCGGCCCGCGGGCTCGGACTGGACGTCATCGGCCTGTTGGCGGGCCTCTACGCGGGCGTGGCGATGCTGGGAGCTCCGGCGTGGGGTATCGTCGCGGACGCGGTCGGCCCGCGACGCCCCGTCATCCCGATTGCCGCCACCGTCGCCGCCGTTGCCGCCATCGGGCTGGCATTCGCGACCGACACGGTGGCGATCGCGCTGGGAGCGATGGCCCTGGCGCTGTCGATGTCCGGCATCATGCCGATCCTAGATGCGCAGGCCGTGCAGACGACCCGCGGACGGGACAGCGGGTATGCCCGACTCCGCGTATGGGGCTCGGCGGCGTTCATCGGCGCCGTTCTCCTCACCGGAGTGCTCACCGATCGGGTTGGCGCGGCCGCCATGTTCTGGCTGGTCGCCCCGGCACTCGGCGCCACCGCGCTCGTCGCATTCCGCATGCGCGTCACGGCGGTGGCGAGCCGATGGGACGTCGGCGTGCTGCCGACGCTGGCCCGATCCCGTCCGCTCGTGATGTTCCTCGCGGCGATCTTCCTCACCTGGACCGCCTCCACCACGATCAATGCCTTCTTCTCCCTCCACCTCGTCGCGCTCGATGCACCCCGCTGGCTCGTCGGCTCAGCGTGGGCCATCGGCGCGGCCGTCGAGATGCCGATCATGCTGGCCCACGCCTCGCTCCAGCGCCGATTCGGGCTCGAGCGCCTGCTGGTCGCTGGCGCCGCGCTGCTCGCCGTGCGCGCGGCCGCCGTCGTGATCCTCGATGACCCGCTCTTCGTGGCACTGACGATGGCGATCCACGGTGCCGGCTTCGCGCTCCTCATCGTCGGGGGTGTCCTCTACGCGGCTCGATTGGCGCCGCCCGGTATGGCCGCCACGGTCCAGGGCCTGCTCGTGGCAATCGTCTTCGGTCTGGCGCAGGTCGTCGGTCCAGGGCTCGGCGGACAGGTCGCGGCGACATCCGGCCTCACGACGACCTTCGCCCTGGCCGGCGCGGGCAGCCTGGTTGCCACCGTGGTCCTCGCAAGGGTGATCGCGCATCGGCATCCGTTCCCACCCGCGTGAACCGACGGCTGGACGAGGTGACCCATCGGCGAGCCGATCCTGCCGGGCGGTATCGGTGGGCTTCCGCGGCACCCGGCTGCATGTCGAGATTCAGTCGGGGCTCGCGCGCTATAGGCTCGGGGACGATGCCAGTCTTGCGATCAGCCACCACGGAGAGCCGATGACCGTCATCGACGAGGCCGCGGTGGTCATGCCGATCCCAACAGCCCCGGAACGCGAATCCCTCGTCGATACATCCGGACTGAACGCGGCCTGGGGTACCGGTTCGTGACCGATGTGCCCGCCTGATTCCGGTGCATCGCTGGTGCTGACGGCCGTGAGGGCGGACGACTCGGTGCGAGGTGGCTGGACCCTGTGATCATGCGCCCCGCCGTCGTGAGGACGGTCGGCCACGGCACCCGAACCACCCCGTCGCTCGCTGCGCTGCTCCGACGAAGCGGGGTCGAGACCGTGATCGACGTTCGGCGCCATCCACTGGGGCGCCGACAGCCGCACCTGTCGCGTGAACGCCTGGCCCGTGACCTGCCGGCCGAAGTGATCGCGTACGAATGGTGGGGTGAGGCCTTTGGAGGGCGGCGATCGCTCGACGCCGAGGCACGGGCGAAGAGCCGTTGGCGGAACCCTGGCTTTGCCGCATTCGAGGCGTACATGAGCGACGAAGCGTTCCGCGCGGCGCTCGCGCGGTTCGAGGAGCGCGTCGAATGCGGCGAGCGGATGGCGCTGATGTGCGCGGAGACGGTCTGGTGGCGGTGCCATCGGCGCCTAATCGCGGGCGCCCTCGTGAACGACGGATTCACCGTGGAGCATCTCATTGGCGATGTGGACGCGTGTCCGCATCGAGTCATCCCCGCCTGACAACCGTCAGGCCATGTTCGCTTTTCCAATGACCGGATCGCTCGAGGCCGATATGCCACGCGGCCCCTTCCGTCGGGACAAATGGCCCCGGCCAATGGGCGCATCGGCCCTGCCGCGATCCAGCCATCGCGGCTCAACTCAGGTAGACACGCGCCGGGCTGGCCGGCCGCGGACCGATGCAGATCACGGGAGCACCAATGCAGCGCACCTTCGTCTACTTCGCCGCCTTCACCGGCATGGGAACGGTCTTCGTCGCCGCCCTCTTCGTCGCCGCCCTCGTTTTTGGGACGGGTCAGACCCGTGGCGTCAGCTCAACCGCCTCGCCAAGCGCCGATGTGCCCGCGGCGGTCGGGACAGAGCCCATCGGCGAGTTCACCATCACCGCCTTCGATCTCGGCTTCGAGCCGGCCATGGTCAACGTGGACGAGCCGGGCACGTACACGGTCACCTTCGTCAACGACGGCGGCATGCTTCACGACGTTACGTTCGCCGATGGAACGACCATCGCCGCCGAGGGCCGACAGACCGCCACCGGCGAGGTGACGATCCCCGCCGATGGCATGGGCTTCATCTGTTCCGTGCCGGGGCACGCCGACGGCGGCATGACGGGCGACGTGATGGTCGCGGTCGCCGGCGAGTCGGACGCGCCGACTGCGTCCGGGCACGACCGTACCGCGGAGGAACTGCGCGACAGCGATACCAGCGTGACCGCCGCCTTCCCGGCCGAAACCGAGGGCCTCGGCAATCAGATCCTGGAGCCGGAAGTTCAGGACGACGGGACGCTGCAGTGGGAGCTGACCGCATCGGTCATCGAGTGGGAGACCGAGCCGGGCAAGGTCGTGGAGGCGTATGCCTACAACGGCATGGTCCCTGGGCCGCAGCTGCGTGCCGAGGTGGGCGACAAGATCCGCATCATCCTGCGCAACGAACTGCCGGAGCCGACCACCATCCACTCGCATGGCCTGTTCGTGCCTCCGGGCATGGACGGCGTGCCGGTCATCAGCCAGCCGGCCGTCATGCCGGGCGAGTCGTTCACGTACGAGTACACCCTACGCAACGCCGGCTCGCATATGTATCACAGCCACTTCATGGCCGAGCACCAGGTGCCGATGGGCCTGCTGGGCGCCTTCGTGGTGACCGATCCGGACGCCACCGATGAGCCGGCGGCAGACATCGACTACACCATGATCCTGAACGACGGCCCGCTTGGCTTCACCATCAACGGCAAGGGCTTCCCGGCCACCGAGCCGATCGTCGCCAAGGCGGGGCAGACGATTCGGATCCGCTACATGAATGAAGGACTCCAGATCCACCCGATGCATCTGCACGGAATGCCGCAGCTCGTCATCGCGAAGGACGGCTGGTCCCTGCCGACGCCGCACTACGAGGACACGGTTCTGGTGGCACCGGGCGAGCGCATCGACGTGATCGTGGACGCGTCGGAGGTCGGCACGTGGGCGTACCACTGTCACATTCTGACCCACGCCGAGGGTTCTGACGGCATGTTCGGCATGGTCACCGCCCTGATCGTGGAAGACTGATGACTGTCGCTGCGATGGACGCTCTCCCCGTCCCCCACGGATTCGTTCGCCTGGTCGCGTCGGCCCGTCTCAACGCCGAGGCCCACCTTTTGGCCGCAATGCTGGACGACGGCCATGCCCCATGGGCGGAGGGAGGCGACCCTCTGGAGATCTCGAACCTCCACCGTTACGTCGTCGACCTGCGGTTGCGAATCGGCGGCGAATCGGCTGCTCTCACCACCTTCGGCAAGGCCGCGTATCTCGACCTCGGACGGTCGCGGCGCACGCAGACCGGCTGGGAATCGGAGATCGGCTGGCAGGCCTCCACCGCCGCGCCGCTCTTCCCGGTCTTCTCGGGCTGGTTGACCATCGGGCCGGATGAGCTGCGGATCGACGGGTTTTACGCCCCGCCCGGAGGTGCGATGGGGCTCGTCGCAGACCGTGTGCTCCTCCACGTCGCCGCGAATGCCACGGCGCGCTGGGTCCTGAGCGAGATCGGTCGCGCCGCGCAGGACGCCGCGGCTTAGTGCGGTTCAACGGTGCAGACGAGGCGGCGAGTGCCATCCAGGTTGGCGGCCCGCGTGCCGCCGCAGCCTAGCTGCCGGCCGGTGGCTCACCCAGGTGGCGCTTGGCAACGAAGGCGGCGGCCTGGGTGCGACGCTGAAGGTTTAGCTTCGACAGGATGCTGCTGACGTAGTTCTTCACCGTCTTATCGGACAGGAAGACCTCCCCAGCTATCTCCTTGTTGGTCTTTCCCTCGGCCACCAGGAGCAGGATGCGGCGCTCTTGGGCGGTGAGGTCGGCAAGCTCGTCGTTCTCGCCCCCGCCAGCGGCGGCGCGCACACGCTGAAGAATGCGCTCGGTCACCGCGGGGTCCAACAGCGAGTCGCCGCGCCCAACGGACTCGATGGCGGCCACGAGATCGCGACCTCGCACCTGCTTGAGCAGATAGCCCGAGGCGCCGGCAATGATCGCCGACAGGACCGCCTCTTCATCTGGATAGCTGGTCAGCATCACGACGCGCGTCTCGTGCCGCGCGGCCCGAATCTCGCGGCAGGCCTCGATACCGGTGCCGTCCGGTAGGCGCACGTCCATGATCACCACGTCAGGCTCGAATCGAGCCGCTGCGGAGATCGCGTCGCTGGCCGTTCCGGCCTGGGCGACGACCTCGAACCCTGCACGCCGATCGAGCAACGCGACGAGGCCCTGGCGCACGATCTCGTGGTCATCGACCACGAGCAGGCGCAGTGGACGTTCGAACTCTGGATCGGTCATCGATCAGTTTCCTGGAGTGGCACCGCGCGCCGCGGCAGCGAGATGATGATACGAGTCCCGCCGGTGGTTCCGCTCTGTATGTCGAAGGTCCCTCCGAGCGTCTCGCTTCGCGCTCGAATGTTCGCGAGGCCGTGGTGCCCGCGTTCGGCGAGCTGCGCCGCGTCGAACCCGTGACCGTCATCGACGAGCTCCAATCGCAGATCGCCGCCCGTGGCGCTCAGCTCCACGGATGCATGCGTCGCCGACGCGTGACGGGCGATATTGCTCAGCGCCTCGCGCGTGACGGCCAACACTTCGGCGACGACCTCGATCGGCATGAGGTCCACCTCGGCGTCATCGGCGATCGACACCGATACCTCCACCCCACCGTTGCGGTGGAGTTCGGTCGCGAGGTGACGCAGGCCGTCAGTCAGGCTTCCCGATTCGAGCAGAACCGGACGCAGCCCGAAGATGAAATTGCGGATGTCGCGAATCACGGCATGCAGCGCGTCGATCGCTTCGTCGACGCGGCGTGTCGCCTCCCCGGAATCCTCGCCGATGAGCTCCGGCACGTCATCGAGGGCGAGGGTCTGCCCGTAGATCGCCTGGATCACGCTGTCATGCAGGTCCCGGCTGATCCGATCGCGCTCGTCGACGATCGCCAAGCGACGCACCTGGTCGTGCAGCCGCGCGTTCTCGATGGCGATGCCGGCGTGGAGCGCGAACATCTCGACCAGTGACTGATCTTCAGCGCTGAACTCGGCGGCGTCGAGCTTGTTGGTGAGGTACAGGCGCCCGACGACCGCCCCGGAGGCCGTGATCGGCATGCCCAGGAACGAATGCATCTCCGGATGGTGCGGAGGGAACCCGTACCGCTCCGGATGGGAGCCCATGTCGGGGATCCGATACGTCCGATTCTCGCGAATGATGAGCCCGAGCAGCCCGCGTCCGTGTGGCAGGTCACCGATCCGCGCTCGGTCCTCGTCGCTGATCCCGCTGGTGATGAAGCGCTCGATGGTGCCGTCGCTGCTCACGATGCCGAGAGCCGCGTACTGGGCATTCACGAGGTCGCGCACGCGATCGGTGATCAACGCAAGGACCCGATCGACATCCAGCACGCCGCTGATGCCGCGCACCGCCTGGTCGAGCGCCATGAGCTGACTCGTCGCGCGCTCGGCCTGGGCACGGACGCGGGCAGCCAGAAAACCGCGTTCCAGCGCGTGAGCCATCGCGGCCGCCTGCTCGTGGTCCCCGCTGATGCGCGCCAGACCGATCGGCTGCGAGGTACCGGACACCCGCAGCGCGAACTCCGCGCCGGTCGTTCCATCGTTGAGGTCGAGATCGAGATCCGCCAGTGGCGGTGCGTTGACCCGCAGGCGTCCCACGCCGAGCCCCATCTGCCGTGCGACGCTCTGGAGGACATGGCCCAGCTCCTGACGGCGCTCGGCCGTGGGCTGTGCCTGCCATGCGTCGATCGCCTCGAGCAGCGGCGGCAGGACCAGCCTGCGATACGCCGAGTGCGGTTCGGTCGCGGCTGGTGAGTCGGGCGGCTTCATTGGCTTCAAGGCTAGCGGGTGACGCATCTGGGCGCGCGGCGTGCCGGTTGGGTCCGGTCGGCACGTGCGGCGAGGGCCCTTCGGCACGTGCCCGGGACGGACGTATCCCATACAACTGAGGTGGACACGTAACCCATTTCAAGAAGAGAGATCATGCAACGAGCGTTCTGGTACACAGGCATCGTGGGAGGCGGCACCGCTTTCTTCATCAGCCTGATCGTGGTCGGGTCACTGCTGATGAATGGCGTGGCAGCCGCCGGCGCACCATCCGCAACGGGTGGCGATGCCCCCGCATCCAACCACGGGAACGACAGCGGCGCGGCCGCTCCTGTCGAGCCGAATCCAGAAGCGGCAGAGTTCGTGCTTCGCGATGCTGCCGCTCCCGAGCGCGCCGAGGGCGAAGTGCATGACATCGAGTTGGTCATGAGCGAGATGCCGATGACGGTTGGCGCGGGTTACGAGCAGATGGTCTGGACGTTCGGTGGCGATGTTCCGGGTCCGGTCCTGCGCGTCAAGGTGGGCGACACCGTCCGCATCACGCTCAAGAATCCTGACACCAACCAGTTGCCGCATTCGATCGATTTCCATGCGAGCATGGTCGCCTGGAATGATGAGATGCGATCCATCAACCCGGGCGAGGAGCTCGTCTACGAGTTCGAGGCCAAGTACGCCGGTGTGTTCATGTACCACTGCGGAACCAGCCCGGCCCTCATGCACATCGCCAACGGCATGTTCGGCATGATCATCGTTGAACCTGAGGAAGGGCTCCCGCCGGTCGATCACGAGTTCGCGTTCGTGCAGAGCGAGTGGTACCTGGGCCAGCAGGGCGCGACTATTGACCTTGCCAAGGCCTCAGCCGGCGCCCCCGCTCCCGACTTCGTCGTCTTCAATGGTGTCGCGAACCAGTACGCCGATCACCCGATCGAAGTTCCCGTGGGCGAGACGGTCCGCGTCTTCATCCTGAACGCCGGTCCGAACATCGATTCGAGCTTCCACGTGGTCGGCACGATCTTCCACTCGGTCATCAAGGAGGGCGTTGTGCTCGAGGAGGGCAACGAGGGCAACTGGGGCGCGCAGGCGGTGGATCTCTCGCCGGCGCAAGGTGCCATCGTCGAGATGCGCTTCGACGAAGCGGGCCTCTACCCGATCGTAACTCACGCCTTCAACTTCGTCGGCAAGGGCGCGCTCGGTCTCTTTCAGGCCGGTGACGGCGGCGAGCCGATGGACGGCGGGCATTGATCGATATCGGACCCATGCCGCCGGGCGGCCGCCGGGCGGCCGACACCGAATCCCGACCGCGACTGACCGAGCGCCACGTGCTGGCGCTCGGTCTTGGCATGTCGGGCCTGTTCCTCCTTGCGGCTGCAGTGTCGGCGGCCGTGGCGCTCATCGGCGGGGGTAGCTCATGGGCGGCCCTGCATCTCGCGCTGGCGGGCGCGGCGACCGTCGCTATCGGCGCCTTCATGCCGCACTTTGCGATCACCCTGGCCGGGACGCGCGCCAGCCCTGCGCGACAGCGACTGGCGTCGTTGGCCGCCCTGGCGGTCGGAAGCAGCGGCGTGGTCCTCGGTGTGAGCTTCCTCGGGCCGCCCTGGGTGGCGTTCGGCACGGGGCTCGTGGTCGTGGGACTGGCCGCGCTGGGATGGCACACATTCGCGCCGCTGCGCGAGCCGCTCGCTCGCCGTCACCCGGTTGTCGCCGGCGCGTATGGCACGGCCCTGGTCGAGCTTGCCACCGGCGTCGTGCTGGGAGGTCTTGGGGCGACCGGTGTCTCCGCGGTCACGACAAACTGGGCGCTCCTGCGGCCGGCGCACGCGTGGCTGACGTTGTTCGGGGGCGTCTCGCTCACCATCTTCGCGACGCTCGTGTACCTCGCTCCGACCGTGCTCGGTGCGCGAATACGCGCTGGCCGCTCGCTGGTCGCGGGGACCATCGGCATCGCGATTGGGCCAATCGTCGTCGCCATCGGCTTTGCACTCGACCTGCGCTCCATACTCCTCGTCGGGATGGGCCTGACCTTGGTGGGCGCGGCGGGCCAGATCGGCTATGTGGTCGACTGTTACCGCCGCCGGGGCCCGTTCACGACCGAGCACGACTGGCGGGCGGTGTCGATCGGACATCTCCTCGCCGGGCCGGCCTGGTTCGCGGCCGCGGTGGTGGCAGCACTTCTTGAGATGGCGGGAGGTCGCCCGCTCGCTGGCTGGTCGATAGGCCTCCTGGCGGTGCCGATGGTGGCCGGCTGGATGCTCCAGGAGCTGGTCGGTTCATGGACGCACCTTGTGCCATCGGTCACGCCCGGCGGCCCTGAGCTGCACGCCCGACAGCGGCGGATGCTGGCCGTCGCTGCACGTCTCCGCGTCGGGGCCTGGAATGTCGGGGTCGGGCTCGCCTGGGCAGGATTGACGCTTGATATTGCGCCGTTGGCCGTTATCGGGCTCGCCATGCTGGCAGCCTCAATCACCGTATCGCTTTCCAGCCTCGCGCGTGCCCTGACCGCCCGGCTGTTACCGTAGCTGCATGAAGCTCCTCGTTCTGGGCGCGACCGGCGACATCGGCGAAGCGGTGCTGAAGGTCGCAGTCACGGCCGGCCATAATGTCACCGCGTTCGCGCGATCACCGGACAAGCTCGGCGACGTCCGGGACCGGCTCAAGGTCATCAAGGGCGACCTGACCGATGCCGGGGCGGTCGCGTCTGCGATGACTGGCATGGATGCCGTCATCAGTGCCATCGGCTCCAGTCCTGACAAGGCCCAGCTCGATGCGCCCGCCACTGCCGTGCGACTGATCCTGCCTGCCATGGACAGCGCTGGCGTCCGTCGCTTCGTCGGGTTGGCGGGAGGTGCAGTGAATGTCCCGGGGGAGTCGAAGCCCCTCAGCGGCCGGATCACCACCGCCCTCGTTCGGCTTCTGGCTCGGAACGTGGTGGAGGCCAAGCAGCGGGAGTTCGAGGTCGTCAGCCGCAGTGAGCTCGACTGGACGATGGTTCGGCCGCCGCGCGTCGTTGCCGGGGAGCCAACCGGGCGCGTGGAGATTGGTCTGAAGCTGCACGGCTTTCAGGTCACGCGCGGCGATCTCGCGAGCGCCATGGTGACGCTCGCCACCGGATCCGACTGGCTTCGCCAGGCTCCGTACGTTTCCGAGTCACGGCATCGCTGACTCACTGCAACGTTACGGGCGCTCGTCCTCGGATGGGTCGAGTCGGACGCTCAACAGGACCCGACTGGGTGTCACAGCGACAATATCGTGCTTGACGCCGGGAGTGAGCACCAGCAACGAACCCGCCGACATGGGATATTCGTGGCCGGCCGTCGTCATCCGGGCCTCACCGTCGAGAACGTGGACGGTCACGAAGCCGTCTGTTGCGTGATCTGATAGCCCGCCACCGGCGTCGAAGTCGAACAGGACGAGGGACATGCCTCCTCCGCGAAAGAGCGTGATCTGGCGATGGCGCTTCTTGGTACCGCCCGGTTCGTTGCGCAGCTTCTCCGTCTCGCCGACGAGGTCGAAGAGGTGCTCGCTGCCCGCGAACCGCTCCGATGGGCGCTCGCGCAATCGTTCTTCCGGGTCGGACATTTTGGCCTCCATGTCTGGAATTGGGGTACGTCAAGTATCGGCGAGGGGATGGCGCCAACGCAGGCCGGCGAAGCGGCTGAAGTCGCGGTCAGTGGTGATCCACTCACTGCCGGACTCGATGGCCAGCGCGGCGTGGTAGGCGTCCGCAACGAGGTTGCCCTTCGCGCCCGCCTCGCGACACAGCCGTCCGAAGATTTGCCAATGGCGTGGTCCCGGCGCGAGGACGGTGGCGGTGGGTTGTGATCGCAAGGCATCGGCGAACTTCAGCGCGCGGCCGATCGGCGCGGGCAGCTCAAAGATCCGCGGATGGGTCGCAATGCGGACGAAGCCACTCAGGACGAGGTCTGAGAGCCCGATCGGTTCGTCGGATCCTACGGCAGCCTCCAGCCAATCCCGATAGCGGGGGTGGTCAGCCGCGCCCTCGTGGAAGGCATACACGAGAACGTTAACGTCGGGGAGGATCACGTTCCACTCGATTCCATCAGGTCAAGGAGCGCCGCGCCGTCATCAAGATCGACGCCGGAACGCGTAGGCCCTCCCGCAAACGTTGGCAGCCTCGCCGCGGAAGGCTGCTGCGGTGGGCCGCGCCTGGCCAACGAGCTCCGCAGCGCGTCCTCCACGACAGCGGCGAGGGTACGCCCGGACCTGGCGGCCTGCGCCTTCGCCTCGGCCAACAGCCCGTCCTCGATCTTGATGGTGGTTCGCATGCATCAAAGCATCAGAGATACGCATCAA
>JBBSML010000006.1:0-108561 GCA_038233215.1 Candidatus Limnocylindria bacterium
GTCACCAACATCGTTGACGGCGACACGATCGACGTGCTCGTCGACGGCGTCGAGGTTCGGGTCCGCTACATCGGCATGGATACGCCGGAAGTTCACAGCGGCGTGGAATGGCTCGGGCCGGAGTCGAGCGCGGCCAACGCCGCACTTGTTGAAGGGCAACAGGTGGTGCTGGAGAAAGACGTCTCCGAGGCCGATCAGTACGGGCGCGCGCTCCGATACGTATGGCTCCATGACGGTTCCGACTGGCTGCTCGTCAACCTCGAGCTCATCCGGCTTGGGTACGCAGCCGTCGCCATTTATCGGCCGGACGTGAAGTACATCGATGCGCTGTTCGTTCCGGCGCAGGCTGAAGCGCAGGCTGTCGCCCTCGGACGGTGGGCGCCGGCTCCGACTCCCGAGCCAACGCCGGTCCCGGTCGTGGCCGCACCGCCGCCGATCGCCCCGATCGTCGCGCCCCCGTCAAATTGCGAACCCTCGTATCCGGACATCTGCATCCCAATCGGATCATCGGATCTCAATTGCCCGGACATGTATGCGCAGGGGATTTCCATGATCCGCGTCCGCTACGACGTCGCGAATCCTGACCCTCACCGGTTCGATGGGTCCGTCAACGACGGCTGGGGCTGCGAAGGCTGACCTGACTGACTCGGTACCGCTGGCCCAGCCCTGAGGGACGAAGGCTCGAGAAGGTCGGCCACCGATGTACCCGCTTGCGCCGACGACGAGAATCCGTTGCTTCGGTGCTGAATGGAGGCGCATACTCGCCGTGACGGAGGGGAGCACGGACGCTTCGGGTTACCTCCAGCGCGGCCATCCCCGATTGGCTCGCCCCGGCTACCCAAACGCGAGACCGACCCTCCGGGCGCCCGGCGCCAGACGCGCCGACACGGAGGATTCCCATGCCCCGGTTCATCACATTCTTCTCGTACACGGCCGCAGCCACGAAGTCGATGATCGAACGTCCGAGCGACCGATCGGCCGCCGGAAAGGCGCTCGTCGAGTCGCTCGGCGGGACGCAGGAGGCGTTCTACTGGATGCAGGGGAAGCATGACGGCTTCCTCATCGCGAGCGTCCCCGACGGCGTTGCCGCCGCGGCGCTCTCGGCAGCGGTCGGTGCCGCTGGAGCCATCGACCGAGTCGAGACGCACCAGATCTTCGACCGCGACGAGCAGGCGGCCATCGTCAAGCAGGCCGATGCCGCCGCCAAGGCCTACCGGCCGCCGACCGCCTGACCCCGAGAGCTCGGGCAGCGACCCAGGTCGCGTTCGCAGCGCGGTCTCCGAGATTCGCGCACCTGCGTGGCGATACGGCCGTCGCCGTCGCCACGCAGCTGGGACACTGCGCTCCCGACTGACGTCGCTAGGCGATACCCCCGTCGCGAGCGGCGCGGGCGCGACGCTTGCCCTCGTGCATCGCTTGCACGCGGGCGACCGGGATGGCATGTCCCTCCTCGATGAGATCCGGGTGCAGTTGCTGCGGGGCGGGCATCTGCTCGAGCCACGGATCGTGGTCGCCGAGCCGTCGGAGCGCGGTGTGGACGGTGAAATCGGCCGGGGCGATGTCGTCGAGGTCCTCCCAGGCGATCGGGAAGGAGACGGGGACGCCCGGTCGGACGCGTGGGCTGTACGCCGCGATCACGGTCGCGCCGCCGACCCTCGTGGAGTCGACGAAGACCTTGCCGCCCCGCTCCGCTTTGACGAACGCGGTCGTTGCGATGTCGGGATCGAGTCGTTCGGCCCGCGCGGCGATGGCTCGGGTCGCGGCGGCTGAGTCCTCGAGCGGCACCTGGTCGTCGATCGGGACGAACACGTGCAGTCCCTTGGCGCCGCTGGTCTTCACCGCCCCGGTGAGGCCCACATCGGCCAGGGCCTGCCGAACCGCATGCGCGGCCCGAACCGCCATCGCGAAGGCGTCAGCGTCGGGTGGGTCGAGGTCGAGCACGAGATGCGTGATGCGATCAGGCCGATCGGCGCGCACCAGGGCGGGGTGATACTCGATCGCGCGCTGGTTGGCGAACCACAGCAGCGTCCGCCGGTCGTTGCACAGCGCGTACGACACGTCCCGCTTCGACGACTCGGCCCACATGCGCACTGTGCGCACCCAGTCCGGCGTGTACTTCGGCACGTTCTTCTGCATGAAGGCTTGCTGGCCGCGATGGACGCGGATGACCGACAGTGGCCGGTCCTCGAGCACGGGGATGATCCGATCGCGGACCCCGTCGAGGTACTCCACCAGGTCCCGCTTCGTCGCGCCCGCTCTGTCGAACAGGGCCTGGTCCAGGTTCGTCAGCGGCACGCCCTCGCGTGATTCGTCTCCGCTCGTGCTGTTCATGCCTGTCAGACGCTATCACGCGCTAGGCGCGGGTGGCCGAAGTCGGGTTCACCATCGACGTGCTGCGGTGACTACGACTGCTGCGGGTACCGCTTCGCATCAGGTCGAAGAGCGAGCGCAGTGCGAGCAGGGCCAGATCGACTTCTAGCGGCGGAGTGGGCTCGCGTCGCTGCCCGCGCCGCTGTCAGCGGGTATATCGTTTTCGTCATATTCCGTGACACGACGCCGTACCGCACAGAGACGTCGGTCGAACACGCGCCGCGGGAAGGGTCAGCCCGGGGCGCTGGATGGACGACCAGCCTGAGCGAGGCCCGATCAACCCCCGACCGTGGCCGCGCGAGCCGCTTAGCAGTCGAAGACGAACCAGCACAACTCGTTGCGCAGCCGCTGGTCGTCGAGCACGAGTTCTCGGATTCCGTGGGGAAGCTGAGCGCGCTGCCACTGGCACTCCAGGCGCCCAGCGTCGACACGCTCGTATTCGGGGGACGCCGCCCGGGCTGCCTTGATCGCATAGGCGGCGGCACCGAGCTCGTGGGCCGCAACGTGGGCGACCGCCGCGGCCTGGCCAGCGGCGTAGGCAGCGTGTCTCGCAGCTCCGGACAGCTCTCTCGTTCGAGGCACCGCACCGCGTCCTGGTCGACAAGGCCGGCGTCTCCGAGCGAGCAGCCGGGCGGCCGGGACCAATACCGGAGTCGAACGATGGCCCTGAGCAGGTTCGGCAGCGCATCCAAGGGTTTTGGCACGACGTCGACCACCTCGTCACGGCGCTCGGTCGCGGTAACACCTGGTGGGCGTTCGGCCAGCTCGACGAGCTGCGGCGAATGGTCCTCAACCTGGCTCGGCTCGAGATCGGTCTCGAGCCTGATGACGAGGCCTACTGGAAGGTCGACGGGGCCCTCGAGCCCGATCGGCTCGCCGCGCTCGAAGCGACCGTTGCATCGCTGGACCTCGGGCCGATGCGCGACGCGGGCCTAGCCCTCATCGACCTGCCGCGACCCAGTCCCCGTCGGCGAGTCGCGGCTCCACGTCATCGGCCAGGATGCGGTCGATCTCCTCATCGCTCGCCTCGTCGAGCAGGTCACCGACCCACATGGCATCGCGCCGGTCGTCGACGGCGACGGCGAGCAGCGCATCGTTTCCGCCCAACCCATTCTCGGCGGCGACCGCATCCGCGAATTCGGTGATCGGCTGGCCGCCGGTGGAATCCACGAAGAGCACCCACAGCTGGACGTTTTCGGCGTCCTCGAGGGTGCCGATGTCAGCTTCTGCCTCGGCGACCTGCCCATCGCTCATCACTCCGGCTTCGTCGACGACGCGCCGGTCGAGGGTCTGGGCGAACAGAGGGGTGGCGGCGACGGCGATCGCGAGCAGGGCCAGGGCGCTCGATTGCATCACCGTTCGGATCAAGGGCATCACCGTGAATATACGGCCTTCTGCGATGTGGTCTCGTTTGCGGCGCGGCATATATACGTATATACGCGCGGTGTCGGCGGCGCACCTGACGCTGTGTGTGTGATCGCTCAGGCGCACGCAACCGCGAAGGTCCGGCCGAGAGACTAGTGTCGGGGAAGCCCGAGCCTCTCGGCGAGGTCGCCCGGTGAGACGAGAGCGGTGTCCTTGCCCCAGTCGAAGCCGGCGCGCTCCAGCGCCTCCGCCACGAGCTCGGAGCAGATGACCTGGTTGCCGATCTTGATCTGAACGAAACCCGGAAACACGTGGCGCAGGAAGCCGAACGACACCACGGCGACGATCTGTTTGTGTTGTTCACGAACACGGGACCGCCCGAATCACCGAAACAGGTTCCGCCTCAGCGGCGCCTGCCATGGAGCCGATTACTCCTGGCGAGTCGACACCCAGGACAGCTACAACTTTGTGAACGGGTTCCTCTTCAACTGAGGGCAGCCGCAGCGATCTGCTGCTTCACGCGTTCGATGGACCGCCGGATCGATCCGGCGGTCCATCACTCCTCGCCGATGTCCTCGTTCCAGATCTCGGGATGGGCCGCGATGAACTCGTTCATGAGCTCCACGCACTCTGATGAGTCAAGGTTGACAACCTCCACCCCGCGCGCTCGCAGGTAATCCTCGCCGCCCACGAACGTCCGGTTCTCGCCCATCACGACGCGCGGGATCCCGTACAGCAGGATGGCGCCGGTGCACATATCGCACGGCGAGAGCGTGGTGTACATGGTGGAGTGGCGATAGACCTCGGCAGGCAGGCGGCCGCCATTCTCGAGCGCATCGGTTTCGCCGTGGCGGATGGCGCTGTTCTCTTGAACCCGTCGGTTGTGACCGACCGCCAGCAACGTGCCGTCGTCGGCGATGAGCGCGCCGCCGATCGGGACGCCGCCCTCCGAGCGGCCGATCTTCGCCTGTTCGATCGCGTGCTGCAGGCCGGCCACGTCGCGGTCGTGGATCTCCATGGGTGCTCCTTGCTGCTTCAGGTGCGGCGATACGGCTTCAGGTAGGCGCCGGGATAGGCGACGTTGCGGCCGGAGAGTGCCAGCGCGCCAACGATGACGAGGTAGGGAAGTGCCAGCAGTACCTCGAACGGAAGCCCGGCGAACTCCGGGAGGATCCGCAGCCGGAACTGCAGCGAGAAGATGAGTGAGAAAAGGAGCGCGCCGATCACGCCGCGCCCGATGCGCCAGCGGCCGAAGATGACGAGGGCCACGCATACCCAGCCGCGTCCGGCGATGATGTCGAGTGTGAAGCTGCCCAGCAGCGCCAGGGTGAAAAACGCCCCGCCGATGGCCATGAGCGCGCCACCGATCATGAGCGCCAGGTAGCGGGTGCGGGCGACGCTGACGCCGGCCGCCTCGGCCGCCTCCGGATTCTCTCCGACGGCGCGAATCTCGAGTCCGAAGCTCGAGCGCTGAAGAATCCACCATGCCGCCGGTACGACGAGCAGGAATGCGATCCAGGTGAGTCCGTACTGGTCGAAGATGGGGCCGAGGTTCCCGAGGCCCGCCAGCGGGTTGATGGTCGGCATCGGCTCGATTCGCTGGAGCTCGCCACCCTGGAAAATGAGCCGGTTCGCGAATTCGCTCAGGCCGATGAGACCGATGGTGAGCCCTATGCCGGAGACGTGCTGGTTGGCGCCAAAGGTCACCGTCACGAGCGCCATGGCCGCGCCGGCCAGGATGCCGACCATGATCGCCGCGAGCAGGCCGATCAGCGGGGAGCCCGTGGCCCACGCTGCGGCGAACCCGGCGAAGGCTCCCGCATACATCGTTCCCTCGATGCCGAGGTTGAGAACGCCGCTGCGCTCGCTGTAGGTCTCGCCCACGGTGCCGTAGACGAGCGGGGTCGCGTTGCGCAGGGTGGCCGCCAGCAGATCGACGAGAAAGTTCATGCGGGCGGGACTTCGGCGGCGGCCCGTCCAACTGTAGGACCGATATCCGCCGTGTCCACCGGCCGCGTGCGGTGACGGCGTACGGCGAGAAGAGCCACCGTGGTGAGCAGAAGGACCCCCTGCACCACGGCCCCAAGCTGCGAGGGGATACCGAGCGACCGCGCGGCGGAGCTGGCGCCGACGGTGAGATCGCCAAGGAAGACCGCGGCGATGGCCACTCCCGGCATGGCGAGTGTGCCCAGCGTGGCGACCACGATGCCGGTGTAGCCGTAACCAGGCGAGAGTCCGCCGGTCAGCCGATTCTGAATGCCTGCCACCTCGCTGACCCCGGCGATGCCGGCGATGGCCCCACTCACCAGTGCTGCCCCCAGGAGCGTGGCGCCGACGTTGATGCCCGCAAATCGGGCGCCGTGCGGGCTCAGCCCGGCAGCGCGCAGCCGCAGCCCGGCGGGGGTGCGTGCCAGAACGTACCAGACTGCTCCGATGGCGACGATCGCCAGGATGAACCCGAGGTGGAGGCGCGAGCGCTCAATGAGCGTCGGAAATTCCGCGGCGGCGGCGATGCGCGGCGACTCGGGAAACCCGGTAACGGGGTCCCGCCATGGACCGTGGAGGAGGCCGTTGACGAGGAGGAGCGCGACCGGGTTGAGCAGCAGGGTGGTCACGACTTCGTCAATGCCAAAGCGCACCCGCAAGAGGGCAGGCACCAGTGCCCATGCTGCCCCCGCCAGCGCGCCGCCGGCCACCATGAGTGGCAACGCCAGCATCGGGGGCAGGTCACCCACCAGCGTACCGATGCCGGCCGCGGCGATCGCGCCAGTGAGCAGCTGACCCTCCGCCCCAATGTTCCAGTACCCGGCGCGGAAGGCGATCGCCACCGCGGCGCCGGTCAGGAGGATCGGGGTGGACGTGACCAGCACCTCGAGCAGCGTGAACTGCGAGGTCAGCGGCAACACGACGAAAGCGATGTACGCCTCGACGGGGTTGGCGCCTGCGACGATGATCGGGCCGGCGGTGATGAGGAAGGTGATCAGCACGGCCGTCGCCACCAGCACCGGCGTTGACCAGGGCGAGATCCGGGTCACGCGGCCGCTTCCCGGCCGGCCATCAGCATGGAGAGGCGTTCGGGTTCCGCGTCTGCGACGAGCATCTCGCCGACGATGCGACCTTCGTAGCAGACCACGAGCCGATCGGCCAGTGCGAGCAGCTCATCGAGATCTTCCGAGAAGAGGAGGATCGCGGCTCCCGCTCCACGGCGCGCGAGGAGCTGCGAGCGGATGTATTCGGTGGATCCAACATCCAGGCCGCGCGTCGGTTGGGAGATAACGATGACTCGGGGATTGCGGGACAGCACTCGGGCGAGGAGGACCTTCTGGATGTTGCCGCCCGACAGCGATCCGACCGGGTCATCGCGGCGGGCGCGGATGTCGAATCGCTCGATGAGCTCGTCAGCGTGTGCCCGGATGGCGGGCTCGTCGATACGCCCGCCGCGGCGGAAGTGATCAAGCCGCTCGAGCACGAGGTTGTAGGCGACCGACAGATCGCCGATGAGGCTCGCGTGGCGGTCCTCCGGGATCCGTCCGACTCCGGCCTCCATCAACCGCCGCGGTCCCGCTCCCGCCAGCTCCTCGCCGGCGACCCTCACGGATCCGCGCGTCGGCCGGCGCATGCCGGCAAGCACCTCGGCGAGCTCCGTCTGACCGTTTCCGGAGACACCGGCGACGCCCACGATCTCGCCGGCACGAACCTCGAGGGCAACATCCGTCAGGACCGGAAGCCCGGTCGCGCCGGTGGCATGCAGGCCGCTGATGGACAGCACAGGCGCGCCGGAAGGGGCCCGCGCATCCGGCGCGCGCTCCACGCCGAAGTCCGGCCGGCCGACCATCAGGCGGGCCAGCTCACGCTCGTCGGCGGAGCCCGGTAGTGTGCCCACCAGCTTTCCGCGGCGCAGGACGCTGACGCGATTGCTGATGGCGCGCACTTCGGCGAGCTTGTGACTGATGAACACGACCGCCAGGCCATCGGCGACGAGCGAACGCAGCGTCGCGAAGAGCGCGTCGACCTCGGCCGGAACGAGGACCGCGGTCGGCTCATCAAGGATGAGGATGCGGCAGTCGCGCGAGAGTGCCTTGAGGATCTCGACGCGCTGCTGCTGACCGACTGAAAGGTCCGCCACGCGCAGGGCCGGATCTATCCTGATGCCGAAGCGCTCGGAGGCGTTCACCGCGTGGCGTCGCGCCTTGGCCAGGTCCAGGCGGAGCGTGCGCGAGCGGCCGAGCGCCAGGTTTTCCGCGACCGACATTGGCCCCACGAGGGCGAAATGCTGGGTCACCATTCCGATGCCGGCCTCGATGGCATCGCGCGGTGAGCGGACCGTAAGTTGTTGGCCACCGACCCGGATTTCGCCCGCATCGGCATTCGTCAGCCCGTACGCGATGCGCATCACCGTGGTCTTGCCGGCCCCGTTCTCCCCGAGCAGCGCGTGAACCTCGCCGCGCTGCACATCGAGATCGATGTCATCGTTGGCGATGAGGTCCCCGAACCGCTTGGTGATGCCGCGGAGTGCCAGGGCCGGCGCGCTGTCTGTCACCGCGCGGACGGCTACGCGTCCGGGATGGTCGAGCCCGGGGGCGTTCCCTCGTTGATGTCGACGCGGAACGTCCCGGCCTTGATCTCGGCTTCCCGCTCGGCGACGAGCGCGGCGAGGTCATCCGGGATGCCCGTCGCGACGTCGGTATTGATCGGAGCCAGGACTGCGCCGCCCTTGCCCACCATCGAGAAGTCCTTGAGATCCTGCGCCGTGTACGAGCCTGCCACCACCTGGTCGATGACGTATGCCGCGGTGGGCCGCATGTTCCAGGTGACGCTGGTGGCCACGTGCTCGGGAGCAAGCTCTTGCTGGTCGCTCATGTTGCCGATGGCGACGAGATCGTTTTCCTGCGCCGCCTCGATCACGCCGAAGCGCTCGGCGTAGAGGACGTCCGCGTCAGCACCGACCTGCGCGAGGGCCGCCTCCTTGGCGGCAGCAGGGTCGAACCAGCTGTTGAGGAAGGTGACCTTGACTTCGACCTCGGGGTTCGTTTCCTGTGCGCCCGCGATGAATGCGTTGACGATGCGGTTGACCTCCGGCACCGGATATCCGCCCACCACGCCGACGACGTCCGACTCGGTCACGCCGCCCGCGAGCATCCCGGCGAGGTATGCCGGCTCGTGAATCCAGTTATCAAAGACGCTGAAATTCGGCTCTGCAGGACCGCCGCCGGAGCCAAAGACAAAGGCAATGTCCGGGTAGTCGATAGCCACGGCACGCACCGCTTCCTCGTTGCCGAATGCATCACCAAAGATGATGTCGGGCTGATCAGCCTCGGCCGTCTCGCGCAATACGCGCTCCATGTCCCCGGCGTAGCCGATGTCATCGGCGAAGGTGTACTCGATGCGGCCCTCATCGGCCTCCGCCTCGAGCGCGGTATGGATGACTCCGTCCCATGGCTCTTCGATCTGGGTCGCGAACGCGCCGAACACCTTCGGGACGTCATCGCCATCGCTGGTGGAGGGGGCGGCAGCTCCGCCGCAGGCGCTCAGGAGCAGCACCGCGCTCAAACTGACCGCTGGCGCGCTGCGAATGATTCGTCGAACGTTCATGAGATACAACCCTCCTGCCGGAAACCACGCGGGAGCCCGCACCGAGACAGGTCGCCTAGCGTACGTGATGACCCCACTACCGCGACGCCGATCCGCGCACTCTACGGACCCGCGAATAGGTGACGGCGTCCGTCCCTCCACGGATGTTCCGTCGGAGCTCGCCGGTGTCGTGCGATCAATCAGTTGCCCAAATATTGATCGGGGAGTCCGACCTGCCCGGAACCCGGGCTGCGAAGCTAGCGTCTCGTGCGCATGCGCGTCGCCGCCGTCATCCTGATCATCCTCAGCGCCGTCGCGTGCACCGCGCCTGTACCGTCGATGTCCGCGGAGGTCGGCACCCTCGAAGTCACCGTGCTCGCAGGACCGGTGTGCCCGGTCGAGACCCCGGAGCCGGACCCGGCCTGTGACCCACGACCGGTCGCCGGTGCTCAGCTGGTGGTGAATTCCGGCGACGGGACGGACATCGCTGTGGCCGAGGCGACCAGCGACGAGAACGGCTTCGCTCGGTTCGAGCTGCCGGTCGGAACGTACATCGTCACGGGTTCCGAGGTCTCCGGGTTCTTCGGCATCCCCGAGCCGGCCGCGGCCGACGTGCTGCGTGGCAAGACGGCGTCGCTGACGCTCTCCTACGACACCGGGATTCGGTAAAACGTAGCGCAGTCAGTGTCTGCGGCGTGGAGTGGCGCCGCGCTCCCCTCACATCGTGAAGGTGCGGGTGATCGAGGCGGCCCTATTACTTCTTGTCTTCAGACTTGGCACCCTTCTTCTTCGACTTCTTGTCCTTGCTCTTCGAGCCGGGTCCCTTGTCGCCCATGTCGTCGTCTCCTCGGGTGCGGACGCGGCGATGCTGCGCATCGCCATTCATCGGTATCGTGCGCTCCCGGGTCAAGGGGTGGCGAGGGGCATGGCGTATATACGTATATACGCGTGCAGTCCGAGGGCGAGTTCGTGTTCGGGCTCGACCTGATCCTCGACGGCCTCGAACGGATTCGAGCGACGGCCTGACGCTCCACGGTCTTAGCCGGCGAGGCGACCGATGATCGGCGCGAGGGTCTCCAGTGCTGTGGCGGGCAGCGTGACGTAGCTGATGCCCCAGCGCTCTCGTCGGGCGAGCAGGGTGTCGGCCATCTCCTCAGTGTCGCCGACGAGATAGTGCGGGCTGAGCGGCAGCTCCTCCTCGCTGATGCCGCGGGCGCGAGGTGGGGGAGGCCCGTTGCGCCGATGAAATTCGGGATCGATCTCCCATAGCGCGATGTTGATCTCGAGCTGCGCCCATCGCTCCGCGGCGGCCTCGCGGATCCACCCGATCTTGCGATCGACTGCGGCGCCGGTGATGTCCGCCGGATCCGCTCCACCACCCGGCAGCGAACGCGGGTCGATCCCGATGATGTTCGCCTCCCGTGCCGCGAAGGCGAGGAGCCTGGGGCCACCGCCGCCGACGAGAAACGGCGGATGCGGGCGCTGGACCGAGGTCGGCAGGCCATCCTCGTGGATGGCGGGATAGGCGTCATCCGCCTCGTGATCGATCCGGCCCTCGCTCAGCGCCTGCCGAATCATGCGCAGGGATGCCTGCATGCGTCGCAGGCGATCCCCCGGTCGGTCGAACCGCAGTCCGGCGGCCTCGTACTCGGGGCGGTTCCAGCCTGCCCCGATGCCGATCTCGAGGCGTCCGTCCGTCATGGCATCGATGGTGGCGAGCTCCTGCGCCAGGACGGGTGGATGGCGCAGGTCGTTGTTCAGGACGAGCGTGCCCACGCGGAGACGCGTGGCCTCGGCGGCCGCCTGCAATCGCGGGAGGGCAGCCCAGCTGCCGAGATGATCGGTGGCCAGCAGCACCTGCACCCCGGCGGCCTCGGCACGCCGAGCCGTCTCCAGCACTCGATGACGCTGGCCTCCGGCGCCGGCCAGCACCACGCCGAATCGGAAGGGTCGCCGCTCCGGTGGTTCGTGCACGGCGTCAGCATTGCAGGTTCAGCGTACGCTCGCGCCCGCGACGGTTGTCAACGATGTCGAAGATGAGGCGCCCGAACGCCATGCGCTGAGGCGCCGAGCCGGTCTACCATCCCCCCATGAAACGTGACGCGCTCATCTCCCGATTCCGCGAGGGCTATGCCGCCGTCGAGCAAGTGGTGGTGGGACTGACCGATGACGAGCTCGACCGTATCGGTCCCGAGGGCGGCTGGACACCGCGACAGGTGGTGCATCACCTGGCCGATAGCGAGGCCACGGCGTACGTCCGCCTGCGCAAGCTGATCGCGGAGGACGAAGCCATCATCCAGGCATACGACGAGCCGGAATTCGCGCGTCGGCTGCACTACGATCGCCCGATCGGATCCTCATTGGCGGTCCTGCGGGCCGTCAGGGCTGCCAGCCTGGAGCTGCTTGAATCGCTGACGTCGGCCGAGTGGGATCGCCGCGGCACGCATGCTGAATCGGGCGCCTACTCCGTGGACGACTGGCTGCGCATCTATGCCGGCCATTCGCTCGACCATGCCAACCAGATTCACGAGGCGGTCCGGTCCACGCGTTGACCACTGGCGGCGGAGACGGAGGAAACGGACGATGCGAGATGGCGACGTGACGGAGGCAGCCCGGGAGCTCGGCGCGAAGATTTCCGGCGAGGTGCTGCTGCCGGTGGACGATGGGTACGAAGAGGGGCGAACGGTCTGGAATGCGATGCACGACCGCCGGCCGGCCGTGATCGTCCGTCCCCGTGCCACCGGTGATGTGGTGGCTGCCCTTGCCTTCGCCCTCGCGCACGAACTGCCTGTCGCCGTCCGCGGCGGGGGCCACAGCGTCGCCGGCCACGGCACCGTGGAGGGCGGGCTGGTGATCGACCACGCGATGATGCGGAATGTCGACGTGGACCCCGAGCGACGCATTGTCCGGGCCGAGCCGGGTGCCACGTTGGCCGACGTCGATCGCGCTAGCCAGGCGCGCGGCCTGGCTGTGCCCATCGGTGTGATCTCTGCCACCGGGATCGCCGGCCTGACCCTGGGCGGCGGCGTCGGGTGGCTGACGCGCACACACGGCCTGACCATCGACAGCCTCGTGGCCACGGAGCTCGTGACGGCCGATGGCTCGGTCGTGCGCGCCAGCATGGACGCAGAGCCCGAGCTCTTCTGGGGGCTGCGCGGTGGGGGAGGCAACTTCGGTGTCGTCACCTCGCTCGAATTCCTGGCGTACCCCCTGGGTCCATTGGTGTATGCCGGCAACCTGATCTACTTCCGACCGAAATGGACCGATGCGCTGCGGGCCTTCCGCGACTGGACCGCGGACCTGCCCGACGAGATGTCGTCGATCGTGAGCTTTCTCGTTCCACCCGCCGGCTGGGAGTTGGGCAGCGAGGTGGTGATGATCATCGGCTTCGCATGGGCCGGCAACGATGCCGCACGGGCTGAGGGCCTCGTTTCGCCCCTGCGTGCCGCCGCCGCGGCCGACGTCGAGGTTGTTGAACCGACCCCATGGGTGAGCTGGCAGTCCGCCGCGGACGAGCTCTTCCCGAAGGGCGTCCGTGCCTACTGGAAGAACCTGTCTCTCGAGACGCTCGACGATGGCGCGATCGACGCTCTGGTCCGCGCGGCCGACGGCATGGCGCCCCGTTCGACGGGCGTGGACATCCATCATATGGGCGGGGCCGTCGCGCGCATCCCGGAGGAAACGACCGCCTTCCCGAATCGCAGCGCTGTGTACTGGGTCAATCTCTACGGCATCTGGGAGTCTGCGGATGGCGACGATGACGGTCGCGCGTGGGCGCGCGGCGCCTACGACGCGCTGCGACCGAGCGCGGGCGTCGGTGAGTACGTGAATTTCACAGGGTCCGGCCCGGGGGATGCCGACGCGGCCGCTGTGGCGTTGGGGGCATATGGTTCAGCGAAGCTCGCTCGCCTGCGCGACCTGAAGCGGCGCTGGGACCCTGACAACGTCTTTCGCTTGAACCACAACATCGAGCCGTAGCGCCGCGTCAGCCGGGTGAATATTCCACGCGTGCCGGCACGATCCGCTCCTCACACCTCGACGGGAACCGGGTAGACCTCTGTCGCCGGATGCCCCGCGCGTTCGTGGATGCGCTTCACCGCCTCCGCGCTGGGCGCCTCTGATACGCACCACACCATCCCCGACTCGGGGTCGCCCCAGGCCTTCTGGAAGTCGACGTCCTCGTCGCCCTGGATGTCGACGTCGGCCTGGTGAGCTTCCTTCAATGCCTCGGGAGTGATGCCGTGCATCCCGTGGTGGACATCCATGAACTTGGGCATGGGTGGGGCGCCTCCTTGCTGCACTTGCCGGCGTGATCAGACGTCGCCGGTACCACCCACTTGTACTCCTGATCTTGTCGCAAGGCTAGACCCTCGCAGCGATTTCCCACCCGCGGTCCACGGCAAGGGGAGGATCGGAATGCACCTGATCGAAGACCACTCCGGCGCGGCGAAGGGTAGGATCAGTGGACATGGAGCAGCCGAATTTCAGCCTGGCAGGGCAGGTCGCCATCGTGAGCGGAGCGTCGCGCGGGATCGGACACGACCTCGTCCTTGCCTTGGCGCGGGCCGGTGCCATGGTGGCGGCCGGCGTACGGTCGATCGATGACGCGACGGACCTGGTCGCGCAAGTGGCGGACGGGGACGGTCGCGCGATGGCGATCGAGCTCGACGTCACCGACCACGGGTCGATCCAGCGCGGCGTGGCGCGGGTGCTCGCGGATGAGGGCAAGATCGACATTCTCGTGAACAATGCGGGGTTGGGCGCGAACCACGACGCGCTCGACATCACCGAGGCCGACTGGGACGAGATGATGGACGTTAACCTCAAGGGCCTGTTCTTCCTTACGCAGGCCGTCGCGCGATCGATGGTCGAGCGTGGCCACGGCCGGGTTATCAATCTCAGCTCCCAGGCCGGACTGGTGGGGATTCGCCGCCACGCGATCTACTCAGCGAGCAAGGGCGGCGTGAACATGTTGACGCGGGTCCTGGCGCTGGAATGGGGTCAGTACGGCGTGACGGTCAACGCCATCGCTCCGACCTTTGTCCGCACGCCGGGCACCGCGGAACGCCTCGATGATCCGGCCTTTGCGGCTGATGTGCTGGCCCAGATCCCCGTCGGGCGCTTCGGCAGCACGACGGACGTTGCCGCGGCAGTGCTGTATCTCGCCTCGCCGGCCGCGGGGCTCGTCACCGGAACGGTGCTGCGCGTGGACGGGGGCTGGACAGCCCACTGAGTCGAACGGTCGGCATTGCGATGACGCCGTCGTCTTGCGCTAGAGATGGCCAGCCCACTTGGCCCCGGCGGCCGGGATTCGAAGCGTGCCCGGAAGGGGGAACGACCGTTTGTGCCAATTCCCGCATCCAGTCTGGGTCTCGTCAGGGTTCAGCTTGTCGAGCGCGCTCGAGGAGCTCGGCGTGAGAGTGACCCCACACCGCCGCGCCTTGGTTCACCGTGTGCGACGCCGTGGCCGCAGTATGACGCCAGGCTTGCCGGAAGCGGTAGCATCGGCTGGAACTGATGGCCTACTGGATCAACACCGTGTCCCGCGATCACGTGCAGCTTGGAATGCAGGGCGGCTTCACGCAAGCCAATCACGGCCGACCGCACGCGCTGCGCCGGTTGAAGAAGGGTGACCTCATCGCGTTCTACTCGCCGCGCACCACGTACCCGGACGGCGAGGCGCTCCAGGCGTTCACCGCCATCGCGCGCGTAACGGATGATGTGCCACACCAGGCAGAGATGGCTCCAGACTTTCATCCATGGCGCCGGCGAGTGGAGCCAATTCAGACGAAGGAGGCACCCGTCAGGCGACTCATTGCCGATTTGACGTTCATCCGGGACAAGGCCCGATGGGGATTCGTCTTCCGGCGGGGCATGTTCGAGATCGGGGAGGACGACTTCCTGCGGATCGCTCGCGCGATGGACGCGCCGCTCTAGGTCTGGAGGCTCACCGCGCGAGACGTCAGCACCGAGCCGACCAGGCCGAGGACCCCGAAATCGCCCCTCCCTCACCCAGATCGGTGTGCCACGGCGATTGGTGTGCCACGGCGCGTCGGTCTCGAGCCGGGTTTTCGGGCGTGTGATGGTAACCCGGCGTGGCTCCTAGAAGATTGCGCCGACGCAGGAAGCGAGGAGCCAGATGACCAGCACGATGCCGATGATGACGCCGAGGATGATCTTTCCCATGAGGTTCTCCTTCAGAGTGTGACAAGGACGACTACGCAAGGCGGATGCCGAGAGGCCGCGCTCGATGCGCGGCCTCTCCTGATTCGGGATCCCGGTCGTCAGCCGCCGGTGGGAGCTCCGGCCTCTCCCGTGAGCGGTGGATCCGCCTGCGGCGTCGTCGGCGGCTTTGCCGCAGAGTCGGGGCTCTTTGCCGAGGTCGGATTGGTCTCCGACTGAGACTGGGCGTACTCGCTGACCTTCTGACCAGCTTCCTGGCCCTTCTCGTACCAGCTCTGGGTGATCTGTCCCGCCACGCGCTGCCCGCCGAGGCCAAACGCCAAGGCGAACGCGGCCGCCACTGATGCGACCACGCCGATCAACAGGGTGTTCACCACGGTCTCGGCAATGCCGAGCTGATCGACGGCGGCGATGACCGCGAAGCCGATGATCGCGAACTTGGCAATATTGGCGATCAGGTCAGGGTTATCGAACCCCATCTTGCCGACCGTGCCGCGCACGATCTTGGCCACGAAGTTCGCGAGGAAGGCGCCGAGCACGATGATGGCGAGCGCCACGATCAGGTTCGGCAGCCACAGCAGGATGCTGTTGATGATTGCGCTGACCTGCGTCATGCCGAGGATGGATGCCGCAGCCTGGAGGGCGATCAGGCGGATGAACCACTTGACGATCTCCGCCACGACCTTGCTGACGGTCCAATCCGACCCCGCCTGCTTGACGAACCCGGCGATGCCGGTCGATTCCGCGGCCCGCTCGAATCCGACGGTCTTCAGGACCTTCTCGACCAACGTGGCCAGCAGACCAGCGATGATCCAGCCCAGGACGAGAATAACGATCGCGCCGATGAGCTGAGGGAGGAATCCCAGGAAGTTCTGCAGTGCCTGGGTGACGGACAGGAGAACGGCGTCTCCCATGTTCTGGACGGTTTCCACGGGTGTCATGCCTCGTTGCGATGTGATGGATTGCCGGAGCTCAGTGCATGGCCCGTGCCCCACGCTCGCGCCTGGCTCCGTAGACTGAGCGAATGTCGCATGAGATCGACGCGAGCGGGCCGCCCGGCGGATGACCGTCGAGGGACCATGCCGCGTGCTGCTCATCGGGATGATGGGGAGCGGAAAGTCGACCATCGGGCGGCTGTTGGCCGCGGGCACCGGGTGGCCCTATGTCGACAACGACGAGCTCGTGCGCCGATCTCACGGCGCGACGGCTCGTCAGATCTTGGCGGACCAGGGCGAGGCGCGCATGCGCGAGGCGGAGGCCGGCGCTCTCGCCTTGGGCGTCACCATCCCGGCTCCGGCCGTGGTCGGAGTGCCTGCCGGTACAATCCTGGATGCTTCTGATCGAGGGCTGCTGAGGCGGAGCGGGGTGGTCGTGTGGCTGCGGGCCGATGCGGCCGTGCTTGAGTCTCGTGCCACGGAGGCCGAGCACCGGCCGTGGCTTGACGCGGGTGGAGGATCATGGATCCGGAACGCGATCGCCAAACGGGATCCGCTCTATGCGTCGGTCGCCGATATGGTGGTCGACACCGCGGCGGGTGATGCCGACGCCTCCGCCATTGAGATCCTCGATCGCCTGAAACGTCTCCCTGGCTGCGCCGAGATACGATAGCGGTCTCGAACGTGGCCGCGACCTCGGTGGCTTCTAGCGGGCCATGGGAATCGAGTCGTCCTTGGCGGGTGAGGCAAGGCTGAGGAGTCGGCGTGCTGCCTCCAGAAGGGTCTCGTCGCGCTTTGGAAACGCGAATCGCACCTTTGTTCGCCCGAGCTCCGGTCGGGAGTAGAACGAGGAACCCGGGACCGAAGCCACTCCGGGGTCAACCGTCAGGCGACGCGCGAACGTCACGTCGTTGTCATCGGTCATATCGCTGATGTCGGCCATCACGTAGTACGCCCCGTCGGGGATCGAAGGGCGCAGGCCGGCGGCTTCGAGCGCGGGAACCAGCAGGTCGCGACGCCGCCGACAGTCGGCGGCGAGGGTGGTGTAGTAGGCATCGGGCAGCGTGAGCGCCACGGCACCCGCGGCCTGGAGCGGAGCGGCCGCTCCCACCGTAAGGAAGTCATGCACCTTTCGAATCGCCGATGTCAGCGGCGCGGGGGCGATCACCCACCCGACCCGCCAACCGGTGACTGCATACGTCTTGGACAGCGAATTGATTGCCACGGTGCGCTCCGCCATGCCGGGCAGCGTCGCCATCGGAATGTGCTCGCCGGCGTAGACCATGTGCTCGTAGATGTCATCGGTCAGGACCAGCGCGTCGTGCTCCTGTGCCAGCCCGGCGATCAGCTCGAGCTCCGTGCGCGAGAACACCTTGCCGGTCGGGTTGTGCGGGCTGTTGACGATGATCGCGCGGGTGCGGGGCCCGAAGGCCGCGCGCAGCTCATCGGCATCGATGTGCCAGTCCGGCTCGTGCAGCGCGACATAACGGGGGGTTGCGCCTGAGAGGATCGCATCGGGCCCGTAGTTCTCGTAGAACGGCTCGAAGACGATCGCCTCCTCGCCCGGATCGATGAGCGCCAGCATGGCAGCGATCATCCCCTCGGTCGCGCCGCAGGTCACGGTGATGTCCGTCTCCGGATCAACGGTCCACGACGGATGGAAACGGCTCGTCTTGGCCGCAATCGCCTCGCGGAAATCCCGTGCGCCCCAGGTGATCGCGTATTGGTTGATGTCCCGATCGATCGCCGCCCTGGCCGCCTCCTTGAGCTCCGGAGGACACGAGAAGTCCGGGAAGCCCTGGGCGAGATTCACCGCCTGGTGGAGGCTGGCATGACGCGTCATCTCGCGGATCACCGATTCGGTGAAGCTGGCGGTGCGCTGGGAGACGCGGGTGGTGGAATGACTCGGGTCTGACATCGGGACATTGTGCTCGCTCAACGGTCACCTCGCCGCGGCGGGCACGAAGCGGTCGGCATCGCTGCCAGCTACCCTCGGCGGATGAAGGCAACCCTGCCCGGCACTGTCGAACCGCACTACGAGCAGCCCGATGCGTCGTTGCGTCGCGCGGCGGATGCGTGGGTGGCTCGAATTGACCCGGCGCGTCTTCGTCAGCTGGTCACGTCCCTGCCCGGACCGCGCAATCGCATCAATGCCATTCCGGCCATGGAACGGACCGATGCGCTTCTCGCCGATGCCTGGCGCGCTTCGGGCTGGCAGGTGGGCCGGCAGCACCTTCGCCTCCGAAATATCAAGGCGCGCCTGGGTCACGCCGCGCACACGTATCCACGCCTGGATGGCATGAACCTGGTCGCGATCGGCGAAGGCCAAACGGAGGAGGCGATCGTGATCGTCGCGCACCACGACACGGTGCGGGGGGCACCCGGGGCCGATGACAACGGTGCCGGTCTCGCGGCCCTGCTCGAGCTCGCCGTGCAGCTGGCGGGACGTCGATTTCGGCGAACGGTGATCCTGGCCGCGCCCGACTTCGAGGAGATCGGCCTCATCGGCTCCCGATATCTTGTCCGCTGGCTCCGATCGCGGTACCGCGTGCGCGGGGCGATCGTCTTCGACCCGATCGGCTTCATGGACCCTCGTCCGGGGACGCAATCCGTGCCGCCCGGCATCGACCGGCTCTACCCCGGGCAGGTCGCTCGTCTCGAGGCTCGCCAGAACGCCGGCGACACGGTGCTCGCGATCTATCGTCGCTCGTCCCTGCCGCTGGTTCGCGAATGGGCGCGTTGCCTGTCAGCGACCGTCGGTCCAGAGCGTGTCCTCCTGCTGCGCGATCCCCTCGATCTCCCGCTCATCGGTCCGGCACTGCTCGCGGTTCCTGCGGCCCGGCACTTCTCGCGCAGTGACCACGTCAACTTCTGGCGCGCCGGGCTGCCGGCGATCCAGGTCTCGAACAGCGCCAACTTCCGCAACCCGAACTACCACCGACCGACCGATACCCCCGACACGCTCGATTACGAGACGCTGGCGCGCATCACGGCCGCGACCGCGCTGGTGGTGGAACGCCTCGCCGACGGCCTCGGACGTAATGGCGTAGGCGGAGCGCCGCAATCAGACGATGTGCGCGCCTGACCGCGGGACCGACGATGGGCGAAATTCGAACTGCAGGAGATCCACCCATGCGTGCAGCCGCCATCCTTTCCGTTTGCGTCGTGTCGATCGGTTCGTACCTGGCGATCGCGTCGATGGTCAACCTGTCGATGAGCTGGATCGGGCTTGGCATCCTCGCCATCGCCGTGGTGGCAGCGGTCGCCGTGATCGCCAGCGAGAGTCCGTCGAGCGGGTCCTTCTCCCGCTAGCCTTGGGCATGCGGCCAACCTGAACGGTCCCTACACTCCGGACATGCGTTGCACGGTCGACATCACGGGGTACATCACGCGGTCAGCGAGCGGTGGCAGCGCGTGAACCGGACTGGGTGGCTGTGGCTGGTCGCCGGTGCGGGCATGGCGATCTTCGCTCTCTCGTTCGTGCAGGGCTGGATGGTCCAGGAACGCGAGGTGCGTGGGGAGGGATACCGCCTCGTCCAGATCTTCTTGAGCGCCTGGCGCGGCGCCGCGATTCCGGTGACAGCGGCGGCCGCCGTCGGCGCCCTGCTGGCGGCCCTGCTCGCCGTGGCCGGTGTGCTCGGACTGCGCTCAATCTCGACGTGGATGCTTCTATCTTCCGTCCTCGCCGTGGGGCTGATCGGCGCATCGGCATGGCCGGTGGATCAGTCGGGTCACGCCTCATCGGTCAGCCTGAGTCCCTGGTGGGTGCTCCCGATGGCGTTCGGGCTCGGTGGGGCCATGGTGATCGGGAGCGTCGCGGTCGCCAAACCCTCCCGTCGTGTGGTTGCCGGAGCGCTCGTCCTGGCGGTCATTGCGGTCGTGGGTGGAGCGGGCGGCCGATGGTGGGGACTTCAGCTGGCGGAGGGGACGGGCCGGCACTGGGAGGTTGGGTCGTACGAGCGAACGGCCACCGCGGGTGAGCCGACTGAGACGATGACGCTCACCGGAGAGACGTACGTGATCGGCGAACGCTGGTCAGGCGTCTTCGAGAGCTCGGGCTGGACCGTGGTTCTCGATGACGACCCCGCCTGTCCGGCCGCACGCGGCACCTATCACGCGCACGGAGATGACGAGGAGGACCTGCGTTTCGTGATGGTCGTCGATCCCTGCATGGACGGCGCCCGGGCGACGGACCTCGAGGCCGGGACCTGGGAGCGCGCGCCCTAATCTCCGCCGTAGCGCTCTGCGAAGACCGTTGCTGACCTCGGAAGCCGAGCCTGGCCCCGGGCGGACTTCGGCGCTTGAGCTGCCGCGGTGGGGTGACCGATGGCCATGATCGTGCGTACGAAGCGGCCCTCGGGCAGACCGAGCAGTTCGGCAACCAGCGGCCGAGCCGCGGACGTGACCCAGGCGATGCCGGCGCCGAGGTGCAGGAACGAGGCCGCAATGAGCATCCGCTCGGCCGCCCGCCCCTCATCGAATGCGTGTGAGACCGCGCTGCCCTTCTCGTCGACGAGTGCAATGGCCACTGCCGCCGTGGCGGTCTGCAGTGCACGGGTCTGCGGCTGACCGGCCGAGGCAAGAGCGCGCAGCACCTTCGCGTCCTGGATCACCACGAAGCGCCACGGCTGGGTGTTGCGGCTGGATCCAGACCAGCGGGCCGCATCGGTGATGGCTTGCAGGGCATCCCCGTCCACAGGTGTGGCGGTGAACTCCCGGACCTGGCGGACGCGGAGCAGCGGGCGCACGCGGTGCGCGGGGGAACCGGATTCGCTCGACATGAGCTCCAAGACTACTCGCCGGATGCGATGGTCCGTCTTCTCGAACGCGCCACGTCAAGGTACACTCGGCTGGCTATCCGCACCGCCCACGGAGTCCCGACGTGAATCGAACGAACCGAATTGCCCTCCTGGCCGCCGCTGTCCTGCTCCTTGTCGCTGCCGGCAGCGTCATGGCCAACCGCTCACCGGTGGGTCGAGATATCGCCGCGCAGCCGGCCTCCAGCCACGAGCCGCAAGAGGCCGATGAAGCTGACGAGGCCGATGACGCTGACGAGGCCGATGACGCCGAGCAGCCGAGCGCCGAGGCGTTGGCGCACGCTGGCGAGCGCATGACCGCCAACGACATTCCATTCGACGAGGCCGTCCTCTCCGATCTTGCCTCCCGCTACGGCGTGGGCGGGGCCGTACGCACGCTCGCATGGGCGAGTCAGGCCACGGTCGACGTCGAACAGATCGCCACCATGCGCGACGGCACCGATACCGAGCCAGGAATGGGTTGGGGCCAGATCGCACGCGAGCTCGACGTCCATCCCGGCCTCGGCGCGATCATGGGCAATGGCCACGGGCGCGAGAATGCCCCCGGCCAGCTGAAAGAGAAGCAGCCCGAAGGGTAGGTCCCGCTCAGGCAGCCGGTCTGGCGGGTTCGGCCGGCTCGGCCTTGGGACTCCGCGTCATCAGCATGCGGGCGGCGATGAGCAGCAGGAGGATGGCGAAGAGCCGCCTCAGGAGCTCCTCGTCGAGCGAGAGGGCGGTCATGCTGCCGAGCAACGCCCCGAGCACCCCGCCGATTGCCAGTGCGGCGGCGTCGCGCAGGGTCAGGCGCCCGTGACGGTGGTGCGTGAAGGAACCGACCGCCGCCGCAGGAATGATCACCAGGAGCGATGTGCCCTGCGCGACATGCTGGTCGAACCCCGTGATCAGGACCATGGCCGGCACCATCAGCACCCCGCCACCGATGCCCAGCAGGCCCGCGAATGCTCCCGCCGTCAGGCCGATCGCCAGCAACGCCAGGATCTCGGGCGCCGTCATGAGACGAGCATCGTGAGGGCGATGGCAATCATGAAGATCGCGAAGCCGATGCGCAGCCGGTCATCCCCGATCCGGGTCATGAGCCTGGCTCCCACCTGGACGCCGACGATCGACCCGACCATCAGCACGCCGGCAGCCGGCAGGTTGACGCTGTCGGCCTGGCCGAAGATGACCGCACCGACCGCGGCAATCGGGATGATCGATGCCAGCGAGGTGGCCGATGCCCGCTGCTGCGCCATCCCGGCGAGGAGCACCATGGCCGGCACCATGATGATGCCTCCCCCGACGCCGAACAGTCCGCTCAGCCCCCCGGCCGCGAGCCCGATCGCGGCCAGAATGAGCGCGTTCGGGCGATCGGGTGTGGATACCATGTCCCTCATGGTAGAACCAGGCGCTCGTCGGCGATGAGGATCGTGCGTTTTCAAGGCTCCGACGGTCCGACATGGGGTATTGCCGATGCGTTGGACCGCGTCCACGTTTCCGGTGGTAGCGACCCATTTGCGGATCGTGCACTCGGTCCCGACGTCGGCTCGCTCGACGAGGTGGAGCTCCTTGCGCCGGTTGCACCGAGCAAGGTGATCTGCGTCGGGCGCAACTACCGCGAGCACGCCGCCGAGTTCGGCAACGCCGTGCCCGACCAACCACTGCTGTTCTGGAAGCCGTCCTCGTCGATCGTCGGACCCGGCGAAGAGATTCACTATCCGTCTCTCTCGAAGCGGGTTGACCCGGAGGCGGAGCTGGTGATCGTCATCTCCCGCGAGGCACATCGACTATCGGCCGATCGGGCCAGCGAGGTCATCGGCGGCTATACGTGCGGCAACGATGTCACAGCGCGCGACATTCAGAAGTCCGATGATCAGTGGACCCGCGGGAAAGGGTTCGACACCTTCTGCCCCATCGGTCCCTGGATCGAGACGGAGCTCGATCCGAACGACCTACGTGTCACGTGCACCGTCGATGGTGAGCTGCGCCAGGATGGTCGAACGCGAAACCTGATCTTTCCGATTCCGTACCTGATCGAGTACATCACCCGCTTCACCCGGCTTTTGCCGGGAGACCTGGTGATGACCGGCACGCCGGATGGCGTCGCGCCGATGAGCATCGGTCAGACGGTCGTCGTCGAGGTGGAGGGTATCGGGCGGTTGGAGAATCGGCTCGTCGCCGAGCCATCCTGAGCTGATGCCACGTGTCGCGGTCGTCTTCACCGGCGGCACCATCTCGATGCGTCACGAGCCCGGCACCAGCGGGAACGTGCCGAGCCTGAGCGGCGACGAGCTGCTCGCATCCGTGCACGGCCTGGATGCAATCGCCGAGATCGAGCCGATCGAGTGGGGCCTCGTGCCGGCATCGCACCTCACGTTCGACCAGGTCCTCGAGATCGGCGGCATCCTGGCGGCGCAGCTCGCCCGATCGGAGATCGACGGTGCGGTCGTGGTGCAGGGCACCGATGTCATCGAGGAAACCGCTTTCGCCTGGGACCTGCTTCCGCTGCCGCCGAAGCCGGTCGTCGTGGTCGGGGCCATGCGCGCCGCTTCGCAGGACGGGTATGACGGACCGGAGAACCTGCGCAATGCGATCGCCGCCGCCGCCGACGCTCGCCTGGCCGATCAGGGGGTGTTGGTCGCGATGGGCGGAGAGCTGCACGGCGCCGATGACGTGCGCAAGGCCAACACTCACGCCTACGCGACCTTCCAGAGCCTGAACGCTGGTCGTCTCGGCCTCATCGCCGATGGGCGCGTCACGGTGCTGCGTCAGCGTCGGGTGGCCCGCTTGCGGCGCATGGCGGTCCACGCGGCGCTTCCGGTGCCGATCCTCAGCGTGGCACTGGATGCCGTGCCTTCGCGACTCGACCCTGCGGCAGCGGGCGTGGTGGTGGCGGCGGCGGGGGGCGGAAACACGCCACCGGCATACCTGGACGCGGCTCGGCCTCTCATGGACGCCGGGGTGCCGGTGCTGCTCACGACGCGGTGCCCATCCGGCCGTGTCATGCCCGGCTATGCATTTCCCGGCGGCAGCTCACAGTGGTGGGCGGCCGGCGCGATCTTCTCCGGCACGCTCGACGCCTTGAAGGCGCGGGTGCTCGTTGCCCTGGGCCTTGGCGCGGGTGCGTCGGTGGAGGAGCTCGCTGAACTTTGTGCGAGCTTCGGAGGAGGACGGTCAGTCGAGGGGTAACCAACAGCGTTACGAATTGCCGGGTCGCGCGCCTAGCCTGCCACGCGGGCCACTTCTAGCAGGTTCGGGCCTGTGCCAGGGGTGGCGGTCGATGCCACCAGCACGACGGCGGATCCCGCTGGTATCGAAGAATCCTCGCCGAGCAGCCAGGCGAGGAGATCGAGTCTGCCTTCTGGACCAGATGGAGCCATGCAGGTGGAAGCCTGCACGCCATGCACGAGCGCGAGCCTCCGCACGACCGCCTCGTGGGGTGAGAATGCATGGATCGACACGCGCGGCCGGAGAGAGCTGAGGATGCGGGCCGTGCGCCCGCTGCGCGTGTAGCAGGCGATCGCCGCCACATCGCGGTCAGCCCGAGCGAGCGCCACGGCAGCGTAGGCGAGGGCATCGGCATCGGTGTCAGCGCTTGGCGGACGTCCTGATGGCAGGTACTCGGCGCCGGTTCGTTCGCAGAGGCGGGCGATGCGGGCCGCGGCCTGTGCGGCAAGGATGGGATGCGAGCCGATGGCGGTCTCGCCCGAGAGCATGATCGCGTCTGCGCCGTCGAAGATGGCGTTGGCGACGTCGCTTGCTTCAGCGCGCGTCGGACGCGGGGAGGTGATCATCGACTCGAGCATCTGTGTCGCCACGATGGTCGGAATGCCGATATCGAGCGCCCGACGCACGAGCTGTTTCTGCAGGATGGGAACTTCCTCGAACGGCAGCTCGACCCCGAGGTCGCCACGCGCGATCATCACCGCGGAGGCGACCTCGCAGATCGCGTCGAAGTCGTCGATGGCGGCTCGCGTCTCGATTTTGGCCACGATCGGTGGTCCATCGGGTCCGAGCAGCTCCCGCAGCTGGATCACGTCAGCCGCTCGGCGCACGAACGACTGCGCGATGTAGTCGGCGCCAAGCGCGAGCGCCTCGGGAACGGCGGCGCGGTCCGCCGGGGTCAGCGCCGGTTCCGAGACCCGATCTGACGGGACGCTGACCCCGGCGTGCGACCGGATGACTCCGCCACGCACCACATCGGTCCGAACCTCGTCGGTGATCGAAGTCACCCGCAGCTCGACCGCTCCATCGGCGAGGAGAATCCGGTCTCCCGCAGTGATGTCGATCGCGAGGCGGGGATACGATACGTGGGCACCGTCGGCATCACCGGGTGCGTCATCGGTCGGTCGAAGCGAGAAGCTGGCACCGGTCTCGAGGGTCACCGTTTCGGCTGCGAGCGCCCCGAGCCGGATCTTCGGACCGGGCAGATCGGCGAGCAAAGCCACGCGGCCGTTCCGTCCAGCGGCTCGCACCCGTTGTGCGATCTCGATACGCCCGGCGGCGGTGCCGTGCGAGAAATTGAGCCGCGCGATGTCCATGCCGGCGGCGACGAGCTCATCTGCGCGATCCTCCGTGGCAGGACCGATGGTGCAGATGAGCTTCGTGCGCCCGTCGGTCACGTCACGCCGGCCTTGTAGGCGGCTCCCGAGGCGCGACGCCGCTCGTGCTGGGAGAGGAGACGTTTGCGCAGTCGAATCGCCGTCGGGGTGACCTCCACCAGCTCATCGGCGGCGATGAACTCGATGGCGGCCTCGAGGGTCAGCACGCGCGGCGGCGTGTGGATGCGGTAATCGCCATCCGTTGCCTGGGTCCGCATCTTCGAGAGCGCCTTTGCCTTGGTGGGGTTCACGTCCATGTCTCCGGGGCGGCTGTTCTCGCCGAGAACCATGCCCTCGTAGACCTCGGTGGAGGGAGCGATGAAGAGCTCCGACCGGTCGACCAGCGACGAGAGGGCGTAGGCCCGCGATTCGCCCGCCCGGTCGGACACGAGGACACCACTGGTGCGGTGCGTCACCTCGCCCGCCCACGGGCCGTACCCCTCGCCGATCTGGTGCATGAGCGCGGTCCCGCGCGTATCGGACAGGAGCTGGCCGCGGTAGCCGATCAGTCCGCGAGTGGGGATGATGAACTCCATCCGCACTCGACCGTCGGTATCGGTGCTCATCTGCTCGAGCATTCCCTTTCGACCCGCCAGCGCACCCTGCACGACGCCGATGTAGTCCGGCGGGATGTCAATGGTGGCGCGCTCATACGGCTCCTGGGTCTTGCCGTCCACGGTGCGCAGGATCACTTCTGGGCGGGAGATCGTGAGCTCGAAGCCCTCGCGTCGCATCTGCTCGATGAGGACCGCCAGCTGGAGTTCGCCGCGTCCTCGGACCTCGAACGTTTCGCCTGACTCGGTCGGGTGGATCTCGATGGCCACGTTGCCGAGGACCTCGCGGTCCAGCCTCGCTCGGATCTGGCGCGAGGTCAGGAACGTGCCGTCGCGGCCGGCCATGGGCGACGAGTTCACCCCGAATGTCATCCGCAGTGTCGGGGCGTCGACGTCGAGGCGGGGGAGCGGGCGTGGATCCGCTGGATCGGTGAGGGTATCGCCGATCGTCACCTCCGGCAGGCCCGCAACCGACACGATGTCGCCGGGGCCGGCCTCGGTGATGTCGATCCGGTCGATGCCGTGCGCGGTCTGGAGCGCCGACACCGAGCCCGTGAGGGTCATGCTGCGGCCGGGCTCGACGGAGCCATCAGGATCCTCCGGCTCCTCGCGCACGATCGTCACGCGCTGGCCCACCCGGATCGTGCCGTTGCGAATGCGCCCGACCGCCATGCGCCCGACGTACTCGTTGGCCGACAGGTTGGTGACGAGCAGCTGGAGCGGGTGACCTTCCTCGAAGGTCGGCGGTGGGGTGACGCTCACCAACAGGTCCAGGAGGGGATGCAGGTCGGAGCCGGGCCGGGCCAGATCGGAGGTGGCGGTTCCGGCCTTGGCGTTGGTGTAGACGACGGGAAACTCGATCTGGAACTCATCGGCGCCAAGGTCCATGAAGAGCTCGTAGACCTCGTCGAGCACCTGGGCCGGTCGCGCGTCGGAGCGGTCGATCTTGTTGAGCGCCAGGATCACCGGCAGGTGGCGCTGCATCGCCTTCTGAAGGACGTATCGCGTCTGGGGCAGTGGACCTTCGGCGGCGTCGACCAGCAGAAGCACGGCATCGACCATGAGCAGCGCCCGCTCCACCTCGCCACCGAAATCGGCGTGGCCGGGCGTATCGACGATGTTGAGGCGCACGCCGTCGTAGTCGACCGTCGTCTGCTTGGCGAGGATGGTGATCCCCTTTTCGCGCTCCAGGTCGCCGGAGTCGAGCACGCGGTCAACCACCGCCTCGTTGGCGCGGAAGGTTCCGGTCTGGCGCAGCATGCCGTCCACGAGCGTGGTCTTGCCGTGGTCGACGTGCGCGATGATCGCCACGTTGCGCAGGTCGTGGCGAGTGGAAGTGGTCATCCTGCCCATCGTGGCAGATGCGGCCTTCGTGCGCAGGTCGCGCACCGGAAGTACCACCACCCATCGGTCCCTACTGTCCATGGGAACTACCGAGCGACAGCCGTACGGTGATGGCGCATGAACGGCCTGCCCGCCGGCGTGCCTTCTGCCCTCACGTCACCGGAGCTCACTCTTGTCTCGCCTGTTTCTCGCTGCCCTGGCCACGCTGAGCCTGGTAGCGGTACTCGGTCTGCCCACCACCGTCCACGCCGCATCGCCCACCAAGGTCGCCATCATCGTCGGTCCGGTCGGTGCCCTCACGCCAACCTACCTTGCACTGGCCGATGCCGCCGCCGCCGCGGCGGAGCTGCAGGGTGCCGTCGTCGCCAGGGCCTACTCTCCGAATGCATCGCCCGCCAACGTGCTGGCGGCGGTCGCCGATGCCCACGTCGTCATCTATTTCGGCCACGGCTACGGACATCCGAGCCCGTACGGCGGCCTGGACACGGCACGTCAGAATGGCTGGGCGCTCCAGGGTCCGGGGGCGCACGGGACCCACGGTGACGTCGGTGCGGAGCTCCAGTACCTCGGCGAGGACTGGATCGTCGCCAACGCGCGCCCGGCGCCGGGCTTCGTCATGATCTATTCGAACACCTGTTATGCGCCTGGCGCTTCGGAGGGCGGCCACGAGCCAGCCTCCGCGTCGGTGGCCGCGCAACGCGTGGCCTATTACTCGCGCAAGGTATTCGCGATGGGCGGGTCTGCCTACTTCGCCACCGACTTCGATCGCGGTGCCGCGGACCTCGTGGGGCGCCTCCTGGCCAACCGTGGCGCAACCTTCGGGACCGCCTTCGCTTCTGACCATCGCTTTGTTTCATCGGCGCTGACGTGGCAGGCTCATCCGTTTTCCGCCGGCCAGTCGATCTGGCTGCACCGCACGAAGTACACCGACGGACCGCCGAACTACTGGTACGCCTTCGCCGGGAATCCGGACCTCACGCCCCTCCTCGGTTGGGATCGCACGGCACCGACCGCGACGCTCGTGTCACCCGCGGCGGAAGCCATTGACGTGGGTCCCGGTGCGACCTTCTCGATCCGACTGAGCGAGCTCGTGACCGGCATCGGCGCCGCCACGGTGTCACTCCAGGGCGGCACCGGCGAGCCCGTGGCCGCTTCCGTCGCCTACGACGCGCCCTCGGGGCTGGTCTCCGTCGACCCCGACGCGCCGCTGGCGCTGAGCAGCCGCTATTCAGTGGTGGTCGGGGATGGAATTCACGACGCGGCCGGCCGACCCCTGGCCGCTGGAACGTGGAGCTTCTTGACCCGCCTCGATGCGGACCCACTCTCGAGCGATCTTCGCGTGGCCCTCGAGCCCGGCAGCCATCAGCTGCTGCGCTTCGCGCGGGATGGGTCCGTGTCCGAAGAGCGAACGCTCGACGAGGTCGAACGACGCTATCTCAGCGCGGAACTCCGGGCGCGCCTCCCGGGCCGCGACGGCTCGTGGCTGCGCCTCGATGTTCCCGCGCTCGGAGCCTGGTGGGTAGCCGAATCCGGCGCCGCCCATGGGATCGGCCAGGTCGAGGAAGCCCTGCTCGTGGCTGGCACGCAGGTCACGATCCCGCCGGTGGAGCACGCTCTCCATGAATTCGATGCGCGCGGCCTGTCGACTGACAACGAAGGAGACCTTGCCGGCGGGCGCAGCGTGACCGTCGACCGGCGCCGCATCCACGACGGACGCACCTTCCTGCGGCTTGCCGATACCGAGGCGGCGGGTTCCTGGATCGAGACCAATCCCAGTCTCGCGCCGACCGAATCCGCCGCACGCCGTGTCCTGTCGATCAGGCCACGCGCAGCGGAGGCGCGGCTGGTGCCGGCAGCGGGCGAGCACGTCATCTTTCGCTTCGACGCGGCCGGACGCGTCATCGACCGGCGCTCACTGTCGGATACCGATCTCCCCGGAAACATCCTCACCACCACCGAGAGCCGGGTTATCGGCGGCGCCCCGTTCGCGATCATCGCCTCAGGAGAGCTGGCCGGATGGGCCCTGCGGGAGGGACCCGACCTCAAGATCCTCCCGATCACCCGGGTGAGGGACGCCGCCGACTGACACGTCGCCGCGCGGGCACGGGATCTGCCCTAGGATCGCTCCAGGAACCCGATACCAACTGGAGTCTTCGCATGACAGCCCCCCTCAGCGCCAACGCGCTCGCCTTTTTGGACGAGGTGATGCCCGTCTTCATCGGAACAACACGCAGCGACGGCACCGTCCAGATGAACCCGATCTGGTACGAGCTTCGAGACGACGAGGTCTGGCTCAACGCCGCGACGAGCCGCGCGTGGGGCAAGCGCCTCGAGGCAGGAGCGCCGCTCACCCTGCTCTTTGTGGATCCAGCCGATCAGTGGCGCTGGGCGCAGGTGCAGGGCGAGGTGATTGCCAAGTCAGCGGAAGAGGGCGAGGAGCACATCGACCGCCTTTCACGTCGATATCTGGGCCGTGACTATGCGTTTCACGACGCGAACGATCCCCGTCTTGTGATTCGCGTTCGTCCCACCCGGGTCACCGGCAGCATCGATCAGCGAGCCGCCTGAGGCGGCCTGTCCCCTGTCAGTCTCTCCGGTGCCACCCAGCCTGACCGACGCGTTGCGTGAGCTCAGTGATGCGCTCGCTCGGCGATTGGCGAGCGCCCCGGGTCCCAATCGCGCCGCCCGTGCCGAGCGCCTGCGGCGACATATCGACGACTACCTGCGCCCGCGGGCACAGGACGCGGATGCCCCACTCGTGGTCGTGCTGCTTGGTTCGACGGGCAGCGGCAAGTCGAGCCTGTTCAATGCGCTCGCCGGGCGCGACATCAGCCCATCCGGGGTCCTTCGTCCGACCACCCGACGCCCAGTGGCACTCGCACATCCAGATGACGCTGGCCCGCAGCTTTTGCCCGGCCTCTCGGCTCGCGGCGCGCTCGAGCTCGTTGCCGACCCCGTCGTCGGTCGCGGCCTGGTACTCGTCGACGCACCGGACTTCGACAGCGTGGAGCTGGCCAACCGCGCGTTTGCGGTCGAGCTCCTCGAGGCAGCCGACCTGGTCGTATTCGTCACGACCGCGACTCGTTACGCCGATCAGATGCCATGGACCATGCTCGAGCGGGCACGGCAGCGCGGGGTCCCGCTGCTTGCCATCCTCAACCGGCTGCCACCAGAGGCCGATGACGCCGATGCCGTCGTCGCCGATTACGCCGCGATGCTTCAGCACGGCCGCCTCGGGGAGTCCGGAGCCTTCGGCGCGCTCGAGGTCGTTCCGGTCGCCGAGGGCGCCCTGGAGCCGGGGCGGGATGCGCTGTCCGTTGATGCCGTGGCGCCGATTCGCGATGCCCTGGCGCGGCTCACCGCAGACGAGTCCGCTCGTCGTGAGCTGACGCGCCGCAGCCTGGGTGCCGCGCTCGAAGGACTTCCTCCGGCAGTGGAGGAGGTCGCACGCGAGGTCGACGAGGAGCGTGCCGCCACGGCGATGCTGCTCGATGTCGCCGAGCGAGCGTATCGGGATCGGCGTCAATCGTTGGGTGCCGAGCTGGGACGTGGCACATTCATGCGGGTCGAAGTCCTCCGCCAGTGGCAGGAGTTCGTCGGCGCCGGCCAGGTGGCTCGCATCCTTGCGCAGGGCATCGGTCGGGTGGCGGCGGGCATTCGCTCGCTCATCCGTCCCGGGCCGCCGGCACCGGCGATCGAGGTTCGGGAGGCGGCGTTCGCCGATCTGGTCGCCCTCGCTGTTCAACACGCCGATGCGGCCGCGCGGCGCACGGCCACCACCTGGATCGACGATCCATATGGCGCGGTTGCCCTGGCTGAACGGGCGGCGCTGTGGGGCGCCTCGCCGAAGCTCGGCGATCGCCTTGGCTCGGACCTGGATGCCTGGGCCGCCAGCATCGGAGACCGGATCCGTGCCATGGGGGAGCAGCGAAAGGGCTGGGCTCGGGTGGCGAGCATCGGCGTCAACGCGGTCGGCACGAGCGCCATCCTCGCCGTGTTCGTGCATACCGGTGGCCTGACCGGCGCCGAAGTCGGCATCACCGCGGCCACCGCCATGATCAATCAGAAGCTCCTCGAGGCCGTCTTCGGCGAGGCAAACGTTGCCGCCTTCGTCTCCCGCGCCCGCGAGGACCTCGGCGCAATCCTCGACGCAGCGTTCACCGATGAGCGAGATCGGTACGGCAGCGCGCTCGGAGGGTTGCCCCCGGCCGATGACCTCGGCACGGTACTGCGCGATGCCGCTCGCCGCGCATCCCGTGTCGATGTGTCATGACCCTCGATGAGGCGATCGACCGGCTGCACGACGCAGCTGCCGCTGCTCGAGAGATCGGGCTCGACGATGAAGCAGCTCGCGCCGATGCCGTGCTTGCGCGGGCACGCGAGCGCTCCGGGTTCAGTGGCGCCGCATATGTGCTGGCCCTCGCCGGTGGGACGGGCGTCGGAAAGTCGTCATTGCTCAACGCCCTCGCGCATCGCACGGTCAGCGCCGTGCGGGCGGTTCGACCGACCACCGACCAGCCGCTCGCATGGGTCTCCGACGCTCGCCGCGCCGAGCTGGAGCCACTCCTTGCCTGGCTCGGCGTCGGGCATGTCGCAACCCATGCCGACGAGGATCTTGTGGGGGTGGCGATCCTGGACCTGCCGGACGTGGACAGCGTGCGCACCGAGCACCGCGCCACGGTCGACGCGCTCCTGCCGCGCATCGATGCCGTGGCCTGGGTGCTGGACCCTGAGAAATACGACGATTCGCGCCTGCACGCCTACCTTCGTGACATGGCGCCGCACGCCGCGCGACTGCGATTCATCCTCAACAAGGCCGATCGGCTGACCCAGGAGCAGGGCGCGCAGCTGGCCGAGGATCTCCGCCGCCGACTCTCCGAATCAGGGATCAGCGACGCGCGCATCGACGTGGTATCGGCGGCGACCGGAGACGGTATCGGGGCGCTGCGTGCCGGCCTCGCGCGCGAGGCGGACGCCAAGGCACTGGTGGCGGCAAAGCTGACGACCGACGCGATGGAGGCGAGGGATCGCCTGGCGCGGGCAGTCGGCCTCGCGCCGGACGCTGCGTACCGGCCGTTGATTGACGAGGCTCGGCGCGCCGATGCCGCGCGATCGTCCGTGGACGGGGCGCTCGCCCTGATCGATCCACCCGGCGTGGCGCGGCAGGTCCGGCTGGCGGTCCTCGGCCGGGCGCGTCGGTCCGGTGGCTCGATGCTGGGGCGGATCGTCGTCCTCCTCGGATGGTTGACGGGGCAGAGCCGGCGCAGCGCCGATCCAGCCGCCTACCTGCGCGACTGGCGGGGTCGCGGCTCGCTCGGTCGCGCGCTGAATCCGGTGCACGCTGCGCTCGTCGAAGCAGCGGCGGGCGTGCCCCCCGGCTCGCGTCCGGCACTCGCCGCGGCGCTCCGCTTCGACGAGCTGGAAGCCGATCTGACGCGGGCCATCGATGTCGCTGCCCGTGATGCGGTTGCCGATCTGCGCATCCGGGGCTCGCTTCTGTGGCCGATCGTGGGGGCGGTGCAGCTCATCATCGGCGCAGTCTTCGCCTTTGCCATCGCCTGGTACGTCACCCTGTTCGTCTCGCAGGGCCAGGTGCCGGTGGCGACGACCGATGCCCCCCTTCTGGGCCCGGTCCCCCTGCCGCTTGTGCTGCTTGCCGGGTCGATCGTCGCCAGCGCCGTGCTCGGGCTGCTTCTCTCGTTGCATGCCGGTTGGATCGGCCGACGAGTCGCCGGCCGGGTCACACAGCGCGTTCGGACCGAGGTCGGCTCATCCGTGGCCCAGGCCGGATTTGGCCGGCTCGATCGGGTGGAGCAGGTTCGTCGACGAATCGGCGGAATAACGTAGGTGAGACTGCGACGGTTGCTGCATTTCTTGGTTCTGTGTCCGGAGTAGCGTCAGGGCACAGAACCGCCCGAGGCCATCACCATGCTCCATTCCGAACCGCCGCACGTCACCCACGTCTCAGACTGGGAACTCGGCCTTGCCGCCGTGCTGATTCTCGTCGGCGTCGTGCTGACGGCGCTGATTCTCCCAGCTTTCGTCTGAGATCAGGTCACGGCTTGCCACGCCATCTTGTCGCCAGCATGGTCGGTGTGGATACCTTCGTGGACGGCATGTGGACAGTTCGTCGGCCGCGTCCTGGATTCGGGGATAAGTGGCCTTGCGCCCTCCTCGGTGGCCGTCGATACTGAGGTCGTCCCGGAGGGGCAAGCGACACTGGATCACACGACTTCGGTTATGAGTTCCGGTACCGGCAACGGTGGCTTCGGTCATCGCGGTCGGACGGCAACGGTGGCTTCGGTCATCGCGGTCGGACGTCTTGTTCCTTCGGGACATTTCGCTGTGTCCAACCGAACCGCCGTGTGCATGGGGTGCACGTACCAACCAGGTTCGGGCCTCCTGCCGGGAATTTCGAGCCAGATCCCGCCAGATCCCGCCAGATCTTGCGCCCAGCGCACAATCCGGGGACGAACTGCGCGCAACGTCGTCGTTACGTGCGTCCGGTGCAAAGCGGGCAGCCCGTGCCCGCGACCCGCGCAGTGTGCCGCTTGGGTGAATGAGCGCTTCGGCTATCGCACTCCTACGACGTTCACGCCTATACGATCATCGCCAAAGGACGAGTTGATGCGTCCGATCAGGGGGCGGCGACGGCCCGCATCAGACGCTCAGACCTGCTCCATGGAGCGCCAGCCGTGCGTCGGCTCATATCTGAGGACGCGCCGTGCCTTGTCGATCGACAGTAGCGTGTCATGCTCGCCGAGCGGACGCCGGATCGGAACATCCGGGAAGACGGCGCGCGTAAGCTCGTCGTTCGGGCGTGACATGACGGTGTCCGCGTTGGCGATGATGAAGGCGTCCATGCCTCGAGCCTCATGGTCGAGCGCCCGGCGCACGGCCTGGGCCCCGTCCCGGGCGTCGATGTAGCTCCATAGGTTCCATTTCCGGATCGAAGGGTCATCGTTCCAAGACGGGAACAGGCTGTAGTCGGCTGGCTCCATCACGTTCGAGAAGCGAAGTCCGATGATCTTCAGGGCAGGGTCCCAGCGGCTAAATTGGCGAGCCATCTCCTCATCGAGCACTTTACCGAGGGAGTACGTCGTATCGGGCCGCAGGGGCACATCCTCGTCGACGGGCAGGTACGGTGGCGGGTCGTCGAACGGCAGACCCAGCACCGTCTCGCTTGAGGCCCAGACGATCTTCGTGATCCCCGCGATTCGTGCTGCGGCGAAGACGTTGTAGGTCCCGACCACGTTGTTGGCGAATGTCGCGGCGTCCGACGCGTTGCCCGGTCCGGGGATGGCGGCAAGGTGAACGACGGCGTCGACTCGCTCGTAGCGGCTGTCGATCCGGGTGAAGGCCTCGACCACCTGGCCGAAATCGGTCAGGTCGATGCGAGTGAACGGAGCCACGTTCGCGCGGGGCGGCGCCAGATCGACATTCGCGACCTCGTGGTCGTGCGCGACCAGGTCTTCAACGACGGCGCGGCCCAGCTTGCCGCTGCCGCCGGTGACGACGATCCGCATCAGACGGTCAGACCTGCTCCATGGCCGTCGCCGGCTCGCCTGCGCTCACGCCGAGCCCGAGCGGGCAGGCGACGCCCGTCGAATGGTCCGGACAATAACCCGCCGGGTTCTTGGCAAGGTACTGCTGGTGGTAGTCCTCGGCGAAGTAGTAGATCGGCGCATCGGCGATTTGCGTCGTGATCTCCGCGAAGCCGGACTTCGTGAGCTCAACCTGGTACCTGTCGCGAGATGCCTCGGCGGCGGCGAGCTGGGCGTCGGAATGGGTGAAGATCGCGGATCGGTACTGCGTGCCGCGGTCGTTGCCCTGGCGCATGCCCTGGGTCGGATCGTGGTTCTCCCAGAAGAGCTTCAGCAACTCCTGGTAGGAGATGCTCTCGGGGTCGAAGACGACCTGCACGACTTCGGCATGACCTGTTTTGGCTGAGCAGACCTCGCCGTAGGTCGGGTTCGGCGTTGGTCCACCGGCGTAGCCGACAGAGGTGCTGAGCACGCCGGGTGTCTGCCAGAACAGCTTCTCGGCGCCCCAGAAGCAGCCCATCCCGAACGTCGCCAGCTGGCTGCCCGTCGGGTACGGGCCCTTGATGGCGGAGTCATTGATGAAGTGGCGCTCAGCGGTGGGGAGCGCCTGGTCTCGCCCAGGAAGGGCGTCGCCCGGTTCAGGCATCCGGGTCTTGTCTTTACCGAAGAGGAACATGAGCTCAGTCTACGTCGGAACTGTGAAGATCTCGTGTCGCGCCTCCACCGTATCGGCGCATCCAAAGCCGATACCATCCACGACATGGCCGATGACGGAGTCCTGGACTATCCGGAAGTGCGGCTCGCCGAGCTGGTGATGCCGAATCACACCAACCATCACGGCACCCTCTTCGGTGGTCACGCCCTCGGTCTCATGGACCATGCGGGTTGGGTGGCCGCGACCCGATGTGCGCGGCGCACCATGGTCACGGTCGCCTCAGACCGCGTCGAGTTCAAGGTCCCGGTCCGCGCCGGCCAGCTTGTTGAGCTCGTGGCGCGCGTGACGCGCGTCGGTCGCACCTCGGTCACGGTCGGTGTCGACATGTATGCCGAGGTCGTCGCGACCGGGGAGCGCCTCCTTGCCACATCCGGCAGCTTTGTCTTCGTGGCCATCGACGACGAGGACAGGCCGACGCCGATCGCACAGCCGTCGTAGGCAAACGCCGAGCATTGGGTCGCAGTAGGCAGCGGATGCCCGCGTCCTCACTTTCACACGGGCAACGCGCGACGCGGAGGTCGGGTCGGTGTCCGGCGTGGGATTGTTGTGAATCTGGCGATGCCGCGGCGCAGCCTGGAGGCACAACAAACGCCCCGCTCGGACTCGGGACCGATCGGGGCGTTCGCCTGGAGGGAGGTTAGGTCGACCTGAAGTCTCGCCCGACCACGGGCGGGCGCTAACGGCTAATGGACGCAGGGGCGTCTACGTCATGCGACGTACGGCGCGATGGTTCGGCCGTGGGCATGCATGATCTCCACGAGGCGGTCGTGATCGATGGCATGCGCCGTGATCCCGTCGCGACCGACCATCGTCTGGGCGCCGAGCAACGCATTGACGATCGCCTCCTCGGTCGCCTCCGCCACCGCTTCCAGGAGTGGGTTGATTCGCCCGTCGGTCACCATCCGAAGCGCGACCGTCGGCCGCGGGTCTCCTTCCCCCGCGTTTCGCGACAGGTCGCGATTGCCCGTCGCGAATGCGCAGAACAGGTCACCGGATCCGTGTGAGGCGTAGCTGCCCATGCGGGCAACCCCCATCCCGACCCGTTGCGCCAGTCGCGCGCACTGGTGGGGAAGCAGCGGTGCATCGGTCGCCACGATGCCGATGATCGAGCCTCCTTCGGCCCCGACCCGGGGGGCGAGGGCATCCACCTGGTCCCACGGCGACGGCACGTCCTCACGCGAGATGGCCGCCCCCACGGGGACTCCGTCGATGCGCAGCAGCTCGCGTTCCCCGTAGTTGGCCTGGACCAGGGCCCCGATCATCCAGTCGCCCGCACGCCGCGAGGCGGTCCCGATGCCACCCTTGAACTCGTGGCAGATCATCCCGGTGCCTCCGCCGACATTGCCCTCTGCAACCGCTCCCTCGGTTGCCCCGGCCAGGGCCGCATGCACGTGTTCGGCGTGCACATGGAAGCCGTTGATATCGTTGAGCGCGCCGTCATACGTCTCGCCGGCGACCGGCAATGCCCAGACCGCGTCGCTCATGGCGTGTGCGCGGACCGCGGCCTGGATGAGCGCATCGTGCACGACCCCCACGCTGTGCGTGTTCGTGATCCCGATGGCCCCGGCCAGCATGCCCGCCTCCCGGATCCATTCGAGTCCGGTGAGCTCGCCATTTCCGTTGAGCCGATGCGCTCCCGCGAACACCGGCTCGGTCCAGACGTCGCCATCGTGCGGCACGATGACCGTGACGCCGGTCCGAACCGGTCCCTCCCCGACGCGGAGTGGCCCTTCGCCGGAGATCAGGGTGGAATGACCGACGCGCACGCCGGCGACGTCGGTGATCGCATTCAGCTCGCCGGGCTCCATACGCCCGATGCGAATTCCCAGCTCTCGCGCACGCATCGGCAGAGTCTAGCCCGGCGACGTCGAGCCCCTCGGCGGATCAGTTCGTGGACGGCCTGTGGACAGGCTCGTCGGGTCGTAGCAACGTCGGGGATAAGTGGCCTTGCGCCACCTGCGCCGGGCGGCCGATACTGAGGTCGTCCCGAAGGGGCAAGCGACATCGGATCACACGACTTCGGTTGTGAGATCCGGTACCGGCAACGGTGGCTTCGGTCATCGCGTCGGACGGCTTGTTCCTTCGGGATATTTCGCTGTGCCTTTCGGGGCCAGATCCGACCGGATCGTGCACACGGCGCACGTTGCGGGCCGAACTGCGGGCAATCTCGTCGTTACGTGCATGCGGTGCACATGCGGGGTATCGCTACGAGGCCGAGCGCTCAATGCGGGCGGCGTCGATGTCCTCGGCGGAGCGCAGCTGATGCACCGCCGCGAAGCCTTCGTCCGCGAGCGATCCGAGCGAATCCCGCAGCCAGCCGTGCTGGCGACGAAGGGCAGCCGACGGCGGTCGAGGAGCGGCACGCGTGGCGTTGCGCTCGAGGGCCAGGGAGAGCGGCAGATCCAGGACGATCGCGACCGCAGGGCGACGGTGACGACGCGCGATCGCGACGATCTGCGCACGCGCCCAGTCCTCGACGTTCGTTGCGTCGACGACGGTCAGGCGTCCGCGCCGCAGGCGCATGGCCAGGATGCGATGCAGAAGGTCGAACGCGTCCTCGGTCGCGTCCTGCGCCGTGGGATCGTCGGTGATCATGGCCCGCATCGCGTCCGACGAGATGATCTCTGTCGGGGCGAAGTGGCGTCGTGCGAAGGTGCTCTTCCCGCTCGCGGCGATGCCGATCAGCAGAATCAGCGCGTCGACGGGGACGGAGAGCGCCAGAGAAACGGACCGGACGCCGAGATCATCGGCGGCCGGTTGATATGCATTGGGAGCGGTCAGCCCTGTGCGTCGCAGTCCGGGCACATCTCTGACTCGGGGATCGGCGCCTTCGGCTGGCCGGTCGCGCGGGGAAGCGCGCGTCCACAGATGGTCAGGCCGGGCTCACCGACCAGATGAACCTTGCTGAAGTGACGATCCGGCAGCCGCCACGTCACATAGCGGCGCTGGGAAGTGGGGGTCGAGGACACAGAGCGGACTCCAGTTGCAGGGGTCGATTGTGTCAGAAATGACCTCATTCCACAAACGCTCCCCGATCTGGCAGCATGGGCCGTACAGCATGAAGCGGATCGGAATTCTCACCGGCGGCGGCGACGTCCCCGGCCTCAACTCGGTCATCAAGAGCGTGGTCTACCGGTCGAGCGAGGTCGGCTGGGATGCTCTCGGCATTCGCCGTGGTTGGCAGGGCCTGACGCACGCGGACACGCGCCGAGAGGATGGCGGAGGCTTTCTCCGCCCGCTGGACCGGGTCAGCACGCGGGCGATCGACCGAACGGGTGGGACGGTGCTGCACACCTCGCGCACCAGTCCGTCGTCGATGGGTCGCAGCGCGCTCCCTGAGCACCTGGATGCGTCGCGAATCGACAGCCTCGAGATCGAAGGCGGCCGCTACGACCTGACTCCGCTGGTGCTGGAGAACCTGGAGCGACTCGCGATTGATGCCCTGGTGGCCATCGGCGGTGACGACACGCTCAGCTATGCAGCGCGCCTGGGACGCGAGGGCTTTCCGGTCATCGCCATCCCGAAGACGATGGATAACGATGTGCATGGCACCGAGTACTGCATCGGCTTTTCGACGGCGGTCACCCGCGCCAAGGAGCTCATCAACCGTCAGCGCACGACCCTTGGCAGCCACGAGCGCATCGGCGTTTTTCGCATCTTCGGGCGCAACGCCGGGTACACGGCCTGGTACGCCGCCTACGTCACGAGCTCGCGATGCGTCATCCCGGAGGCGCCGTTCGACCTGGACGCGCTGGCGCACCTTTTGGTTGATGATCGCCGCCTGAACCCATCGGGCTACGCGTTCGTCATCGCCAGCGAGGGTGCCATCTGGCGCGGCGGTGAGCTCGCCGAGGTCGGGGACACGGACGCGTATGGACACCGACACAAGGCCGATGTCGGCGAGGCGCTGGCCGACGAGCTGAAGCGCCGGACTGGCGTCGAGACCGTGCACTCCGACCTCACCTACGACCTACGGTCCGGTGATCCCGATGCACTGGATCAGATGGTGGCGATCACGTTTGCGAACGTGGCCGTCGACCTGCTGGCGGACGGCCAATTCGGTCGCATGGTGGCCATCCGCGACGGCAAGTACTCACATGCGCCGCTGCCAGAGCGGTCCCTGGGGGCGCGGACGCTCGACGTGGATGCCATGTACAACGTCGGCCGCTTCCGGCCGCGCTACGAGGCCAAGCTCGGCTCCCCGCTGCTGTTGGGGCCGGCGGTGATCGGGTGAGCGGCGTCGAAGGCGCCTTTGCGCCCGAGCGGCGTCTGCTGACGATCGGCCTCATCGGCCTCGTCACGGCCGCCGCCTTCGAGGGCATGGCCGTGCCCACCATCCTGCCCGCCATGGTCGAGGATCTTGGTGGGCTCGACCTCTATGGCTGGGCATTCAGCGCGTTCTGGCTGACGAACATCATCGGCATCACGCTGGCCGGCTCCGACGCCGATCGGCGGGGTCCGGGTCGCGCGTTCGCGGTCGGCGTGATCCTGTTCGCCGCGGGGATGGTCGTCTCGGGGATCGCGAACGACATGTCGGTGGTGATCGCCGGCCGTGCCGTCCAGGGGTTTGGCTCCGGAGCCATCGGTTCGGTCGTCTATGCCGCGATTGCGCGCGCCTATCCCACATCCGTCACGCCGCGCATGATCGCGCTCGTGTCGAGTGCATGGGTGGTTCCCGGACTGATCGGGCCGGCGCTGGCCGGATGGGTGACCGATACGTTCGACTGGCGCTGGGTCATCCTGGGGATCGTGCCGCCGGTGCTGCTGATGGGACTCGCCGTCTATCCGCAGCTGGCGGCTCTGCGCGCCGCGACAAACAGCGCCGCTGGCGGGCACAGCGATGGACGGCGCGCGTTCGATGCCATCCGCCTGGCGGCCGGCTCCACGCTTCTTCTCGTCGCGCTCGGCATCGGATCATGGCCCGTCGCGGCGTTGCTGGTGGCGATCGGCGCGTGGCTCGCCGCCGGCGCATTGGCGCACCTCTTGCCGACGGGCAGCCTGCGGCTGATCCGTGGCCGTCCGTCGATCGCATTCGCGGTATTCGCCATCGCTTTCGCGTTCTTCGGGACCGAAGCGTTCGTTCCCCTGGCCGTCGTTGAGGTCCGAGGCGGCAGCGTGACGCTGGGCGGAATCGCGCTATCCGCTGCGGCCGTGGCCTGGGCAGCCGGCGCGTGGCTCCAGGCCCGCGCTGCAGTCGCCGGAGTCCGACGCGCGCTGGTCGTCATCGGCGCGGGGCTCATCGGAGCCGGCATCGTCATCACTTCAGCGGTGTTGCTGCCAGCCGCCCCCGTGCTCGTCGCCGCGCTGGGTTGGGGCGTGGCCGGCCTGGGGATGGGTCTGGCGTACTCGATGCTCGCCCTGCTCATGCTCGAGACCGCGACCCCCGGTGAGGAGGGATTCAGCTCTGCCGCCATCCAGCTCATGTTCACGCTGGGTACGGCGTTCGGCGCCGGGATCGGTGGGGCGGTCGTTGCGCTGGTTGATGCGGGTACCCTCGAGTTTGCGCGTGCGTTGGGCATCGTGGACGGGATCATGCTGGTGGTCGCGGCGTTCGGCTTCGCCGTGGCTTGGCGCGTCCCGGCACGCGCGACCGAGGCGCTCGACGCACGGCCCGTGATGGATACCGGCGCATCGCTTGAGCACTTCTAGGCCCGTTCTCCCTGAGAGTGTTCTCACCAGTGGCTCATGCTCTTCTCATCGGTCGCCCCCATAGTGTGATGCGCTACCGCCACTGGCGGCGACGGGCGCCCTCCCATCGGGCCGCTCCGAGGTGGGAGACATGGACGTTGGCGCAAGTTCCGGATCGGCGTTGGCGAGCCCTTCCCGGCATCGCCTGGAGGAGGCGGTTGCGCTTCTCGGGCGGGTGGAGCGAGCCCCGTGCTCCGCCGTCTCCGTCGCGAGCCCGGCCCGGTCGTCGTCAACGCAGGCACGGTGATGCGAGTTGGCGCCGCGATCGAGCACCTTTCGTTCAACGTACCGTCGGGCGGATGGACGCAGGCGTCGCACCTCGAGCCGATGGCGGCGGACGCGCTCTTGATGGGGAGCGTGCCGGGTGCGGCAATTCGCATGCGCGCCTTTTACGTTGACGCGCGCATCACGGTGTCGATTCACCGCGTCTCCATTCGACGTCGCAGTACCCTGCTGCGGGGCAGCTGCCTGGGTCGTCGAAGAGCTGCTCGCGCCGGGCAGCCGCGCAACGCGCGCGGAATGGCCGCACGTGATCCGGGACGTTGCCACCGGCATTAGCGCCCTGTGGCTGCGGTCCGACAGCCGGGCGACGTCCATGCGCAGGGTAATTCCCTGGCTGGCGAGCAACGAACTCGATCGTCTCCTCCACGCGATGGAACTCGAACCAACCGATCGAGGGCGCCTGATGCGGCGCATCGATGCGCTCGCCGCTTCCCAGCGGGAGCTACTTGTCGGGTTGGACGCATGGGGATCCGTGTGTCAGCAACGTCCTGCGGCTAGGGGGTCCACGGCTGGGCCTCATCGACTGGGAGCGAGCGGGACGCAATCCACTTGGCCTCGACGCGTGTCGCATGCTGGCCGGCCTCGATGATCCGACCCAGGCGATCACGTGGATCGAGGACCAGTTTCAACCTTTGGCGCGCGGTCGCATCGCTCCGCTTCGGGAACAGGCGGCCATATCCCTGCTTGGCCTGATGCCGACATGGGCCCGACAGGGCAAGTCCTGGAAGGGGGCAGGTCACGGCGAGGGGTATCGAACGCGGAACGCACGCAGGCTCGCGCTGCTGGAACACCTCCTGGAGACCTGATGGAGATCGCGCAGGAGATCAACTAGCCCAGCTTTCGACGCAACTTTCCCAATCGCCTGCGGTTGAGACGAATGCCGGCGCTGATCTGTTCGCGCCGTTCCTCGGCGTGGACAGCCAATCGGTGGCGCGCACGATGCCAGCGACCGCCAAGGCCGCCCGGCTTCGCACCGCCACGAGATGCGGTCACCGCCGGGGGAAATCGCGTGGCTGCGATCTTTCGATCGAATGCCGTGGGGTCCTCCCCTTCGGCAAACACGTGCTCGAGGCCCTGGCGACCGAGATAGTCGACGAATGTGGCGAAGCGCGCCGCATGGCCCGAGATCGTCGGACTGTAGTCCGCCTCCGCGTACAGCTGGGCGGCGTCCGTGTCAGCGCCGACCTCGCTCATGAGTCGATGCGGAATCTCGAAGTAGCGGGCCAGTTCCAGCGTGCGCGAGTCGTGGGCGAGGACGTAGGCCGGGGTGCCTGCCAGGAGCGCCGTGATGTTGCCATGGATTCGCGTGCCAAATGAGAAGTCGGCGCGAGCCAGGTCGTTCATCCACGGCCACGGCTCCACATAGAACCGAATCCGTTGCTGCGTGAAGAACGGATGGCCGACGTGAACCGGCAGTGGATCATCGTGCATTGTGTCGCTGCCGCCCCGGCCCTCACCGCGAAGGAGCAGGCCGAGCGACGCAAGATCCTGCGCGATGTAGGTCAGGTTCGGGTAGCGCTCGAGGTGCGACATTACGACGGGACCCATGGCCGTCACGTAGGTCGACACGTTGATGGAAACCCGCGCTGTCCGATCCAGTGCGGGAAGTCGCTTCTCGACGGACAGCCGATCCCCATGGAGGAACATCGACGGGCAACCGATGACCTCCACATCGCGGAATCCCAAACTGCGGAGGTACGTCTCGGTCAGCTCACCCCTCACCCCGATCGATGGTGAGCGGTCGAGCACCGCCGACACGAACCGTCGAACGGTCGGTTCGATCGGTCTCAGTCGGTCGAGGTCGTACTTCGTATTCGACTGCGCGCCGACGCCGAGAATGACGACCGGGATGGTCAGGCCCTCGATGAAGCGGGTGATGCGTTCGAGCTTCGCCTGGTAGCTGGGGCGGAAAGCATTGGCCATCGGCATGACGTACACGTCATAACGTTCGTTGACGCTGCCTGCCAGCCGCGGCGCGGTACTGAAGCCGCCGTGGTCGATCGTGGCATCACGAGTGGCGAGGATCTTGTGTGCGGCATGTATGAAGACCAGGTTGCCGCTGTTGTTGCCGATGAGGTTGCGCTCGTACGCCATGCGCGGAGATACGACCTCGAACGGATTCTTTGGTGAGCGCAGCAGGATCCGCTTCATCAGACTCCTCCCATTGCCGGCAGCACGACATCGTCGACGAATCGCGCCGAGGCGCGGCCGTCGGTCACGTCGAACGAAGCATCGCGGAAGCGCGACACACGCTCGGTGTCGAACTCGCCGGCGCGCAGGTACGCCGCCAGCGACTCGGTGTCCTCGAAGATCGGTCCGGGCAGGTCGCGCGCGTAGTCGAGATAAAAGCCGCGCTCGCGCTCGTAGGCTGCATGATCAGGCGCAAAAAAGGCGATCGGGCGCTCGAGCAGCGAGTACTCGTAGATGGCGCTCGAGTAGTCGGTGACAAGCACGTCGCTGGTGGCCATGAGTTCGCCGATGTCGTGATGCTCGGAGACGTCGATCGCGAATCCGGCCAGATCGGGATCCAACTTCATGCGCGAGCGGATGAACGGGTGGAGCCGCACGAGCACGACGTGATCACGGCCAAGTACCTGTTGGAGCCGCTGGAGATCAAGGTCGTCGCTGTGACGAGCGTTCGTGGTGCGCTCGCCACGGAACGTCGGCGCGAAGAGCACGACCCGGTGTCCGGACGGGATTTCGTAGCGGCTGCGAATGGCGTTAGCTGAGCGTTCGCCCCACGCCGCGTCGAGCAGTGGATCCGCGCGCGGGACGCCGATACTCGAGCTGAAACGATGCAGCGGCTGGCGAAAAGCCTCCGCGTAGTGCGGAGCCAGGCGCGCTGCGGAGACCAGGCACAGGTCGTAGTTGGCGTGGATGCGGACCCGGCGCAGCAGCGCCGCATCGGCCCCGAAGGTTTTGCCGCCGAGGCTGTAGCCCATCTTCTTGAAGGCGCCGCTCGCGTGCCACGTCTGCACGATCATCGTGCCGCGCCGTGGCGTGATGGCATAGATTGGGAAGTAGTAGTCGTCGACCACGAACAGCCGTGACGTGGCGAGTCGGTATCCGGCGATCACGGCGTGGAGGGCGGCACTGAACCGGCCCGCGAGTCCACCGGCGGGTCGGTGGGCGAGGATCGATACCCGGATTGTTGGCGAGCGCCGAGCGATCTCCGACCGGATGGCTTCGAGATTCCCACCGATCGCGCGGGCGCTGCCGGTCGCGAGCACGACCCGGCGTTCGAGCGGCCGTCGCGTCCCGAGCATGAAGCCCAACCGCACGAGCGCCATGCGCAGCACGATGAGCGCATCGGTCATGACAGGATCAGCTCGTCGATGATGCGGTCGGTCGCCGTGCCGTCTCCGTTCGGCAAGTGCCTGGCGGCGAACTGCGCGACCTTGTCGAGTTGGTAGTCATCACGCCGGATCGCGTCGAGCAGCTCGCCAAAGGTGCGCACGATGCGGCCGGGCACGAACTCCTCGTACGGCTCGTAGAAGTCGCGGGCCGCGATGTACTCCTCGAGGTCGTAGGCGAAGAAGAGCATCGGTTTCCCGAGCGTTGAGTATTCGAAGACCAGTGATGAGTAGTCCGTGACAAGGAGATCGCTGATGAGGAGCAGGTCGTTGGTTTCCATGGGCAGGTCGCTGACATCCATCAGGCGGTCCCGGTACTCCCTGGGGATGTCAGCGCGGCTACGGACGAAGGGGTGCATCTTGATGAGGAGCGTCGCATCGCGCTCCACGCACAGCGCATAGGCTGTTGCCAGGTCTATCACCTCGATGGGGTAGTGGGCGTAGCGAGCGCTTCTCCCGCGAAAGGTCGGCGCGAACAGGATGACCTCGCGGTCGCGCGTGCCGGGGATCGCATCGTAGGCGGCTTCGCGCCGTTCGGCCTGCCGGGACGGGTCGAGAAAGTCATCCATGCGCGGGGTGCCGGTCGGAATGACCCGCTCGTCGGGGATGCCGAACGCTTCCGCGTAGAAGGGCACTTCGTGCCTGGAGCTGACGGTGGCGTGCGTGTAATTCTTGTGCACGCGGGAGTAGGGGTTTGGTCCCGACGACTTCCCTATGCGGCTGTATCCGACTGTCTTGAACGCGCCCCACGCGTGCCAGAGCTGGATGATCCGTTGGTCGGAGTGCCGTGGCAGCTGGTAGATGGCGGGCTGGTAGTCCTCGAGCAGGATCACATCGGCGCGTGCCAGCAACCAGACGAAGCGCGCGCGCTCGCGCAGTCCTCGTCGCGTCCGGATGCTTGCCTTGAAGATCATCTTGAGCTGATAGCTGCGCTCGAGGTTGCGCTCGAGAAGTCGATCATGGACGAGCTTCAGGTTGCCGCTCAGCGCGGTGCGTGAGTCGGAGGTAAAGACGATCATCGGCCGACGGGCAGGCAGGCGGCGAAGGGCGCCCAAGAGCAACCGAAACAGGTGAAGCCACGCTTGTGTGGGTCGTTCCCGCAACCAGGGGATGAGCGTGCGAAGGGAGCGGGGCGAAGGCCGGTCAGGGGCCTTCGCCGAGATCTCGAAGGCCAGCGGAGTCCGGTCTTCGGCTCTCGCAACCTTCACCCGGTAGACCGCGGCACCAGAGATGAATTCCCGGACCGGCTCCTCGCATGTGAATGGGTCGGGGCCAGCCGGGATGGCAGTCCATTCGTGAGCCGCGTCCGGTCGGTGCAGCACGACATCCCACGTGCCCGGTGCGAGTGGCATCTGATCGAAACCGACGAAGACATTGAACCGCACCAGTCGCTCGTCCGGTTCGATGGCGCCGACGACAGGTCGGGCCGGCAGCGTGGGTTGATGGCCATCCGCGTGGCGCAGGTGAACACTGCCCGCATGGAGTTCCTCTTCGCTGTCCTGCCGGCGTCGGATACGGAGAACGAGCTGAATGCGCTCCCAATGAACTTCGGTGACCTCGAGGCCCGAAGGCTCGAGGAGGGATGCGCTCATGCCGATGCCGCTCCTGCACGGAACGCCAGATGCCGTAGTCTCTTGACGTTCATCACCCTCACTCCCTTGGAGTCCATGCTCATCTGCGCAATCCTCCTGGCCGGAGGTGACGGGAACCGATTCGGGGGCGAGGTCCCCAAGCAGTTCCTGCGCCTCGCAGGCGAGGAGATCCTCCTCCGCAGCCTTCGGACGCTGGCCGCGGCAGAGATCGACCGGCTCGTCGTCGTCGCACATCCGCGCTGGCTGTCCGAGACCGAAAGCATTGTCCAGACTGCCAATGTGAAGGTCCCCACCCGCATCGTGACGGGCGGATCGAGTCGTAATGAGAGTACGTGGAACGGCATCCTCGCGCTCGACGCTTCGGACGACGATATCGTGCTCGTGCATGATGCTGTGCGGCCGTTGCTCCCGCTGGAGGTGCTGCGGCGTGCCATCGACCCCGTTGTCGAGGGCCTCGCCGACAGTACCGATACGGTCATTCCCAGCGCCGACACGCTGGTGGTGGTGGAAGGCGGCGTCGTGATCGAGATCCCAAACCGGGCGCGCTACCGTCGCGGTCAGACGCCACAGGTCTTCCGCAAGTCGGTTCTGGTTCAGGCGTACGAGGCCGCTGGTGCCGCAGGCGACATGACCGCAACCGATGACTGCAGCCTCGTTCTGCGCCACGTACCGGGCGCACGGATCCTTGCCGTGCCGGGCGACGAGATGAACATGAAGATCACCACGCGGCTGGACATGGTCCTCGCCGATCGAATGCTCCAGATGAAGACGCTCGAAGACGACCAGTCGGCGACGATCGGCGCCTCCCTTGACGACGCTCGGCTGCTCGTCGTGGGCGGGACGAACGGCATCGGCCGGTCCATCGCCGACGAGGCGACGCGACTTGGCGGCCGCGCCGAGGTCGCGGGGCGCTCGACCGGCCTCGACGTGCGGGACCGAGCAGGCGTGGATCGATGCGTTGACGACGTCGCCGATCGGCTTGGCGGGCTCGACCACGTGGTGGTCACGGCCGGCATCCTCAGGACCGGCACGGTCGCTGATGCGGATCCGGAGGACCTCAAGGAAGTGTTCGACGTCAATCTGGGCGGCACGCTGAACGTGGCCGCCGCCTCGTATCGCCACCTGCGTCAGAGCCGGGGATCACTCACCGTCTTCGCCTCAAGTTCTTTTACCCGCGGGCGGGCCGATTACGTTGCCTACTCGGCCAGCAAGGCCGGAGTCGTGAACCTCGCCCAGGGCCTGGCCGAGGAGTGGCACGACGATGGGATCCGCGTCAACGCCGTGAGTCCCGAACGAACGGATACGCCTATGCGCCGGCTTGCCTTCCCGGAGGAGGCCCATGCGCTGCTGCTCACGCCCGAAGAGGTCGCGCGGGCCACCGTCCGGTTGTTGCGCTCCGAGCTGACCGGCCAGGTCCTCGACGTCCGACGTCATCTTGATCCGTAGCTCGTTGATGCGCGCTCCGTTCGACGGCCGATGAACTGGCTGGAGTACCTGCTCTCCGCGGCAATGCTGCGCTGGCTTCGACTTGTCTTCTCCGTCCTGCGGGTTCGCCACGAACGTGTGGTGCTCGCTTCGGCGCGGCACGCCCAGCTCGAGGGGAACCTGCGCCATCTGTATGCTGCGATGCAGCTAGCGCGCCCCGACCTCGACTACGTGCTCCTGCTGGAGCCGTACAGTTATCGGTTCTTCGGGAAGCTCGTATATCTCCTACGGTTGACTCGGGGTATGTACTACCTGTGCACCTCGCGCCTGTTTATCGTAGATAACGCGTACTTCCCGGTTCACATCGCGCCGCACCGACGCGAGACCACGGTGGTGCAGGTCTGGCATGCGGCGGGCGCGCTCAAGCGGTTTGGCCTTGCTTCGAAGGTTCCGCCTCAGCAACCTGAGCGGCGTTTCCTGCACCGCAACTACGACTATGTGATTGCGAGTTCTGAGACGACGCGGGCCGCGTACGCCAGGGCGCTGCGTACACCGATCGAGTGCGTCCTGCCACTCGGATCGCCACGGACCGACCTCTTCTTTGACCAGCCGGCCATGGCCGCGACGCGGCGGCGGCTCCTGGAACGGCACCCGGAGCTGGAGGGTCGCCGCGTCGTGCTCCATGCCCCCACATTCCGCGGACGCGGGGAGCAAAAGCGATTCGCCTCCGGCCTCGACGCTGAGCGGCTTCGGAAGCTCCTCCCGTCATCCCATGCACTCGTGCTCAAGGCGCACCCGAACTTGCACCAGAGGCCGAATGGCTCCTGGCGGGCGTACGACGCGATCATGGACCCGGCCACCGAGATCAATGACATCTTCACGATCACCGACATCCTCGTCACCGACTACTCCTCGGTCGTGTTTGACTGGGCACTGTTGCGCCGTCCGCTCGTCCTCTTCGTTCCCGATTTGCCCGAGTACCAGGTCGATCCAGGCATGTTCATCGACTATCGGACCGACATGATCGGTACTCACGCTATCGATACCGACGGCGTGGCCACCGCCATCAGGGCCGGCGACTTTGACCTGTCGGGCTACGACGCGTTCATCGATCGTCACCTCGGCACAGCCCATGGCGACGTGAGCAAGCGCTTTGCCAAACGCTTCCTCGGCGATCTCGGCAGGCGAAGTGATAGGCTTCGCCCCAATGTCAGCCAGGAGTGAGGCACCGGCGACCTTTGTCGCCGGTGCCGCGAAGCCCAGTCCCCTGACCCTCATCATTCAGGCAGTCAACGACATCGTATCGCGCCGGCGCCTGGTTCGATATCTCGTTCAGGCCGAGATCCGCAAGCGCGGGGTCAACACGCTTCTGGGCAACGTTTGGTGGGTGCTCGATCCGCTGCTCTCCATGGCGGTCTATGTCGTCCTCGTCACGGTGATTCGGACGCAAGCGGTCCCGGATTTCCCGGTCTTTGTTCTCGCCGCCGTGCTGCCTTGGAAGTGGTTCACCTCGGTGGTCGGTGACGCCACGAACTCGGTGGTCGGTCAGCACCGTCTGGTGAAGCAGATCGCCTTTCCCAAGATCGTGCTGCCGGTTGCCGCTACCACGGCTGGGGTCGTGGGATTCACCTTCGGTCTCGTGCCACTGTTCGGCCTGATGCTGCTCTTTCCGGATCGGCTTTCCCCGTTCATCCTGCTTATCCCGGTCATCGCCGCCGTGCAGTACGTGTTCACGCTGGCCGCCGCAATTCTCGTGGCTGCGGCAAATGTGTTCTTCCGGGACCTTGGGAACGTGGTCGGCCATGTCCTACGGCTGTGGTTCTACCTGTCGCCGGGCCTTTACAGTCTGGATCAGCTCGAAGGGCTGAACGTCATGCAAGCAAACCCATGGCTGATCACCGTGGCGGGGCTCAACCCCATTGCGATCCTGTTTGAGTCATATCGCGCTGTTATTTACGGCAGCCAGGATGGCGCGCACCTACTTCCGGATTGGATGGCGCTCGCCTGGCTGCTCCTCGGCAGCCTCATCTTCCTTGCGGTGTCGAGCGTCATCTTCAAGCGCCTCGAGCGCGACTTCGCGAAGGTCCTGTGATGGTAACCGACGGCTTCGCGATCGTGGCGGAGAATTTGGGCGTGCAGTACAGCCTGCGCTTTCATCGCAAGCAATCGGTCCAGCGTACGTTGAGCAATTTCCTGTCACGCGACCGGAACGAGCCATTCTGGGCATTGCGTAACGTGAACCTCCGCGTGACTCACGGAGAGTCGCTCGCGGTCATCGGCCCGAACGGGGCCGGGAAGAGCACGCTGCTTCAGGTTCTCGCCGGAATCATCAGCCCGTCGGAGGGGCGCATCCAGGCGAGCGGTCAAATCTCGGGTCTGTTGACCCTGGGAGCCGGCTTCGACGTCGATCTCACCGGGCGCGAGAACATCCTCCTCGCGGGCGCATTCCTCGGCCTCGATGATCGTCTGACTCGTGAGCTGCTGCCCGGAATCGTGGAGTATGCCGATCTTGGACAGTTCATCGACGCGCCACTGAAGGTCTACTCCTCGGGCATGCGGGCTCGCCTCGGATTCGCGATTGCCACCTCGGTCGACCCTGACATCCTTCTCCTGGACGAGGTGCTCTCCACCGGTGACGCAACCTTTCGCGCCAAGTCCAAGGCCCGCGTCCTCCAGCTGGTCCGTGATGCCAAGGCGGTTGTCCTTGTGACGCACGACATGAGCTGGGTCAAGGAATATTGCAACCGCGCCATCCTTATCGAGGGCGGGCGCGTGGTCATCGAGGGTGAGCCTGATGATGTGGTAGACACGCATGGGCGCAACACGGAAGAATTTCGCCGGCGCAAGGCGGAAGAGGCCAGGGCGGCGGGCCTGGAGCCCGTCATCGCCGCCCGGCGACGGTGATTGTGGTGCATGGTCGATGTTCACATCCGGCCTTTGGCGATGGCGTGTCCGATGCATACTCAATGCGGTTGAGCATCCGGCCAAGCCGGACAGACGAGGAGACCGCGGCGCCGCCCGACGGTCCTCGAGCGGATTTTCGACCCGGAGATCGCAATTGACCGTGCGTGACTTTTCGGATTCTGAGGCACCAATCGAATTCTCAATCGTGACCGCCGTGTACAACGTGGCGCGACACCTCGGCGAGTTTATCGAGTCGATCGAGGCGCAGGTCATCGCTCGTAATCGGTTCGAGGTCATAGCCATCGACGATGGGTCAACCGACGACTCCCTCGCCATCCTGCGCGTCTGGGAGGAACGCTGGCCCGGATTCGTGACCGTCATCACCACGGACAACGTCGGCCGGGCCGTCGCCCGCAACACCGGGTTGGATGCTGCCCGCGGCCGTTGGGTCACATTCCCGGAACCTGATGATGTCATCGGGCCGGGGTATCTCGGCCAGGTGGCGACCTTCCTGGAGGAGAACGAGCCCACCACTCTGCTCGCCACCAATCGCCTCATTTTGGATCGTGCAAGTGCGACGGTGACTGACACGCACCCGCTGCGGCGCCATTTCCGGCATGGAGTCCGCGTGCGCAACATCGAAGAGTACCCTGACCACTTTCACGACAGCGTGGCGGACGCGTTTTTCCCAACCGACCGCCTGCGGAGCGAGGATCTTCGGTTCAACGCCACCGTCGGGCCAAGCTTCGAGGAAGGGCACTTCTGCGCTCAATACCTGCTTCGGAGCGAACGCCCGGCCATCGGGTTTCTCCCCGAAGCTCATTACCATCGCCGCGTTCGACTGGATTCGACCTCAAACCCGCAGAGTGCCATGGCGCATCCTCAGCGCTATATCCGGGTGCTGCGGCATGGGTTCCTGGACCTCCTCAGCCAGGGTGCCGCACGCATCGGACGACGGCATGCGCCGGAGTGGCTGCAGAACCTTGTTCTCTACGAGCTGTCCTGGTATTTCACATCGCGCGACGCCGATGCCGGCGCGGTCGCCGAGGCCGATGATGAGGCGTCAGACGAGATTCATGGGCTGATGGCCGAGATTCTTGGGCACATCTCGAAGGATACGATCGCAGGCTTCTCCGTGCGCCCCACGACGCCCGCGTGGAGGGACTTCCTGCTTCAGGCCTACGAGCCCGGCGGCTGGCGCGCGACCTTCGGCCATGTCGCTCGCCTTGATCCAGATCAGGCGCTCGTAAAGCTCACTTATCGGTTCACCGGTGAGCCGCCAGTCGAGGAGCTCTTCAGCGGGGGGGAGGTTGTCTCACCGACGCACTCGAAGACGCGTGACATAGCCTACTTCGGGCGGGTGCTGATGTACGAGCGTGTTCTCTGGCTTTCGGCCCGCCAGTTCATTCGCCTTCGTCTCGATGGCCGTGACATGGATCTCCAGTTCGTTATTCCGAAACGGATCCACTCGCTCCAGCCGGGTACGATCAAACGGAACCTGCATCCGAGGGCGAGGGCGATGGCGACGGCCCGGCGGCGCGAACCGCGCCGGCGATGGTCAACCGACCGAGTGCTCCTGCGCCTGGCTCGCACGCGGCTTGTGCGTTATTTCTTCGGTGATGCATGGGTGCTGATGGATCGCATCACGGATGCTGGAGACAACGCCGAGCGCCTGTTCCACTACCTGCGCCGATCCAGGCGCCGGATCAACGCATGGTTTGTGGTCGAAGGCGGTAGTTCCGACTGGCATCGGCTCCGAAAACAGGGCTATCTGCGGGTCGTGCCACATGGTTCATTCCGATGGAAGTTGTTGATGGCGAACTGCCGCCACCTCATCTCGTCGCATGTCAGTCCACCCGTTATGCGACCACCCGCACTGGTGCCCCTGATGGAGCCCACTTGGAGATTTACGTTCCTGCAGCACGGTGTGATCCACACCAACCTTTCTCGGTGGCTCAACATCAAGCCGATCGATGTCTTCATCACCAGTTCCTCCCAGGAGTACGTATCGATCGCGGGGGACCACACCCCGTACGCCTTCACCACGAAGGAAGTCAAGCTCACGGGCCTCCCGCGCTGGGACCGCCTCCGCAAGATCAGCCTGAGCGTCCCGGACGAGCGGCGTGATCTTGTCCTTGTCATGCCGACATGGCGCTCCGGCCTTGTTCCATTGCTCATGCCCAAGTCCCAACGGCGGGCGATCGACCCCGAGTTCTACTCCTCCGAGTACGCCATCAACTGGATGAACCTCGTTAAGTCTTCCGACCTTCTCGAGGCGTGCGCTCAGCAAGATCTGACCATCGGATTCCTTCCTCATCCGAACGTCCAGCCGGCGCTGTCCGGCATGGACCTTCCGCCCCAAGTGCTCCCACTGACGTTCGCTGACAATGACGTGCAACAACTGTTCGCGCGCGCGGCCGTGTTCATTACCGATTACTCCTCGGTCGCCTTCGATGCCGCCTACATCAACCGGCCGGTGGTGTACTTCCAATTCGACCGCGACACCTTCCTCGGGGGAGAACACCATGGTCGTCACGGCTATTTTGAGTACGAGCGCGACGGGTTCGGTCCCGTCGCGCAAACGCTCGAAGAGGCGATCCGCGTGATCCTCGACACCATCCAAGCCGGTCGCTCGCCGTCACCGATGTACCAGGCCCGGATTGATGCAACATTCCCGCTTCGTGATGGCAGATGCTGCAAACGAGTGGTGGACGAGATCAAGCGGTCAACCCGCCCGGTTCGTCCTCCAGTCGCGATGATCCCGATCCCCACTCCGCTGGTGTCGGACCGGCCATTGGATGACCCATCGAGGATCGCTCATGGCACAGACGCCGTTGAGGGGGTCGGTTGAGCTCGGACCCAAGTTTGAGGCTCTCGGAGAGAAATTCCTATCCGAGGCCCTCGGGACGCCACGCGGATCCCCAGTTCACCATCGTCACGACGGTCCACGACGGCGCCCGAAATCTCCGCGGGTTCATCGCATCGGTTGAGGCGCAGACGCATCCGGGTGAGCTCGTGGAGGTGATCGCCGTGGACGATGGATCGAGCGATGAGTCGCGTGTCCTCCTGGCCGCTTGGAAGGAGCGGCGGCCCGAACTCGTCACACTCGTCACGCAGAGGCACAGTGGGCGATCGGCTGCCCGCAATCATGGCTTGCATCTGGCTGCCGGACAGTGGGTCACCTTTGCAGATCCTGGGGACCGGCTCTCGCCAAGCTACCTGGCTGAGGTGGCCACCTTCGTTGCCGAGCATCCGTCTGTGCAATGCATGGCCAGCAGGGTGCTCGTCCTCGACGAGCGCACCGGCGAGCAAGTTGATTCTCACCCGCTACGCCGAAACTTCATGGACGGCAACCTCGTCAGAGATCTCGCCAACGACCCGAGCCGAGTGTACGACGACGCGGCCTCGGGGTTCTACTCATCTGCCGAGCTGCGTCGGCAACGCCTGCGGTTCCACCCGCGTCTGTCGGGCGCGGTCGCGGATGCCCACTTCTGCGCCCGCTTCCTTCTGGAGCTCGACCGTCCAGAAATCGGGTATGTCGCCACCGCGTCGTACCTGGCTCGATGGCGTGGGTGGCGAACCTTCCGGGGGCAGGATGCTCTTTCGCCGGATCGAGGCAGCGCGGCATTGCTTGACGGCTTGCTTGATCTACTCCTTGAAGGTGCGCGGCGATCGGTCAACGGCCGTGCCCCGACGTGGCTCCAGCATCTCGTCACCTACGAGCTTTCGTGGTTCCTCACCGAGAATGACGCTCAGTCGGGGCCGCAGATCGAGATGACCGAGGCCGTCTTGAACGACTTCCATCGGGCAATGGGAGACGTGATCGGCCACGTGGGGATCGATACGATCCTCGGCTTCACGGCGCGCCGCCTCAGACCAGTCTGGCGCGACCTGTTGCTGCACGGCTACGCCACCGAGCCCTGGCACCAGGACTCCGAACTCGTGGCCGGGCAGGACGCCGACCAGTGCCTTATTCGCATCGCTTACCGATACACGGGCGATCCACCCATTGAGCGCCTCTCGAGCGGCGGACAGCCGCTACAGCCCATGCACTCCAAGATTCGGGAAATTTCGTTCTTCGGGCGAGTTCTCATGCGTGAGCGCATCTTCTGGGCTTCTTCGCGAGAGCCGCTGCGGCTTCAGCTGAGCGGGCGTGACATGAACGTCCAGCCTCCGCCGTCGGATCTTGGTGACGCGCCGGGCCCGGGACGGGACGGACGTAGGCGGAAGATGCGTAGCGGCGCGGTACGCACGCGGACCGGCCTCTCCCTTGGCGAGCGGTTCCACGCCCGGTTGGCACGCACCCGCCTAGCCCGAGGGCTGTATGGAAGGGCTTGGGTTCTGATGGACCGCATCGCGGATGCCCAGGACAACGGCGAGCACCTCTTCCGTTTCATGCGATCTTCCCATCCCGAGATCAACGCATGGTTCGTGCTCGACCCGAGCTCCCACGACTGGCGTCGGCTGAGGCGCGAATTTGGGCTTCGCGTTGTTCCTCACGGCTCCGTTCGGTGGAAGCTGCTCATGGCGAACTGCCGCCACTTCATTTCTAGTCACGTCGACGCCGTTGTCATTCGGCCACCGGACCTGATCCGGGTTGCGAAGCCGAAGTGGAGATTCACATTCCTGCAGCACGGCGTCATTCAAAGCGACCTGTCGCGCTGGCTCAATCCCAAACAGATCGACGTGTTCGTCACGAGCACGCTCGGCGAGATCGAGTCCATCGCAGGCGATCACTCGACGTACGTGTTTACCACCAAGGAGGTAAAGCTCACCGGGCTCCCACGTTTCGACCGGCTGACGGAACTGGGTCGAGCCATCCCTGAGGACCAGCGCGATCTCGTCTTGATCGCCCCGACCTGGCGAGCAAAGCTGGCACCGACGGCCCGGCCGGGTTCGCATCAGCGCACCATACCTCCGGCATTTCAAACCTCCGACTTCGCGCGCAGCTGGAAAAGTGTCCTTGCGTCATCGGCTCTCGCTGCTGCGTGCCGAGACCGAAGGCTGACGATCGGCTTCTTGCCACACCCCAACCTGCAGTCGGCCGTGCCGCAGATGGACCTCCCGGATCACATCCGCGCCTTCACCTTCGCCCATAACGATGTCCAAGAGCTGTTCGCCCGCGCCGCCGTGCTCGTCACCGACTATTCCTCTGTGGCGTTCGACGTCGCGTACATTGAACGCCCCATCGTCTACTTCCAGTTTGATCGCGAGCTTGCTCTTGGAGGCGAGCACGTGGGCCGCCATGGGTACTTCGATTATGAACGGGACGGCTTCGGCCCCGTGGCTCACACGGCGGACGAGGCGGTGCGGCTCACCATCGACCTACTGGGTGCGGGCAAGCCGCGAGCCCTGTATCTCGGTCGCATCGATGCGACCTTTCCTGCCCGCGACGGTCGGTGTCGAGAGAGGGTTCTTGCCGAAATTCTCCGCTCGACCCACCCCCTGACCTCGGCCGAGGCGAGCACTCCTCACATCACTCCTCGGCCGCCTTCGCACCCGCCCGGCGCGTGGTAATGGAGCGTCGTCTCAGGCGCGCCCTGCGTTTGGCTCCCTCCTGGATGCGGGGTCTCGTCCCAGCTCGCTTGCGCGGTCGCCTCCGCATGCTCGTCGCGGGAAGAATGAACGGACCAACCCTGAGCGTCATCATGCCCGTCTACAACGTGGATCAATATCTCGAAGCGTGTCTCGACAGCGTCTTGGGGCAGGATTACCGCAACGTCGAAGTCATCGCAATCGATGACGGGTCAACGGACGGGTCGTACGCGATCCTCCAACGTTACGCCGCCCGCGACCCTCGCGTCCGCCTGTTCAGCCAAGCGAACGCCGGGCAGGGTATCGCCCGGAACCTCGGTGTAGCGCACGCGCGTGGCGAGTACCTGACCTTCGTGGACTCCGATGACCTCGTGCCGCCCGGCTCCTTCAGCGCGATGGTATCCACCTTGGACCGAAGTGGGTCTGACTTTGTCGTTGGGGGCGTCCGGCGACTGGAGGACGGTGGCTCGCATCGGCCGTCATGGACGGTCGTAGTGCATGACCGCGACCGGATCGGAGTCACTATCAATGAGTTCCCGTCGGCTATGGCCGACGTGGTAGCGCATCACCGTGTGCTTCGGCGCAAGTTCTGGACCGATCGAATCCACGGATTCGCGGCCGGCGTATATGAGGACCATGTGCCGATGGTGGCGGCCTACCTGCGGGCGACCCGGTTCGACATCCTGTCTCGCGTGACCTACGACTGGCGCATCCGTGCGGAGGGAACGTCCACCGGGCAACAGAAGCACACCCTGGAGAACCTGCTCGATCGCGTGGCGGTCAAGGCGGATGCGAAGGAGATGATCTGGCGGGAGGGCTCGGCGTCCGTCCGCGCGGCGTGGATCGGCCGAGTGCTCGACATCGACTTTCCGCCCTACATCGACCATGCTCTCCGTGGCGGCGAGGACTATCGAACCGTCCTGCGCGACGCGCTGGCGATATACGTGGAGCTCGCCACTCCCGAGGCGATGACGCACGTTCGAGTCCAGCAAAAGGTGCGGACCTTCCTAGCTTCCCGTGGCGCCTGGGAGGATCTCGAGGTGGCGCAGGCGTACTTCCGGGATTTTGGGTCGATCCCACCGACAACCGTCCGTGACGGCCGGGTCGTTCTCGCAGTCGACCTGTCGGCGCGCCTCGCAAGCGCTGTTCCTGCTCAGCTGTTCGCCTTGAGCCATGGTGAGAGCCGGATGCAGGCATGCGCATTGCGGGCGAGATGGATCGATGGGGCGTCCCTCGAGTTGACGGGTTGGGCGGTGGTCCGTGGCATCGACTTGGCGTCGCGTCAGCCGACCATCCAGCTCGCCGTCGTCTCAGCCGATGGTTCGCGGCGGTTCGAGCTTGCAAGCGAACAATTGGAGCTGGCAGAGGTCACCCGATGGGTGAACTGGCGTCATGGCTCCTTTCAACGCGGCGGCTTCCGAACGGTGATCGACGTCGCCCGGCTCGCCAGATTGGGGGCGGAAAGCGACTGGCGCATCCGCGTCCGAATCGCGGTCGAGGGCATCGAGCGCGAGGGCAACGTCCATCACGCCGTTGCAGGTTCATCCGCCAGCCGAGCCGCGCTCGGGGCCCGACCAGTTGGGACCGACGGTACGGTAGCCGCCCTTCGTTTCGACGCCGAGCACGGCCTGACGATCGGCGTGCGGTTTGCCCGATGGGTGGCGGACAGGCTCGAGCCGACGGTAATCGATGGGGAGGTCGTCGGCGCGGTTCGCGACCGGGGTCGCCGCCGCACGGGCATCGCCGCGATGGACCTCAACAACCGCAGCACGGGCCTTTCGCTACAGTCGCCCGTGACACGCCATGGCGACGCCAGGTACGAGTTTCGGATTCGGGTTCCCCCCTGCGATCCGGCAACGGCGTGGGACCTCCGGGTCGTTGATGCGGAGCTCCGGACGCATCCAGTGGAATGGCCCGTCGACGGCGATCATGTCGCACTCGCCCATGTCGGCGTGGGGGACGTGCGATGGCTCCGGTCGCCGCGAGGCCACGTCCAGTTGTCCCTCGGGCGCTCGGCGGTCGAGGTGGTCAGGGTGCAGGCCGAAGACGAGACACTCATCATCGATGGCACATGCGCGGAGCAAGGGGACATTGAACTGGACGCGATCCGCCTCTCCACAGGAGAGGTTGAGGTGGAGCCGCGCTCCGTGGACGTAGACGATGACGACGTCCGCATGGAGTTCCCGCTCTGCATCGAGGCGTCGAACGGGGATTGGCGTGCACTGAAGTCTGGGGTCTGGACGTTGCGCCTCCGACGGCCTGGTTCCGCGCTCCACGACGCCATCGCGGCGCCTACATTTGCTCAGCAGCTCGCAATGGAGACGGTCACACGTACGCATCGCGTCCGTGTTGCGCTGGGGGGACAGAATGAGCTGCGCATCGAACTCTCCGCGCCGCTCGACGCAAGCGAGGTATCGGCTCATGGACAGCAGCAGCTCCAGACCGCCTATGCCGCCGACGTCGGTAGCCCGGAACCGGGGGTGCTGTTCATTCGAGGAGACCGTTCCGCTGATGACGTGCTCCGTGCGGTTCACGTGGCGCTACGCGCTCAATCGAGCGACATGCGAACATGGTGGGCGGTGCGCGACTTCGCCCACCCGGTGCCAGCGGGAGCGATTGCATTGCTCGTTGGGTCTCGCGATTGGTACGCTCGGCTTGCCTCGGTCACCCAGATCTGCACGGACGACGACCTTGATTACTACGTCAGGCGCCGGACTCACCAGCGGGTTTCCCGGCTGTTCGTCGATGCCGAGGAGCCAATTGGCCGATCGACCTGGTGGTTGGCCGGTTGGACGCCCGGGCGGATCGCCAATCACATCGCCGCCCTCAACGAGTTGGTGACCACAGTACTCGTGCCGCCCGGAAGTAGTATTGAGAGGTTGCGGCGCGAGCTGGGTTTCGGAGGGCCGATCTTGCGCGGGCACGTTGACGACTTCGTCGATCTTCTTCTTCGCGATCCAGGCTGATCATTTCGGCATTGGCGGCACCCAGGGCCATCTAAATTGATCCCGCCGCTCCATTGCTGTCGACTCGGCTTCGCTTTTGACCGCCATTCCCGCAGAACGAGTTCCCGGAGGCACGATGCCATCTGACGATCACCCGACCGGGCCGTCCAGACGCGGATCTGAAGATAACTCCCCCGCAATCCCGCGACCGCTTCACGGTGGAACGCGACGAGGAGACCAAGTGGCCAAGCCGTCGGGGCGGCGAAGGCTTCCCTGGCGGCATGCTCTGGAGTTCGGCGCTGCAGTGATTCGAGCGGGGCGGCGACGGGAGCGCCCACCGTGTGTGATCGGCATTCCAATGATGAACCTCCACCAGGAAACCGCCAACGTCATCGCCGATCTCGATTTTGATGACTTCGATGAGCTGATCATCTTCGACCACGCCTCCGATGACCCAGCATCCATCGCGTGGCTGAGGCAGATCGCGCGCCACCCCAAGGTCACCGTCGACCTGAGGGGGATCATTCCCGAGGAGAGCCTCTATCGAGCATGGAACGACACAATCCGGCGCGCGCTCGCTCGATTCCGCGCACGTGAGATCGATGTCGTCCTGCTTAACAATGACGTGCGGATTCCGCCTGGTTTCATCCGCCTCCTCACCAGGTCAATGCGCTCCGGTGATCCGAAGGTGATGATCGTCTATCCCGATGCGAACGCGGAACTCAAGAATGGCCTTCCGGGCCTGATAAAGCTCACGGCGACGAAGGGGCTGCATGCCGACGGAGGCATGACCGGCTGGGCATTCGCGCTGAAGGCGGAGGCGTTCCGTCGGAAGCTTCCATTCATTGACGAACGCCTCAAATTCTATTCTGGTGATCGTGATCTGGTCCATGCGGTCGAGACCCGCGGGTACTACGCCGCTCGTGTTATTGGACTTCCATGCGAGCACAAGCTTGGCATGACGCGTAAGCGCCGTCCTGAACTCATCGAACAGCAGAGTCGCGACGTCGACTTGTGGTGGGGCGAGCATCCGGACCTACTTAGATGAAGTTGAGCCGCGATCGGCTCGTTGCCCGAATTCGCGCGTACACGAGGGGGAGAATGGCTTTCGCCACGGGCGACGCGACGTTCCGAGCCAAATCGGAGGAGCGCGTCCTAGAGCTGGCGGGTGGCGCCAAGGCGATCGTTCTCGTCACCCACGACATGGAGTGGGTCCGGGAGTACTGCAATCGCGCCGTGTTCATCGAGCATGGACAGATTGCCTTCGAGGGGGAACCCGACGAGGTCGTGGCACTTCATCGGCAACACACCGTGGATGACAAGAAGCGCAAGGCAGCCGATGCGAGCGCCGCCGGTTTGGCGCCGGTCATCGCCCGATAGCGCGGATCGCGACTGACGGCTTTCGCGATCGTCAGCCAAGATGACGGCATGCGACGGATTCTCACCATTGATGGCGGCGGTGTGCGCGGCATCATCGCGGCTGTGCTCCTTGCGGCGCTCGAGCGCACCACCGGTAGGCCGACCCGAGAAACGTTCGACCTCGTTGCAGGCACCTCCACCGGAGCTGTGCTGGCAGCCGGTATTGCGGCCGGTATTCCAGCCGAGCGACTCGTCACGCTCTACGCCAAACGCTCGGAGGTGATCTTTCGCAGCGTGCCGCTCATCTCCGGCCTTCGGCGCCTCCTGACGGGCACGCTCTACGACACAGCTGCGCTGAACGCGCTCATCCGCGACGAGCTGGGGCCTGCTCGCGATTGGCGCATCAACGACGCGCCCATTGATCTGCTTATCACCGCCAAGCGCCTCGTGGACGGGATGGCTTGGTATTTCGTGCGTGACAGCCCGGCCAACTCATGCCGGGCCGGCGGCTTCAGCCTCGCCGACGCGGTCACCGCTTCCGCGGCCGCGCCGACCTATTTTCGGCCATGGCTGATTACGCCGATCGGCGAACTTATTGACGGAGGGATCGGGGTGGCCGGGAATCCGGTGTACCAAGCCTGCGTCGAGGCCGTCGAGTACACCGACGCGTACGACCCCGCCGATACACTCATCGTCAGCCTCGGCACCGGCAAGCTCCTGCGGCGTGACCGCCCGCGATGGCTCTGGCCGTGGGTCGGCTGGCTCCTTTCCGAGCTGCTCCGCTCGCCAGCCGAGCAGCAGACCGAGCTCGTCCATCGGCACTATCCGTGCGCGCCGTTTTATCGGCTCGACCTCGAGCTCGATCGGGAGATCGGCCTTGACGCGGTCGATCGCATTCCTGAACTACGCGCAGCGGGAGAGCAACTGGCATCAGCGGTCGACTGGCGCGAAATTCTCGATGGCCGCGACGAGCACTTTCGCGTTACTGACGCCTCCACGCTTCCACGCGAGTATTGCCGCCTGGGTCCCGGCTGAGGCGGGACTTCCGACCCTTGCTCGCGCGGCGGGCGAGGTCCTTGATTGGCGTATCCGCCACGAGTCATGACCGATGCTCGATCCACGCACCATCAGTCGCCGATCCTTCATGCGACGCATGCTCGGCACGGGCGTCGGACTGCTGTCCCTGGAGTTCATTGGCGGCTCGCTAGCGTTCCTGTGGCCCAACATCACCGAGGGCTTCGGGGCCAGGTTCCGTGTCGGACGTCTCGCCGACATCCTTGCCGCGCAGCCGACATTCGCACAGGGATACCCGTACAGTTTTTCGGCTGCGCGCAGCTTCCTGATCAACGTGCCCGCGGCACGTGCGCTGGCCAACGGATCCCCGACCCGGGTCAGCTCGCCGGTCGCCAGCGAGATGATCGCCCTGTGGCGCAAGTGCCCGCACCTGGGCTGTATGGTTCCCGAGCTGTGCGAATCGGTGAAGCGCTTTCAGTGCCGGTGCCACGGGAGCACGTTCAACATCTTCGGCGAGAAGTTGGAGAAGGGTCCCGCCGAGCGTGGCATGGACCGCTTCGCGGTACTCGTCGAGGATGACGGAACCGTCGTCATCGACACGCGCGAAATCCTGTTCGGCGCTTCCGAAGGGATCGTGCACTTCATCGACCCGCACCCGCCAGACATCGGATGCTCATGAAGCGGCTCAGATGACGTTGAACTCGGGGATCGGCGTACCGAGCGTGATCCGCTCATAGCCGAGCGGACGCAGATCGAGTGTCTCGTAGACGCCGGTCGCGATCCATTCCGCAACGGCTCGACCCACCGCCGGCGCCTGCTGGAGCCCGTGACCCGAGAACCCGTTCGCGAAGACGAGCTTCGTGATCTGCGGGTGTGGACCGATGATCGCGTTCGCGTCCAGCGTGTTGACCTCATAGTGGCCGGCCCAGGTGTCGAGTAGCCGCAGCCGATCGAAGGCCGGCACGCGATGGGCGAGCGTCGGCCACACGAACGACTCGAAGGGCGCCCGATCGGTCCCCAGATCGAGCGTGTCCGGGTCGGCGTCTCCGGGACGCGGTGAGAATCCGGCGATGTAGGTGGGTCCCTCCGGTCGGAAATAGACGCCCGAGGGATCGACCGTCAGCGGGGCCGCCCCGAGGCTGATGGGCGCCTCGACGTGATAGACGTTCCGTTTCCTCGGTCGGACCGGGAGCTCCAGGCCGGCCATCGCGGCAACCTCGGCCGCACGCGGGCCGGCCGCATTCACCACCCACTCGGCGCCGAGGAAGGAGCCGTCTGCAAGGTGGACCCCGCGGATGGAGTCGCCGTCGCGCTCCAGCGCGGTCACCTCTCCGACGCGTTCCTCGACACCCAGCGATCGAGCCTTGCGCCGAAAGCCCTGGAGCAGCGCGTAGGCATCGAACCACCCTTCGTCCGCGAGGCCAAGTGATCCACCAGCCAGGTCGTCCGTGTGCAGCCAGTTGAACCGATCGCTCAGTTCCGAAGGTGAGAGCAGGTGCACCGGAACGTCGTGCGCACGCTGAAGGGCGTGATTGTGCTCGAGCGCCTTCAGACCGGCATGGGTCGCCAGAAACAGGTAGCCGTTTTCGACGAAGTCGAAGTCGGGGACTTCGCCGTCGACGGCGAGGTAACGGTCCGGGTGCTTGATGAGATCGACGCCGAAGCGGCTGATCTCGATGTTGAGCGCCGTACTGAACTGCAGGCGGATGCTTGCCGCGGACAGGGTGGTGGACGAGGTCCGGAAGGATGGATCTCGCTCGACGATGACGATCCGACCATCGAAGTCCGGCCGCGAGGCGAGGAAGGTTGCGATCGATGAGCCGATGATCGCGCCACCGACGATCACCACGTCCGCGTGCTCCGGATTCCTCACGCGCCCGATGCTAGCGCTAGCATGGCCCGCATGTCCGAGCCGATCGTACGCTTCGCCGATGCGCTCCCCGCGACGGCCGACGTGGTTGTCATTGGCGGCGGGATCATCGGTTGCGCGACCGCGTTCTTTGCCGCACGCGCGGGCTTGCGGGTCGTGGTGCTCGAACGCCGCGCGGCTTTGAGCACGCTCACCACCCCTGCCTCGACCGGCGCGTTCCGCCTTCAGTTCGACAACGCCGAGGAGATCGCCGTCGTCCGCGAGGGAGTCGAGCTGTTCGACGCGTTCGCCGACCGCACCGGTCTCCGCGATTGGGATCTCGGGTTGCGCCACGGCGGATATCTGTTCTGCTCGCTGACGGACGCTACCCTTGACCGCTCGCGGAGGCTCGTCAGGCGCCAGGCCGAATGGGGCCTGACCGACGTCGAGCTGCTCTCGGGCGACGAGGCTCGCGCGCGCTGGCCGTGGCTCTCGCCCGACGTGCGTGGCGCGCGGTATCGCGCTGGCGATGGCTGGCTTGACGTCAAGCGGCTCACCGTCGGCTACGCGACCGCCGCGTCCAATGCGGACCGGATCCCGGACGCAATCCCCGGCGGCGGTGCCACGTTCGCGACGCGCGCCGGCGTGACCGAGATCATGCATGACGGCGACCGGGTCACCGGCGTTCGAACGCCGCGCGGCAATGTCGCAGCGGAGACGGTGATCGTTGCCGCCGGGCCGTTCACCGCCCGCGTCGCCGCACTGGCTGGCGTCGAGGTGGTCATCTGGCCCACGCGGCGACAGAAGTTGATCATCCCCGAGCTTCCCGAGGTGCCACCGGATGCGCCGATGACGATTGAAGAGGAGACGGCCGCTCATTGGCGTCCATCGATGCGCGGCTGCCTGGCGCTCTTCACGGACCCGAACGCGCAGCCGACCGAGCCGCATGACCCGGTGCCGATCGAGCACGACTGGGCGTTCGGCCTGCTGGATCCCGGCTCCGCCCATGCGCTGGCACGGATCGCGCCGTTCTGGCGACGCGCCTGGGCGGGAAGCGCGCCGTCCGTCCACTGGTTCATGCAGGCCGGGGAGTATGAGTACACGCCCGATCGGCGTCCCTACCTCGGACAGGTCGGGCCGGATGGGCTGTACCTGAACGGCGGCTATTCAGGACACGGCATCATGGCGGGTGCGGGCGGTAGCCGATTGGTGGTGGATCTGGTGACGGGGCAGGGGGACCGAGATGCGAATCCGTTCCGACCCGATCGATCATTCGACGCGCGCGAGCACGACATCCTGTAGTGCCTCGAATCAGGTTGTGGTTCACGCACTCGCCATGCCAGTTCGCCGGTCTCAGGCCGGATCCATCCGCTCCACCCACGTGGACCGCCACTCCGGCGCGGGAAACTCCGGAGCATAAAAGCTCGTGGTCCGATGGATCAGCCCGTCCTTCAGTCGGGCGAGGCGGCCGGCGTTGCGCGCACGACGGGCGTACTCCCGTCGGTTGATCTACAGCCCTACCAGTAACCAGCCGAAGACACCTACGACTGCGCCGGTGATCGCGAGGAGAAGACGCTCGGTATCCATCTGGGTCTCTCAGTGCGTTGCCGTCGCATCGTAGTGCAACGGGACGGGGAACCTTTGTCATGAGACATCCCGTCAGTACGTCGGATCGTCGAGGAGCCATCGACCGTCGACTCGGACGAGCCGCCAGTAGCCGACGAACCGGCGGGATGAACCAGAGTCGTACGTTTCGGTGAAGTTGGCCTGCACCGTGGCCGTGGTCGCCGATTGGTCGGCGACGCGGAGCGTGTCGAACGTGATGCTCGCCGTGTTTGCAAAGCGGTTGTCCAGGTTTGCCTGCCGAGAGAATTCGCCCTTCATGCGTGCGCTCCAGAGGGCGTAGGCGTCATCGAACCGCCCCGCCGCCACGTTTGAATAGAACGCCGCAACCGTGTCCCGCGGAGACCCACTGGCGACAGGGGCCGGAGTGTTCACGGCAGGTCTTGGGGTGGCGGTAGCTGCCGGAGGCCGAGGAGTGTCGGAGGGAGGTGCCGGCGTCGCGGCGGGCGTGGTCGTCGGCCCAGGCGTTGGCCCAGGCGTTGGCGTAGGCGTAGCCGTTGGCGTTGGCGTAGGCGTTGGCGTTGGCGTAGGCGTGGAAGGGGTCGCGATGGCGGTTGCGGTCGGGCTCGGGGAGGGGGTCGGATCGACCACCAGCTCGCCACCCGGCGGACCCTCGACAATGCCGGTCAGGCCGTCGCCTCGGTCCCGCGAGATGAAGCGTCCGCCCAGGTAGCCACTGATGAGCAGAAACAGGAGCAGGACAGCCAGCGGCCAGGCGCGCGACAGTCCACGGCGCCGCTGCGGAGGGGTCCCGGCCGGCAATTCGGCAGCGGCCGGCAATTCGGCAGCGGCCGGCCTGACAGTAGGCTCGATGGATGTCTCGGTGGGGAACGTGACCGGTGTCACGGCCGCGAGCGGGGCGCTGGAGCGCTCGAGCCAAGACAGCAGGGCCGCGTGCATGTTGCCGGCGGAGGCGTAGCGCTGCGCGGGATCGCGTGCCATGGCGCGCATGGCGATCGTGGCGAGCTCCCTCGGCAGGTCGTCGACCACCGTACGCGGGTCGGGTGTCGCCTGGCGCAGCCGAGCCGTGGCCACCGCGTAGGCGGAGTCGCCACGGAAGGGGCGCTGCCCGGTGAGCAGCTCGTAGAGAACGCAGCCCAGGGCATAGATGTCGCTGGCGGGGCCGACTCGCTCACCGCGCGCCTGCTCCGGGCTGAAGTATTCCACCGATCCGAGCGTGGCACCGGTCTTGGTCATGCTGTCCTCGCCGGTCGCCCGCGCGATGCCGAAGTCGGCGACCATTGCTCGGCCATCGGCTCCCAGCAGGATGTTTCCGGGCTTCACGTCCCGGTGGACGAGCCCCGCGTCGTGCGCTGCCCCCAGCGCAGCCGCTGAATCGGCGGCGAGGCGTGCTGCTCGCTCGGGCGACACGCGGCCCTCATCGGCGAGGAGCCGCGCAAGATCGCCACCCTCGACCAGCTCCATGACCATGTAGGGAGCGCCGTCGGTGCCAACGTCGTACACCAACACCACATTGGGATGGGAGACCGACGCCGCACGGCGCGCCTCGGCCTCGAAGCGCTGCACGAAGAGCGGATCTTCGCCGAGGTCGGCACGCATGACCTTCACGGCCACGGCTCTGTCGAGCTGTTCGTCGTGCGCGCGGTAGACCGTCGCCATGCCGCCCCGCCCGATCCGTTCCTCGAGGCGATAGCGACCGTCGATCTGGCGATCGGCCTCGGCGTCGGGCTGTTCCGATGGTCCGGTCATGGTGTCCAGAAGAAGCAGGTGCCGTACCACGATGTCGCAGTGACCGAGATGGTCGTGATGAGCGTCGTCGTGGGCTTTGTCGTTCGGACCTGGCACCAATGACCCGGATGCAGGTCGTCAGCCCGTGGCGGGACGTGTCACGGCTGCGCGTACGCCGACCAGGTGCTCGGAGCCCCGTAGCCAGCGCAACGGGAGGAGGGCGATGACCAGGAGACCGGCCGACACGAGCAGGAGTCCGTCGACACCCATCCACTCGGCGGCGCCGCCTCCGGCAAGCGAGCCGATCACCTGGCCGACGGCCAAGAAGACCGAGTAGAGGCCCATGATCACGCCGCGGTCGGCGGGGTGTTCCTCGCTGATGTCAGCGAGCATGCCGAGTGCGGCGGGCGTCGCCCCGGCCAGGACGAAGAGACCGCCTCCGGCGACGAGCCCGAGAGCGATCCTCGCGACGACGCCCCAGGTTTCGGAATGGTTCAAGGCCACGGTCGCGGCGACCATGAGCAACCCGCCCCCGATCCCGATCGCCATGATTGTCGTGCGCCGATAGCGCTTGAACCGATTGCCCCAGTAGAACAGGCCGGCGAAGAAGACAACCATCGAGATGCCGAGACCGATGCTGACCTGGATCGGCGCAAAGCCTCCCATCAGCAGCTGGTCCTCGAACCCCGGTCGCCGATCGTCCACGAGCTGAAAGATCGATTGGCTGGTCCAAGCACCGAGAAAGGCGTTCACCGCGATCCAGGTGGGGGCCAACAGCCACACCGATCGGCTGGTCAGGACCTCACGGTATCGGCCCAGGCTGAAGCCGTGCGCTGCGCCCGTCACGCCGCCGGCACCGATCTCGCCCACTTCATGATCCGTGTCGGCCGGGGTGCCAGGGCGCGATTCGGTGACTCCATACCGGTAGATGAGGAAGCTGACGCCGTACAGCACGGCGTTGAGATAGAACGCGTTGCGATCGAGCAGCTCCCAGAGTCCGCCGGCAGCCACGAGGCCCAGGCCGATGCCTGCCAGCGTGGCGGCCTCGAATTTCGCCACGGTTCGGCCGCGTAGGGACTCGTCGTGCGACGTCGCCAGCGCGATGAACCCCAGGATCGATGGGATTGACGCCGCGGCAGCGGCTCCCTCCAGCCAGCGTGTGCCGCCCAGCAGGACGAGGTCGGTGGTCAGCGCTGTCATCACGACGCCCACGGCCCCGAAGATCGGGCCGATCTGCATGACAGGACGCGATCCGAACCGGTCAGACAGCATTCCGAACAGTGGGGACAGGACGAGCTCGGCGACGTAGAAGGCCGCCGCCAGCAGGCCTAGCTCGAAGGCAGTGACTTCGCGACCCGCACCGAATGCGTCGAGCTCGGCGAGGTAGTAGACGAGGAGCGCCCCGGTCAGGCCCGTGCTGAAGCGCAGGGTGAATGTGCCGATGAGGACGGCGTTGATCGAGCGACGCATCGAATTACGAACGCGTCTGTGATGGACGAAGCGGCGACGGTCGGATCATCAGCGCGCAGTATGCCGAAACGCGCCCGCTCCACGAGGATGCGGGCGCGTTGAAGCGGATGAGCCGTCAGGCGGGCGCGGCGTTCCCGAGGCTTGACAGGCCGAACGCTTCCTCGAGCGCCTCAACCGGTCGGAAGCCGACTGCGGCCTTCGGAGGCTCGCCAGGGGCGAAGAGGGCGACCGTGGGGATGCTCATGATTCCGTACTTCATGGCCGTCTGCGGATTGGCGTCTACGTCGAGCTTGCGAACCTCGACGGTTCCCGCGTACTTGGCGGCAAGCTTCTCGATCTCGGGCGCGACCATGCGGCACGGTCCGCACCACTCGGCCCAGAAGTCGACCACGACCGGCTTGTCACTCTGGAGCACTTCGGCCTCGAACGTTGCGTCGGTGACCTCTTGAACGTTGGCGGACATCGGTTTCTCTCCTCTGGTGTGGCGCGGCGTCAGCCGGCCACCATCTGTAGCAATCGGTAGGCATCGAGGACACGGTTGTCCACGAGCCGATAGAACACGGAATTTCCCTCGCGACGGGTGGCGACCAGACCTGCCGTCCGCAGTACGCCCAGGTGCTGACTCATGTTCGGCACCTGGCAGCCGACATCCCGCGAGAGATCGCTCACGCTGCGTTCGCCCGCAGCGAGCTGCTCGAGAACGCAGAGCCGCTTGGGATCGGCCATTGCACGAGCAATGCTCGCGGCGCGGACTCGGCTCTGTTCGGTGCTTGTCGTGGGTACCATCGATTCCGAGTATCACACAACTTGCGCAACAACGCAAATGAATTGGTCGGGTCAGCCTTCATGGATCGCGACACGCGAGTTGTCACGACGCGCTCGCATCCTGTGCTCATGAACATTCTTCTCGACTGCGCCTGGTGCGGCGACGAGGTCGTCTTCTCCGTCAACGAGACCGATGACGAGCTTGTCTGCGGCGCCTGCAACACGCACATGGCCTTCGCGCCCGACCCGACCATCACCTTCGCCCTGCTGTACGGGCCGGCCCGGGCCGCCTGACGTTTCAGCCGGACGAATAGCTCCGACGTTACTGAATCGGCACGCAGCATTAACGGCTCCGGCGCTCCGGTTCAGGATTCGGTGATCTCGATCGTGTCGATTCGATCCCCGGGGTTGCGGTCGCGCTGCGGATCGCGCTCGCGCAGCGCCTGCACCACGTCCATCCCGTCGACGACGCGACCGAAGACGCTGTGCCGATTGTCGAGGTGCGGCGTCGCCGCCAGGGTGATGAAGAATTGGCTGCCGTTCGTCCCCGCGCCGGCATTGGCCATCGAGAGCGTTCCGGCGCCGGCGTGACGCAGAGATGGATGGAACTCGTCGCCGAATTGGTAGCCCGGACCCCCCGTTCCGGTTCCGGTGGGATCTCCGCCCTGCGCCATGAATCCGGCGATCACGCGATGGAAGGTCGTGCCGTCGTAGAAGCCTGCACGCGCGAGGTTGATAAAGTTCTCGACGGTGAGGGGAGCGCGGTCGGCGTACAGCTCGACTTTGATGTCCCCCTTCTCCGTCTTGAACTCGGCGCTGTATTTCTTCGTAAGGTCGAGATCACCCGAAGGTGAGCTGGGTCGGTCGGCCATCGGTTCTCCTGCGTGTGGATGCGAACTCAGATGCTACCGGACAATCCGACCTCCGGCAGCTCGTCGTCAGTTCTCGACGTCGATCACCAGGCGCGCGGACCCATCCTCGGCGAGCTGGATGATCCGCACGCAGGCCTCGGCGGCAAGCCCCAGGTACCAGGTGCTCTGCGCCTCGAAGTCACCGCCTTCCACGAGGTCGACCAGCATTGGATAGGCAGGGTCAAGGTCCGTTGGACCTGTGTAGCTGCTCGTGCCGTCGATGGCCCGTTTCGTTCCGCCGCGCATGGTCAGGCGGAGGAAGCTCGACCCATCGACTTCGATCGGCATGCCGGACGCGTCGTGGGTGAATGGTGGTGTCGCGCGGTCCAGCGTGACTTCCGGCAGGCCATTGGCGAATTCGAAGACGACGCGATCGTGATCCGCGTGCGTTCCGACTCGCACATCGGTGATGTTGGCCAATGCCGTGGTCGCATCGGTAACCACCGGCAGATCGCAGCTGAAGGCCGCGAGCTGGTCCGATGGGATCGGGTCCACGCTCGGAGCCGTGGATGTGCCCGGCCCGGTCGATGGGTTCGCTGATTGCGTTGAGCGCTGGGGCGATGATGGTTGGCTGCTCACTGGGCCGGTGACGTCGCTGGCGCAGGCGGTGATCGTGAGAATGCCGATCATGAGGCCAGCGACTGGATGCATGCGCATGGTGGTGGTTTCTCCGTAGGGACCAGTTGGTGAAGCACTTGACGCTCGCCGGCCGCGCCACGTTACGCTGACCCACGGCTAGACTTGCCGGGACATGACTGACACCGAACCTACCTTCTCGCCGGGACTGAAGGGCGTACTCGCCGGCGAAACCGCGCTGGCCAACGTCGATGGGGAGAACGGCCGGCTCCATTACCGGGGGTATCCGATCGGCGAGCTCGTCGAGCGTGGTTCGTACGCACAGGTCGCCGAGCTCCTGTGGACGGGCGATTGGCGCGCCGATGCGCAGCTCGCCTGCTCCGCGCTTCCTGACGAGATCGTCGCGGTCCTGCGCCTGCTGCCACGATCAGTGAACGCCATGGATGCGCTGCGGACGGCGGTCTCGGCCTGGGGCGCGCTGACCGACAGCCTCTGGCCGCCCAGCGTCGAACAGGCGCGGGCACTGACCTCGTTGGCGCCGTCGGCCCTCGCGGCATTCGCCCGCCTGCGTGATGGTCTGGATCCGATCGAGCCCGACGCGTCGCTCGGCCTGGCCGACGGATTTCTCTACCAGCTGCGGGGCATACGGCCGGAGCCCGCCGCCGCGCGCGCCCTGGATGCGTACTTCATCGTCGGCGCCGAGCACGGCTTCAATGCCTCGACGTTCGCGGCGCGTGTCATCGTCTCGACGCATTCGGATATCGCCAGCGCGGTTGTCGGCGCCATCGGAGCGCTCAAGGGTCCCTGGCACGGAGGGGCACCGGCGGAGGTCGTGGATCAGCTCCACGAGATGGGCTCGATCGACCAGGCCGAGGCGTGGATCCGCGCCACCCTCGAACGTGGGGACCGGCTGATGGGCTTTGGGCATCGCGTCTACCGTGCCTACGATCCTCGTGCAGCGGCGTTGCGCTCCGTGGCGGAGAGCCAGGCGGGAGTGACGGACTGGCTGGACAAGGCGGTTGCGGTCGAAGAGATCGCCCTGCGTGTCCTTGCCGAGTTCAAGCCCGATTATCCGATCAAGACGAACGTCGAGTATTACGCGGCCGCCGTGCTCCAGGGTGTCGGGCTGCCTCCGAATCTCTTTCCCGCGACGTTCGCCCTGTCGCGCCACGCCGGATGGACCGCCCATTGCCTCGAGCAGGTGGCCGTCAATGTGCTCATTCGGCCCGATGTTCGCTACGTCGGTCCTTCGGAGCGCCCGCTCCCCGCCTGAGGGCTTCGGCCGTTCAGGCACACGTCCATTCAGCGCTCTCGCGCACACGAGGTGTGAATCCGGGCGGTTTCGTTGCGTCGCTGACGACGATCGGTACCGATCGTGCACGAGGGACTGGCATGGAAGACAAGCGTTCGACCGTCGATCGGCTGGGTGGCCTCGAGGGCGCCGATGCGGCCGCGCTCGGAACAGACACGCCCCCGGAGTCGGCGCCTCCGGGCGCCCGGGTAGATGCCGAGGAGCGGCTCGTCCCCGGCACCGGTTTCGACGACGTGCGGCGGCGGGACGAGGCGAAGCCGTGGTTCACCTCCCTGGCGGCTGAGAGCTCCCAGGCGGGCGTGGCCAATGACCCGCCCGACGCGCAGGAGCCGGAATTTCCGACCGACCCGGAGGATCCTCGCTAGCGTCACAATGCAGCGGTGACTCTCGCGAATTCGTCGCGGCCGTCGACCGCCGCGGTCGCGATCGCGCTCCTCATCGTCTACGTGGTTTGGGGTTCCACCTACCTCGCCATTGCGGTGATGATCGAGACCCTGCCGCCGCTCCTCTCAGCTGGTGTTCGCTATGCGGTGGCCGGCCTCTTGATGCTCGGCGCGCTCGCCGCGCAGGCACGCTTTCGGCGGGGCAGGGAGCCGGCTGATCGTCCGACCGCGATCCATTGGCGCTCTGCATTCGTCATCGGCTCGCTCCTGTTGCTCGGCGGCAACGGGGGCGTTGTGCTTGCCGAGCTGTTCATTCCATCGGGCATCGCGGCTGTGCTGGTGGCGACGATGCCGATCTGGCTGGCGGTGTTCGACGCGCTCCTCAGCCGACGCCGGCCGAGCGGGCTCGTCATCGGCGGGCTGATCGCCGGGATCGTGGGTGTCGCCATCCTGCTCGCGCCGGTCGAGGGAATCGAAGACCTGGATCCGCTCGGCATCGGGCTCGTCATCGGGGCAACGATCTCGTGGGCCGCCGGATCGCTGTACGCGCGCCGCGCGCCGCTCCCAAGGTCACAGCTGCTTGGGACCGGCATGGAGATGCTGGCAGGCGGGATCGTGCTGTTCGCGGCGGGCAGCCTGATCGGCGAGATCGGGCGCACGAATGTTGAATCCTTCTCCATACGCTCACTCGTGGCGGTGGCATATCTCACCGTGTTCGGCTCGATCATTGCGTTCACGGCCTACACGTGGCTCCTCGCCAATGTCCCGGTCTCGACCGTGGGCACCTATGCCTACGTCAACCCGATCGTCGCTGTGGCGCTGGGCGCCGTCATCCTGTCGGAACCGATCACCCCGCGGACGCTCATTGCGACCGCGATCATCATCGCTGCGGTGGTCGCAATGGTCTCCGGTCGCCCGCGGGAGGCAGAGGAGGCTGGCCCCGTCCCGGAGGCCGCCCGGTTGGAGCACGGCTGACGCTGGCACCGATCATCGCAAGTCCTGAAGACCGCCTGATCGGCGGCCCAGTGTCCGCTCTCAGCGCGTGAGGCCGGAGGCCTCGTAGATCCGGTCGAGGACGTAGGTCCCATCGGTCTCGGGGTCGACCAGGTTGGTCTGTGCCTGCTCGAGCATGATGTACGGGTGCATGCGGGCCTGCGCAAGGTCCGTCCCGCGGAAGGCCAGCTCGAGCAGCACCCCTTCCTGCGTCTGTTGGCTCCACTCCTGGCCGAACAGGAAATTGCCGTGACTGACCATGGTGAGGCTGTGATCACCGTCGTCGGTCGGTGTGATCTCGATCGGTCCCGACCAGTGCGTGCCGTGGCCGATCACGTGGTCGCAGCCGGCCTCGAAGAAGAACGCCTGCTGCCGTCGCATGTCGCCGAGGAACTGGGCGTGGTATTCACTGCCGCCCCACCATTGCGGCACGCAGATCACGAGGTCGGCGCCCTCGCGAGCGAGTGCGACGGCCTCGGTCACGTTCTCGTCACGCAGCCACAGCACGCCGGGCTGATCCGGTCCTGCCTCCAGCGAGCCGGGGATCTCGTTGAAGGCGACGAACCCGAATGTCATCCCGTTGACGTCGAGGAAGGCGGGCTCCAGCGCGGCAGCCAGGTCCGGCCCGGCGCCGGTGGTCGGGATGCCCGCCGCCTCGAACTGCTCGAGGGTCTCGAGGAAGCCAGCGGTGCCGCGGTCGAACAGGTGGTTGGCGGCCAAAGTCGCGACGTCCACGCCATACGTGTCGCGCAGGCGCGGGAGCACCTCGGGATCGATGCTGAAGACCACGCCATCGTTGACAGTGAAGTCATCGACCACCGGGCATTCGAAGTCATCGAGCGTGATGTCCGCGCCACTGACCAGTTCCGCCACGGCACCCTCGTCACCGGTGCGAACAGCGTCAACGATGTTGAAGCCGTTGCCGACGAAACCCTCCGGCACCGGGTTCGGGTAGACGGCGTTGTATGCCGCGGTACCGCCGCCGAAGACCCAGTCCCAGCCGCGGCGCTGCGTGATCGCTGCGAACGCGACGCCTCGATCCGGGCATGAGTCGCCGAGGCTCATCAGCGTGCGAATCTCCGCCGCGTCATACGCCCAGCCGTCCGGCGGACCCTCGATGACTGTGGTAATTGGATAAGGCCTTGAGCGTGCCTCAGCGTTGCCGAACAGGTCCGCGCCGTCGACCGGCAGGACCTTGATCGTCGGAACCACGAGCCCCGCCGGCAGCAAAGCCAGCTCGTCCGGGTTCGCGATCAGATGCGGCACGATCTCGGTCGCGTCCAGGCAACGTGGCAGCGGGTTGATGGCGTTGAACAGCTCGCAGGCCTGGATCATGGTGTCTGCATCGACTGCGGCCTCCACCTCGCCGGCGGTGACTGAGGCCGTCGTATTCGTGTAGCCGGTCACGACCGCGAGCGGGAGCTCGACGTCCGGGGCCTGAGTGGGCGTAGGTTCGGGGGTCGGTGTCGAGGTCGGGTTCGGCGTGGAGGATGGTGCGCTCGAGGAACTGGGCATACTCGAAGGCGGCATGGACGCGGATGGAGCTGGTGGCGCGCTGGTGCACGCGGCCAGGACGAGGAGGACAGCGAGGGCTACCGCTCGGCGGGGGGTTAGCATGAACGGATGATGGTACCGGCTCACGTAGGTTGAGGCTGGGGCGTGTAGTGGGCACACCCCGACAGACGCGTGAGAGGGCGGCGGTCTATCATCGTCGGCCCATGACAGCTGACCAGCGCGCGTCCGCATTGGACTTCGGATCCGGAACATCCGACGATCACCATGACGGGATTCGCTGGGTCGACTACGCGAACATCAGCTGGAACCCGGTCTTCTGCAAACGATGCGACATCTGCGTCGAGATCTGCCCCAAGAACACGCTCGTCCTGCGCAACGACGCCATCATCGAGGAGGACAACTGCATCCTCTGCGGGTTGTGTGAGCGGTACTGCCCGGACCTCGCGATCGAAATGATTCCGTCTGCCGTGGTCGCGCATGCCGCCAAGGACCGATGACGCGCAAGCTGACGCAAGGGAATGAGGCTGTCTTCCGCGGAGCGCTGGCCGCCGGAGCAAGCTATTACGCCGGCTATCCGATCAGCCCATCGACCGAGATCCTCAACGTCGCATCCGGGTACGCGGCCGACCATCCGGAGTTCCGTTTCCTCCAGGCCGAGGATGAGATTGCGAGCGCGAACGCGATCATCGGTGCGTCGCTCGCCGGCGCGAAGTCCTTCACCGCGACCTCCGGCCCCGGCTTCAGCCTCATGCAGGAAGCCATCGGCTACGCGCAGAAGGTTGGCGTGCCGTGCGTCTTCGTGAACGTGATGCGGGTCGGTCCCGCCACCGGAATGCCGACGATGCCGGGCCAGGGCGACATCATGCAGGTCAAGTGGGGGAGCACCGGCGACTACACGCCCATCGCCTTCTATCCGAATGGCGTGGAGGAGGCGTTCCGGCTCACCGTGGACGCGTTCAACGCCGCGGAGGAGTCGCTCTCACCGGTGGTCGTGCTGTCCGACACGTTCGTGGCGCACCTCAACGAGATTGTCGACCTGGACGCCATCGACGCCGAGGTCTCGATCGCCCGCCGCGCCATCCCGCCGCTGGGCGACTTCAGCGATGCGCCCCGCTTTTTCGCCGGGGTGCTCATGTACGAACACGGCCCAAACGCCGGCGAACCCGCCACCGCTGACGCCGACGAGTACCTGCGCCAGTTCTACGCGGCGAAGCATCGGCATCTCGAGGTTGCGGAGCGGTACGCGTTTCATGAGCATGGCTGGAACGTCGAAGCCGATGTGCTGATCGTCTGCTACGGAATCGTGTCGCGGGTGGCGGCGCCGCTGCAGGACGAGTACGCCCTGTTTCGGCCGATCCGGATCTTTCCGGTGCTGGATGCGGAGCTGGCCGCAATCGCTGCCCGCTATCGCGAGATCGAGGTGGTCGAGGCCAATGACGGGCAGTACGCCGACCTGGTCGAGCTCGCCATTCACCGCGAGGTGAAGCGCGTGCCGCTGCTCGGTGGCCGGATCTCGCTCGTGGCGGTGCGCGAGGGGATCGATCGGGTGCTCGGCGGCGGATCGTCTGAGCCGCCGATCCCGGCCGAGCCGTCCGAGCATCAACCGCGCGCACCACTGGGGATCGGCTGATGCCTGAAGCGCCGATGGCCGAGATGACCTACAAGGATCGTCTCAAGCTCGACCTGTTCCCGACCATCTGGTGTCCGGGCTGTGGCATCGGCACGATCATGATGATGCTGGCCATGACGCTCGATGAGATGCAGCTTGACGAGCGCAACACGGTGATCGTCACCGGCATCGGCTGCACCGGGCGCATGGGTGGCTACCTCAAGCACGAGGCGGTCTACACCCTCCATGGGCGCACGCTGCCCGTGGCGGAGGCCATCAAGACGGTCAGGCCGGAGATGAACGTGATCGTGGTGGCCGGTGATGGTGACACCGCCAGCATCGGCGGCAATCACCTGATCCACGCCATTCGTCGCAACGCCCCGGTCACGGTGCCCTGTAACAACAACGAGATCTATGGTCTGACCGGCGGACAGACCGGGCCGACCACGCCGACCGGCACCAAGACGCTGTCCAGCCCGAGTGGCAACCCCAATACGCCGATCAATCTCCAGGGACTTGTTCGCTCCTCGCCCCAGGCCCTGTACGCGAAGTCGACGGTCTACCACCAGCTCCACCTGCGCAATGTCATCCGCGAGGCGATCGAGTGGCCGGGCTTCAGCTTCGTGGACATCACCAGCCAGTGCATCGAGAACAACGGGCGACGTATCGGCTTCAGCTCCGCCAACGAGATGCTCACCTTCTACCGCAAGACCTACAAGCGAGCACCCAAGGATGCGGAGAAGCTCAACGCCTTCGAGATCGGGGTGGTCTATCCGGCCGACCATTCGAGCACGAACGGCCGTGCAGAGACCGATGCGCAGCGCCCGTCGGCGCTGCCTGAGCAGCCGGCGGGACCGATGGCGTCGGCAACCGAGTCGCCCGGCGACGGTGGCGCGACCGCACCCAAAGCCGCCACCCGTGTCGTAGAGCGCACCGATGACGAGAAGTCGCGGCGGCGAGCCGAATCGCAGGCGCGGGCGGCGCTCATGGGCCAGCTATCCGGCGACGTCAAGGTGCGGGTAGCCAAGCGAGAGATCACGTTGCCGCAGGCGCTCGCCGAGGTCGGGCTCGAAATTCCCGAGTGGCTGCACACCGGAGCCAGCGCACCCTCCGATGCGCCGGTCGCGCCGGGCGATGTCGAGCCGTCGGCAACCGGAGCCGATCCGGAGAGCGAGCAGAAGCCAGAGCTCGATGCTCAGAAGGCGGAATCCGCGGCGGAGGGCCGCGACCTCATCGGCGGCCAGGTCGGTGAGGACACGCAGCCCGCCGCGCCACGCACCGACGAGGACGCGCGGCCCGCATCGGTGTCGAGCGATCCAAAGGAGGCGAAGCGAGCCGAGGCGCAGCGCAAGCTTGCACTCATGCAGCGTCTGCCGTCCGAGCTGAAGCTTCGGGTGGCGCAGCGGGAAATCAGCCTCGAAGATGCGATGCGCGAGGCTGGGATCGACTCGCCATGAGTACGAAGATTGCGCTCGATGGCGTCGGCGGCCAGGGTGTACGGGTCATCGCCGGGGTCATGGGCGCGCTCCTGGCCAGGATGGGCAAGGAGGTCACCGTCCTGTTCGACTACGACTCCTCCGTGCGAGGCAGCATGAGCGACGCCTTTCTCATCTTCGACGACGAGCCGATCGGCAACCCGGTGGTCGAGGAGGCGGACATCATGCTCAAACTGGCCGACAAGGGCCACCTGCGCATCAGCGGCCGAAAGGTGGTCGCCGACCTGGGGCTGGACGTGCCCGGCGCCGAGCAGATCCCGTTCGCCTCGCTCGGCAGCCAACATTTCGGCAAGGAGCTGTTCGGCAACATGATCGCGCTGGGGCGGCTACTGCGCCTCGCGGAGATCGAGTTCGACGAGGCGGCCATCCGAGAATCGCTGCCGCGCCGCTTCGAGGACGACAACGTGGCTGCCATTCGCTTCGGCTACGACCTGACCGAGGAGAGCATCCTTCGCTTCGCTCAGGCAGCTCCGCCATCTCGCTTCCAGATGAACACGGCTGCCACGACCGACACCCACGAGCGGACGATCAGTGCCGGGCACGGCGTATCAGCCGGTCAGCCGCAGGGGGACTAGGGCCGTCTCAGGGGGCGCTCTCGTCGCCCTCTTCGTCAAGCTCTTCCTGGTCATCGCTCGGGCCGATGCCGTCCTCGTAGAGAGCGGGTTCGCTGCGGGATGACGGTAGCGGTGTTCCACCTTCATTCTCGGGCGAGGTACAGCCGGCCAATACGACGACGGCCGCGAGCACCGCCGCGGCAAGGAGTTGCTTCATGAGTCTCTCCCTTGCACAACGCTTGCCGAAGTCGCGCGACCGCGTGGTAGCGTCCACTGATGACGAAGGTGACCATCCGCCGAGCGACCGCTGACGACGCCATTGCGGTAGCCGACGTCCAGATCACATCCTTCAGCGCCACGTACGACTTCCCGATGGTCCACAGCGTCGCGGAGGTGCGTGGCTGGGTCAAAGATGTCCTGCTGCCGGGCACGGAATCCTGGGTCGCCGAGAGCGGCGGTGTGGTCGTCGGCTTCTTGTGCCTGACCGACGAATGGCTGGATCAACTGTATCTGCGGCCGGGATGGACCGGACAGGGGATTGGTTCTCGCTTGGTGGCGCTCGCGCAGGAGCGACGACCGGCTGGGTTGAACCTGTACACGTTCCAGGTCAACGGCGGGGCGCGCCGGTTCTATGAGCGACATGGCTTTCAAGCTGTCGAGCTGAAGGACGGGTCCAACAACGAGGAGGGCCAGCCCGATGTGCGTTACGCCTGGGGCGACGCCCGCTACGATCGGCCAATGAACAATGATCGGTCGTGACGCTTTGCCCCTCCGTAGCTTGATCCGATGGCGCCCGAGCTGACTCTCGAGGTCGCGAGGCGCGCCCCGAAGGTGTTGCTGCACGACCATCTCGACGGCGGTCTCCGACCGGGGACCGTGGTCGAGCTCGCGTCGGACATCGGCTATCGAGAGCTGCCGACGACAGATTCAGACGAGCTGAGCCGATGGTTCACGTTGGGTGCAGACCGGAAGTCCCTCGAGCTCTACCTCGATGGATTCCGGCACACCGTTGCGGTCCTTCAGACGCGCGATGCGATCGAGCGGGTGGCTGCCGAATGCGCCCAGGACCTTAGTGCCGACGGCATCGTGTACGCCGAGGTCCGCATGGCGCCCGAGCTGCTGACCGATGGTGGACTCTCGCTCGACGAAGCGGTGATGGCCATGCTCGACGGGTTCCGTACGGGGTCGGAGGGGCGGCCGATCACGGTGGGGCTGATCCTCAGCGCGATGCGCCAGGCGGCGAGGTCGGTGGAGATTGCCGAGCTGGCGGTTCGTCACCGCGATGCTGGGGTAGTCGGCTTTGATATCGCCGGACCGGAGGCTGGCTATCCCCCGACGCGGCATCTCGACGCGTTCAACCTCATCGCGCGTGAGAATTTCCACTTCACCATTCACGCCGGTGAGGGCTTCGGGCTGCCGTCGATCTGGGAGGCGCTGCAGTGGTGCGGGGCGGAGCGGCTGGGCCACGGCGTGCGGATCGTGGACGACATCACGGTCCGGCCCGATGGCCGCGTGGCGCTCGGCCGCCTGGCCACATATGTTCGAGACACGCGCGTGCCCCTCGAGATGTGCCCGACCTCGAACGTTCACACCGGGGCCGCATCCTCGATCATCGAACATCCCATCGACCTGCTGCGCCGGCTGCGCTTCAGGGTCACGGTCAATACGGATAACCGGCTCATGAGCGGGATCTCGCTCAGCAGCGAGTTTGCCACCCTGCACCGCAGCTTCGGTATCGGCCTCGACGACATGGAATGGCTGACGCTGAATGCCATGAAGTCTGCCTTCTGGTCGTTCGACGGCAGGCTTCGGATCATCAACGAGCTGATCAAGCCGGGCTACGCGTCCCTGCGCGCCGCGCAGGCCGCCGCCGACCTCACCACGGTCTGACGTGGGGTGCCGGTGCGGCACGATCCATGCTTCGACTGAGGCATGAACCAGCTGAAGACCTTGCTCGGTTCCGCCGCCGCTGGCGCCGCGGCTGGACTTGTCGCAACGCTTGCGATGAGCGTCGTCATGCTGCTCGCTCGCCGCTCCGGCCTCAGCGGGCCGCTGCCGCCGGAACGACTCGCCCAGGATGCGATCGCGGAAGTTACCGGACGGCCGGCGCACGAGGACGAAGAACACGCCGTGGCCGCGGTGGCGCACGTGGGCTTCGGCATCCTTGCGGGATCGCTGTACGGGTTGTTGGTGAGCGGGCTGCGCCGTGCGCCGATCGGCCTTTCCGCCCTCTCGGGTGCCATCTTTGCAACGGTAGTCTGGCTCGTGAGCTACCAGGGGTGGGTGCCGGCCCTCCACATCATGCCCCCCGCCTCGCGCGATCATCCGGGCCGGGTGGCGACCATGCTCGTGGCGCACTGGGTCTACGGCATCGGGCTCGGGATCCTCACTGCCCGGTTGAGGGATCGCCTTCGACGCTAGCTCGAGGGGAGAAACGCAGCGACCGCCGCTTCGAGCGCGTCTGCCTCGGATGATTCAAGTCCACGGAGAGGCGCACGCATCCCCGGACTCACCGTGATGCCGCGCATGCCGAGCACGTGTTTGGCCGCAGCCACGAATTGACCGCTCTCCTCCATGGCGCTCCGTAGAGTGCGCAGGCGCGCGGTGGCCGCATCGTCAGCCGCGTCGAGGGCAGCGCGCACCACGTCGGGAAAGGCTGCGGACATGCCGGACACGGTGCCGAGCGCTCCTCTGGCGATCCCGTCCGCGATGAGCGGTTCGCTGCCGATGAGCACCGGCAGGCCCAACTCCAGGTAGGGCTCGACCCGTTCGAACGGCGACTCGCTCACCTTGAGGCCGGCGAGGTTGTCGACGGATTCGCCGATGCGTCGAATCACCTCCACCGGCAAGGGATAGCCAGACTTGGCCGTGAATGCGTAGCAGTAGAACGGCAGCGGTGCGGCCGCGTGGGCCGCGGCCACGAAATGGGTGGTGAGCGAGTCTGCGTCGAGGGCGAAGTAGGGCGGGGCGATGACCGCGACGGCATCGGCGCCGATCTCGCTGGCGTGCGCGGCCAGGGCGACGGTGTCGCGGGTGTTCTGGGCGCCGGCATGCACGATCAATGCGCCCGACACGGCACTTCGGAAGGCGGCCGCCACGCGCCGGCGCTCGTCCAGCGAGAGGAGCACTCCCTCGCCGGTCGTGCCGCACGCGAAGACGCCATCGGCTCCGTGTGCCTCAAGGAATGTGACGTAGGGCGCCACGGCCTCGAGATCGAGCGCGGCGCCGTCGTCGGTGAGTGGCGTGACGGCCGCCACCACGAGCGGTCGGTGGTCGAGATCGGTGAGCTTCATGACCTCGCCATGCTATCCGGTGGCATCGGTGTAGACTCACGACGGCTCGCCGAAGCCACCCGCATGAGGGCATCGTTCGCACAATGACCTACGTGATCACCGAGCCGTGCATTGGCGTCAAGGACGCGAGTTGCGTCGACGTCTGCCCGGTCGATTGCATCCATGCCACCGACGACGACGCGATGTTCTTCATCGATCCCGACGAGTGCATCGACTGCGGCGCCTGTGAGCCGGAGTGCCCGGTCACCGCCATCTTCGCCGAGGATGCGGTCCCGGACGACCAGACCAAGTACATCCAGATCAACGCCGACTACTTCAAGCAGTAGCCGATGCCGCGCCTGATCGTCCTCTACAACGTCCCAGAAGACACCGATTCGTTCGAGGCGCACTACCGCGACGTCCACTCGCCGATCGTGTCGCGCTATCCCAATCTGCGGGACGTGAGGCTCTCGAAGCTGGCCGGTGTTGGCGGACGCGATTCCGCCTATTACTTCATGGCCGAGATGGTCTTCGACTCGGCCGCCGATCTCGACGACGCGATCATGTCGGAGGCGGGCGCCGCCAGCGCGAAGGACCTGCGGAATTTCGCCGGTGCCGGTGTGACCATGTTCATCGCTCCCGATGAGGCCGATGCCTGAGCCCGGCTCGCCCATCGCGGCCGATCCGAGCAGCCTTGGCTTCGAGCACATTCGGTACGAGCGAGACGCCGAACGCGGCGTGGCGACGGTCACCATCGATCGGCCCGGGGTGCTCAATGCGCTTGACTTTCCGACGTTGCGCGAGCTGAGTCGCGCCTTCGAGCAGGCCTCCTGGGATGAGTCGGTCGCGGTGGTGGTGCTGACCGGTGCCGGAGATCGCTCCTTCTGCACCGGCGCCGACCTCGACGAGCAGGCATCCATGGGGGCCACCTCCGGCCAGTACTGGCGCTGGATGGGCGCATTCATCGAGATGCACGACCGGCTGCGTCACATCGGCAAGCCCACGATCGCGCGCATCAACGGCATCTGCGTCGGCGGCGGCAACGAGCTCCAGATGGCCTGTGACCTGTCCGTCCTGGTGGACGACGCGTACATCCGGCACGTTGGCCCGGAGCACGGGTCGGTGCCGGCCGGTGGGGCCACCCAATGGTTGCCGCTGATTGTCGGGGATCGGCGAGCGCGCGAGATCGTCATGCTCTGCGAACCGATCCCGCCCGTGAAGGCCCTCGACTGGGGGTTGGTTTCGCGCGTCGTGGCGCGCTCGGAGCTGGACGCGACGGTGGCGGCCCTTGCGGAGAACCTGGCGCGCAAGCTTCCCGAGGCGATGCGCTATACGAAGACGCAGCTCAACTGGTGGCGCGACCTGGTCTGGTCTCAGACCGTCGAGCACGCCCGCGACTGGCTCGCCGTTCACTCCACGGCGGACGAGACGAAGGAAGCCGTGGCCGCATTCCACGACAAGCGCAAGCCGCGCTTCGCCGAGCTCCGCCGCCTGGAGGCCGGCGAGGGGCGCACGTGCCCTACCTGTGGCGCGGTTGGTTTGCCGGCCGGGCATCGGTTCTGCGGCGCTTGCGGCGTGGACCTCCCGGATCCGTGGTCGGAAGGCGCCTGATGGCGACAATTCCTATCAAGTTTGCACGGGCAGATGGCTGGATCTCCCCCGGAGCATCTGAGAGGAATGCCGATGAATAAGGAGCAGCTGATCCTGGTCGAGCGCCAACCAGAAGATCGCACGGCGCTCGTAAGGCTCAACCGCCCGAAACAGCTCAATGCGCTGAACGGCGCGGTGATGGACACGCTCTGCAGCGAGCTGGAAGCGCTGGATCGCGACGACACCGTCCGCGCCATCGTGGTGACCGGCAACGAGCGGGCGTTCGCCGCGGGGGCCGACATCGGCGAGATGGCCAATGCCACACCCGTGGAGATGCTCCTCACGAACCGCATCGGTCAATGGGATCGAATCCGCAGGATCACCAAGCCGGTCATCGCTGCCGTCAATGGCTGGGCGCTCGGTGGCGGGTGCGAGCTGGCGATGACGCTCGACCTCATCGTGGCGGGCGAGGGCGCGAAGTTCGGTCAGCCGGAGATCACCATCGGCGTCATCCCGGGCGCTGGCGGTACGCAGCGGCTGACGCGAGCCATCGGCAAGTCGAAGGCGATGGCGATGATCCTGACCGGCGAGTCGATCACCGCCCGGGAAGCGGAGTCTGCCGGCCTTGTCGCGATGGTCACCCAGGACGAACTGTGTGTTGAGGATGCGCTGGCGCTGGCGGCGAAGATCGCGGAAAAGTCGCCGATTGCGCTGCGCCTGGCCAAGGAGGCCGTCAACGCCGCCCACGAGATGAGCCTGACGGACGCGCTCGCCCATGAGCGACGCCTCTTCTACCTGCTCTTCGCGTCCGACGACCAGAAGGAAGGGATGGCCGCGTTTCTCGAAAAGCGCACGCCCGACTTCACGGGCCGATGAGCCTCGGCAACCCCGATCACGCCGTCGGCGGCCTGGCGGTTCCGCGTCCCGCCGGCGTGGAGCTGCGGCCGCTCGGCCGCGACGACTTCGGCGCAGCGCTGGCGCTTGCCCGTGAGCTCTACGGACTGGGCGACACCGACCCGCAGCCGTATCTAGCGCGGTACGAGTCTCTTGTCAACGATGCGGATGCGACCCCGTTCCTGGCGATCGCTGACGATGAGCCGGCCGGGTTCATCGGCTTTCGATTCAGGCGTCGCCTGAACCATGCGACGTTTGAAGGCTGGGTCAGCGACCTGTACGTGCGCGAGCGATTTCGGGGACGTGGCGTCGGGCGCGCGTTGCTCGGCGCGGCGACCGCGGAATGGCGCCTGCGCGGAGGTCACCAGGTGATGCTCGAGGTTGGCACCGATCGGACGGTGGCACGCGCGCTGTACGAGGCGACCGGATTCGTCAACAGGGGAAAGCTGTTCGAGATTACCCCCGTCCGCACGCGCGATATTGCGCCGGGCCAGGGCGTCGAGATCCGAGCGATCGTAGATGACGACGCCGATTTCGAGGGCGTCACGCGCCTGCTCGCAGAGCTGGGGCGACCGACCCCGAGCGAGGAGCGTCTGCCGGCACTGCGCCGGACGTACTCGCAGCACGTCAGCAATGCCGATGTCGGATCGATGCTCGCGCTGCTCGATGGGCGCCCGGTTGGATTCATCAGCCTCGAATTCCGTCATCCCTTCTTCACGACGGCGCCGCAGGCATGGATTCCGGACCTGGTGGTCACCGAGTCGGCGCGCGGCCGCGATATCGGTGCGGCGCTGTTGGATGCCGCCTTCACGGAATCGCTCCATCGCGGTGCCTACGCGGCGGTGCTCGAGTCAGGCGATCAGCGGCTGGTTGCACACCAGTTGTATGCGGCAGCGGGGATGTCGAATGTCGGGAGCTTCTATACGCTCGCCCGCTGAGTGAGGGTGCGGTTCGTTGTTCTGCCGGTACGGAAGTTGCTAGGATGTTGGTCTTGGGTGCGGCAGACCGTTCCCGAGTTGCAGTACGAGGGAGAGTTTTACTTATGAGCATCATCGCGTGGCTCGTTGTCGGCGCCATTGCCGGCTTCATCGCAAGCAAGGTTGTCCCGGGTGACGAGGGCTATGGAGTCCTCGGCGGCCTCATCGCCGGCATCGTCGGCGCCATGCTCGGCGGCTTCCTGTTCGGTCTTCTGACCAACGAGGATTGGCTGCAGGGCATCACGATCGGATCGATCATTGCCGCCATCGTCGGCGCGATCATCGTCGTATTCCTGTGGAACATGATCACCAAGCGCAGCGGTAACAGCACCGTCTGACCGACCGAACGCCCAGACCGATGCGCCCGGTGCCCACGAGGCACCGGGCGTTTTCGCGTCATTTCGTCGGTACAATCCCTGTCGATGCCTGATCAGCCGTACGTGACGCTCCTGCATGCGCGGGACGAGAACGTCCTCACGCTCACCCTCAACCGGCCGGATGCCTTGAACGCCCTGAACGCCCTGATGCGCGGTGAGCTGCTTGCCGCCGTCAAGGCCGGGGGTCGAGACCCGAAGGTACGCGCCATCGTTATCACCGGCGCCGGTCGCGGCTTCTGCGCGGGGGCTGACTTACGAGGGGGGACCGAAGAACGGGCATTCCGCCGCATCCTCGTGAATGAATACAACCCCCTCATCCAGGCGATTCGCGGGATCCCCAAACCAGTGGTCGCGTCGGTAAACGGCGTGGCCGCGGGGGCAGGCGTCAGCCTGGCGCTGGCCGCGGACATCGTGGTCGCATCGGCGCAGGCGCGGTTCGTGCCGGCCTTCAACCGCATCGCCCTGGTGCCTGACTCCGGCCTGACACGGACGCTGGTACGAGCCGTGGGAAGGCATCGCGCATTCGAGATCCTGCTTGGTGAACGAGAGCTCACCGCCGATGAGGCCCACACCTGCGGCATCGTCGCCGCTGTTGTGCCCGCCGAACAGCTTGCCGACGTGACGCGTACGATCGCCGCGCGGCTGGCAGCTGGACCCACCGGCGCCATCGGCCTGGCCAAGCGGCTTATCAATGACGCGGAGGACGCCACGCTGCCGGTAAGTCTCGACGCCGAGGCGGCGCTGCAGGAGATCGCCGGTCGTCGCGGTGACCACGCTGAGGGGGTGGCCGCGTTCGCGGAGAAGCGAGATCCGGAGTTCGACGGCCGGTGAACGAGGTCACCACCATCGGGATCCTCGGCGCGGGCACCATGGGCGCCGGAATCGCGCAGGTCGCCGTAGAGGCGGGGCTCGAAGTGCTCCTCCACGATCCGGTTGCCGGAGCCACCGACCGCGCGCGGGATCGCATCGGCGGGTTTCTCGCTCGCAAGGTGGAGAAGGACCAGCTGACGGAGGCGGAGCGGGCCGCGGCGGCCGACAGATTGAGCACGGTAGGGACGCTTGAACAGCTTGCCGCCGCCGAGCTGGTCATCGAAGCGATTCCCGAGGACCTTGCACTCAAACGTGATGCGTTCCGCCGGCTCGATGGCGCGGCGGAGCGGGACACCATCCTGGCCACCAATACGAGCTCGTTGGCCGTGGCGCAGATCGCATCGGCGACGGCACATCCGGACCGAGTGATCGGCATGCACTTCTTCAATCCCGTGCCGCTCATGGCGTTGGTGGAGGTCATTCCCGGCCCGATGACGGATCAGGCGGTCGTCGACAGCGTCGCCTTCCTCGCTCGCATGCTCGGGAAGACACCCGTCGTCGCGGCCGATACCCCCGGATTCATCGTCAATCGCGTGCAGCGCGCGTATTACCTGGAGTCCTGTCGGATCCTGGAGCAAGGACTGGCTGACGTCGTCACCATCGACGACATGATGCGCGAGATCGGCTTTCGACTGGGCCCGTTCGAGCTCGCCGACGCGGTCGGCACCGATGTCAACCTCGCCGCCGGCACTGGCATCTTCGAGGGATTCTTTGGCGACCCTCGGTACCGCCCATCCCTGGTCCAGCGTCGTGTTGTGGATGCCGGTCGGCTCGGGCGCAAGACCGGCGCGGGATATTACGACTATGCGGCCGATGGAACCCGTGGGCTACCCTGGACGGGCATCACTGCGCACGCCGTTGATGCGCCGCGCATCACGCCCCTCTCCGGGGCGCAGATCGAAGCACGAATCCTGGCGGCGATCGTGAACGAGGCCGCCTCGGCGGTTGCCGACGGCGTTGCGTCACCTGGCGCGATCGACACGGCCATGCGGCTGGCCACCAACTGGCCGGACGGTCCGCTCGCGTGGGGCGAGCGCATCGGCCTGGGTTCCATCGTCCGATCGCTCGATGCCTTCCACGCGTCCATCCCCGATGGACGCTACAGGGTCACGCCGCTGCTCCGTTCGCTGGCGGACGCAGGCGAATCCTTCTTCGCGTCGCGCACCTAGCGAGTGCCGCTCTCCGGCCGCTATGCAGCGGTGGTCTTTGACATGGACGGCTTGCTGCTCGACACCGAAACCCTCTGGCACGAAGCCGAGGTCGAGCTGTTTGCGCGCCGCGGGGTCGAATTCACGCGGGAGGATCAGATGCAGGTCATTGGCACAAGCTCCGACATCACCGCGCGATATTTTGCCGAACGGCTCCGCGAGCCGCACGAGCATGGTGCCGCGCTGGTCGATGAGATGGTCGAACTCATGCACGCTCGCGTTCGGGAGCGTGTGCAGGCGCTGCCGGGTGCCGTCGAGCTGATGAACGGCCTTCGCTCGCTGGGTGACGTGAAACTCGGCCTGGCTTCGAATTCGCCACGGTTCCTTGTCGACACGGCACTCAGCACTGCGGGCTTGACTGATGCGTTCGACGCGATCGTGACCTCAGACGATGTCGACCATCCGAAGCCTGCGCCAGATATCTACCTGCTCGTCTGCGAACGGCTGGGCGTTGGTCCCGCAGGTGCCATTGCACTCGAGGACTCATCATCGGGCGTGGTAGCAGCCAAGGCGGCGGGGCTGACCTGCATCGCCGTGCCGCAGTTCGCCGAGACCGATGTCTCTGCCGCGGACCGGGTCATCGAGTCGCTCGAAGAACTGCTCGGCTAGCGCCCGCGTCAAAGCGTATCCTCCTCGCATGTGTCGAAGCATCAAGACCCTGCGGACCGGCTCGGTACCGGCCAGTGACGAAGAGATCAGCGCCGCCGCGCTCCAATACGTGCGCAAGGTGAGCGGCTATCGCAAGCCGTCGAGCGCCAATGAGCGGGCATTCGAGGACGCGGTCGGGGCGGTTGCGGCCGCTTCGAAGCAACTGCTCGACGCGGTGGCTGCAACGCACCCTCAGTCTCGACACCATCCCTGAACGGGACGCATTCGATTCTGAGCAGTTGGCGGACGGGCCTAACGGCCGACCCTGTACCTGAACAATCGTGGCAGGCGGGCGATCAGCCGCAACGGCCATGACGGATGGCGCCCCGCGTCAAGCGCGTCGTCCTCGCGAATCAGGGCTTCGCGAATCATGCGTGCGCCGATGAAGCGGAGCGGCTCGGGCGGCAGGATCGGCTGACGCCGGCCGACGAACGGAAGCGCCGACAGCGCTGGCTCACCGTTGTCCACGAGCGTGGCGAGGATGCGCCCGGCCAGCCGTGATGGGCCGGCGCCATTGCCCGCGAACCCATGTGCGAAATGGACGCGGCCACCGTGTGTTGAGCCGATCTCGGGGAACCGGTGGCCGGTGATGTCGATCGGCCCGCCCCACGCATCTTCCAGCCGGACGTCCGCGAGCATCGGCAGCAGGTGTCGGAAGTTGGCCACGACGCGGGCGACCGCGCGGCGATCGTGCGTGAACGTGGTCCCGATACGGCCACCGTACCCTGCGGCCCCGACCCCGCCACCAAAGGCGATTCGGCCGTCCGGGGTGGTTCGGAAGTAGCTGATGGTGAAGCGCGAATCGCTCAGCAGCTCGCCGCCGTCCCAGCCCAGCTCGGCCAGGCGTGCCGGTATCGGTTCAGTGATCACCATGTAGCTTCCCCAGGCCAGCACGCGGCTCCGGAATCCGGGCCAACCGCTTGCCCACGCGTTGATCGCGAGCACCGCGTGGTCGGAGGAGACGAGGCCACCGCCCGTGGCGAGCTTCACGCCGCCGTCCCCGACCGTCAACGTGCGAACACGAGTTCCCTCATGGATCCGGACGCCGCGCTGCAAGAGGACGCGACGCATTCCTCGCGCCAATCGCGCCGGTTGGATGGAAGCCGCACTCGGCATCCATAATCCATCGCCAAAAACCGGCGACGCGCAGACCCGTTGAACGTCCTCGGCAGTCATCGGGGTGAGCTGGTCTCCCACGCCGAGGCCTCGGAGCCGCGCAATGGTTCCATCCCAGTCCCGGGGCTGGCGAGGGAATGCGTTGATGCGCAGGTAGCCGGCCTTCTCGTACCAGGCGTCGACGCCGTGCTGCGCGCACCAGTCCCCGATGCCGCCCACCACTTCGTCCGCCTCTCGCGCGATCGCCAGCGCAGCTTGGCCGCCGTACCGGCGAGCGAGGTCCGGCAGGTTCTCCCACCAGCCGTGGACGAAGCCACCGTTGCGTCCGCTCGGTCCGCCGCCACAGATATCCTGTTCGAGGAGCACGATCCGCATGTCGGGCGCTCGCTCCGCGAGGAAATATGCGGTCCACATGCCCGTATACCCGCCGCCGATGATCGCGACGTCGGCATCGATCTCGTCCGCGAGGGCCGGTGCCGGTTCCGGGTCTCCCTCGGAAGCAAGCGCCTCGCGCAGCCACCAGCTGCGCTGGCGGCCGGGGGTCGGCAGAATCGAGGCGGCCGGGGAGGTCAAGGGATGCGGATGCTACCTGCCGCGGCCGGGTGCTAGCATCGGATCCATGCCGTCACGACCCGATCCCGCCCGCACTCCCGTGATCGTCGATGGGCTGCGGACTCCGTTCGGACGCTACGGCGGTGCCCTGAAGGATGTCCGGCCTGACGACCTGGCGGCGCATGTCATTCGCGCCCTGGTCGAGCGGACCGGCGTAGACCCGGCGTCTATCGACGACGTGATCCTGGGCGCGGCCAACCAGGCCGGAGAGGACAACCGCAACGTCGGGCGCATGGCCGCGCTTCTGGCCGGGTTGCCGACCGAGGTCGCGGGGCAGACGGTCAACCGGCTGTGCGGCTCCGGCCTCCAGGCCGTGGTCAGCGCGGCACACGCGATCGCCTACGGTGACGGCGAGGTCTTCATCGCCGGCGGCGTGGAGAGCATGACGCGGGCGCCCTTCGTGACGGCCAAGGCGTCGGCTGCCTTCCCGAGAGGCGAGCAGACGATGTACGACACCACCCTGGGCTGGCGGTTCACGAACCCGCGCCTTGCCGACGCCTATTACCCGCACTCGATGGGCGAGACGGCCGAGAACGTGGTCGATCGCTGCGGCGTCAGCCGAGAGGACCAGGATGCCTTCGCGGTGAACTCGCAACAGCGCTGGGCCGCCGCGAACGAGGCGGGCCGATTCGCAGACGAGATCGTGCCGATCGAGGTGCCCAACGGGCGCACCACGCGCGTGGTGGACACCGACGAGCACCCGCGCCCGGAGGCCACCACCGAGTCACTCGGTAAGCTCAAGCCTGCCTTCCGGCGCGATGCTTCAGGCTCCGTCACGGCTGGCAACAGCTCTGGTATTAACGACGGAGCGGCCGCGCTTCTGGTCATGAACCAGGCTCGAGCGAACGAGCTCGGGATGAAGCCGATGGCGCGCATGGTCGCCTCCGCCGTCGCAGGCGTCGATCCGGCCACCATGGGCCTGGGACCGATCCCGGCCTCGCGTCGCGCGCTCGAGCGCGCCGGCATCGGCGTGGACGACCTCGATCTGGTGGAGCTCAACGAGGCGTTTGCCGCCCAGGCGGTGCCGGTGATGCGCGAGCTTGGCCTGGATCCCGAGAAGACCAACGTCAACGGCGGCGCCATCGCCATCGGCCATCCGCTCGGCGCCTCGGGTGCACGGCTCACGGCGACGCTCATCCACGAGATGCGGCGCCGCGGCGCTCGGTACGGCCTCGTCACCATGTGCATCGGCGTGGGGCAGGGGATTGCGGCAGTATTCGAGGCCGTAGATTGAACCCTGATCGCCGCTGGATCAGCGTGACGGCCGCAGGTCAGGCGTTGGTCACGCCAAACATGGCTGTGGTCTCGTTCGCGGTCACGGGCACCGGGAAGGAGCTGGGCGCGACGCGCGACGAGGTGAACGCTCGCTCGTCGTTGGTCCTGGCGAGGCTTCGGGAGCTCGGGATCGCGGAAGTCGACGTCAACGCGCCCGATGTCATGGTCCAGCCGGAGTACGACTATCGGAAAGGCCAGCGCCTCATCGGGTATCGCGTGGTACGGCAGATGGTCGCCAGCGTCCGCGATCTCGATCGGCTTGGAGATGTGCTGGACGGCGTCGTCGGTGCCGGTTCGAACGAGGTTCACGGCGCGCAGATGAAGTCATCTGATCCGTCAGCTGCCGAGCACGAGGCGCTTCGCCAAGCGACAGCAATAGGGCGCGCCAAAGCTGTGGTCCTTGCGGAGGCAGCCGGCGTCGCGCTCGGTGACGTGATGCGCATCGAGGAGGTGCTTGACGTCAATGGGCCGCCGATGCCGCAGATGCGAATGATGGCCGCGACCGAATCGGCGGACATGCAGACCGAGGTGGCAATCGGCGACCTGACGGTCACCTGTCATATCCGGGCCTGGTTCGCGATCGAGTGACGAAAGCCCGGGTCGGCCAAGCCGTGTGGCTGACTCGTTTGATCAGGCTGCGTCCGCCAGTCGGTGAATAGCTCCAGCATCCGCGCAAGAGCCTCCGGCTCGATGTCTCGCTGGCTCAGCCTGCCGATCGCCTGCATGGCCTGGCGCATCTGGTTCAGGTAGGCCTCGCACCCATCACATTCGAGGATGTGTGCTTCGAAGGTAAAAGTCTCCCTTGGTGTAAGGGACGGTTGCGGGATGGGTAACTGCCCTTTCGTCACGGGATATCGGCCGAGCCACTTCATTAGTCCGTCATCTTCCCGACGTAGGATACGTAGGTGTCCATTTCGAAGCGACCGATGGGATCGGCCGTCCTGTTCGGCGCCATTGCGGGACTCATGGGTGGGTTGGCGATGACGTTCGTGATGCTTCTCCTGCGCACCCTGGCCGGGATCCCGACCACGGCCGAGCTTCTTGGCGATCGAATCGCCGCGCTGATCCCGGTCGATGCCTTTTTGGCACTGTTGGGTTTCTTCGGCGGCTACAACCAGTTCAAGCAGCTCGGGATCGGGGCAGCCCTCGTCGGGCAGCTTGGTCTTGCGGTCTTCGGTGGCATCGCTCTGGCAATTCTCGCCAGGCGCGAGGCGCGCGGCAGCACCGACGAGCCGCTGTGGGGCAGCGGGCGGCGCACCGTCGCAACCATTGCGGCACTCACCCTCGGCGCGTGGTTCCTCCTCGTCGTGGCGCTCTTTCCGAATCTCGACACACACTATTTCGGTCTCCGGCCCGGCATAGCGACGATCGTGACGACCATTGGGCTCGGCATCCTGCTTGTTACGTATGGGGCCGTGACCGTGGTGACGTTCCGCTTCCTCAACACGCCGGCGCGCGAGTCCGAACACGACGCCGGGGTCAGCGTCGTCGTCAACCCGGGCCGTCGCAGGCTCCTCATAGGTGGCGCGGGTGCCGTGCTGGCCGCGTCTTCGGGCGGCATGCTCGTGCGTCTGTACGATCGAGCGACGTTCAGCTACGACGGGATGCAGTACATCGGGCCGAATCTCGAGCCGATCACCCCGAATGACAGCTTCTACGTCGTCACCAAGAACGTCGTCGATCCGCGGGTGAACCAGGCGCTGTGGGCGCTCGAAGTCAACGGCCTGGTCGACCGGCCTCAGACGTACGACTTCGGGCGGATCGAGGCGATGAGCCCGACCGAGCAGGAAACGACGCTGATGTGCATCAGCAACCCGATCGCCTGGGGCCTCATCAGCAACGCGGTCTGGGCGGGCGTGCCGATGCGGGCGCTGCTGGAGGAGGCCGGTGCGCGTGACGACGCCGTCGAGGTCGTCCTGCATGGCGCGGACGGCTACACCGATACATTCAGCTTTGAGAAGGCGATGGAGCCGACGACCCTGGTTGCCTACCGGATGAACGGCGACCCGCTACCGCAGCGGCACGGCTTTCCGGCGCGGATCATCGTGCCTGGTCTCTATGGAGAGAAGAACGTGAAGTGGGTCACTCGCATCGAGGTCGTCGACCATGACGCGAAGGGCTTCTACGAGAGCCAGGGCTGGGGCCCTGACTTCACGGTCCCGAATCGCTCTCGGATCGATGGGCCGAACTTTCGCGAGCCCGTTCGCGCCGGCGGACCCATCATGTTGCACGGCATGGCGTTTGCGGGGAACCGCGGTGTGAGCGCGGTAGAAGTCTCGACCGATGGCCTGCAGACGTGGGAGGAGGCCGATCTCACCTATCAGGGCACGCAGCTCACCTGGTCCTTCTGGCAGTACGAGTGGCGGCCCGATCGGCCGGCCGAGTATGAGATAGCCGTTCGGATGGTCGACGGTGATGGAATGGTGCAGACCTCGGAGGAGCGGGGCACCGCGCCATCAGGTGCCACGGGACTCCACATCGTCACCGCCACGGTCGTGGCCTGAGCCCGGTGGCGACGCAGATTGAGGTCGATCACGCGCAATTGGACGGTTCGGGCTCACCCGCGAGCTTGTTCGATCGGTCGGACTGGCTGTATGCCTTCATGCGCGAGCACGTATTCCGCGACGACACGGATCGAATCGATGCCGCGCTCTGGCCGGATGGCCCGCCTGAGAGCGGCACCCGCCTCGTGGATATCGGCTGTGGGCCGGGCACCTACACGCGGCGCCTTGCGCAGCGCCATCCGGGCATCCAAACGGTTGGTATCGATCGGTCTCCGCGTCAGCTGCGTCGAGCCCGCGACCAGGTGCGGGCAGTGGGTGCCGAGAACTGCCGCTTTGAACTAGGCGACGCGCTTCGATTGCCGCTTGCCGACGCCTCCGTCGATGCGGCGCTCGCCTCGCGCCTCTTCATGGTGCTCAGCGACCCGCAGCGCGCCCTCGCCGAGATCTACCGCGTCCTGCGTCCGGGCGGACGCTGTTTCATCGCCGAGCCACGGCCCGGTCTACGGGCCGCGCTTCCGATGTTTGCCCTGCGACTGGTGGACGGCGCGCCGACAGGGCCGGCGGAAGCGCCGCACGTACTCGACCGAGACGCGGACTGGGCGGCATTCTTGAACACGCAGCCGTGGTCGTGCGTGATCAGTTCGGGCGATCGTCGCTACCGGTACGCCGTCTGCGAGCGTCCGGACGAATGAGCATCCTGGTGACAGGCGGCGCGGGGTTCATCGGGTCCGCGCTGCTGCCGCGGCTACTCGCTGCCGACGAGCACGTTACCGTTCTTGACGACCTCTCGAGCGCTGAGCCCGACTGGGATGACGATCTTTCGGTTGAGCTGCGTGACGGCCGGCTCACCTTCGTACAAGGCGATGTGACGAATCTCGCAACGGTGATCAACGTCGTGGAGGGTCATGACGCGGTCGTGCATCTCGCCGCCAACACCGATATCGCCGGCGGCTACGACGACCCGCAGCTCGACCTGAATGGGTGCATTCACGGCACCTGGAACGTCGCCGAAGCAATGCGGCGTCACGGCGTCCGGCGGCTGCTCTATGCCTCCAGCGGAGTGGTCTACGGTGCTCCGCTGCGGACCCCGACCCACGAGGCGTACGGACCGATGGTGCCGGAGTCGCATTACGCCGCCGCCAAGCTTGCGGGCGAGTCCATCCTCTCCGGCTTCGCGCACCTGTACGGATGGCGCGTGCTGGCCTTCCGGTTCGGAAATACGATCGGATCGCATTCCAATCACGGCGTGGTCCACGACTTCGTGGTCAAGCTCCTCCGTGACGACACCCGCCTCGAAATCTTGGGTGATGGTCAGCAGGCAAAGCCGTACATCGAGGTCGAGGACCTCGTTGAGGGTGTCCTCCATGCTGACCGTACCGCTCCGGATCGTCCGTTCACCGTTTTCAACGTGGCGACGCCTGGAACCCTGACGGTCACCCGCGTGGCCGAGCTCGTCATCGAGACCCTCGGACTCGACCGCGACCGCGTGGAGCTCGTCTTCAGTGGGGCCGCTCGCGGTGGTGGCGGCTGGGTCGGCGACACGCCGCTGGTCGACCTCGATGCCCGCGCGCTGCGTGCTCTGGGGTGGGAGCCGCGCGTGACTGCCGCGGAGTCGGTGCGAAGGGCGGCGCGCGGGAGGCGGGATCGACTGCTGGGTGCAGAGAAGCCGTTCCGAACGACCGCCGAGCGTCGATCCGAGCCACGGCGCGCCGTCGCGCGATGACCGACGCCACGCTGGCGAGTCGCCGGTTGCACTCGCACGTCGCCAGCCGCGTGACCGCCCGCCCGACCACCCCGGTCCCGGTCCTCCTCTGCGTCGCGGGTGGCCTTGTCGGCTTTGGCTGGCTTGCGTTCCTGCTGCTGCGGCGAGCCGATGGACTCGGCACCCTCGCCTACGATCAGGCGTTCTTTCAGCAGGTCGTCTGGAACGTGTCCGAGGGAAACGGCTTCGTTTCGAGTTTCAACGGAGGCAGCTTCCTGGGCCTCCACTTTTCTCCGCTGCTCGTCCTCCCGGCGCTGGTCGAGACCGTCTGGGCCGACGCGCGCCTCCTCAGCCTCTTTCACGCCTTTGCGCTTGCCGCCGCCGGGCCGGCAGCCTTTTTGTTCTTGCGAGCGGCATTCCGCCCGTCGCCGTCCGCGCCGTGGCTGGCAGCGGCGATCGCCGCGCCACTGCCACTGTGGAGCGCCATCCAGGAGGCTGGTCGAGCCGACTTCCACACCGAGTCTCTTGCGCTGCCGTTCGCTCTGCTCGCCGGTTGGGCGGGCCTGCGCGGCCGCGCGCTTCTCCTCCTGGCGTTCGCCGGGGTCGTGCTCCTGGCAAAGGAGGACCAGGGGTTCACCGTTTTCGTGGTCGGCGCGTTCGTCGCCGCGCGAGGTCCCGGGAGGCTTCGCGACGGACTCCGACCCGTGGCAGGTGTGCGCGCCGCAGGCCTCATGCTGATGCCCATCGGCATCGTATGGTCGTTCCTCGTCTTCGCCGTAGTGATGCCAATTCTGCGAGACGGCGCAGACCTCGAGACGGGCTGGTACTACGAATGGATCATGGAGAATGGCGGCCCGTTGGCGAACGTGGAACGAATTCGCGAAGGGCTGACGAACGGTACCGGCTGGATGGGGGCAGCCGGCCTGCTGCTGTCGACGGCGGCGTTGGGATTGCTGCGGCCAGCATGGCTCCTGCTCGCCTTGCCACCAATCCTCGCCAACTTGCTGAGCGCGAATCCTGCGCAAGCCGATTTCAAGCTTCATTACACGCTCCTGTCCATGCTGCCGTTCCTCGCGGCTGCTGCGATCGGCGGGCGTCGGCTGCTGGCATGGACGGCTCGTCGTCGTCGGTCGGCAGATCGAGACGGCCAACGGCGCCCCGCGGGCAGGCTGCTCGTTGTTCTTGCCATACCGGCTCTCTGTGTGGCCTGGATCGGAGGGGGGCTGCCGCCGACCGAACGCACGGTGCACGGCCAATGGAATCGCCCACCCGCCCACGACGAGCTGCTTCGATTCGCCCGGCAGATCCCCGCTGAAGTCGCAATCTCGGTCGACGATGGTCTTGCGCCGCCGCTCGCTTCGCGGAGTGACATTTCCCTGATCCCCCGCGGAGGTCCGGACGCGTGGGTGCTCGTCGACCGCGAGGCGCGCGATCCGGGCTACTTTTCCTGGGCCCGGCGAGAGACGTTCGTCGAGGACCTTCCCGCCAGTGGACGCTCCCTGCTCGCGGCAGGGGATCGGTTCGAACTCTGGGGGCCGATTGATGAGTGATCCGCTGGCGGCCGTCATTCCGGCGCTGGATGAGGCGGCCTCGATTGGTGACCTCGTGAGCGGACTTCGCGAGGCCGGAGCCTGCTGCGTGATCGTGGTTGACGGCGGCTCGCAGGATGGAACGCCCGAGGTCGCCGTGGCCGCAGGCGCCACCGTGGTGCGGGAGCATCGGCGCGGCTATGGGCGCGCCTGCCTCACGGGCGCCGAGGTAGCGCAGCAGGAGCACCGCCACGATGGGGTCGCCTTTCTGGACGGCGACGGTTCGTGCGACCCTGCCGACCTGCCACGGTTGCGCGCCGCGCTGCCCAACGCGGATCTGGTCCTCGGCCGGCGGCTTCCGCGAGACACGGAGGTGGGCGCGATGCCCTTGCACGCACGGCTCGGCAACAATCTCGTGGCGGGAATCATCACGCTTCGCACCGGGCGCCGCATCCATGACCTGCCGCCATTCAAGGTGATCCGCGCTGAGCTCCTCGGGCGCTTGAATCTGGACGCGGCCGGATACGGCTGGACGGTCCAACTCATCTCCCGCACGGCGACCGAGCGCTCCGCTCGGATTCGGGAGGTGCCGGTGCGGTTCCTTCGCCGGCGGGGTGGGGTGAGCAAGGTTGCCGGACGGCTGCGGGCATCGGTGCTCGCCGCCATCGCCATGCTGCGCACGGCCTGGACGGAGACTTCGCCGCGACCGGTCATCGCCATCGTGGCCAAGGCACCGCGCGCCGGCCAGGTAAAGACGCGTCTCATTCAACACCTGGGAGGAGAAGGGGCAGCCGAGCTGTGGAGCGCATCCCTTGTCGACACGGCCGCCCTGCTGCACGTCGCCGCGGCCGAATTGCGCGCGATCCCGCTGATCGTCGCACGGGCCGCAGAGCGCGCGGAGGTCGCTGCACTCGTCGGTCCGGGTTGGCACTCGGTCACGCAAGACAAACCGGATCTTGACGGCGCGATCGCAACTGCCTTCGAGACGGCCGCCAAGCTGGGTGCCGATCGGGCAGTCGTGGTGAGCGGCGACAACCCCGACCTTCCGCCAGGCCACCTCGGCGCCGCACTCCGCCAGCTGGATGCCGCCGACGCTGTACTAGGCCCCACCGAAGACGGCGGATATCACCTCGTCGGCCTGCGGTGGCGTCGGATCCCGCCCGTTCCCCTCCTGGCGGGCCTCATGCGTCGTAGGTTCCGTCGCCGCGTGCGAATCACCTTCGGTGTGGTGCCCATGGGCACCGGACGAGCACTCGACCGCACGCACCGGGCGCTCACGTCGAACGGGTTCGAAGTAACCCTGTCTCCGACGTGGCCCGACGTCGACACATCCGAAGACCTGCGGCAGCTTGCCGCGCGCCTCGAGGTGGCGCCGGCCGACATCGCGCCGCGCACCCGGGCATGGCTGAGGGCGCACGAAAGCACGCCGTTGGCAGCCCGGAGCGCATGACGGTGCCGCAGATCGTCCTGCGCGGCGAGCCCGAGGATTACGCCTCGCTCGTCTTCCTCCCCGGTGACCCTGAGCGGGCGCGCGCGATTGCCGAGCGGTTCGACAACGGCCTCGAAGGCTCCCGACAGGTGAGTTCACACCGGGGCATGCTGGGCTGGACGGGGACCTATCACGGCGTGCCGGTGAGCGTCCAGACCACTGGCATGGGATCGCCGTCGATGGCGATCATCGCCGAAGAGCTCCTCCGCCTGGGCGCCCGAACGCTGGTCCGCGTTGGAACCTGCGGTGGGATAGGGGCAGGGATTCGAACCGGCGACATCGTCGTGGCCACCGCGGCGGCACCAGTCGATGGCGCCACTCGGACGCATCTCGGTGCTGACCCCTACGCCCCCGTGGCTGACTTCGACCTCACCCGGGCGCTCGTCGATGCGGCTCGCGGGTCGGGCCTGCGCACTCACGTGGGTCCGGTCGCGACAGTCGACCTGCTCTACAACCCTGATCCTGAGTATGTGACGAAGTGGAGGGCGCGCGGCATCCTCGCATTCGAGATGGAGGCGGCGTCGCTCTTCTACCTTGCCAGCCGCGCGAGCGCCGAGGGTCGCGAGGCACGTGCCGCATGCATTCTCACCGTGAGCGACGTGCTCAGCGAAACGCTATCGAGCGAGGAGACATACGTGTCCCTTGACGATCTGAAGAGCGCGACGGACCGCATGGTCGACGTAGCACTCCACGGCGCGCGAACCGTCGCCTAGGGCGAGGGGCGACGCCGGTCCTGTTCCCATTCGTTCTGAGTGATCGCGTATTCGACGTCGCCGTGCTCGTCGCCGGGAATGTGAGTCGGCCAGTCTGCGTGGAATGTTCGGACCAATCGCAATCCCGCTTTCTCCATAACGCGTCGCGAGGCGGTGTGAACGGCCATGGCCTCGGCGAACACGCGAGTGGCCCCGTGCTCGGTGAAGGCCTTGTCGATCAGGGCGCGCGATCCCTCGGTGGCATAGCCCCTCCCCCATGCCGACTTCCGAAACCGATATCCGAGCTCCGGCTCGTCCGGCACCCCGTGGTCCGGCGCGGGCCGCAGGTGGAACCAGCCGATGAAGTCACCGCTGGCCTTCTCGACGACGGCATAGAAGCCCCAACCTGGGAAGGTGTCGTAGTACCAGAGGAATCGCGGGAGCACGTCCTGTTCGACTTCCTCGCGCGGCGTCGGTGTGCCACCAGTGATGAAGTGCACGACGTCGGGGTCGGCGTCGAGCTCGGTCAGGTTGTCGACGTCCGCATCGGTGAATCGACGCAGGATGAGCCGATCGGTATCGAGGAAGACGTCCACTCAGGTGAGCTTGAGGTTCGGGAGCACCTTTTCACCGAACGTCGAGATGAAGGCGGCCTGGTCGCGTCCGACATTGTGCAGGTAGATCTCGTCGAAGCCCATGCCCACGAAGCGCTGGATCTGTGCGGTGTGCTCCTCGAGATCGGGGCTGATGAGCATGCGGTCCTTGAAGTTCTCGATCCGCACCAGCTTGGCGATGTTGGCGAAGTCCTCGGGGTTCTTGATGTCCTGCTTCGGGAACGGCATCCCGCCGTTGGGCCACTCCTCCAGAGCGTTGCGCTCGGCCTCTTCCTGGGTTGGCGCCCACGACACGTGAATCTGGAGCTGCGTTTTCATGGCCGATGCGTCCTTGCCGGCCTCGGTGGCACCCTCGCGGAACTTGTCCCACAGCATGTTGATCTTCTCGTCGGCCGCGCCGACGGTGATGATTCCATCGGCGAACTTGCCGGTCTTCTTGGCGTTCACCGGCCCGGCGGTTGCGACATAGATCGGGACCGGCTGCTCGGGGCGCGTGTAGAGCTTTGCGGACTCCAGAGTGAAGTACTCGCCGTCATGCTTCACGACCTTGCCGCTGAAGAGCTTGCCGATGATCTCGATGCTCTCGAACATCATCCGGCTGCGCTCGCCGATTTCCGGCCACTCGCCGCCGATGACGTGCTCATTGAGCGCCTCCCCGGCTCCGAGCCCCAGCCAGAAGCGGCCGGGGTACATGGCGCCCAGCGTGGCCGCCGCGTGGGCGATGACCGCCGGGTGGTACCTGAACCCGGGGCAGGTGACCGCCGTTCCGAACGGCAGCTTCGTGCGCTGGCCGAGCGCACCCATGAATGACCACGCGAAGGCACTCTGCCCCTGCTGCGGGGTCCACGGGTGGAAGTGCTCGCTGACCTGGAAGCCGGCATCGAAGCCGGCCGATTCTGCCTGTTCGGCCCAATCGAGCAGGTCGGTGGGATGAAACTGCTCGAGCATGGCCGCGTAACCGATCTTCGTCATGTTCGTAGCCTACCCGGTCCCACGCGGACCGCGTGCAGCAGGGTCTACCCACAGGTTGGGTGTAGCCGCCAAGATCTGGCCGATGCGCCCCTGAGGCGGGTACGTCAGGCAAGGAGGACCCGTTTGCCTGGCTGGCAGGCCCACCCCTGGCATAATCGGCCATTCGCTGGCCGATCCACCCACCGGCGGGTTATGACGCTTTTCGCCGGTGGGCCAGTTCGGAGTCGTAGAGGCGCCGGAGCCCGCGCGAGCGTCCGGCGCCTCTAACGCGAACGCGGTTACTCCTCGGGAGCCTCGTCCGAGCCGCGATGGTGCCAGCCGCCGCGTCCATGGCCGCCCCGACCGAAGCCTCTCAGCTCACCGCCTTCGTCCAGCCAGGTGGTGAGCCGCTCGATAGCCGAATCAGCGTGCGCCTGGTCCATCCCCTCCGTCACTGCCGCGTCCAGGTCGGCCTGGACGGCCGCCAGCACGGACGTTGTGACGTCGTGATACGACACAGCCAGGTCGTCGGCGACCGCTTCGAGCGACTCCGCGTCACGCAGCTGCCGGATCAGCTCCGAGCTTTCGATGCCGAGCGCCTCCGCGCCTGCCTCGAGGACGTGGGCGCGCAGGAAGCCGCGCGTCATGCCGCGCTCGAGCCCACGGTCAAAGCCACGCCCGAAACCATGTCCGAGCCAATCGCAGCCGGTCCCGTCAGCTGCATTGATCCGCTCGCGCAATGCATCGGCGCGTTCCTCGTCAAGGTCACCGGCCGCAACGGCAGTGTCGATGGCGGCGGTGGCCGCCGACCTGCCCGCGGTCAATACTGCCTCGCGGGTGACGCCCAACTCGGACGCGAAGCCATCCATGAATATCTCGCAGTATTCGGCGGTGACACCGGTCGCATCGGTGTCGGTGGCGTCATCGGTCGCAAGCGCAGAGCCGATCAGGGTGCCGCCCACCAAGGCGGAGAGGATGAGCGCTCCGGCGGCGCCGATGGTCTTTGTGAGTCGCATGATGATCCTCGTGTAATGTCTGTCCGACCACGACAGCATCGGCGAGGCCGATGAAGATCGGGCCAAGATACGTTCCCGGCATCTTCACATCGTCTGAATCGGCCCGCGCGTACGATGCGGATCATGAATGCGAAGATCCTGGTGGTGGAGGACGAGCCGCAGCTCCGCGGTCTGCTGCGCCTCTACCTCGAGCGCGACGGCCATCGGATCACCGATGCGGGCGACGGCCCGACCGCACTTGCCGCGTACGACGCGGAAGGCGCCGATCTGGTGATCCTCGATCTCATGCTGCCAGGGATGCAGGGCGAACGGGTGCTCGAGGAGCTGCGCGCAGCCGGTGAGGTTCCCGTGCTCATCACCTCCGCGAAGCGATCCGACGCCGAGCGAATCGGGGGCCTGCGTGCTGGGGCAGATGACTACCTTGCCAAGCCCTACAACCCGCACGAGCTGACCGCACGAGTCGCCGCCATCCTCCGCCGCACCCGGATCGCAGGCGCGGGCGCGCCGCCTCCCATCCTCAGCCTCGAGCGCGGTCGTTTCGTGCTTGATCCCGGCTCGCGGCGCTATGCGCTCGCAGGCGGCGGTGCGGGAAGATTGACGCCGGGCGAGTCGTCGCTGCTGGTGGCGTTGGCCGCGCGCCCGGGCGCCGTCCTGAGCCGTCAGCAGTTGCTCGGAGCGGTCGCACGCCGCCCGGACGAGGTGTATGAGCGCCTAGTGGACGTTCACGTGGCAAACCTGCGGCGCAAGCTGGAGGATGACGCTGGCACGCCGTGGCTGATCGAGACGGTGCCGGCGACCGGGTATCGGTTGGTCGCAAGCCTGGACGCGACGCCTTGATGCAGGGGCGGCCGCTTGCGGTCCGACTCGCGGCGCTGTTGGCGACCATCGTCGTCGTTGTGCTTGGCATCGCGGGAATCGTGGTGAACCAGGCGGCGTCCCGGTCGCTGGACGAAACGCTGAGCGGCCGGGATCAACAGCGGCTTGGACTTGCCGTCACGTTCGTCGACGAGGCGCTGCAGTGGGGCATCGATGGGCGCGGTCTCAATGGCCTCGTGCGTCGTGTCGCCGCCCAGAGTGGCGGGACCGTACGAGTGCGTGGCGCTGACGGGACGGTGCTCGCCGAAGGGGGACGACCGTCACGCGACGCCCAGGCCGATACCCTCTCGACCGAGCTGTCGGCAGCTGCCGGGGGAGGAACGCTCGAGATCACCGTTCCGACGCCGCGCGGTGGGTTCGTCGGCGCGTTCAACACGGCCCTTCTCGTCACCGGGATCGTCACTGTCGCGGCACTCCTCCTTGCGGCAACGGTGCTCGCCAGCCGGCTGACTCGTCCACTCCGAGCCGTGACGCTCGCGGCGCGCCAGTTGGGTGATGGCGATCTCACCGCGCGCGCCACGGGGGGCCCGGACGCGGAGTCCGCTGAGCTGGCGGATGCGTTCAATGCCATGGCGGGCCGGCTCGAACGGTCCGAAGCCCTGCGCCGTCGCGCGGCAAGCGACCTTGCGCACGACCTCGCAACGCCGGCGACCGTGCTCGAATCACAGCTCCAGGCGATGGTCGATGGGATTGTCCCGACCGATGCCGCGCAGCTCGATAGGGCACGGGCGGCGGCGGCCGGGCTGTCGGGCGTCATCGTTCAGCTCGGCGAGCTGACCCATGCCGAAGCGGCCCCGCTCCAGCGCCGAACGGAGCGCGTAGCTCTGCACGTGTTCGTGCGCGAGATCGTTGACGGGCTGGATGGCCTGTTGCGTGAGCGCGGCGTGACGGCGGCGATCGAGGGAGCGGAGATTCATGCAGCAGCCGATCCCGGCCAGCTCACCCGCGCCGTGCGCAACATTCTCACCAATGCCATCCAGCACTCGCCGACGGGTGGCTCGGTGCGCATCGGCCTTCTTGAAGCAGCCATCGTCGAGGTGCGCATTACCGATGAAGGCGGTGGCATCGCGAACGAGGACCTGCCGTACGTCTTCGAGCGCTTCTATCGCGCAGACCGGTCGCGCGGCCGTTCGGCCGGCAGCGGGATCGGCCTCACGGTTGCCCGCGAATTGATCGTCGCGAACGGCGGATCGGTCGACGTGGAATGCACCGATGCGAAGGGCACGACGTTCCTCGTTCGGCTGCCGAGCGCCGAACCGGCCTGAGGCGGCATCATTGCGACCATGCCGCACAGCGTTCAGCGTCACGCGTCCGTTCACGAGTTCCTGGCCGTTGCGGGTGCCTTCCTTGCGGAGCGCGAGGCGGAGAACAACCTGCTCTTCGGCATCTCGAGCGCAATTCTGATCACCCCCGAGGTTTTCGCCGAAGACACTCCCCGGTTCGCGACTGTCGCCGATGACAGTGGCCGGATCGTGGCAGCCACGCTGCGCACGCCGCCGCACAACCAGGTGCTTTCCTGGACCGATGACATGGACGCCGTCGACGCGCTGGTCGACGTTCTCCGAGATGAACAGCTTCCGGGACTCCTGGGTGCAACCGCGGCAGCCGCACGCTTTGCGTCGAGGTGGACCGACGCGACCGGACAGAACGCGCGAGTCGAGGTTGCCGAGCGCATCTTCCGGCTGTCATCTGTCATTGCGCCCGACCAACCCGCCTCTGGGACTTGGCGACTGGCGGAGCCGCGCGATCGTGATCGCATCGCGCGCTGGCTCGTTGCATTCTTCGCAGAAGCTGTTCCCGAGTCGCCGCCGAACCCGGACCCGCTGGCCACGGCAGATCGCTGGATCGCGGGAGCCGGACGCATGCTCTACCTGTGGGAGGACGGCGACACGGTCGTGTCCATGGTCGGCGCCGGGGGCGAGACGCCGAACGGGATCCGAATCGGTCCAGTGTATACACCGCCCGATCTGCGAGGTCGGGGCTACGCGAGCTCGTTGACTGCCGCGGCCAGCGCTGACCAGCTCGCTCGCGGTCGCCGATTCTGCTTCCTCTTCACTGATCTCGCCAATTCGACCTCCAACAAGATCTACCAGGCCATCGGTTACGAGCCGGTCTGCGACGTCGACCAGGTGCGGTTCAGCGTCGGTGCGTAGGGGCGTGATTGCACTGCTGGTGGTGCTCAACGCCTGCGCAACGCCCTCCGGCGAGGAGCGTCGAGGCTGCAATGCATCGTGGCTTGACGCGTCCTCCGTGGTCGCCACCGGCGCCGGTCTGGACGAGATGTCACTGCCGATCATATGCATCGAGGAGATTCAGAATCGGCGTCTCCGGCTGGGGTTCATCTTGCCGGCCGGTCCCGAATGCCATGTCCTGCACCGCGTTGAGCTGGTGGAATCCGCCGATGCGGTCTCGATCACGCTCATCGGCGCCATCAACGACGACCCGAATGCCGGCGCCTGCCCGGAAGGAGACCGGATGGTGATCACGGAGCTGGATCTCGCGGCGCCGGTGGACGACCGCCTCGTGCTCGACGGGAGCGCCGGCGAGTAACCACGGCGGCCGCGGCCCACTTGTCGGGCAGCCAGGTACGCAGCGCGGTTCCCGCGCGTCGCTCAACCCGATATATTAGGCCCGCAGGAACAGGACGCCGAGTCGATGCGACACAGCGCCCGATACATCGGCGCCGCCTGCCCGGGTACCATTCGCCGATGATCGATACCCCCACCCAGCTTCTCATCAATGGCGAGCTCTGTGACGCGGCCAGCGGCCGCACCTTTGCCACCTTCGATCCAGCCCATGGCGGCGAGCTGGCGCAGGTCGCGCAGGCGGGCACCGATGACGTCGACGCGGCAGTGACGGCGGCCCGTGACGCGTTCGGGGGTGCCTGGGCCAGGACCGCACCGGCCAAGCGCGCGCGGATGCTGAACAAGTTGGCGCAGCTCCTTGATGAACAGACCGATGAGCTCGCGGAGCTCGAGTCGCGCAACAACGGCAAGGCGAAGTGGCAGTGCGTGGCGGAAATAAAGGTGGCGGTCTCCACCCTGGAGTTCTTCGCGGGCACCGCGCAGCATCTCTACGGCCGCTCGCACGTCGTCAACCCGGCGGTCGTGTCATACACGCTGCGCGAGCCGGTCGGCGTGGTGGGCGCGATCATCCCTTGGAACTACCCGCTCATGATGGCCGCCTGGAAGGTTGCTCCGGCCCTCGCGACCGGAAACACGCTTGTCCTCAAGCCGGCATCGGCGACACCGTTGACGGCCATCCGCCTTGGTGAGCTGGCTCTCGAGGCCGGCATTCCAGCAGGCGTCCTCAACATCATTGCCGGCCCGGGCGCGGAGGTGGGGGAGGCGATCGCCGCGCACCCGGGGATCGACAAGGTGGCCTTCACCGGCGAGACCGCCACCGGCCGTCGGATCGCCGAGGTCGCGGCCACGACCCTCAAGCGCGTCTCGCTTGAGCTCGGCGGCAAGTCGCCGAATATCGTCTTCGCCGATGCCAACCTGGACGCCGCCGTCATCGGCTCACTGTGGGCGATCTACTACTCGGCCGGCCAGTCGTGCGAGGCGCGCTCCCGGATCATCGTGCAGCACGAGGTGTACGACGCGTTTGCATCGGCCTTCGCCGAGGGCGCCAAGGCGCTCACGGTAGGCGATCCGCTGGAGTCCAGCACGAAAGTAGGATCGCTCATCTCGCGCGCACATGCCGACAGGGTGCGTGGCTTCGTCGAGATGGGCCTGGAGGATGGGGGAGAGCTGCTGGCCGGCGGCGACCTCTCTGTTGGCGATGGTCTGGATGCGGAGGCATTTGTTGCGCCGACCGTCATCGGCGGAGTGAGCAATGATGCGCGGATCGCGCAGGAGGAGGTCTTCGGCCCGGTGGTGACGCTCACCCGTTTTGGCGACGACAAGGAGGCAATCTCGTTCGCCAATGACGTTCGCTACGGGCTGGTCGCCACCGTCTGGACCGCCGACGGTGCCCGCGGCCACCGCGTGGCACAACGCATCCGTTCGGGCGCCATCGGTATCAACACGCCGTTCGTCGCCTTCCCCGGCGTGCCGTTCGGTGGTTTCAAGGAGTCCGGCTACGGTCGGGAGCAGTCGCTCGAGGCGCTGGAGCTGTACACGGAGACCAAGGCCGTGTTGCAGGGCACGTCGGCCAAGCCGATGAATCCGTTCGGCATTTGAACTTTGCGGGGTCGGCCCGGAACGTTCCTGCCCGGGCCGCGGAGCACGATCTCACGCCACGTGTCTGACTGACGCGAATGTGCGCCACTGAGCGCGTCGCCCATGAGAACGCTATCGTTTGGCGATGCCAACGCTGCGCACGCGCGCCTGGGTTGCGGCCCCCATCGGCGAGGTCTTCGGATTCTTTGATGACCCGGGCAATCTCTCGCGTCTGATGCCACCGCCGGTGGCCATTCGCCTCGTGCGCATCGAGCCGGCACCGCCCCGGCCGGGAAGCATCTTCGAGTTCCAGTACGGCCTGGGGCCCGTTCAGCGTTCGTGGACGGTGCGCCTGCTCGACCGCGTTGAGAATGACCGCCTGGTGGACGAAACGACCTCGGGCCCGATGGCTCGCTTCCACCACTTACACACGTTCACGCCCGGCCGCCGTGGGACCTGGATCGAGGACCGGATCGACTTCCACGTGGGCCCCGACGGGAGCCTCGGTTCGGTGATGGATGCGGTCGCCGTGATGGTGATGCGCCTCACCTTTGTCTGGCGCCACGCGATGCAGCGTCGAATCCTCCACGGTCGTCCGCGAAGTCCGCAGGCTGGGGCGGCCCTCAGAGGACGCCGAGCAGCCAGAGCACGAGCAGGATGAGCAGGATAGTTCCGATGATGCCGAGTCCGAACATGTCTTGAGTCTCCCTTGCGTTGCTTGCCGTTGAGCGTGTTGGTACCGATCGTTGCTCCGCAGGGTTCGTTCCCGATCGCCGGCACGGCTCACTGGCGTGATTCCTGCGGAGTTACCGACGGAGTCAGAAGCAAGGTAGAGGGAGGTAATCGCAATGACGAACGACCAGATCGGTCGCGTCGATCGCACCGTGGTGTCCGAATCGCCCACCGGCCAACCGGTGTATCGCGCCACGACGGCGAGGTTCGCGTCACGATTCTCGGGGGTGTATCGGGATCGAGTCAGTTGGGGGGCAATCTGGGGCGGTCTGCTGACCGCGATGGGACTGTTCATCCTGCTGTCGGTCCTCGCGGTGGCCATCGGTATCACCGCCACGCAGGAGACGCAGGTCGAGGCGGGCGACGTGAACCGTGCCGCCGGCGTCGTTTCGGCCGTTGTGGCGCTGCTCTCCTTCTTTGTCGGCGGATACATTGCCGGGCTGGGAAGTGGAGCCGTCGGCCATGGGGCTGGTGCCTTGAACGGCTTCCTGGTCTGGGCGCTGGCGCTGGTCCTGATGCTCGTTCTCGCCGGCCTGGGCCTCGGCCAGCTGTTCGGCGTGCTCACGGAGAATTTCGTGCAGCTTCGATCAATCGGGACCGGCCAGGTCGACCCGCAGGCGCTCGCGGAGGGCGCCCA
>JBBSML010000007.1:0-108049 GCA_038233215.1 Candidatus Limnocylindria bacterium
CCGTCTTCTGCCAGCTGATCAGACCATCGATGCTCCATTCCACGCCTCCCGGACGCCACGCGCCGACCCAATCGGGCCGTGATCCGGCTCGACGGCCGTTTCCGCGGATCAATCGCCGCGAGCGGCCGGCGCTTCGGTGGATCCGGGCTAAGGAATCGAAAGCGGCCGCTCCGGAACAGGCGACACTGCCCGCCTCGATACGGGCGCTGATGGCCAAGCGAGAGACCGTCCGTCGAACCATCGTGGAAGAGGCGCAGCGCTACGATGTTCCCGCCGCCTTGGCCCTTGCGGTCGCGTGGCAGGAGTCGGGCTGGCAGCAGGGCGTTATCAGCCACGCGGGCGCCGTGGGCGTCATGCAGCTGATGCCGGCGACTGCCGAATGGGTTGGAGACGTCATGCTCGGCACCCCCGTCCAGATCCGTGACATGCGCCACAACGTCAGGGCCGGGGTCCGCCTGCTGGCGCACTACCTTGCCCACTACGACGGCGATCGTGCGCGGGTGCTCGCCGCGTACTACCAGGGACAGTGGGCCACCGATCACCACGGCATCTACCCCGTGAGCAGGCCGTACATAGCCTCCATCAAGGTGCTCGAGCGCCTGTTCGACGACTGACGCGTGACCTACCAGGCGCCGATGTCCGGGATCCGTCGCAGCTGCCAGCGCGTGACGCTCCCGGGCACCGGTGCCACGGTCACCAGGTCCACCCGCAGGCCATGATGTAGCTCGCCGCTCACTGCCCCGAAGGCGGCGAGGGTGCGTCCGAGGCGCGCCGTACGGCGCTGGTCGATCATCTCGGCACTGTTCCCAGTCCGATCCAACCGTCGGGCCTTCACCTCGACCGCGACGAGGACCATCGTCGGATCAAGGGCGATGAGGTCGACCTCTCCCCCGGCCGCCGAGCGATAGCGGCGCGCGAGGATCCTCCAACCCGCGGCCCCGAGCCATGCCGCGACGGCCCCCTCGGCCGCGATGCCCAGGTCGTGGCGCGCATCTCCCATCGGACGGTGGCTCCTCGCGGGAGGCGAGTCGTTCGAACGGATGCCTCAGTCGAGGCCGAGTGCCTCTTCGTCGACGATCTCCCAGTCGAGCTCGAGCGGAAGCTGCGTGCCCGCCAGCAGGAGCCGGATCGGCGCGAATGATCGGCGGTGCCACGCACATGGTCCGTCGCTGATCAGCGCATCGACGTGTCTGCGGGTGCCGTACCCCTTGTGCCGAGCGAAGCCGTAGCCCGGGTAGCGTTGATCGATCTCGCGGCAGATGCGGTCACGCGTGACCTTGGCCACGATGCTTGCGGCAGCGATCGATGCGCTGATCGCATCGCCGTCAATGATCGGGCGCTGCGGAAGGTCCACGTCGCGCAGGCGTAGGGCATCGATGAGCAGGTGGTCCGGCGGCTCGGCAAGCCTGTCGAGCGCATGGCGCATTGCAAGCTTGGTGGCCTGAAGAATATTGATTCGATCGATGACCTCAACCTCGACGCAGCCGACTCCCACCCCCTCGGCCCGGTCCAGGATCAGCTCGTACAGCGCTTCGCGACGCGCACGCGGCAATACCTTCGAGTCGCGGATGCCCTTGATCCGATGACGCTCGGGCAGGATGACGGCGGCTGCCACAACTGGACCAGCCAGACATCCCCTGCCGACCTCGTCGAGACCGGCGATACGTCGAAACCCCGCGAGATGCAGCTCGCGCTCGTGGCGCATATGCGCGTCGCGAGCCTTGATCCGTCGCCGCTTCGTGAGACGGGGCGGTACCGGCCCAGGAAGGATCCGGCTCACCGGGTCAGTTCGTGCGCCGCTCGCGGAGCGTTGCGGACTTGCCGACCCGGTCTCGGAGGAAGTAGAGCTGCGCGCGTCGAGCGACACCATGACGGACGACCTCGATTCGATCGATGCGCGGTGCATGCACCATGAAGGTGCGCTCGACACCGACGCCGCTGGCGATCCTGCGCACGGTGATGGCCTTGTTGAGGCCGCCCCCGCGCATCCGCATCACCGTTCCTTCGAACACCTGGATCCGTTCGCGGGTGCCCTCGACGACCTTCACCGCCACGCGAACCGTGTCACCCGGTGCGATCTCCGGTACATCGGTGCGGAGCTGCTCGCGCTCGAGCTCCTTGATGGCGTTCATCTTGCGCGGATCCTCATTATCGCGGGCTTACCCGCGGCTTATCGAATGGCGACACGGAAACGCGACCGCGCTGGCGGCCGCGACGTCCGCTGAGTATACCGGACTATTCGGCCTCGTCCATCCGGAGGCGGCTCAACTGAACGCGGTCGTCGTCGCTCAGGTTTGCGGTCTCGAGCAGATCGGGACGTCGCAGCAAGGTCCGACGCAACGATTCATGCCGTCGCCAGCGTTCGACTTCGGCGTGATGACCTGAGAGAAGCACGGGCGGCACCGCATCGTCGCGAAAGATCTCCGGGCGAGTGTACTGCGGGTACTCCAGCAGGCCCGATGCGAAGGAGTCACCTTCGTGTGACGCCTCGGCGATGACGCCGGGGACCAGGCGCACGACCGCGTCGATGAGGACGAGTGCCGGCAGCTCCCCACCGGTGACGACATAGTCGCCGATGCTGACCTCTCGATCGACGAGGGTTCGAACACGTTCGTCGATCCCCTCATATCGACCACAGATGATCGCCAGGTGAGGAATCCGCGCGATCTGGCGCGCCAGCCGATCGGTCAGGGGTGATCCTGCCGGATCCATGAGGACGACATGGGACCCGCTGTCGCGCAGCGGCTCCACGGTCGCGAACAATGGCTCCGGCCGCATGACCATGCCCGCTCCCCCGCCGTATGGGTAGTCATCGACCGAGCGGTGCCGCCCGATGCCGTGCGCGCGCAGGTCGTGGATCCCGAACTCGACCAGTCCTACCTCCGCCGCGCGACCGATGATGGAGGTGCCCAGTGGCCCCTGGACCAGCTCCGGGAAGAGGGTGACGACATCGATGCGCATCGGCTTAACGGACCTCTTCGTCCTCGTCCGGCGCGACGACCATCACGCCGGCGTCGAGGTCGATGCGAAGCACCACGGATCGCAGCGCGGGCACCAATCGCTCTCCATGCTCGCCGACGATCCGATACACCTCGTTGTCTCCGGCGCGAAAGATCTCGACCAGCTCTCCGACACTGGAGCCATCCGGTGCTTCCACCCTCAATCCCATCAGGTCGCCCCAGTAGTAGGTCTCAGCGGGCAGGCCGCGCGCCGGCGCCTCGAGGTAGCGGTCGCTGAGTGCCTCCGCGGCCTCACGCGTCGTGAAGCGATCGAGATGCAGGACGGTGGTGCGACCGCCCGCCTCGACGCGGAGGATGGTGATCGGTGCAGGGTCACCCTCGAGCCATACCTCGGTACCGGGAGCGAGACGCTCCGGCCAGTCGGTCACGAGCTCCACGCGCACCGCCCCGGCGAGCCCTTTTGCGCCGAGGATCCTGGCCACGGCCAGGCGACGTTCACTCGGCGTCGGAAACGATCTCCAGCTCGACGTGTCGGCCATCCTTGGTAGCCATCACCTTGAGCAAGCTGCGAATGGCATTGGCTATACGGCCGTCGCGGCCGATGACGCGACCCATGTCCTCCTGGTCGACGCCGAGGGTGAGGACCGTCTCGTCCGGATCTTCGTCGATCTCGACCCAGACAGCGTCCGGCTTGTCAACGAGACCGCGTGCCACGTATTCCAGAAAGGCCTTCACGTATCGGCCTTTTGCGGCTCGGCGGCATCCGTGGTCGCCTCAGCCTTGCCCGCATCGGTCGTCGAAAGCGCTGTCGCTTCGTCAGCCGGATCGGTCGCGGGCTTCGTCTCTATTGTTGCCTTCGAGGCAGCCTTCGGCTTCGTCGTGCGCGTCGGCCGCTTCGGCTTTTCGGCCTCGACGGGCTGCTGAGCGGCTCTGTCCGCCTGACGCATCAGCTTCACAACCGTCTCCGACGGCTGCGCGCCCTTGCCGATCCAGGCGTTGATCCGCTCCGTCTCGAGGTTGACGGTCGCGGGCTCCGTCAGCGGGTCATAGAACCCGAGGATCTCGAGCGCGCGCCCATCGCGCGACCGCCGCTTGTCAATGGCGATGACCCGATACGACGGACGCTTGGTGGCGCCGACGCGGGTCAATCGAATGCGAACTGCCAACTGGTGAACCTCTGTGTGGGTTGGTGACTGATGTATTCGGCGCTACGGTTCATCGACCGTCAGCACCGCGTGGAATTCGACCTGATCATCACGGGACGGTAAGGTGAATCCGAAGCTCCCGATCTGTCCAAGGATATCGAGCGTATCATCCGACAGGCCGATGGTCGGACCAAGCAGATCGACGACCGCGCCGACGTCCATGAATACCTCGTTCCCGGCGCGCTCGCCCGCGACCTCGAACGTTCGCGCGTAGCGGTCGCTGCCGGCGATCGTTTCGCCACCGGCATGCGCCTGAAGTGCGGACGCCACCTGCTCTGCTCCCAGCGCGATGATGATGATGCCATCACGCACGGCGTAGGCTACCTCGACAGCCGCGGGGATGGAGACGATCGTGATGTCCGCGCCAACGCCTTCCTCGGTCCGCTCGCTCGCCCCGGTGGCCACCAGGCGCTCGACGATTCGCTTGAGCCCTGCCTCGGCCGCTTCGGGGTCCTCGGGCCGCAGCAGGACCTGTCCCGTGGGCAGGCCGTTCTGGAGGCCGGCGATCGCAACCCCGACCTCTCGGTCGAGCAAGGGAAGAAGGTCGGCGTCGATATCGATCCCGAACCCGAAGGCGGCCAACGCTCGAATCGTATCGAGCGCGCCGGTGAGCTCCTCGCCCTCGGGCACGGACGCGGCGGCCGCCTCCGCATCTTCGAGGGTCTGGCGCAGGCCGAAGACGACCACTTCGGCGATCGTATCCTCCGGCATCCAGTCAACCAGGCTCGACGGTTCTCCTCCCAGGCCGAAGCCCGCAGCGGACGATGACGCAGGCCCGTCGCGGTCAAATGGAGCGCTTCCGCTGAGGCGCAGCCCGTCGGGCTCGGCAACGAGCGCGGCTCCGGCGGTGCTGAATGCCGAGAGCTGCTCGCCGATCCCGGTCGCCTCCGCCAGCGCGGCGAGGTCGACGAACGCGCTCGCCAGGTGATCGGCCGGCAGGTCGGCCATGGTGGTTCGGAAGTCCTCGCGAATCGAAAGCGCGTCGGCACCGCCCTGCACGTCCACCACGGCCTCGATCCCATCGGCGGACTCCCCGAGGACGAGCATCTCGCCGACGAACGCGTAAGCGCCGCCTTCGGCGACATGAAGCTCCACGCCCCCGTACAGCTGTTCGGTGAAGCTGATGCCACCATCAGAGGCAAGCTCGCCAAAGGCGGTTTCCGCCGCGGCCCTGTCCTTTACCTCCGCGATCAGCACCGCGATCGGATCGGCCGAGTCGCCGGTCGCCGGCCAGCCGGCGATCGCGACCTGGTTTCCGAGCCACGGCTTGATCTGGTCCTGGTAATCGAGGCCCAATCCCGCGCTTCCGATCAGGTTTTCGACCACCTGGTCGACCTTCTGGTCAAGCGAGGCCTCATCCGCGAAGCCAGGCAGCCTGCCGATCAACCCGCCCAGGTTCATCTGCTGCCCGGTCGACGGCTGAAGATAGACATTCAGGTAGACGGTGGTTTGCGCGGGGACCAGGGATGACGCGCGATCGGTCGAGTCCGAGAAGAGCAGGAGAAAGCCCGCCAGAAAGGCGGCGGCGGTGAGGCTGATGAGCGTGACGAGTGCGACGACGAGCCGATGCATCCGTCAGCGCCCGAGGAGGGCGCCGAGGCCGCCACCCATGCGTGGCATCTTGCCGCCGCTGAATTGTTTCATCATCCGCTGCATCTCGACAAACTGCTTCAGAAGCCGATTCACGTCCGCAGTCGATGAGCCGCTCCCGAGAGCAATTCGCCGTCGGCGGCTCGCCTTGATGATCTCGGGGCGTCGACGTTCCTCGGGAGTCATCGAATCGATGATCGCCTCGATCCGCTTCATCTGCCCCGAGTCGACCGCTTCCTGCGCCGCCCCGGCCATCTGGCCTGCCCCGGGGATCATGCCGAGCAGCTGGCCGATGGGACCCATCTTCTTGATCTGGTTCAGTTGACTGCGGAAGTCCTCGAGGGTGAACCGATTCTCCATCATCCGCTGCGCGACCTGCTCGGCCTCCGCCTGGTCGACGTTCTCCTGGACTCGCTCGACGAAGCTGAGGATGTCGCCCATGCCGAGGATGCGCTGCGCAAGCCGATCCGGGTGGAACGCCTCGAGCCCGTCGGTCCGCTCACCGGTCCCGAGGAAGGCGATCGGCAGGCCCGTGGCTGCCCGGATGCTGAGCGCGGCGCCACCGCGAGCGTCGCCGTCCATCTTCGTCAGCACGAGGCCCGTGATCGGAAGCTTGGCGTGAAACGCGTCTGCCACCCGCACGGCTTCCTGGCCGGTCATAGCATCCACGATGAGCAAGGTCTCGGCGGGCGTGACGGCCCCGACGATGCGGACAAGCTCATCCATCATCGCCTCGTCGACGTGCAGCCGGCCAGCGGTATCGAGAATCATGACGTCGACGCCACGCTGGCGAGCCTCCTCGAGGCCAGAGCGGGCCACCTCGAGCGCCGGAGTGCCCACCGGGCGGGTATGAACCTCGACCCCGATCTGATCGCCGAGCTGGACGAGCTGATCGACCGCTGCGGGCCGATACACGTCTGCCGCGACGAGGAGAGGCTTCTTGCCATCCCGGCGCAGCCGCACGGCCAGCTTGGCCGCGGTCGTCGTCTTTCCCGAGCCCTGGAGACCCACCATCATCAGCACCGAGGGCTTGGCAGCAAGGCTGAGATGGTGGCGCGCGCCGCCGAGGACAGTGACGAGCTCCTCATGCACGATCTTGACGATCTGTTGGCCGGGGTTCAGACCGGTCAGGAGGTCGGAACCAACGGCACGCTCGCGAACTCGAGCCACGAAGTCCTTGACGACGCGGAAATTGACGTCCGCCTCGAGGAGGGCAAGGCGGATTTCTCGCAGGGCGACCTCGAGGTCCGCCTCGGTGATCCTGGCCTTGCCACGAAGACGCTCGCTGATGCCCTGCAGGCGTGCTGAGAGAGACTCGAACATGAATGGTCCGCTACGGGCTCGATGCCGGCCGGAAGAGGGTCGGCAAACGGCTGCCCATTCTACGGGCCGCCGACAGCGGCGGCAACGGAGGCTATTCGGCGAAGAGCCATTCGACGAACGCCTCGGGGTCGAATGGGGCGAGCGCATCGATCTCCTCGCCGACCCCGGCGAACAGGATCGGGACCCCGAGCCGCTCCGCCACGGCCAGCGCGACACCGCCCTTTGCCGTGCCATCCAGCTTGGTCAGAATGATGCCGGTCACGCCGACCTCGCGGCTGAAGGCCTCCGCCTGCATCAGCCCGTTCTGCCCGGTCGTTGCATCCAGGACCAACAGGACGTGCCTCGGCTGCCCCGGCAGCCGGCGCTCGATGACGCGACGAATCTTCGCCAGCTCGTCCATCAGCTGCTGCTTGTTCTGGAGTCGACCGGCCGTGTCGACCAACACGACGTCGAGATTCCGTGCCTGAGCGGCCACGACCGCATCGAACGCCACGGCACCGGGGTCGGCGCCGGCGCGCTGCGCAATGACCGGCACGCTCAGCTGTTCGCCCCAGATGCGCAGCTGCTCGACAGCGGCAGCTCGGAAGGTATCTGCCGCAGCGAGGGCAAGCGTGTGGCCCTCGGCGGTAAGGCGATAGGCGAGCTTGGCGAGCGACGTCGTCTTGCCGGTCCCGTTGACGCCCACCAACAGGATCACCGATGGCGCATCGCCGAGCTCGAACCGCCCGGATCCGACGCGCACGAGCCGGTCGCGGATCTCGGTCGTCAATGCTCGGCGTGCATCCTCGCCGCTGCGTCCGCCATCCGCGCGGAACCGCGCGCGTGCCGCGTCCACAAGCTCCAGGGTGGTCGTTGTTCCGACGTCGGCGCCGATCAACGCTTCCTCGACGTCGTCCCACGTCGCCGCGGTCGCCGGCGAGCCAGCGCCCATGATCGAACGCAGGCGGGCACCGAGGCCCGAGGAATGCGCGCGGAGTCCCATGCCGCTCCGCTCACGCCGCGGGCGCGGGACCGCGGTCGGCTCCGCCTTGACCGCGGTCGGCTGCACGTCGACTTCGTCCGGTCCGGTCGGTACATCACGACGACGCCAGAACATCAGGCGCTAGCCTGCGCCGGCAGATCCGCAAGGCGCAGCGAGAGCACCCGGCTCACTGCCGCATCGGTCATCGTCACCCCGTAGATCGTGTCGGCCACTTCGATCGTTGCCCGGTTATGGGTGATGACGACGAAGTCGATCGACTCTGAGAGCTTGCGCAGGGCCTCCGCGAAGCGTCCGATGTTCGCTTCATCGAGTGCCGCGTCCACCTCGTCGAGGATGCAGAACGGGACCGGGTTGACGGTGAGCATGGCGAATAGGAGGGCAACCCCGGTCAGCGCGCGTTCGCCGCCCGACAGCATCGCAAGGCGCTGGAGCCGCTTCCCGGGAGGGCGCACCACGATCTCGATGCCGCCGGGAGCGTCACCATTCGCCTCATCGCCTACCTGAAGCGACCCGGAGCCGCCCGCGAACAGGAGCCGACAGTACTCGTCGAATCGCTCGCCGATCGCCCGGAAGGCGGCATTAAACTGGGCGGTAATCTCGCCGTCCAGCGTGCCGATCAGCTCTTCCGTCGATGAAATTGCGGCCCGCACATCCGTGTCCTGTGTCGCCATCTCGTTCAGCCTGGATGCGAGCTCACGGTGCTCCTCCACCGCGAACGGATTGACCGAGCCGATCTGCGAGAGCGTGCGTCGCACGCGTCGCAGCTCCGCCTCGAGCTGAGCGTCGTCCAACGCCTCCACTTCACTTATCGGAGACGCAACATCCGCCTCCAGTTCGGGGAGGCCGTCGAGCGCAACCTGGCGCTCCCGAAGCAGCCCCGCAAGGGCCTCGTCGCGACGCGAGGCATCGATGACGGCGGTCTGTGCGACGCGCTCCAGGTCGCCAAGTCGTTCGCCGGCACCAACCCGCTCGTGCTCCAGCGCCACCAGTTCCTCCCGTCGTCGCATGCGCTCGCGCTCAGCCTCCCGGTGGGCTTCGTCCGCCGCGTCGTGCGCGACGGAGGCAGCCTTGGCGGGATCAGTCAGAGCCGCGCGCTCCTTGCGGACGGCCGCAATCGCGATGTGGCGCTGCGGGATGGCGGCCTCCAGCTGTACCAGCCTGGATTCGAGCGTGGATCGCTCAGTGCGTATGCCTGCCGTACGGTTTTCGACCTCCTCTGCAGCGTGCCTGTCGGCGGTCCATGCGTCACGGGCTGCGTCTCGCCGCAGCGCAATCGCGTCCCGTCGGGCCCGCGCACCGTCTGCCGCGGCCTGCCACATCGCCAGGTCATCCTCCCTCACCTCGGGCGCCGTCTCCGATTCCCCGCCGGTCGACTCGATTGCGGCGAGATCCTCGATCAAGCGCTCCACTCGGTCCTGCTCGCGGCCCACCGCCGCATCGGCCGCGGCACGAGTCTCACGCGCGATACGTGCCGCTCCGTCGGCCTCGTCGTTGGCTCCTCGTGCGGCAAGATGCTCGTCCCGCATCGTCCGGAGCGTCTCCGTCGCGGCCGATGCGGCTCGTTGAGCCTCAAGAACGCGTGACTCGAGCTGACGCACCGCACCGCGAAGCTCGAGGCGCCGCGCGTGAGCCCGAGCCGCCGCCCCACCGGGAGGATCGCCCCGGCCGCGGAGGGTGATGCCACGCGCATCTGCGAAGTCCCCATCGACCGTCACCGCCGTCTAGCCCGTCGGCAGCCGGCGCCAGCCGCTCAGTAGAGCCGGCAGATCAGCGGCGAGCGCGGCGCGAGCGAGGACCCCCGGCGCGTCAGCCATGCCGATCCACTCTGCCACTGTCCGAGACCCGCCCACCGCAGCCAGGGCCAGCTCGCGCCCATCCCCCGCCAGGTTCTGCGGCGCGAGCAGCCGAGCAGCACCGCGGGCATCGCCGATCTCGGTCGTGGGATCTCCATCGATCCACAGCAGCGCGTCGTCGACATCACCGCCCACCGCGGCCTCGATTGCGGGCCACGACGCCTCGGGCGCCGACACCGTGTCGAGCACGGTCGGCCAGCCGGCTGCCGCGAGCCGTCGACCGAGCTGCGCGGCGCCGTCATGTGGCTCCGCGAGCGCCTCGAGCTCCGCCCGGGTCGCTCCAAGTCGCTCGGTCAGCTCGATGACGGTTCGACGCGTCGCATCGGCGGCCTCCTGGGCCTTGTCCCGGCGTGCCTCTGCCGCCTCGAGTGCCTGCATGGCGGAATGGGCGCCGCTCGCCGAGGCTTCAAGGTGCTCGGCGGCCACGGCCGCCGAACGGCGCAGACCTCCCAGTGCTGCTTCAGCTGTAGCGCGTTCGTGGGTGGCGTGACCGAGACGCGTCCGATGGCGCGCCACCTCCTCGGACAGGCGTGCCCGGGAGGCGATCAGGTCGCTGTGCCGCGCACGTAGCTCGGAGACGGCCTGTTCGGCCGCCAGCAGCGCGTCGTCCGCGGCCGCCAGCTCGGCGACCGTGGCGCGCCACAGTTCCTCAGCTTCCGCGGCGGCCGCTATCGCCGGCTCGACATCCTTGCCCGGTGTCTCGCGTGTCAGCGTGTCGAGTGACTTCGCGACCTGCTCCATCTGGCTCGTCTCACGCTCAAGGGCAGCAATCAACTCCGTCTCTCGAGCCACGACCGCCTCCACGCGTGCCTCGACCCGGATCAACCGTTCGCGCGCAAGCTGTCTCTCATCTCCCGTCGCGCGGGACGCCTCCTCCGCTGCCCAGTAGCGCCCCTCAGCTGCCGCCACCCCGGCTTGGCCTGCCTCCTGTCCGTGCCGATAGGCAGCAAGGGCGGCTTCGGCGGCCGCGGCCTGTCGTCGAGCCTCGCCGAGCTCGGCTCGGGCCGCCTGCTCGCGACGGTGGTGAGACGTGGTCACCAGGGCGCGCGCCCGAGCCCCGAGCGTGTCGTGCTGCTGCTGGTGTTCCGCCTGCAGCGCCAATCGCCGCACCTGGGGCTTCAGCTCTCCGATGAGATCGCTCATCCGCGTGAGATTGGCGAGCGCGCGGGTGAGACGACCCGATGCCTCGTTGCGCTTCACCTGGAGCGTCTTGACGCCGGCGGCTTCCTCGAACAGCTGGCGTCGCTCCTCCGGTCGCAGCGAAAGCGCGGCGTCGACCGTACCCTGCCCGACCACCACCAGCTCGTTCGCGCCGAGCCGGCCCTCACCCAGCAGATCGACGACATCGCGGAGCCTCGCACGCGCTCCATTGATCAGGTATTCGCTCTCCCCGGAGCGATAGGCGCGACGACCGATCGCGACCTCGGAAAAGTCAATCGGCAGCCAACCATCAGCGTTATCGAGCGTGAGGCTGGCCTCCGCCATACCCTGTGGCCTGCGACGTTCGGAACCGCCGAAGATCACATCGTCTGCCCGCCGCGTGCGCAGTGATCGGTTGGACTGCTCGCCGAGGACCCAGCGCACCGCGTCGGCCATGTTGCTCTTGCCGGAGCCGTTCGGGCCGATCACGGCGTTCACGCCCGGCTCAAAAACGAAGCGAGTCGGATCGGCGAACGACTTGAATCCGTGGAGTCGAAGCTCCTTCAGTCGGCTCACGGGGATGACAGCTGCATGGTACCGTCTCCCCCCTCGGGGAGGCCGGTGAGCGCTGCCTGGGCGGCCTGCTCCTCGGCCCGCTGACGGCTGGAGCCCGCACCGAGCCCGAATGCCGTGCCACCGATCACGACGGTCACCCGAAATTCCTGGTGGTGCGGCGGTCCCGTGGTGTCGACGAGCTGATAGATCGGCTTCACTCCCCGGTGGCGCTGCGTCCATTCCTGGAGCTGCGATTTCGCCGATTTCGGTGCCGCGGAATTGACGTCCAGCGCCTCCAGGCGCGGTGCGAAGAGGTGCTCCATGACCGCTTCTGCTCGTTCCGTGCCCTCTGACAGGGAGAGCGCGCCCGCCAGCGCCTCGAAGCAGGCGGCAAGCACCGATGGTCGGGTGGCGCCGCCGGCCTCGGTCTCACCGCGGCCGAGGCGAAGGTATCGGTCAAGACCGATCGAATGCGCCAGGTCCGCCAGGGCCTCGCGATTGACCAGCGCCGCGCGGCGGGCGGTCAGCGAGCCCTCGTCATCATCGGGGTGCCGCAGAAACAAGAGACGGCTGACCGCAACGCCGATGACGGCGTCGCCATAGAACTCGAGCCGCTCGTTGTGGCCGGTGGCGAGGGTGGGGTTTTCGTTGAAGAACGAGCTGTGGACGAACGCCTGGCTGATCAGCTCCGGCTCACGCAGGACGATGCCGAGGCGGGCGCTCAGCTCGTCCAGGGCCGAAGCTTCCATGGGCGAGCCCGTCTACTGCTGGTGCTCCTCGATGAAGTCAACCGCGTCCTGGACCTTCTGGATCTTCTCGGCATCCTCGTCCGAGATCTCCATGCCGAACTCTTCTTCGAGACTCATGATGAGCTCGACCAGGTCGAGCGAATCAGCATTGAGGTCTTCGACGAACGAGGCCTGCGGCTGGACTTCTTCTTCGTCGACGCCGAGCTGCTCGACGATGAGCTTCTTGAGGCGATCGTACGTGGTCCCGTCTGTCACGAGTTCAGGTTCCTCCACCCGGTGATCTGGAAACGCTTCCTAACACGCCGTTGACGAGGCGTCGCGCTGCGTCGCCGGCGTAGATCCGGGCGAGGGAAACGGCATCGCGCATCGTCTCCCCGCTCGGGGTCGCGGCGGAGTATAGCACCTCATAGATCGCGCTCCGGAGGATCGTTCGCTCGACTCGGCCGAGCTCGGCAACCGGAATGAGTGGGGCTTCGGTCGCGATCCGTCGATCCAATGCATCGCGATGCTCGGAGACGCCATCGATGATCCGCGCGGCGTGGGCACGGACCTCGTCCGGGACCTCGCGCTCCAGCGCCAGCCGCTCGAGCGCCGCCCCGGCATTGCCGGGTCGAAACTCATTCTCGAACAGTGCGAGAAGGGCCAGCCGTCGCGCGAGCATCCCTGCCGTTGCTGGCTTCTGCCTGTCGTTCGTGCTGGTCGCCATCGCTACCCGCGGTCTCCATGCAGCCGCGCCGCGATGCGCGAGCGGACGCCACGATGGGCGAGCGCCGGGTGCTCCTTCGTCCATTGACCGATCAGGTCCGGCACCCGGGCCTCGGCCGACTCGGATGCGATGCGGATGGCGTTCTCGATCATGCGAGCCTTCGCTCTCCCGTGGGTGACGATGCTCACGCCCTTGACGCCCAGCAGCGGCGCGGAGGCGTTGCGCTCGTAGTCGAAGCGAGCCTTGAGACGATCGAAGCCGGGCTTGAGCGCGAGGAGCGCGATGGGCGCGATCGGCCCCTGCTGAAGGTCCTCGCGCATCGCTCGAAAGATGAAGCCGGTGATCCCCTCGAAGAACTTGAGCACCACGTTGCCCACGAACCCGTCGCAAACGACGACATCGGCGCGATGCGCGATCAGGTCGTGTGCCTCGACATTGCCGACGAAGTGCAGGTCCAGCTCTGCCAACCTGGCATGTGCCGTTCGAGCCAGCTCATTGCCCTTCTCGACTTCCTCTCCGATGTTGAGCAGGCCGATGCGCGGGCTGCGGACGTGGAGCACGTGCTCAGCGAAGATCGCGCCCATCGCGGCGAACTGGACCAGGTTCTCGGGCGAGGAGTCGACATTCGCGCCGACGTCGAGGAGCATCACCGGTCCGGTGGCGGTGGCCATGTGTGCCGGCAGCGCGGGGCGGTCGATCCCCTCGATGCGTCCGAGACGAAAGACTGCGGCCGCCATGGTCGCGCCCGTCGAGCCCGCACTAACGACCGCGTCGGCCACCCCGTCGCGCACGAGGTTGGTCGCCACGAGAATCGAGGAGCGTCGTTTGGTGCGCAGCGCGGTGGCAGGGTGCTCCCCCATCCCGATCACCTCGGGGGCATCAACGAAGCGCACGTTGGCAGGGGCGCCTTTGCCGTAGGCCGCGACTTCGCGCTCGAGGCGTGGCACGTCACCGACGAGACTGATCTCATCGGTGCTGTGTAATGCGTAGTCGATTGCGCCGCGAACGATCTCGCGAGGGGCGTGGTCGCCTCCCATCGCGTCGATCGCGATGCGCATCGTTGTTAGCGCTGGCCTTCGACCAGCGTGACCGGCTCGATCACCACCGCCTCACGGCCCGCGTACCAACCGCAGGTCGGGCAGACGTGGTGCGCACGCTTCAGCTCGTGACAGTGCTCGCACTCCACGAGCGGCGGCGCGCTGATGGCAAGATGCGCGCGGCGCTCACCCTGGCGCGCCTTGGATACTTTTCGCTTGGGAACGCCCACGCGGAACTCCTTGACCGATATCTGACGGGACGCCGCAGTATAGCCCGGCCGCCGATTCGCGGAAAACGGTCAGTCGTCGCGGTCGCCCAGCAGTGCGGCCAGGCCGGCAAGGCGTGGGTCGATCTCCTCGCCGCCATGGACATGGTCCCCAGAATTCCTCCGTCCACCGCACTCGACACAGAGGCCGGGGCAGTCTGGCCGGCAGAGCGGGTGCATCGGCTCGGTCAGTGCCAGCTCATCATGGAAGACTCCGCCCAGCTCGATCTCGTGATGCTCGTCGATCCGGAGGCTCGCTTCCGCGTCTTCGGGCTCGAGAACGACGGGCTTTCCGGTGTCGGGGTCGATGCTCGGCAGAAACTCCTCATCCACGTCGACGCGGATCTCTTCCACATACGCATCGGTGCACCGCGCGCAGCTGCGGCGGAGTGGAGCCCGAATGCTTCCGCGGAGGAGGATGCCCCGGTTCGTGCGCAGCAGGCGCAGATCTGCATCGAGCGGACCGGCAATCTCGACATCCGCGCCGAGCGTCACGTACCTGTCGCGAAGTCGAACGTCGCGCATCGCGCCAGGCGGCTCGCGAAGGAGCCCCGCGACGTTGTACGAGATCATTGCCGGGTCGTGGCTTGGACCTGCTCCTCGGCATCCACACCGATCGCCCCGGCCTCCGCCCTGCCGTCGTGGCCGGACGGAAGATGACGATCATCGAGCATGTCGATCCCGCGCTTGATGCTGGTGAGCGCCTTGATGCACTCCCCCTCGAGGCGAATGAGGACCCCGGCAGCGTACTCATCGGCGCCGCGACGGACTTCGCGTGCCTCGAGCTGTGCCTGCTCGAGAAGCTCCCCGGCACGCTGCTGTGCGGCCCGCACCAGCTCACGTTCCTCGAGCATCTGGGCGGCCTGCTCCTGCGCACGCGCGATGATCGCGTCCCCCTCTTCACGCGAGCGCTCGGTGATGCGGCCGGCTTCCTCGGTGATGCGGCGCGCCTGGCGCACTTCGTCGGGGACCGAGACACGTAGCTGGTCGATCAGCTCGAGAACGGTCGCCTGGTCCAGAACGACGTTATTCGTCAGTGGCAGCTTCTTGCCCGTGGCCACCATTGATTCGAGTCGCTCAACCAGGAAAATGATGTCCGTGGCGCATCCTCCTTGGCCGCGATTATACGCGCGGCTCCGTACGCAGTCGCTCGGTCAACGCGTCAGCGACAGGCGCGGGCACCATCGGCCCGATATCGCCCCCGAACCGAGCGACCTCCTTCGTCAGCGACGAGCTCACGTACCCGAATTCCAGGGCGGTCATCAGAAACGCGGTATCGACCTCGGGCGCGAGTTTGCGGTTGGTGAGCGCCATCTGAAGTTCCGCCTCGAAATCGCTCACTGCGCGCAACCCGCGGACGATGAAGCCGGCCGCATGACGGCGCGCAAAGGTGACCGTCAGGCCATCAAAAGCGTCGACACTGACGTGTGGCCCGAGATCGGTGACGCATCGGCTGATCAGGTCGACACGCTCCTCGATGCTGAAGAGTGGCGCTTTCTTGGGGTTATTGAGGACGCCGATGACGAGGCGGTCGAAGAGCCCGGAGGCGCGCTGAGCGACGTCGAGGTGCGCGTTGGTCATCGGATCGAAGGAGCCGGGAAAGACTGCCACCCGCGTCATCGGCCTTGAGCCTCCAGAAAGCTGAGCATCGTCTCTCCGAAACGGCGTTGGCGGACCGATTGCAGGCCCGGCAGCTCGGGCACCTCCGTACGCCAGAAATGCTTGATCGCGACCATCGCACCGGGAGCCAGGTGCGGCTCGACGGCGCGAAGCGGCGCCACGATAGCACGCAGTTCGTACGGCGGGTCCAGGAAGACGAGATCCCATGCTTTCTCAGGCGTCCGCGCCAGGAAACGTTCGACATCGAAGGGAGCAATTGTCGCGGAAGCAGCGAGATCGGTGCTATCGAGGTTTGCGCGCAGTGAGGTGATCGCAGCGCGCGACTGTTCCACGAAGGTGACGTGCTCCGCGCCCCGCGACAGCGCCTCGATACCGATGGCGCCGCTACCGGCGTACAGGTCCAGCACGCGCGCTTCCGGGACACGCTCGCCGAGGATCCCGAACAGTGTCTCCTTCACCCGATCGGTGATCGGCCGCGTCCCTCGGTCGCGAGGCGCGATCAGCGGATGGCCGCGCGCCACGCCGGCGATGACGCGCATCAGGCCGCGTCGCCCTCGTCTTCGATCGGCGCAAAGTCATGCTGCAGGCGGGCGAGGAGCGGGCGTCCAGCGAGCGAAGGGTCGGCGTCGACGATGTCAGTGGCGAGAGCGCGCGCTCGTTGCGCCAACTCGATGTGGCGGGGATCGAAGAGCGAAGCCACGCGGAGCGGTGGAAGGCCCGACTGTCGCGTTCCGAGCAGGTTGCCCGCGCCGCGGAGCTGGAGGTCGGCCTCCGCGATGGCGAATCCGTCGTTCGAGCCGCGGACCACCTCAAGTCGCCGCGTGGCGAGCTCATCGGTCACGTCGGACACGAGGATGCAGAAGGACCGATGCCGGCCACGACCCACACGGCCGCGCAATTGGTGGAGCTGCGCCAGTCCGAAGCGCTCGGCGTCCTCGATGAGGATCACGCTCGCGTTCGGCACGTCGATGCCGACCTCGATCACGGTCGTCGCCACCAGCAGGTCCATCTCGCCGGCCGCGAAGGCGGTCATTGTCGCGTCCCGCGCCCGCGCCTTCTGTTGGCCATGCACCATCCCGATCCGCAGCTGCGGCAGCGCCGCGCGCAGACGCTCGGTCTCTGCGTCGGCGCTCGCCACCTGAAGTGCCGAGGACTCCGCAACGAGCGGCACCACCACGAACGACTGGCGTCCCTCTTCGGCCTCGGCCGCCAGGAAGGCTTCGATCCTCGGTAGCGCGCGCCGGTCGCGGATCTCGGTTCGGATAGGCTCACGTCCGGGCGGCAGCTCATGGATCGTGCTGATCGCCAGATCGCCGTACACGCTGAGCGCCAGTGTGCGCGGGATCGGCGTGGCCGTCAGCGCCAGCACGTGCGGCTCGCCGCCGCTGCCCTTCGCCTGGAGCGCCGCCCGTTGTCCGACGCCGAAACGATGCTGCTCATCGACGATCACGAGGCCGAGCCGCGGAAATTCGACCGCCTCGCTTATGACCGCGTGCGTCCCGATCACCACCTCGGCCGCACCCGCGGCGATGGCATCGTGAATCTCGGTCTTGTGTTTGGGCGCGAGCGATCCGGAGAGAAAGTCGGCCCGCACGCCCAGCCCGGCGAGCAGCGGTGCCAGCCCGGCATGGTGCTGGCGTGCCAGGATCTCGGTCGGCGCCATCAGTGCGCCCTGCCAGCCGGCGCGTACGGCAGCCGCCAACGCCACCGCGGCGACCGCGGTCTTGCCGCTACCGACGTCACCTTGGAGCAGGCGGCGCATCGGTTGCTCGTTGGCGATGTCGTCGAGAATCTCGGCAACGGCCGCCGCCTGGTCGTGGGTCAGGGTGAAGGGTAGTGCGCCGACGATCTTGTTTCGATCTGCCTCTGCTACCGCAATTCGCGGTGCCTTGAGCCCGGCTCGGGCGTCGCGTGCCTGCGCCAGGGTCAGCTGCAGGGCCAGAAGCTCATCGAAGGCGAGGCGGTCGAGTGCCTCGCTCACGTCGGCCGCCTCCTCGGGAAAGTGCGCAGCGCGGAGGGCATCGTCGAGCGCAGGCAGGCCGTGGCGCTCGGCATCGGTCAGCGGGTCGGCTACCAACGGCAGCGCATGGTCGAGGATGCGAGCCAGGAGCTCACGCAGGCGCTTCTGCGTCACGCCGGCGGTGAGGGGATACACCGGGACTACCCGCGCGGTATGGACCGAGTCGCGCCCGACCGGACTGAATTCGGGCGAGGTGAACTGCGGTCGCCACCCGCGTTGCGTGACCTTGCCGGATACGATCACCTCGTCCCCCTGCTGGAGGCGTCGCTCGACGTAGCGGCGGCCGAACCAGATCGCCTCGGCGCTGCCGGTGTCGTCGGTGAGCTGCGCGATCACGCGCTGCGGACGTCTGCCAAACCCGGGCTCGACCCGGATGGTGGCCACGGTCGCGCGTGCCGACTGCTTCTCGTCCGGAACGAGCTCGCCCAGCGGCCGTAGCTCGCTGAAGTCGTCGTAGCGGAAGGGCAGATACCAGAGCGCCTCACGCGCTGTGGTAATGCCCAGACGGGCCAGGCTTGCCATCCCACGCGCCAACGCTGGCATGGTCGTTCGGATCGGCTGATCAAGGTCGCTGCCGACCAGAGTCTTCACGCTGCTGCGCCCACCGCAACGAAGGCGCAGACCTCCCCGTAGCAAGGCTCGTAGCCGTCATCTGTCCGCACGATGAGCAGCTGGGCATCGATGTTCAGTGGCTCGTAGCGTCCGTCGAGCGGCCGGCTCGATTGCATGACCCGATCGTAGCGTGCTACCATCCCGATCGCCCGGCGCCGCGCGCGGGCTCCCTTTGTGAGTGGAGATTCATTCGACCATGGCACGCGTCTGTGACATCTGCGGCAAGCGTCCGATCACCGGCTGGAACCCCCAGTCGGTTGGGATGAACCGCAAGCGCGCACTGCGCCGATGGCTGCCGAACCTTCAGCCGATGACACTGACCGCCAATGGCAAGGTCACCAAGGTCAAGGCGTGTAGCCGCTGCCGACGGACTGCTCAGAAGGTCTGACTTCACTCCCTGAGATCGCCCCGCCCGCGTCGCAACGATGCGGGCGTTGTTATGCCCGCTGCCGGGGTCCGGATGATGACCGATGCCGTTCGTATGCCTCCAGTGGGTGTAGCGGCCACCGAGTGGCCTCATATTCCGCCCGCGGGTGGTCCAGCCAGGCTGGATGGCGAATCGTGGCCGTCTCATGCCACGGGGGGGGGTACATCCGCGAGCCGTTGGCCGTTACACCCCGCAGGGGAGTACTCGCTGCACCCATTGTGTAGCCGACGCGTCGCGCGCACAGGTGGACTCAGCTCAGGTCCCGGTCGGAGTCGAGGACGAGGGTGAAGGGGCCGTCGTTCACCAGCTCGAGGGCCATCTCGGCCCCGAAGCGACCTGTTTGGACATGCTGACCCGCTGCACGCAGCCGCTCAACGAATCGGTCCACCAGCGGCGTGGCGATTTTCGGCAGCGCCGCCGCGGTAAAGCCGGGACGCCGCCCACGCCGGAGGTCGGCATAGAGCGTGAATTGGCTCACCACGAGGAGCGCGCCACCGACATCGGCGATGTCGTGATTGGTTCGCCCTTCCGCGTCCTCGAAATATCGGAGGCCGATGAGCTTGTCCGCCATGCGCTCGATGATCTCGGGTGTGTCCCCGGTACCGATGCCGACCAGCACGGCCGCGCCAATTCCGATCGTTCCGAGCAGCTCATCGCCGGCACGCACGGAGGCGTGGGTGACGCGTTGCACGACCAGGCGCATCGTCCTAGGGAGAGGCTGAGGGGCTCGCGCTGGCCGACTCCGCTGGGCTCGATGCCGGCTCAGGGTCTGCGGAGGTCATCGGCCCGTCGTCCTCGTTCTCGCGCGGTGGACCGAGCGCTGCCTCCGTGAAGGCGGCGCGTGCGTTCCAGATCATCCAGCCCTTCGCGTCATTGTCGGCAGCGGCCTGGAACTGGGCTTGGACCTGGTCAGCCGTGTACGGCGGAAAGGGCCCGTAGCCGAAGTCCTGGATCCATGGCCGAATGACAACCGGCAGGCCGTCCGCCTGCTCGCTCATGACCTTGAGCGTCTCGTCGATGACCTCGTAGGGATGGTTGTTCGGCACATCGAAGCCGAAGACGCCGGGACCGTAATGGCTGGGGTACACCATCGGGTTGAAGTAATCGACGTACGGCATGATCACCTCCGGCCGCTGCCCGATGCCCTGGTCATCCGGCACGATGAAACTGATCGGGAAGACGTCGGCTCCCAGGAACGTTCGCGTCATCTCGAGCTCCTCGCTCACCACCCGCAGCACGCGCTGGATCGCCGGCAGGCGGAAGGACTGCGTGTTCGGCAGGTTCGTATCGGCGACATCGTACGGGCCGTCGCTGAAGAACCGGATGTAGTCGAGCTGTACCTCGTCGAAGCCCTTGGCAGCGAGATCTCCGGCGATACTCGCGACGTACTCCGCGACGCCCGGCGCCGATGGATCCAGCCACGCGCCGCCGATATTGTCGCGCCACGGTTCGCCGGTTGCGCTGTTGCGGACCGCCAGCTCAGGACGGGCCACTGCACTCGTGTTGTCCTTCATGACGACCATCCGCGCGATCGTGTAGATCCCGCGCTCCTCGAGGATCGGCAGGATCTCCGCCAGATCGAAGACCGGTGTCTCACGCACGGCGCCGACCGCGACCGCCGAAGGAAGGTCGGTGGCGTAGTACAGGCGCCCGTCGGTCTCCTTGACGTCGATGACGAGCGCATTGGCCTCCGTGCGATCCAACAGGTCGAGCATCGCATCGAGCCGGCCCGGCGCCTCGAAAATGGCCGACGGCGCATACAGGGCGCGCGCCGCGAACGGTTCCATGGCGACATCCTGGGTCATCTCACCGGCGGGCTGGATCTCGCCCAGCCGATAGCCGGGCATCTTGTACACCAGCGCCGCATTCTCGGGTAGCTCCGCGAGCTCGTACGCACCATCCTCGTCGGTTTCCGTACTGAGCTCGCCACCCTCGACGAAAACGCGGACGCCCTCGAGCGGCTCACCGTCAGGATCAGAGACGACACCTCTGACCACGTTCGGCCGGATCTCGATGCGCAGGTCTCCTTCACCGGGGACGGTTCCCGATTCGGAGTCATGTCCCTCCGCGGTGACCTCGACCCTCGCACCCCGCATCGCCGTCACGCTGGCCGATCCACCTGCCGCGGTGCGAACCGCGCTCTCACCGGTTCGGACCTCGGCATCGGGCACCGTCTCTTCGGTACCGAGCGCCACCACGGTCACCGTCACCTCGCGCGGCTGCTCCGGCGTAGGCGCAGGGGTCGACGTGGGAGCGAACGGCAGCTGGGGGCCTTCCTGGCTGCACGCCACGGCGAGTATCGTGATGAGCATCAGGGCGAATCCGGGCAGGAGGGATCGGCGAGACAGCAGCGTCAAGTCCTTTCGGTATCGGTATCGGTATCGGTATCGCGGCGACCGCGTGCCGCGGCGCGAAGTGCGGCGACGGTGGGGCCCAAATCGCCATGGGTACTGTACAGGGCGCTGCCAGTGACGAGAACATCGGCGCCCGCCGCATGCGCGCGGCCGATGGTCTTGAGGCTGACTCCGCCATCGACCGCAATGGACAGATCGAGGTTGCGGTGCCGGATCTCGGCCGCAAGCGCCGAGAGCTTATGGACGACCCCCTCGATGAACGGCTGCCCTCCCCAACCGGGGTAAACGGTCATGACGAGCAGAAGGTCCACGCGCTCGAGGTACGCGGCCACCGCATCGGCGCGGGTGCCGGGGTTAAGCGCGATGCCGGGTCGTTTGCCGGCCCGCTCGATCGCCTCGATCACCGCGGAAGGATCGTCATCCGCCTCGACATGGAAGACGATCAGGTCGCTGCCGGCATCGGCGAATCGTTCAACGTAGGCCAGCGGATTGCTGATCATCAGGTGGGTGTGGAAGGGCAGCTCTGTCTCGGGCCGCACGGCTGCGACCACCACCGGACCCATGGTCAGGTTGTCGACGAAGTGACCGTCCATGACATCGAGGTGCACCGAGTCGACCCGTGCGTCTGCGGCGCGCCGGACCTCGGCCCCGAGCTGGGCGAAATCTGCGTTCAGGATACTGGCGCTGATGTGTGGGTCGCCCGTCACGACGATGTGGCCGCCAGCGCCGCCGCCTCCCGCGCCTCGCGCATGGAGCGGCCGGAAAGCTGCGCATGGAGCTGGCCACACGCAGCATCGATCTCGCGGCCGCGCGTATCGCGTACCGTGACCGAGACGCCCGCGCCTCGCAGGCGGTCAACGAACCGTTCGATGCCGGCCGCCGGCGTCCCACTCCAGCGCGAGCCCGGTGTCGGGTTGAGCGGGATCAGGTTCAGGTGCGAGCGCCAGCCGCGGGCGATGTCGATCAGCCCATCTGCCTGCTCATCGGTGTCATTGAGCCCGTCGATCATCACGTACTCGAGGCTCACCCGCCGTCCGGTGCGCGCAGCAAAGCGCCGCCCCGCCGCCACGACCTCCCTGATCGGCCACTTGCGATTGATCGGCACCAATTCGTCGCGCAGCGAGTCGGTCGCGGCATGGAGGCTGATGGCCAGATTGACCTGCGGCAACGCTTCGATCATGCGATCCATGCCGGGCACCACGCCCGAGGTGCTGACGGTGATGTGGCGCGCACCGATCCCCAGGCGTTGCGGATCGTTCAGGAGCCGCACCGCCTCGAACACCCGATCGGAATTGTTGAGCGGCTCTCCCATGCCCATGAACACGACGTTGTAGTGACCGGTCTTGGCATCACCCAGGGCATTCCACGGCCGCCGGTGCCAGTGGAGCACCTGGTCGACGATCTCGCCCGCGGTGAGCTGACGTCCGAACCCGGCCTGCCCGGTGGCGCAGAACGGGCAGTTCACCGCGCAGCCGGCCTGGGAGCTGATGCAGATCGTCGTACGTTCCGACATGGCGCCGCGTGCCGCGTACCGCATCAGCACCGACTCGATGCGCTGCCCATCTGCCATCTCATGGACCGCCTTGGCCGTCATGCCACTATCGGCGCCGATGACGTGACTGTCCACGATGGTGCTGAAGCGGAATGCCTGCGCGACTTCGGAACGGAGCGCAACAGGGAGGTCGGTGAGATCATTGAAGCCCCCCACCTCGGGCCGATGGGCGCCCGAGAGAACCTGATCGACCCGATACGGCGGCTCGCCGCGGGCTGTGAGCCACGCGGCGAGCGATGGGGAGTCGATCTCGCTGATCGCCGGCGGTGGGCCGGCGAGGGAAAGCTCAGTCACGTCGTCCAAAGATGAGCCACGCGTAATAGATGAAGGTCAGGAGCGCGGTCAGCGCGCCTGCGACATACGTCCAGGCCGCTGCCTTGAGCACCTCGCGTGCGCCGGTCTGCTTCTCGCCCACCATGCCGAGGCCATTGACGAAGGCCAGCGCCTTGCCGGACGCGCCGATCTCGACTGGCAGGGTGGCGAAGGTGAACAGGACCGCAGCGCCGAAGCCGATAAGTCCCACGATGGCCAATCCGGTGATCTGGAGGAACACGCCGGCAATGACGAGCCACGGCGCGATGCCCGAGCCGAACTGCGCGGCCGGCACGATTGCCTGGCGCAGCTTCATGGCAGGCTCACCCGCGTGGTCCTGGAGCGCGTGCCCGACCTCGTGCGCGATGACTGCGGCCGCAGCAACCGACAGGCGCGGCGCGCTGCTCGTGACCCCGGCAGTCGAGAGCGCCGAGGCGTCGGCGACCTGGGTGCTGACTCGCAGCACCTTGCCGCGTGGGTCGTAATGGTCCGTCAGCTTCCCCGGGGTCGGCTCGATCTTGACGTGCTGGAGGCCCTGACGGTCCAGGAGCCGGCGTGCGAAGTCGAACGCATCAACGTTCATGCCGGAGTCCACCTTGGACCACTTGCCGTAGGTCGACTTCACCCGCCACGCCGCCCAACCGGTGATGGCCAGGGTCGGGAGCAGAACGGCGACGATGTAGATCGGATCGAAAATCATCGATGGCCCACCTCCGTGAGGGCTGCACCGAGTATATCCGACCTGCTCCTGACTCACGTTGAGGACCCTCGGAGCTACTGGGTCATCTCAAGCGACCGATGTGCGCCGAGCAGGACATGCTCCCGACCCAGCCCGCGGCGCCAGGCCTCGGCCGGCATGGTGGCACGTCCCTCCGGCTGCACGATCTCGAGCGCGAGACCGCCCTTCCCACACGCCACGCTGGGGATCTCACCCGGGAGAAGGGAGCCCACCGGCATATTGTCGACACCGGATACCGGACGGGCCCGCCGGATGTGAATGCGCCGACCGTCGATGGAGGTCCAGGTGCCAGGCCACGGCTGGAGCGCTCGCACCTGGCGATCGATCTCGACGGCAGTCCGCTGCCAGTCGATCCAACCGTCGGCGCGCACGAACGGGTGGACATGGGTTGCCGCGGCATCATCCTGCGGCTCCGAGTGGATTGGTCCTGACGCCCAGCGCTCGAGCTCCGTCGGAACGACGTCGGCGGCCAGGTCGGCGAGGGTCGCCTCCAGCTCCGGCGTCGTCTCGCGGCCGCCGAGGGATATGGGCCAGCGTCGGACGACAGGCCCGGCGTCGAGTTCGGCGGTCATGATCATCAGCGTCACGCCACCCTCGCCGTCGCCGGCCAGGATGGTGCCGGCCACCGGGGCGGCCCCACGGTGTCGGGGAAGGAGCGAAGGGTGCACGTTGAGTGGCGGCCGGGTCGCGACGTCGAGGAGGTCCTGGGGCACCAGCTGGCCGTATGCCACCAGGACCAGGCCATCCGGGGCAAAGGCGCGCAGTGCTTCCCGCGACATCTCCGACCGGAGTCGCTGGGGCGTCATCACCTGGATCCCGTGCTCGCGTGCGAACATCGCGACCGGCGTTGCTCGGAGCTGGAGTCGGCGTCCCGCCGGACGGTCGGGCTGACTGATGATCACCAGCTCGTCGGCCAGCCCCATCACGCGCGACAGGAGCGGAACGCCGAACGCGCCCGTGCCGAGGAACGCAATTCGACCGATACCAGCCACTCAGATCCCGGCGGCCGCTTCTTCCTCGACCCGCTCGGACGCGTCGCGGACGCGCACCAGTTCATCGAGCGTTTCGAGATAGTCGACATAGAGCGTCCCGTTGAGGTGATCGATCTCATGCTGGAGGGCCCGGGCGAGGAGCTCCGTGCCCTTGATGCGGAACTCCCTGCCATGGCGGTCCCGCGCCTTGACGGCCACCTTCGCATGCCGGGTGATCTCGGCGACGTAGCCCGGGATGGACAGGCAGCCTTCCCAGTCGATCTCTTCACCGGAGACCTTGACGACCTGGGGATTCACGAGCTCGGTGATTCGGTCATCCACCTCGATGACCGCGACCTGGAGCGGGATGCCGATCTGGTTGGCCGCCAGGCCCACGCCGGGGGCGTCACGCATCGTCTCGAGCATGTCATCGAGCAGTCGGTGCAGGCTTGCGTCGAAGGTTGAAACACGCTTCGTTCGCTCGCGCAGGATCGGTTCTTCGGCGGTGAGAATGCGGCGGATGGCCATGGCGCTGCGCATTGTACCGATTCACAGGAGAGACTCGGGGTCCACGTCGATCGCGATTCCCGGCGGCACGCGCTCCAATGCCGCGGCACGCGTCTCGGCGTCGGGCGCACGGATCACGACCTGCATCCGGAAGCGCCCAGCGCGCCGCACGACGTAGGATGGCAACGGGCCAAGCACCTCCGCCCCGGGGACGGCAACGGCAGCAGCCGCCTGGCGCCCGCGCTCTTCGGCTCGGGCGCGGTCGGCGTCGGCCACGAGCAGACGGGCCAGCACGCTGAACGGCGGGTAGCCCAGGAGGCGGCGACGGAGGAGCTCCTCGTCCGCGAAGCCCTCGACGTCCAGAGCAGCCGCCGCCTTCACCGCGTAGTGCCCTGGCGCATAAGTCTGGATGATGACGCGGCCCGCCATCGGGCCCCTGCCCGCACGTCCCGCCACCTGCGCCAGCAGTTGGAACGTGCGCTCGGCCCCCCGGTAGTCGGGCAGGTTGAGCGTGACGTCGGCCGCGATCACGGCGGCGAGAATAACCGAGGGCAGGTCCAAACCCTTGGCGGCCAGCTGGGTGCCGACCAGCACGTCGGTTCGTCCTTCCCTGAAGTCGTCATAGATCGTCTCGAAGCCGCGCCGCGCGCTGAGCGCATCGGAATCGAGTCGGCCGATTCGCAGGCCGGGGTAGCGCGCGCGGAGCTCGGCTTCCACGCGCTGCGTGCCCGCGCCGAAATACCGGATCCGTGCGCTGCCGCAAGCCGGGCATGTCCCGGTCGGCGCGCTGGACCTCCCGCAGTGGTGACAGCGCAGGGTCCCACCCTCCAGGTGGTAGACGAATGGCAGCTCGCAGTCGGGACAGCGCAGGCTCTCGCCGCAGTCGCGACAGAGGATGAAGGTGGCGGCACCTCGCCGGTTCAGCAGCAGGACGGCCTGTTCGCTCCCCCGGCGAAGCGCTCCGAGCGCGTCGGCCAGGGCCGTTGAGAAGATTGACCGATTGCCGCCGGCGAGCTCGGCGCGAAGGTCCGCGACCTCGATGGCAGGCGTCGAACCCACGCGTCGCTCGACCAGGTGCGCGTGTTCGGCGTGGCCTCCCCGCACGCGCGCCAGGCTGACGAGGTCGGGAGTGGCACTGCCCAGCACGATGCGGGCTCCGGCGATCGACGCCCTCCGGCGCGCCACCCAGCGCGCGTCGTAGCGGGGCGTGCGGTCGGACTTGTAGCCACCGTCATGCTCCTCGTCGACGATGATCAGCCCCAGGCGCGCAAGCGGCGCAAAGGTGGCCGTGCGTGTCCCGATCACGACGCGAACCTCGCCACGCAGGATGCGCCACCACTCGTCGTGCCGCTCCCCGGCCGAGAGCCCGGAGTGCAGCACTCCGAGCTCCGCGCCGACGAGTGCCCGGAGACGGTCCGCAATCTGCGGGACCAGGCTCACCTCCGGAACCGTGATGATGATGTTCAGCCCGGCCCGAAGCGTTGCCACCGTCGCCGCCAGATACACATCGGTCTTGCCGGACGCTGCCACGCCCTGGAGCAGCAGCTCGCCACCCGATGTCAATGCGCTGACCGCGTCAAGCGCGGCGACCTGCTCCCGGGACAGCCGGTGACGGAGGTCGGGTATCTCGACTCGGTGCGCGAGCGGACTGCGTTCGACGTTGCGCCAGTCGAGCTCCGCCCGGCCCAGAGCCACCAGGCGACGGGCCGGAGCGAGGAGGGCGGCCGCATCCGTCTCGAGCTCGGCCGCAAGCTCCACCATCGTCCGCTCTCCAGCCTCGAGGGCGTCGAGCAACGCGCGCTGCACGGGCGCTCGACGCGCCGGCTCCGTCCCGCCCGGCACCGGTCGGAGCACGCGCACGCGGCGGGGGTTCACGTCGGCGGCGCGGAGCGACCACTCCGATCGAAGGGCGCCGACGCGACGCAGGCGCTCGAGCCAGGTGGCGCGACCCCGGCGGGGAGCGAAGCGCATGAGCGTGGCATCGGACAATCGCCCGTCGGCGTCGGTTGCCTCCGGAACGCCCGTCGGGACCGCGGAAACGTCGAGGACCTCCCATCGCCGCGCGAGCCGAGACTCGAGGCCGGGCGGCAGCATGGCCGCAAGCGTCGTCCCGATGGGAGCGCGGTAGTACGCGGCGATCTCCTCGGCCAGCGTGAGCAGGTCCGAGGTCAGCATCGGCGGCGAGACCACGGCCTCGATCGGCTTCAGATCGTCATCTGCAGGGGCGTCGGCCTCGCCGGCGAGGACGTATCCGAGCGCCAGGCGGCGACCGTACGGAACCAGCAGCAACGATCCCGGGGCCGGCATCTTCAGCTCGACCGGAACAAGGTAGCTGAACGTGCGCTCGGGCCGATCGGCGAGCGCATCGACCGCCACGCGCACGGCACGTCTGCCCGGCGTCATTCCACTCGACTCAGACCCGAAGGCGGCGCGGTGGCTCGCGGCGTGCCTCGGCCTGGATGATCTCCCAGATCAACTCCCCCGCCTCCTCCGCGTGGCCCGTCTCGTTCACCACGACGTGGTCGTAGTCGTCGGTGTCTGCCATCCAGTGCTCGGCGTCGCGACGCCGACGCGCGAGGGATTCCGCTGACTCGCTCCCCCGCTTGCGCAGCCGCCGCGCGAGGTCAGCCATGCTGGGTGGCTTGACGAAGATGAGCAATGCGTCCGGAACGGTGGCTCGGACCTGCCGGGCGCCCTGTGGATCGATGGTCAGGATGGCGTCCCGGCCGGCGGCGAGGATGCCGCGCACTTGATCGATCGGCGTGCCATACAGGTTGCCGTGCACTTCCGCCCATTCCAGCAGGCCACCGGCCTCACGCAGCCCGATGAAGTCCACTCGGTCAAGAAAGTGGTAATGCACGCCGTGGACCTCACCATCTCGCCGCGCGCGCGTCGTGGCGGTCACGATCGGCACGACCTGGGGGTGACTGCGCGCCAATTCCGCGACAATGGTGCTTTTCCCGACACCGGACGGCCCCGACACCACGACGAGCAGCGGGTTGGGAAACGTCATTCGCTTGTGCGGGTCACTTCCCATCTCATCGTCGTTCATTCCTCGACGGCGGCTCCCACGCCCTCCGGCACCTGGCCGCCGGCGACCGTCAGCCCGGATAGTTCAAGGCACGACGCGAGGTCGGCCGGCAGGGCGCTCCAGGCGCGGAGACGTCGTCCGTCGAGCGGGCGCTCGAGCCCTAGCCGCGCGGCGTGCAGGAATTGGCGGCTGAGTCGCCCCGGCCCCTCGCCGCCGCCGTACCGCAGATCACCCGCGATGGGGAGGCCCAGATAGGTCAGGTGGGCGCGAATCTGATGCGTTCGACCGGTGAGCGGACGCAGGACGAGCAGGGTGTAGCCGGCCGCCGTCGCGATCACCTCGTACTCGGTGGTGGCTTCGCGGCCACCGGCCACCACCGCCATGCGCTGTCGATCACGTCGATCACGACCGATCGGTGCCTCCACCCGGCCGCGGGGCGACGGCGCCTCGCCACGGACGAGCGCCAGGTATTCCTTCTCGATGCTTCGATCACCGAACTGTCGCATGAGGCTGGCCTGGGCAAGGTCGTTCTTGGCGACCACGATCAGTCCGCTCGTCTCCTTGTCAAGCCGATGCACGATGCCGGGCCGACCGACCCCCGCGACCGACCCGAGCGCTTCGCCACGGTCACGCGCCCGCCCGAGGAGTGCGTTGACCAGCGTGCCGCTGCTGTGGCCCGCAGACGGATGGACGACAAGGCCCGCCGGCTTGTCGACGATGAGCATCGTCTCGTCCTCGTAGGCAACGCTGAGTGGAATGGACTCCGGGGAGAGCGTCTCGTCGGGCGGCGCGCTCAGCTCGACACTCACCCGCTCACCGCCGAGCAGCCGATCACTCGAGCGTCGCCGTCCCCCGTCGACCAGCGCCCGTCCATCGCCGAGGAGGCGCTGGGCGTGCGCGCGGCTGATGCCTCCGACCGCCGCGACGGCGAGATCCACTCGTCCAGCCGGCGCGGGCCCCTCGACGGTCCGGACCTCCACCTGGCCGCTCATCTCGCGGTCTCTGCAGTTCGTGGCTGCTCGACGAATGTCAGGTAGGCGACGAGTGCGCCGATCCCGAGCACGACGGCCGAATCGGCAACATTGAAGGTCGGAAATCGCGTATCGCCGAAGCCGAGGCTGACGAAGTCGACGACGTAGCCGAAGCGCAGGCGATCCGTCAGGTTGCCGAGCGCGCCGGCCAGGATCGCGCCCAGCACGACATGAATCCACGGTCCACGGCCGAGCAGGCTGCGATGGAAATACACGACCATCCCGATCGCCACGAGGGTTACCGGTACGAACAGCCAGGTGGCGCCGGGCAGAATGCTGAAGGCGGCTCCGTCATTGCGAACGTGCCAGAGCTGCGCGAGGTCTCCGATGACGTCATGACGATCACCGAACGCGACGTTTGCCACCACGAGCGCCTTCGTGACCTGGTCTGCCGCGTACAGCAGGACCGCCGTGCCCGTCAACATCAGCACGGGACTCAACGCTGCATCTCGATCGTTCCCGGCCTCCACGACCCCACTCTAGCCGACCGGCAGACGGTCAGGAGCGGCCCACGGAGAGGCTCAGTACGGCGCCCTCGAGCTCGAGGTTCTCGGTACCGGTCGCGTGGGGAATCACGGCGTCGGACGCGAGCTCCACCGAGTCCGCCAGCAGTTCATCCGCCAGCCATTCACGATGGGGCAACAGACGCTCGATCGTTCCCGGGTCAGCTGCAATCGCGACTCGTACTCGGTCGCTGATCTCGTGGCCGGCGGTCTTGCGCATTGCCTGCAGCCGGTGGGCAACCTCACGCGCCAGGCCCTCGGCGGTGAGCTCATCATCCAGCATGGTGTCGAGCGCCACGAGCAGGTCGCCGTCCTCCGCCACCTCATGTCCCGGGCGCCCTCGCGCGGTGAGCTGAAATTCATCGGCCCGAAGCGTGACGTCCCCGACGGTTGCGGTGCCGTCATCATTGGCCCGCCAGTTCCCGGAGCGCACACCGTCCATGATCGCGCCGACCGCCGCGCCGTGCCTGGGGCCGATGACCGGCAACAGCGGGTACAGCGAGCGCTCCACCAGCTCCGATTCATCGGGGATGAGCTCGATCTCGCGAACATTGAGCTCCTCGCGAATCTGCTGCCGCATGTCGGCATCGAGCTCCGCGCCGCTCCCGAAGCCGTCGATCCCGGCCGGCAGCTTGACCCGGACGGTTCGCAGGGGCTGTCGCGTCCGTACCGCCGACGCCGAACGCGTCGCCCTCCCGAGCGCAACTGTGCGGCGCGCGAGATCCACCGCGGCGTCCACTGAACCGTCGGCGCGCCCGGCAACGCGCTGCGGGAAATCGGCCAGATGGACGCTGTCGGGAGCGTCCGGGGTCACCGCCACGACGAGGTTCTCCCAGATGGCGTCCGCGAGATGCGGCACGAACGGCGCGATCAGGCGCGTGACCGTCGCAAGCACCTCGTGCAGCGTCGCGTACGCCGCTCGCTTGTCGGCATCGAGCTCGCCCTTCCAGAAACGACGCCGATTGCGTCGCACGTACCAGTTGGACAGGTCGCCGACGAACGCCTCGATCTCGCGCGCCGCCCGTATCGGCTCATAACCGTCGAGCGACTCCCGTACCTCCCCGACGAGTCCGTCGAGGCGCGACAGGATCCACGTGTCGAGCAGCGTGCGCGCCTCGTCGACGCCATCGGTCTGGTCAGGCGTCCAGCCGTCGAGCCGCGCATAGGTGATGAAGAATCCGTACGTGTTCCAGAGCGGCAGGAAGAAGCGTCGCACCACTTCGTGACCAGGCCCGTACCCGAAGTTGATGTTCGTCGCGGGGTTCGCCGCCGCGAACATCCAGCGCATGACATCGGCACCGATCTGGTCCGCCGCCTCCTCGAACGCGATCGAGTTGCCCTTCGACTTGTGCATCTCCTCGCCGTGCTCATCGCGCATGAGCGCGTAGGCAAACAGCGTTCGTGACGGTGCCTGGCCGGTCATCACCGTGCTCATGGTGAGCAGCGCGTAGAACCAGTTGCGGAACTGGCCGGGAAAGGACTCGGTGACGAGGTCGGCCGGATACCACTTCTTCCAGTAGTCCCGGTCGGAGTTCCACCTCAGCGTCGAAAGCCCCACGATGCCGGCGTCGAGCCACGGATTGCCGACGTCCGTCGTCCGACGTGACACCCCGCCGCACGAAGCACAGGCGATCTCGACCCCGTCCACCCATGGGCGATGCGGTGAATGCCCCTCGAAGGCGTCCCAGCCCGCCACGGCGCGTTCGCGCAGCTCCTCCTTCGAGCCGATCACCTCCCAGCCGTCGCAGTTGCTGCACTCCCAGATGGGAAGCGCCAGCCCGTAGTAGCGCTTCTTGCTGATCATCCAATCGTCCATGTTGCGCAGCCAGTCGAGCTCGCGCTCCCCGAGGCCGATCCCTTCGGGCAGCCAGGTCATGGATCGCGTCGAGGCGCTGATCGGCTCGCGCAGGGGGTCCATCGAGATGAACCACTCATCCACCAGCCGGAAGAGGAGCTGCGTGCCGCACCGCCAGCAGACCGGGTAGCTGTGCAGGTAGCTCTCCTTCGCCACCAGGACGCCTCTGCGGTCCAGGTCCGCGGCGATGTCGCGGGCGAGGTCCTGGCTGGCATCCTCGGTCGCGCCCGCATATCGGCCGCTCTGCCATCCGTAGCCAGCCCGGAAGACCCCGAACTGGTCGATGGGGTCGAGGACGGGCAGGTCGTGGACCTTCGAGAGGGCGAAGTCCTCCTGTCCACATCCGGGGGCGATATGCACGATCCCGGTACCCTCGGCGTCGGACACCTCGTTCCACGGAATGACGCGGTGCTCCACGCCGGCCGCGATTGGAAAGTCGTCGAACGGGGCATCGTAGGTCAGGCCGATGAGCTCCTCCCCCCGCACCTCGCTGAGAACCTCGGCGTCGCGGGCCACGCGGGCGCGGGAGCCGGCGCTCACCCAGCCGCGGCGCCCGTCGATCTCCACCAGCTGATAGACGAGCTCGGGATGCACTGCGGCGGCAACGTTGCTGGACAGGGTCCACGGCGTGGTCGTCCAGACGAGGAGATCCTCGCCCTGGTGATCCTCACTGGTGAGCGAGAAGCGCACCGTGACCGACAGGTGGCGCAGGTCGCGGTAGCCCTCGGTCGCGATCTCCATGTTCGACAGCCCGGTCCCGCAGCGCGGGCACCACGGCATGACGTCGTGCCCCTTGCGCAGCAGGCCACGGCGGTGACATTCAGCCAGGAACGCCCAGATCGTGTAGTTGTTCTCGTCCGAGTTGGTGAAATAGCTGTTGTCCCAGTCCATCCAGTAGCCGAGCCGCTTACTCTGCTCGGTCTGAATGGCTGCAAACTTCGCAACGCGCGCCTTGCACAGCTCGACGAAGCGATCGATCCCGTACGCCTCAATCCCCTGCTTGTTGTTGAGCCCCAGCTGCTTCTCCACCTCAACCTCGATCCAGAGGCCCTGGCAGTCGAACCCGTTCTGGTAGCGCTGCTTCTCGCCGAGCATGGTGTGGTAGCGCTGGAACAGGTCCTTGTAGGTCCGGCCCCAAGCGTGATGCACGCCCATCGGATTGTTCGCGGTGATCGGCCCGTCGATGAAGCTGAATCGTCGATCGGAGCTGTCGTTGCGCGCGAGGTAGCGCGCCATCGTGTCGCGCTCGCGCCAGCGCTCGATGACCTCTCGCTCGAGCGCCGGGACCTCCAGCTCCTTCGTTACCGGTCTGAACAACCTGCTCACCGCTCCTGACAACAACGAACCCGCCCCGGAACTCCGGGACGGGAAGCTCTCCCGCGGTACCACCCGCACGTACCGATCCACCACCCGGATCGATCCACCGTTGGTTGCCGATCGTGCCAGCCGACCGCCGGAGTGTCAATTCAGCCGAGCAGGGCCCGCCCCACGAAGACGGTCGCCGCCAGGCCACCGGCCACCACCACGGCCACCAGCCGGGGCCACCAGACACGTGCCATGATCGCGCCCACCGTCGTCGCCGGGCCGCCCAGCACGAGCGCGAGGGCGGTGAGGCGCCCAAGGTCCGTTGCTGGCTGCGGCATCCGGTCCTGAGCGGCGGCGATGCCCCAGACGATCCCAGCGCCGAGTAGCGGCAGGACCAGGAGCCCGGCGCTGGGGGCCGGCCGTCGCGCCCATGCGGGACGTCGCAGCCCTGGCCGTCGCCCCCGATGCACCCCAACGTGAGGCGGCTCTGCTTCCCGTTCGGCCGCCTCGGGGGAGAGCTGCGCATCCGTCCGTGCGGCAGCGGCTGCCGCGGCCTCGGCCAACTCCGCGGCCACTCGGCGCTCGAACGTTGCCCGCTCAATGCCGGTCATGAATTCCGGCGCGACCTCGGACGAGCCGTCCGACTCTCCTGCCCTCTCGTCCGGCGGCGACTCGCGGATGAGCGCCTCCAGCCGCTGCCGGGCCCGGGCGGCACGCGACAGGGCGTCGAGCAGCGCGTCTTCGTCCGCGGCCGCGATGGCCAGCCGCCCGCGTTCGGTCGGCACGAGGATGGCGGTCGCAGTCGCCGCCAGGCGCACGACTTCGACAGCCTCTTCGTCACGCAGTCGACCGGCGCCGAGCTGCCACGGCAGGAACGTCGGTGCGGCCCGCAACCGCGATGCGGTCTCGCCTCGCAGCCGAACACGCGTGACCGGGCCGGGACTGAGCGGATAGATCCGCTCACCGCCCAGCCATGCCAGGCAGACCGCGGCTTCCTCGATCTCTAGCCTGACGCTGAGCAGGACGACCGCGCCGGCCAGCGACATCAGGAAGACGGTGGCGCCCAGGCCGGCGACGACCAGACCCGTGATGTCGGGCACCAGCAGCAGCCCGCCCGCCATCATGGCGACGCTCAGCAGCAACCCGAACATCGGTAGCGCCAACAGGCGCGGGAGCGAGCGAGAGAGTCGGATGCGGGCGATCGGCGGGACGCGGTTCGACATCGGCCTCAGACCTTCTCGGTGACCTTGTACTCCAGGTAGCGCCCGGTCAGCAGGCGAGTCTGGGCATCCAGCGCCGGCACCATGCTGAATATGATCCCGACGAACGGCAGCCCGATCCATTGCACGTAGCTGATCGCTCGTTGCAGCCAGCCCCACTCGGCTGGTCGTGGCGGGACGATCCGATGCTCGACCACGATCAGCACCGCGAGACTCACGATCGCCGTGGTGAGCATGGCACTCGCGTAGAGCGGCAGGTTCTGGCCGAGCGTCGTCTCGCCGAAGGCCGGGTTGATCAGCAGCGGAACGGTCGCGCCAAACGTCAGCACGAACGGCGTGATCGCCCAGTTGATGTGCTCACTGAACAGGTTGAGAACGCGCCAGGAGCGTGACGTCCACGGAATTTCAGCATGCCTGACCGCGTTGTCGATCACGAATGGGATATCGGTGACGCCCCATGCCCAGCGCCGCGCCTGAAGGTATTGCTCCGCCATGCTGCGCCAGTATCCGCGGGCACGAACCGCATCCCCGTAGATCGGGATGAAGAGCGGAACGGCCCGGAATCGGTCGCCGTACCGGAAGTAGCTCTTCCAGTAGAAGCGGCTGTCCTCCGGAATGGCATCCGTTGCCCAGTAGCCGACGTCGTGGACCAGGTGCAGTGTCGTGGAGTACGACCCGAAGCTCTGGAGCTTCTCCGGCAGGACGCTGCGCCACATCTGGAGCTGCGTCAGCACTGCCGCAAAGAGGCGCTGGAGCATCGGCGCCTCCCAGATGTTGTTGTGGAAGTACGGGATCGGCTGATAGAGCTGGGTCTCTCGATTTGGATCCGTCAGATGGACCCAGCTCAGGTAGGCGAAGTACTGCGGATGGACCCGGTAATCGGCATCGAGGTCGGTGAGGATGATCCGATGCGGATCCATGCCCCGCTCGCGCACCAGCATCCGATAGAGGTAGCGCCCGCCCCATGCCATGGCGCTGCTCTTGCCGACCACGATCCCCGGCTCGAGCGGATCGAGGATGTGGATGAACTCGGCGAACGCGTCGCCGAACTCATCCTGGAGGGTCCGGACACTGGCGATCCCGCCTTCGTCGGTCTCCCTGGTGATGATCGCGCAGATCTTGCGCTCAGAGGGCCAGTGCGCCTCGGCCAGAGCGCGGACCGTCAGGCGCAGCTTCTCCAACGACTCGGTGTAGGTCGGAATGAGCGCCAAATGGACCAGGTCGTTGGCGGATGGCGGCGGTGTAGGCAGGGATTCGACCGTTCGCAGCTCGTCGAGCTCACGCCGAAGGCGGCGGCGCTGGGCACCGCTGGGCTGCGCCATGGCATTCACACCGAGCGCCCCGCGTGGAGCGTCAGATCCGACCGCGACGAGCCGGGCCTCGAGTGCCGCTCGTCGTGAAGCTGTGTCCTCCAAACCGGTGAGTCGCTCAACCCAGTCGATGGCGGCCACGTCACGTATGCGGCCGAACGCGACGATCACCGCACCGCTGAACCAGAGCGCCCGGCACAACCAGTAGAAGTCGAAACTGAGGACGAAGTACGCGACCAGCCACGGGTAGCTGAAGCTCAGCCAGAGCGGAAGGATCAGGATGGCCCACGAGATGGTGCCGGGGACCATTTCGAGCAATCGTCCGAGCCAGCGCAGGCGTTCGGGATCGGGGGTGGTGGTCATCGTCGATGAGGGCCGCGCAGCCGGCCGCGGCGGACCAGCCGTCGCGACGTGACCCTAGAAGACCGGCGTCAGCCAGCTGCGGTAGGCTGGCAACCGGCCGCGAACCGCGTCGAAGTAGATCCGGGACAGGTCCTTCGTGATGCTGCCCGGACGTCCGGAGCCGATGCTTCGCCGATCGATCTCGATGACCGGGCTGATCTGCGCTCCGGTGCCGCACAGGAACACCTCGTCCGCGCCGTACAGCTCGGTGCGGTCGATCGAACGTTCGACGACTTCGATCCCGAGCTCGTCGCCGGCGATCTCGATCATTCGTCCACGGGTGATCCCCTCGAGGATGTTATCGGTCACCGGTGGTGTGATGAGAACGCGCCGCTTGACCATGAACAGGTTCTCGGCACTTCCCTCGCTGACGTGCCCGTCGGCGGTCAGCACGATCGCCTCATCGAAGCCGTTGAGCTGCGCCTCGCTCTTGGACAGCGCACCGTTGATGTAGGCGCCGGTGATCTTGCCGCGTGCCGGAATGGCATTGTCGTCAACGCGACGCCAGCTGCTGACCTGGGCCCGGATGCCGCCCTCGGTGTCGATGTACTGGCCGAACGGAACCGCGAAGATGGTGATGTCGGCATCGAGATTGTGCAGCCGAACACCGATCGTCTCCGAGCTCTTGTAGACAATTGGTCGCACGTAGACGTCCTCGCGCAGGCCGTCCCGGCGGAGCAATTCGAGCGTGATCTCCGCGAGCTCCTCCGGAGACTGAGGGATCTCCATCATCAGCAGTCGCGCCGAGGCCTGGATGCGGCGGTAGTGCGGCACGAGCTCGAGCGCGAAGAGCTGCTCTTCGTCCGCGTTCCAGTACGCTCGGATACCCTCGAAGACCGCCGTGCCGTAGTTGAAGCCGTGCGTCATCACGTTGATGTTGGCGTCGCGCAACGGCACGTATTCGCCACGGAAGTACGCCCACAGCTCGGTCGTGGGCTCGATGGCCGCTGTGTGCGGGTCGGTCTCCTGCTTCAACAAGGCTGCCTCCTATGCTCAGACGCGCGAACGCGACGCCGACGCATCGGCACCCGAAAGTATAGCCGCGACCATTACGCACCCGCCTCCGGCCGGGTGGCGCACGCGATCAGTGAACGGGCGACGCGGAGGTTCCCAGGTCGGTGAAGAGCGCAAGGTAGATGTACACGAGATAGAGCGGGCCGCCGATGAGCAGGGCCCAGGCGCTCAGCTTGCTTCGTAGGATCATGCCGCCAAAGATGAGGATAGTGGCCAGGAAGGCGACCCCGGCCGAGGCGAAGTAGATCGCGCTGCCGGGCGCGAACGTCCACGACGTGAAGAGCAGGCCGAGCACGGTGGGCAGGCAGCTCTGGAAGACCATGGCGCCGGTGATATTGCCCATCGCCAGGGTGTCCTTGCCATTTCGCACCCAGAGCACGCTGTTGAACTTCTCCGGCAGCTCGGTTGCGATCGGCGCGATGATCAGGGCAAGGATCGTCGGGTCCAGGCCGATGACCTCTGACAGGTGCTCGACCGCGCCGACGAAGACCTGCGCGCCCACGATGATCAGGCCGAGGGCCAGGATGACCTGTCCGATCACGATCGCCATGCGCGGTTCGCCGCCGGTCACGGAATGCGCGCCGGGCAGCACATCGATCTCGAGCATGCGGTCCGTATTCAGCGGTGCCACCCGGGTCAGGTGAAGCTTGTTGAGCGCTTCGGGATCGCTCTCCTCGGCAGTGTCGGTGAAATGGAGGCGCACATACACCGCGTAGAGCAGGAACAGAAATCCGGCGGCGACCCACTTCAGCCACGCCAGCTCCTGCGGCAGAAACGCGGTGCCGATCGCGACCCCATAGCCAACGATGAAGAAGCCGACGTCGCGCCCAAGCACCTTGGTGTTGACTCTCATGGCGGTGGTGCGCCGCCCGCGTCTGCTGAAGATGACGATCGCGGTACCGGTGACGAACATGGCCAGGGTCGAGAGCATGAACGGTGCTCCCAGGATGGCGCCCACGCCAACCGCCTGAGAGCTCTCCGAAGCGGTGCCGCCCAGCAGCACCGGCCCCAGGATGGCGATGACCGGAATGAGCGTCTCGGGCATGGCCGTCGCGACGGCTGCCAGGACGCTCCCGACAGCCCCCTCAGCCAGCTTGAGCTTATGCCCCAGCCATTCGATGCCATTGGTGAACAGCTCGGCCGCGATCAGGATGATCGCGAGCGAGCCGATGAGCAAAACGATGTCCACCAGGTGTGCTTCTCGTTACGGCCGAAGGTGCTGCGGCGCGTACGGCAGGAGTGATACGTGGCGGGCGCGCTTCAGCGCCGTGGTCAGCATTCGCTGGTGACGCGCGCAGGTGCCCGTCTTGCGCCGCGGCTCGATCTTCGCTCGCTCGCTCAGATATCGGCGCAGCCGGTTGACCTCTTTGTAATCGATGCTCTCCGCCTTATCGACGCAGAAGTTGCACACCTTGCGTCGCCGGCGGTCTCTGTAGTAGTCCGCCGACTCGCGGCGGGAGCGTGGGCTGGCCATGGTCTGAATCGGTCCTCGTGATGTTCGTGTCTAGAAGGGAATGTCGTCGACGTCCATCTCCGCGCCGGGCGCGGAGGAACGCTGGGGCTGGTCGGCTCCACGTGGCTTCACCTGGGGCGGCCCGTCGCCGTAGGCGCCACCGCCACCCGAGCCGCCATCCTCGTCGCGGGGACGCCGCTCAAGATTGACGACCCGGGCGAACGCGAGCTCGAGGGACGTCCGCTTCTGTCCGTCACGAGCCTCGTACTCGCGCGCGCGCAGCTGCCCCTCCGCATAGATCTTGTTGCCCTTGCGCAGCTGCTCGGCAAGGCGCTCGGCCACCTGCTCCCAGACACTCACGCGGAACCAGAGCGTCTCCTCGATCCACTCGCCGTCGGGTCCCTTTCGATTGTCGTTGACCGCAACGCGCAACTCGGTCACGGCCTTCCCGCCGGGCGTGTACCGCAGCTCAGGATCGGCGCCCAGATTGCCGATGATCATCAGCTTGTTGAGTGTCATGGCGGCTCCTTACTCATCGGAGGCGGTCAACCCCCGGTGCGCTCCTCTTCGGCTGGCTTGGCATCGGCAACTGGCTCGACGTCGTCGCTGGACGTGTCCGAAGTGCCGTCGGAAACATCATCACTGGTTTCGTCATCGTTCGACGCATCCGCGGAAGTGCCGTCCTGCGTCGGTGCCTTGGCGGCCGCTTGGGGCGGCGCGTCCGCGGCCCGGGACGCGTCTCCGTTCGGGCCCGCGTCCTGCTCAGAAAACGCCGCCTCGCCGAGGTCGCGCGCAGCCGCGGCCGGGGCGAGCTCATCGGCCGTCCCGCGATCCTCGAGGACGGTGACGAGGTGACGCAGGATCTCCTCACTGATCAGCATGCCGCGCTCGATCTCGCGGACCTGCGACGGCTCGATGTCGAAATGGATGAGGAAGTAGCTCGCATCGCGATGACGCTTGATGTCATACGCCAGGCGTCGCTTGCCCCACGGAGAAACCTTGCTGAGGCTGCCACCGGCGTTGACGATGGCCCGGGTGACCTTCTCGACCGCGGCCTGGAGCTTATCGTCCTCCAGGTCAGGGCTGAGGAGAAGCATGAGTTCGTAACGGCGCATCGTTGGCGTCGCCATCCTCTCTCTGGGTTTGCGACGTCGTAGGCGGATACCCGCGACGCAGCAGAAAGGGGTTCAGGTGTTGAACATGAACCGCGCCCTCCCGGCCGGGAGACGCATGGGCAGTATAGCGATCATCGGCATGACGTGAACGCCGGGTCGTGGCCCGTATACTCGGCATCCATTTTGCCACCCTCGGGAGAGCATGCCGTCAAATCCGATTCTCATCTGCGCGCGCGACGCCGGGCTGATCGGCGAGCTCGAGACAGCATTGACCTCCACGGGCTACGCCACGACCACGGTCGTCTCGCCAGCGGATGCGGTCGCGGCAATGCGCGAACGCAGATACGACCTCATCGTTGCCGAGGGCCTCGCCGTCTCCGGAGCGATCGCCTCGCTTCGCACCGCCGGATCTCATGGCGTGACACCGATCCTGGTGGTCGCACCGGCGCATGACGTCGAAGCGCGGATCGCATTTCTTGAGGCTGGCGCGGATGACGTGATCGTTGGCGGCTTTGCTCACAACGAGCTCGAGGGTCGCGTCATGGCGCAGCTCATTCGGGCCGGAAAGATCCAGCTGGAGACGACGTCCTCCGGCAGCGCCGAGATCGTGGCCTTCTTCAGCCCCAAGGGCGGGGTCGGAACGACGACGCTGGCGGTCAACACTGCTGTCCTGCTTGCGGGCGGCGGAGGTCCGGCTCCGGGACCTGCGCGCGCCACCGACCGTGGCTTCCCGCCGTCACGAGTCCTGCTCGTCGATCTGGATCTCCAGTTCGGACAGGTCGCGACGCACCTCAACCTCACCCCTCGCTACGACATCGCGGGACTGGCCAGCGATGAGCCAGCGCTCGCGGATCCAGAGCTCGCAAGGATGTACCTGACCACCCACTCGTCAGGGCTCGTTGTGCTGGCCGCGCCGACACGCCCGGAAGCCGATTTCCGCGTGACCCTCGAGCACCTCCAGCGGATCTTCGAGGGCCTGACGCCGTCGTTCGACCACATCATCGTCGACCTCGGCAGCCGGCTGGACCCGCGGGCGGTCTGGATCCTGGAGCAGGCACACGCGCACGTCTTCGTTCTCTTCCCCGAGATCGCCGCCCTGCGAGCGATGAGCATGTTGATGACCTTCCTGGCCGAGACCACGCCGCTCCAGGCGCGCGCCGCCATCGTGGTCAACCACGTCTTCCCCAAGGAGCTGCTCAAAACGCGCGATGTCGAAAACCTTCTGAACATGAAGCCGGCGGCGGAGATTCCCTACACCGAGGTCGAGATGATCCGCGCGGTCAACGAGGGCGTGCCTCTCGTCATCGGTCGACCGGCTTCTCCGGCCACCGTCGCGTTGCGACGCGTCGCGCAGGCCGTGATTGGGATTGAGCAGCAGCAGGCTGCGCCCGCGAAGAAACAGGCTCGGCGGAGCCTGTTCAAACGCCGATGAGCTCCCGTGGGCATGCGCCGTGCGTTTGCAATGCGTCATGAGCGACAGCGATCTGGAGCGACGAGCGGGCAAGGGGCCCGAGGACGAGCATCCGGAGATGGATGGCGGGGTCGCGGATCCAGATCCGTCTGATTACGCCGATCCACGAGTGGCGCAGCCCGGCGAGGACCCGCCCGGCGAAGACGCCATGGAGCAACGACCGCCCGACCACGCCAACTCGAACATCTGAGGTGGGACACTCAGCCTCCATGGCCGCTTGCATCCGATCGCGCGGCAGTGCCAATGGCGACACCACGGGGTGGCGCAGGGAGATCGTGGCGGCAGGTGCGGTCGCAATCAAGTGTGCGATGCCAACTTGCGCCATGGACCATTCCAGCTTTGCTCGGCCATGTGCGAGTCGTGGGTCACAAACCGCCAGGTACTGGTGCCGGAGGAGGGACTCGAACCCCCACGCCTTGCGGCCGCCGGGTTTAAGCCGGCTGCGTCTGCCATTCCGCCACTCCGGCATCGTCGTACCATCGGCAAGCCTAGCGCAGGGATACAGCGCCACGCGCGTGAGCGTCGCTGCTCGGCGAGGAGCGACGAGGCCTGACGACGGGTGTGATGGTGAGGCGACAAACCATAGGCGGATGGAGCGGACAACGCTCACGAGAAAAGCCCCGCTCGGACACTTCGTGCGTAGATGGTGTGGAGGCGACGACGGGAATCGAACCCGTGTACGCGGTTTTGCAGTACTCACGATAGCGTCCGCCGGCGTTCGCCGGGGCCTCCCCCGCGCTCGAGTGTGGCTCATCGGGGTGGTGCGATCACCTTGGGCATTCGCCCCCGTTGCTACCGGCTTTGCTACCCGAATCGGCCGACGTCACTCCGCTCCATGCCTTGATGGCCTGCTGCGAAATCTGTCGCGATCACAGGAACTGACCGCAGATTTCGGCCAGGCGATCCCAGGCAACACAGGGATGGTATTCGGTCCGCTCGCCATTTCCGCCGCGGTACTCGTTGGTCGCGACCGAAAAGGTCGTCAATGGCTCAGTTACACCAAACGGTCGGCTTACCGAAAGATCATCGAGGTAAGCGGCTTTCAGCCGCGTCGCCGACGTTGCCCTGCCTACCCCGCGGCTGCTCGCGGGTGCTGGTGAGTCTCAGTAGACCTTGCTTTCGACGACATCGACGATACGGGCTCGAGGGGTCCCGCCCAACAACGGCGTTGCCTGCGGCGACCGCCACAGCTCTTCGAGCCCCAGCTTGAATGCCTCTGCCTCAACCCGATTGTCGAACTCCAGGTCCACGGCGATATAGTTCGGATCATCGACCGGTCGGTAGACCTGATACCGCCGCACCCGCCCGACCTCGCGACGTTCCTGGCCGCCGTCGAATACCGCCTTCCAGGTCTCGAAGTCGCGGACGGGATGTTCGATCTGCAAAACGGGCACGGGTGACTCCTCTCGACCGGGCGGATCGCCCGGTTCGACTACAGTACGACTTTATCAATATGGTGATACTGTACTCACATGGCAGAACCTGTCAAGCCCTCCCGCACCCACGACTTCCCGCGTCGCCGCGCGCGGGCGCGGGCGACACGGACGCGTGTCCTCGATGCCGCCCGGGCGCTGTTCACTGAGCGGGGCTATGTCGCGACAACGATCGACGTGATCGCCGCGCGCGCGGATGTCTCGCCCGAAACGGTGTACTCCACCTTCAGAACCAAACGCTCTCTCCTCTCCGAGCTCGTCGATGTCTCCATCGCCGGCGGCAACGACGCGCCGCCGATCTTCGAGCAACCGTGGGTGCAGGAGATGCGCGAGGAACCGGATCCCCATCGCCGGCTGCAGATCCTGGCCAGCAATGGGCGGTCGATCCTCGAGCGACGGGCGGCCGTCGACGAGGTGGTACGCGGCGCTGCCGCGGCCGATCCCGAGATCGCCACGCTTTGGGAGCGCGGCAAGGCCCAGCGCTTCGCAGGTCAGCGCGAAGGGCTGCGGATCGTCATGGGCGCGGCGGGCCCGCGGGAGGGGATGGACCTCGAGACGGCCAGCGACATCCTATACGCCATCGGCAGCCCCGAGACCTACCGGCTCCTCGTCGTCGATCGCGGCTGGAGCGGCTCCCGCTTCGAGCGCTGGTTCGGCGAGACGCTCGAGCGCCTGCTCCTCGACCCGGTCAGCCCGCGCCCCTGAGGCAGACGCTTCTCCGAAGGGGGCCGGATCAAGCAGTCGGCAGGTCAAGGAATCTCAACGGGTACAATCCTGCTCATGCGACAGGCGTAGCCTGCCCGATCCACAGCACGTTAGGCTGAGTACGCACGATGAGCTCATCTGCCTCACGACGCCCGTCGATGACCAAAGACAGGCGGAACACGCCGGAGCCCTCGCCACCAGCACGCAGCTCCTCGAACTCCCTGGCATAGTCGGCGCGAGCCGCATCCGCAGTTATGCACCATCGCTGGCTGACTCCATCGAAATGGGGTACTCGAACCTCGGCCCTATAGCGGCCATCGGCGCCCTATCACCCTTTTGACCGAGCAATCGCGGCCCTGGTCACAGCCAACTATGCCCACCAAGAGATGGCTATCGATGTGTCCGGAGCTATCGAGGTTGCGGTCCTCGACGATGACGAGCAGCGCTTGAAGGTCTCTCATCATCCGGACGGGTTCCTTCAGTTCTCGGGTAATGAGATCCGGTCTGGGCGCGAGGCGACGGGTGCCCCTAACGGGATCGGCATCGTCTCATGGCCGCTGCATCAGCCGACGTTGGGTCCATCTCGCGTCACCACCCTATAAGTTGGCGCCGCCCTAAATCACGGCCCGCACCGAAAGGCGACCTCCGCGGGCACCTCCGATTCGTGCTCACGACCATCCTCTCCGTGCCGCGCCAAAAGGAGGTCTTTGCGGACCGCCTGAACGATCACTCGTCAGTCGTATGGACGCGAGTCCTCCGACTCGTAGAGAGCGGTAACCTTTGCCCCCTGGAATGCGAGAACCGCCGTCCGCGCCGCGGCATCAGCGAGATCCAGTACGCGAAGTGTTCCGTCCTCCACCCTGGCCACCGACTCAACACGAACGAACCGATCGCTGTACCGCTCGGCGAACATCGCGAGCGCATGGAGCTTGGCTCGCGCGTCTGCGAGATAGTCGCCATGTGGATCGACGATCGATGCCCCGAGCGTCCCATCTGAACGCCGGGACACAATGATGAAGTCGGGCTGTAGGGACGCCCACTGCCCATCGTCGTGGTGGTACGCGATCCGCAGCGACGCCGGCGTTGCGCTTCCCGGATTGCGGTACCACGCGACGAACCCGGGCCGGGCTAGCTCCGCCTGAACGACTCGCCGCTCCCACTCGTTGAGCTCCGCGGGAAACATCCCGCCGTCGTCCGCGTATAAGTGCCCCGAGTACCTGGGCAAATCTTCGCCGTGCCGGTCCTTCGTGGCGGCCCGTTCGTTTGCCCGCAGTTCGACTGTCACCTCCTCGGGGGACGTCGTTTGCTCGCGTACCCGCGTGTAGGCAGCGCGCGTAGCGCCTGTCGTAAGCAGGATCTCCACCCGGACCCGGTTGAGCTGTTCCTGGACCCACGCAGTCGTTGTCTCGTCGATGGCCCCGACGACGCTCTCCACGCGCAGGAGCGCGGCGACCTGGACACGGACCTGATCCCGGTTTGCGCCCGGCCCGGCAGCCGCCAGCCGATGCGCGAACCATGCCTTTCCGACGCCCTCGCGCACAGCATTGATCATCCGCTGGCTGTCCCGCGCCACATCGCGTGCGTGGGTCGCAATCCTCCGAACCTCGGGCTCTGCGCCGGTTTCCTCGCCGACCGTCGTGATGCGTGATCGCCGAACCTCGGCCGCGAGCATGTCCTCGATGTTCGCGTCCACGGCTGCCCTGTGCTCCGCGGCGAGGCCATCGAGCCGCGAGTTCAGGCGCGACGTCAGTTCAGCTACGGCGTTCGCCAGCAGTGGCGCTCCGCTCGCATCGTCGGCGAGAAGCCGGGCGAGCGTCCTGGCCCGTCTCAGCGGGCTGGCGCTGCGGTCGGGCGTCGGGATGCTGGGCAGCGCGCCGATGAAGTCGAAGACTTCGCGGCCCAGGTGCGGATTGCGATCGAAGACCTGCGGCGCCCGCACAACCGCCGCCGCCACCCGGAGCTGGCCGTTGTCCGGCCCGGTACCCTCGAGCGCGTCCTTGATGGCCGTCAGCGCCTTCCGATCGAACAGCGGCAGGTAGCAGGTGACCGAGTTCAGGGCGTCATCGGTCGCGATGCGGTGCGCCAGCGGCTGGCGAACCATCCGGCCGATGATCTGGGCGATGTGCGTCGCATCCTTCGCGGGCCGCTCCGAGTAGAGCACCTCTGCGCGCGGGCAGTCCCATCCGGTGGAGATCGCTTCCTTGGCCAGCACGACGCGGACATCGGTATCGGTCTGGATCGACTCGGGGAACACCCACTCGACTGTCCGCGAGCCCAGCGTCATCGTCTGATGCTCGCCGAGGACGTGCGCGATCGCCTGCGGCCCGAGCTCGGGCCACTCCTCCTCGATGGTCGAGACCAGCTCGGTGAGCTTGGCATCGCTCGCCTTGTCCGGCACCTGGACAACGAGCACGGGGAGCACCTCGGGCTCGCCCTCGGCGGCCGAGTACGCGGCCCAGCGCTCCTCAAACGTCCTCGTTGCCTTGACCGCCTCCCGCAGCAACGTCGTCGAGAACGTGCCCTTCTCGTCGGGCTGGTCGAGGCCGATCTCGTCCTTGACCAGGCCCGAAGCACGCACGCGCCCGATGTCGACCGCGACGTTCGGACGGGTGATGCGGTTGGTGACCTCACCCATCGCGCGGGTGAATCGGTCAATAGTGGCGGAGATGCCCCACACGATGGGCATCGGCGGGTTGGAGCCTGGCTGACCGCTGATGAGCCGATGCACGATCGTCTGCCGATCCGCCGCGCGCTTCATGCCGCGGTGCGCCTCGTCGAGGACCATGACGAGTCCCGTCTGGCGTCCCCGGATCGTGTTGCGCAGGATGTCCCAGAACGAGAACTCCCTGGTATTCGTGCCGCCCTGTGCGAGGCGGCTCGACTTCGACAGCTTCTGGGTGTTGAGGAAATAGACGTGGCGTGACGCCAGGTCGGCATCCGGGAACGACTCATCGATGTCGCGCAGCTGCCAGTTGTTGAGTAACTCGGACGCATCGAGCATGCGAGCCTTGGTCTGCCGGTTGAGTGCGGGGTCATCGGTGATCCACAGGAAGCTCACACCCGGATCGGGCTCGGTGTCGAGGTCGGTCGAGCCGAAGAAGAGCGCCTCGATGACTGCCGTCGCGATGACCGTCTTGCCGGAGCCGGTGATAGCGGACAGCGCGAAGGAGGAGAGGTCTCCATGGGCCACGTCCCGGCGTGATCGCTGGAGGCGCTTGATGACCTCGATGGCGGCGTCGCGCTGATAGTCGCGCAGCTCGTAACGCATCTAATCGCGCCCGCGCTCGGGCAGGAACATCGACAGGTAGGAATCGGGCAGGCGGACGGTGTCCATGCCGTTGGGCAGCTCAGCGGCGATGCCGGCGAACGTGGTCGGCGAGTGCGTCACGATGAACGCGGTGGTCGCCGTCTCCGGGCGTGCCGAGACGAAGCTGCGCCATCGGTCCTCGTCGAAGAGGATGCCGTACCGATCCGTCCAAGCGTACGGGAGCGGGGCGCCGGCCTCGTCCGTGCGCGGTGCGATCGGCCCGGAGGCGCCGGCGCGCAGCCAGAGCAGCGGCGCGATGGCGTCGTAGGCCAGTCCGAGGTCGACGTCGTCCGCGTCGAGGTAGCGGAGCTCCAGGAAAGCGGCGTTCTCCTCGAGACCGTCGGCAATCGGGAACTCATCGGTGAACTTGTAATCGCCCTTGTTCGGTTCGCCATCCGGCGTTTGGCCGGTGATCGCCGCCGTCACGCGCGGCCGCGTGATGTGCTCGAAGATGCCGAGCGCCTCCCACTCCGGATCGCCGGGCCGGAGGCCCTGGGCGCGCAGACCCTTCGCCTCGTCGACGGACACCTCGTTATTGGTGACCATGATCGATTGTCGCCGACCGCCGTCCTGCCGATTTAGCCGCATGACGGCATGAGCCGTAGTTGCCGAGCCCGCGAAAAAGTCCAGCACAACGGCGTCGGGCTTGCTCTTCACGAAGAAGCGGACCGTGTCTTCGACGGCATATAGAGACTTGGGAAACGGAAATCGACGGTCCTTGAGCAACGCGCGCAAGAGCGAGGTGCCGTACTGGCCGGCGTCGTGACCTGGAAACCTCCATGCAGTGGTAGCCCGCGTGACCTTTCCTTGCATCGCCACCACGACCTTCGATCCATCAGGTCGCTCGCCAGCGATGGCCCATTCTCCTGCCTTGATCCTCCGTAGTGCGCTGGCGCTGAGGTAGGTGAAGATGAACGGCTGATGAGCGTGGCCGGCACTAACGCGAACAAACCCAGCATCGTTAAGACGCAACAGGCTAGGCCCTGTCAATCCCCAGTTCATGTGCAGTCCATCCTCGCGAATGGGAAACACGGGTACGGCGTCACGCCTAGCCGGGACACTCTCGACGGGGTCCGTAGGTCCCAGCGGATCGCCGACACCCACGATGCGTTGTGTCTCGGGTGAGACGAAGATCGGATAGAACTGCCTCGGCCGAGTGCGCCGCACAGACGAGAGGTCAGTACGACGCAAGTACCACCACCTCACCTCGCGTTCGTGGCCATCGCCAGTGGGGTGAACTACGTGTGCGCCGCCGAGGATGGCGAAGAAGATGTACTCATCGGATCGGGAAAACAAGTCCTCCCGCTTCGCGCCCGACGGGTTGATCACGCTGCTGACCATCTGCAGCCGGGCATTGGCGAATGTCTGTTCCAACAGCAGTCCCAGACGGAGGTACTCCCGCTCGTCGATCGTGACGATGAGGACCGAGTCGTCGGGATTCAGGAGCTCCTTGGCGAGCTTGAGGCGCCGCTCCATAAATGCGAGCCACTTGCTATGGCGGTAGGCATCGCTGTCGTCGACGTAGTCGTTGTTGTACTTCCAGTCGCGCGCGCCGCTGTTGTAGGGCGGGTCGATGTAGATGCAGTCGACCTTGCCGGCGTGGGTAAAGCGCAGTGCCTCGAGCGCGTGGTGGTTCTCGCCATTGATGACGACGTGGTACGGCTTGTCGCCGCCGCGCTCGACCGTGCCGACGGAGCGAAATCCGGGCAGCACCGGCTCGCCGAAGTCGGTGATGACGACTAGCGAATCGAGCGGCATGCGTTCGCGCTCGCCGACTGCGTGCTCGCCCCGGGCGACGTAGGCGCCATCCGGATCGCGAACCAGTCCCACGGTCGCGAGGGGATCCTCGACAGCGAGGACCTCGTAGGTCGGACTGTCGGGGTCATCTCGGCTGACGACTTGGGAGCCGGTGCGGATCGCATGCTGAGGCAACCGCACCCGCTCGGGGATGTGCTGCTCGAACACCAGCCCGAAGCTGCGGCGCTGCTTGAGCCGATCGGTCTGGCTTCGAAGGTCCTCCCGCAGGGCCGGATCCTCGACCCGCTCGAGGAGGACGTCCAGCTCGCTTCGAATCATGCGCTAAGCCTACCCGCAGGCGCGGCGACGTTCCCACATTCCCGCGCAGCCGAAAGGACCTCGTTTCGGGCAGCCCGCGCTACGTTGAGAATCAGCCACGAATGCTTCACTGATGTGAGGCTCCCTTTTCGGAGCGCCCAGCGACTTCGGAGCGCCCAGCGACACCCTGGGTAGCGCTTCGAGCATCACCTGGCCGTATGCTTTACCGCGGCGAGATGGCTCAGAGACCCACTAGACCGGCGCCCCTAGCTCAACAAACAACGCGTTACCAGGCAACCAACTCGCGGGCGGCCGGCCCCCGAAGCGTTCCCCGTAGCGTTCCCCGTATCAAGTGTTCGAACGTACCCTGACGATACGAAGCTGCAGGGAACGGAGCTTCGGGCTTCGGAGCGTGAGGGCGCTTGATCCCCGAAGCGTTCCCCGTAGCTCCCGTATCAAGTGTTCGAACGTACCCTGACGATACGAAGCTCGACTACCGTGTACGCCAGTTATAGCGTCGACTCAGGAGGTACTCACGGATGCCCCTGTCCGCTGAACAAATGCAGACAATGATGGCCGAGATCGACTGCGGAGTGACCCGCGAGGAGTCCCGGCTGGCACCCCTCGACGCCGCTGAAGCGGGGTTCTGGGAACGGGCCGTGGTCGAGATCCGGGCCATCAAAGAGCAAGGCTATCCCGCCGGCGACTGATGGGCGGCCAGCCGGCACCCAGCCGCCGGAGGACGATGACCGATCACTACTGACCGATCGACCGCTTCAGTCTTCCAAGGGTGGCCGTTCCGATGCCAAGGCGGCGAGCGGCTTCGCGCTGAGAGAGCTTGCCGGCGGCCAGCTCCGCACGCACCGTCTCCCAGCGACGTGCGAAGCCGTGGCGTGAGGAGACGGGCGGCCTCCCGATGCGGGCGCCGTTGCGTGCAGCTTTCCTCATTCCCTCTCGCACGCGATCCGCGATCAGCTCCCGCTCCATCTCGGCCACGGCCGCGAGGATCGTGAAGACCAACCGCCCCGTGGCGCTGGTCGTGTCGAGCTCGGGCTGAGTCAGTGACGCGAATCCGACCCCGGAATGCTCGAGGTCGCGCAAGGTGGCGAGAGCGTGCAAGGTGGAACGGTAGGCACGGTCGAGCTTCCAGACCAGGACACGGTCGACGCGTCGTCTAGCTGCGTCTGCCAACAGGCGGGCCCACGCGGTCCGGTGGCTCAAGTCGCCGGCCGCAGCCGCGTCAACGTATTCAGTGGCGATCCAGCCGCGCGCCGAAACGTACTCCCGCATGGCCACGAGCTGGAGCTCTGGGTCTTGGTCTTTGTCGCGCGTGCTGACACGCGCGTACAGGGCCACACGGATGCCCGCATCCCGCCGACGTCCGTCTGACTCTGCGAACTGACCGGCCCCTCTTGGAGGGGCACCGACGACGACTCGATCGGTCATACCGTCGGCTCCCACGGCGGCCACAGGACGACTTGCGTGGTGTCGAGCCTTCCACCTACGCCATCCAGCAACGTCGGATTGACCGCACCGCCCGCGGTGACCGCACTCTCGGTTGGTAGATGAGTTTCAACCGCTACACCGCTACGCTCGAGCTTCGCTTCACGCTCCGAGGCAGCGGAGTAGCGGTTGGGATCGCCTATGGGTGGCGGCAAGTAGCGACTGAACGCGTCGGTGAACTGCTCGAGGTCATAGCCACGGACGTTCTCTCCACCGATCCTCAGTTGACGGGCGCGAATCCCGAACGGGCTGAGCAGCCGGCCCATGCCGGTTGGCCTCAGTCCTCGACCGTTGTTCCACTCCTGCCAAGGATGAACCTCGAACTCATCCGCCAGCAGAACATCCAGCAGGTCCCTCAATGCCAGCCGCTCGATGCGACGTTCCGCGAAGATCGTACGGATGTCGCCAAGCAGTAGGACGGCGACCTTTTCCTCCTCGAGCTCGAGCACCCCGGAGAGCCGTAGGGCAGCGCGGCGCCCGCGCGACGGCCACTCTGCCCCCGCCGCATCGGCCAGGGCCAGCAACGGTTCCCAGCTGTCTGCTGCTCGATCAGGCAGCTCTTCTGGTACGTCGGCCTCCTCGGGCAGCCGCAGCTCAGATGCGAGGACCTCCCACGCGTCTCTTATGGGCGACGCGTCGCGCTCAGCTGTGCGATACCGGAAGCGTTCGACAGGCTCATGTCGAGCGCGGCGCTTCAGGGCGACGACGATAGATCGGTCCTGGACCGTATCGGGTAGCCGTCCGATGCTGGCGATTGCTTTCGGGCAATACACCTCGAACGACTCGAGGCGCATCTTCTTACCCTCACTCACGACTCGCCAGAACGGGACACCGCGTCGGTAGCCGTTGTTGAGCAGGCCGCGTATGTCCTCCCCGCCATCGGGGTTCCGCCTTCCAAAGATTGTGTCTGCTTCGTCCAAGAGCAATGTCGGGTGCCGCTCGTCGATGATGCGAAAGAGGGCCGCGAGGCTCGCACCCGCCATTGGCACGGGCTCGCGAGTGAGCAGGCGCAGGCACTCGAGTAGCCGTGTCTTCCCAGAACCCTTCTCCGGGCTCTGGATGGCCAAGTACGGCGTCGTGTCGAATTGGTCGTACAGCCAGGAATGACCCACCCACAGAGCGACCGCATGGGCTAGTTCTGCGCTGCCAAGGACGACAAAACGGCTCAGAAAGACAGCCGTGCAGTCCAGCAGGTCAGACGTCGCGCTAGGGCTCATGACGCACCCCGCTTGTCGATGTATCGGCCTATCGCGGAGGCAGGGACTAATCGCCTTCGCCCCACTTTGACCGACCACAACTCGCCGCTGAGCAGCTCGGCGTAGAGGGCAGTCCGCCCGATGCCGAGTGCCTTCGCGGCTTCGTCGATGCTCAGCAGTCGATCGGGCGAGTCTCGCACCGTGTCCAGCTCGGCTCGAATCGCGAGGATCAACGCTTGCACAAGGTCGTCGACGGCAACCTGGACGGCCGTCTCATGTTCGCCAGTCATTGCCCGCCTCGGCTTCGCCACCGTCTCGGCGCTGCCGCAACGCAATGCCGCTCCAAGCCCTCCAAGATGAGAACGAGTGCCTGCTCCTTCGCGCCGCGCAACTCGAGCTGGGCCAGTTCCCGGAGCCGTTCGAAGTCCTGAGTCGGTATCGCGAGATAAATCGTCCTCATGCACAGATGGTCGCGATCTGAGCCTGCTCAGGACAAGGTGTTCAGGTGTTCAAGTTGCTCTAGTGGCCTGCCAGACGCCGTCTAACGGTCGAGACGCTCACGGCTAGAGCACGGGCAACCGCTTGGTAGCCATGAGGCTTGCCCGCGGCGCGCAGCGCCGCCTGGCAGATCTCGACCTCATCACGATCAACGATCGGCTTTGGTCCGTCCCTCCGGCGCGCCGGGGCGGAGGCGGCGAGTACCTCAGCTGGAAGCGTGCGCCGGGGCGGCATTGGATGAGTAAGGTCGATCTCCGCGAGGATCTCCCGCGCTTCCATCCTTTGAGCACTACCCACCGTGGGCCATATCCGACGGATTAGGCGCTCCCATTGGTCGTCCGAGAGATCCGGCCGTTCGCCCCGAGCCGCACGCAATGCTCTCACCGTGGCAAGAGCGATGCCCGCTAGGGATGGCGCGCGGGCGGCATGGAGACCAGGTAAGCCCGGTGGAGATCCCAGCGGCGCCGACTGCGCGCAGTCGAGCTCGAGCTGAGTCAAGTCCCTGAATTCACGCCACACCGCGACGTAGATGAAGCCTCCCGGCGTGGTTGCATCCGATGCCGTCCAGCCCGGCGGGAGCCCGGGTTCATTTAGATCGCCAGGTGACCGTTCGCTCAATTGGGTGACTCTTCGCGAGACACCAACGCCCGATTCATCGCAGCAGCAGCTTCGAGGCGCAGCTCCGGGACCACCGCCGCGTAGTGCGACGCCGTGATGGCGATGCCAGCGTGGCCGAGAAGCTCGGAGATGACAGCGAGCGGCACGCCCTCCGCGAGAAGCAACGTGGCGGCAGAGTGGCGCAGGTCATGGAGACGGATGGGGGGCAAGGCAAGTCGATCACGTGCGCGAGTGAATGCGTGAGACACCATGCCGGGACTGAGGGGTCGGCCCACGGAGTCGGTGAACACGAGTCCCAGGCGATCCTGCCAAGCGGCTCCGGCGGCGGCCCGGGCAGCACTCTGATTCGTTCGCTGCCGCTCGAGGGCATCCCGACCGGCTGTCGAGAGCGGGATCGTCCGCCGCGATTTCATAGTCTTCGGATCCGCCATGGTCCAGCGAGAGTCCCCCGCCTCCGCTAGGGAGCGGCGAACGGTCACGGCAACGTCCGTGACGTCGGACCAAGCCAGCCCCAGCAACTCGCCGCGGCGCAAGCCAGTGGTTACAGCAAGCGTCCACAGCGGGCCAAGCGGATCCTCGAAAGTCCCGTCGATAAGGCGGCGGACGTCCGACGCCGAGAGATAGGACACAGGCCTATGCGGAACATAGGGCGGAGCCGCATCGGCCGCGGCGTTGCGAGTCACAAGCCCGCTCCGGACGGCTGCATTCAGCGCCTTGCGGAGAGTCGCCCGAATGTGGCGGACTGTGAGTGGCGAGACTGGACGCCGCCTGGGCGCCGCAGATATCGAGGCGCCTGTAGCGAGAAAGGAGTCTAGAGCGCGCTCCACGTCCCCCGACGAGACGCGCTCTACCTGCAGTCGGCCGAGCGCCGGAATCAGATAGCGCCGGACATGCATCTCGCGACTCCGCCACGTAGATGGTCGCACTCTCTGTCGGTCACGCTCGATCCAATCGGCAAGATAGTCGGCTAGCGAACCGGACCCCGACGGCGCCAGTGCGCCGACGCGGAGCTTGACTCGCAGCTCGTCCAACTTGGAACGCGCCTCGGCCGAAGTTCGCCCGGAGACCGTCCGCCGCCCGCGAGAGCCGTCAGCCTCGGTCCAGGTAACAGCCCCCCGCCAGCGTCCATCTGCGGTCTGATACACGCTGCCCTCGCCTGGCGAGCGTCGTCGGCGCGAGCTTGGAGCGCGAGTGCTGATGTTCACGTTCGCGATTGTACGCGCATTGCTACCGGCGTTGCTACCGACACTGCGAAACCTGAACCCGCGGCCTCGTTACCGTGCTTGGATTGTGGAGGCGACGACGGGAATCGAACCCGTGTACGCGGTTTTGCAGACCGCTCCCTAAACCACTCGGGCACGTCGCCACGCGCTCATTCTGGCTGCCCCGCGAGGATTCGAACCTCGGTTCACGGATCCAAAGTCCGCTGTCCTACCGCTAGACGACGGGGCAACGCCTCGTCACGCTAGCAGGTCGACAGCGACGGTACCTAGCCGGACGTGAAAATGGAGCGGAAGACGGGATTCGAACCCGCGACCCTCACCTTGGCAAGGTGATGCTCTACCACTGAGCCACTTCCGCCCGCTTGTTGGCCCGATGATACCGCGTTGCTGGTGCCGAGGGTCAGAATCGAACTGACGACACCCGCCTCTTCAGGGCGGTGCTCTACCGACTGAGCTACCTCGGCGCCGATCGTCACTGCCGCATCAGGCGGTCGCAAGGATACCGATGAGGCCTCTCGGCCGCAACCGCCACACCCGGATCATCGGGGACGCCGATCGAAGAGAATGGTGGCCGCAAGCGCCGCGATGTAGCCGAACAGCACGAGCCCCGCGATCATGACGACCAATCCGGTGACCCGTCCACCGAGCGTGACCGGCTCGGCTGAACCCCCGACCGTCGTCAACGTGGCCAAGGTCCACCACAGGACGTCGCCGTACGTTGCCAGGCCGGGAGTGTTTGCTTCCCCCTCGAACATGAACAGCGCGACCGAGGCGAATAGTGCGACCGTCGCGATGAGCCCGAAGGCGTAACCGGCACCGTTCCAGTCGAGAGTCCTGCGCACGCTTCGGAGGAGCCGATTCGCTCCTGTCACCAGCCGAGCCAGGCGCAGCGCCCTCAGCGCGTACGCGAGGCGCGCGAGTCGCAGCACGCGGAAAAAGGGCAGCACCAGCGATATCGCCGTGAGCCAGTGTCGACGCAGGTACGGCACGACGTGAGGCGCGACCGCAAGGCCGAGCGCAAACTGGAGACCGAAGAAGCCCCAGATCAAGAGTTGTACGGTGCCCAGCCAGCTCGGGACCGGATCACCCTGCACGGTGAGGATCAGCTCGGTGGCGAGGGCGACGGCAAAGACGAGCGCGAGGAAGGTCGCCGGGCCATCCAGGAATCGCTCGACCTGCGCCACGAGCCGCGCGCGCGCGACGGGCCTTGGCTGCACTACCCGGCGGGCACAGCTGGACTCCTGCCGCCGGCCACATTCTCGAGCGCCCGGATCCGCTCGCCGATCGGGGGATGGGTATCCCACAGTGACGTTGCCCGCTCCTCGAATGACTTGATCGGGTTGACGATGTAGAGATGCTGCGTTGCGCGGTTGGCGACCTCGAGCACATCGGAATCGTCGCTGATCGTGCGCAATGCGCGGGCCAGGGCGACAGGATTCCGGGTCAGCTCAACGGCGGTTGCATCGGCGAGGCTTTCCCGGCTGCGGCTGACCGCCGCCTGGACGAGTCGCCCGATGAGCGGCGCCACGACAGCGAGCACGAGAGCGAGGATGAAGAGGAGCGCCATCGCTCCCCCACCACCGCCGCCCCGGTCAGAGTCATTGCTACGCCGACCGCCGCCCCAGAACGTGAATCGCAGGAACCAATCGGCGAGCAGGGCAATGCTGCCGACGAGGACACCAACCAGGAGCGTGAAGCGGATGTCGAGGTTGCCGATATGGCTCATCTCGTGGCCGATCACGCCCTGGAGCTGCTCTCTGTCCAGCTTGTCGAGGAGGCCAGTCGTGACGGCAACGCTGGCATGCTCGGGGTCGCGGCCGGTCGCGAACGCGTTCGGCGCCGAGTCTTCGATCACCCACAACCGTGGGGGAGGCAATCCACCGGCAAGCCGCATCTCCTCCGCGACGTTCACGAACTGCCGGTAGCGCTCCACCGGCTGTCCCCGATCAACCTCGCGCGCGCCACTGGTGGCCATCACCAGCGCGTCACCGGCGAAGAAGGTGCCGACGCTCATCACGGTCGCCACCACGAGCGCGATCACCACGCCGCCCCAGCCGAACCCGGTCGCGTAGCCGATCGCGGCGCCGAGCAGTCCGAGCACGACCACCACGATCGCGACCAGAAACCAGCTGCGGCGCCGGTTGCGCTCGATCTCGCGGTAGAAGATGGTCGGCGTCGGGCGCCTCTCGGCCGTCATCGGCCTATGCCGAACGCAGGTTGACCTCCGGAACCGCGGCATCCGACTCGGCGATCTGGAAGTAATCGCGCTCGCGGAAGCCGAACATCCCGGCGATGAGCACGGTCGGGAAGGTCTGCACTGCGGTGTTGAACTCCCGGACGGTGCTGTTGTAATGCTGGCGGCTGAAGCCGATCTGGTTCTCGGTCGTGGTCAGCTCCTCCTGGAGCTGCATGACGTTCTCGTTGGCCTTGAGATCGGGATAGTTCTCCACCAGCGCGAACAGCTGTCGGAGAGCCCCGGTGAGGAAGTTCTCCGCCTGCGCGGCCTGGCCCGCATTGCCGGGACCGCCGGCCTGGGCGCTCACCGCGGCGGATCGGGCCTCGATGACCTTCGCCAGGGTCTCCTGCTCAAAGTCCATGTACCCCTTGACCGCATTCACGAGGTTCGGGATCAGATCATGGCGCCGCTTGAGCTGAACGCTGATCTGGTTCCAAGCCTCGTCGACCATGTTCCGCAACCGGACCAGGCCGTTGTACGTGAAGATCAGGAAGACGACGATGACCGCGATCGCGATCAGCAGAATGATGACCCACAATGGCATTGAGGATGGCTCCTGGCGCTCGGGACGTTTGACGGCGGCATCGTACCAGCCGGTGCGTCCCTGCCCTTCGCGCGCGGAGCACACGTTCAACACACGGGTGCGGGTTCGAATGGCTCCGCGCGGTCCTCGGGCCCCCGGACGACGTGAGGCTTGCCGATCATGTCGTCCGGCGGATCGGCCTGCTCGATGGAGAACACCCATTGCGGGACGTCCTCGAGTGTCACCGAGTCCACGGCACCTCGGGTGGCCCCGATGGACCTTGCCCGCTGTTGGTGGGCGGTGAGGGACTCGAACCCCCGACCCCCTCGGTGTAAACGAGGTGCTCTGACCAGCTGAGCTAACCGCCCGTATCGGTTTCGAGCGTATCACTGTCTTCGTGCGCGGGAGGCGTGATCTACGTGGCGGGCAGGAGCAAACGCCCAATGAAGCGTGGTCCGCCCCGTAGGGCGAGGCTAACGATCAATGAAGCGTGGTCTCTTGTGCCATTTACCGGTCCGACGGGTCATCTTGCCGACAGGCGCGCGGTTCTGCCTCGTCCGATGGCCGATAGCTCCGCACCACGGGTCCCGCGCTCGCGATCCACGAGGGCTCACTCGTTCAATGGCGGATAGTCCCGCACCACGGGTCGCGCGTCGCTGGGAGAAACGAAGAGCGCCGCTCGCAGCGGCGCAAGCGGCGCATCGGTCTGAAAAGAAGGAATTGGTGCCCAGGCCGGGACTTGAACCCGGATGAGTTGCCTCATACGCCCCTCAAACGTACGCGTATACCAATTCCGCCACCTGGGCCCGAGCGTGGTACCGAGGGAGGGACTTGAACCCACACGACCTTGCGGCCACTAGGTCCTGAACCTAGCGCGTCTGCCTATTCCGCCACCTCGGCACGGCCGCAAACGGAGCGTTTCCGATTGCGAGGGCCGATGATATCACGGCCTCTCTTCAGTTCTGCGGCAGCAGGTTGAGCAGGCTGAAGGCGACGAACAGGACCGAGAGCAGGACGGTCATGCGAAACAGGGTCCGCTCGATGCCGCGCCGGCTGCGGTAGGCAGTCACCTCGCCACCGAAGGCGCCACCCAGGCCGGTTCCCCGCTGCTGAAGCAGGATCGACGCGATGAGCGCGATGGCCAAGATCATCTGGGCGAGAAGAAGTGGGGCTTGCATTGCCGGCGCAGTTTAGCAGAGACGTCCGGTTGATTCGAGCGTCAGGGTCGGGTGGGAGCCGGCCCCGGTTCTATGAGGCTCCGACCGGTCATCGCCGGACCGGCCGGGATTCCGAGCAGCTGGCACAGCGTGGGCGCAACGTCGACAAGCGACCCATCGTGCAGGCGTTCACGCCGATGAGCCTCACTGACGAGGGCGAACGGAACAGGCGACGTCGTGTGCTTGGTCTGCGGATCGCCGACGGCGTCGCGCATCTCCTCGATGTTGCCATGGTCGGCGGTGATGACCAGCGGTCCGCCCGTGCCGAGTGCGGTGCGTGCCAGACGCCCCAGGCACCCGTCGACGAACTCGGCCGCCTCAACGGCGGCCCGCCAGATGCCCGTGTGGCCGACCATGTCGGGATTCGCATAGTTGGCCACGATGAAATCGTGGCCGCCGCGCTCCATTGCCTCCACCACCGCGCCGGTGATCGCTTCGGCGCTCATTTCTGGCGCAAGGTCGTACGTCGCGACCTCGCGATTGGAAGGCACAAGGATGCGATCCTCCCCCGGAAATGGCTCCTCCACCCCACCGTTGAGGAAATAGGTCACGTGCGCGTACTTCTCGGTTTCGGCGATGTGCAGCTGTCGCTTCCCCAGACGGGAGAGGTGGGCGGCAAGCGAGTCGGCCTCAACGGGCGGGAACGCGGCGGTCACGTCAAGATCGTTCGCAGACTCGTACTCGGTCAGCGTCGCCAACGATACACGTGGTGAGGCGCGACGGTCGAACTCGGCGAAGTCCCGGGACGCCAGAGCATGCGAGAGCTGTCGAGCCCGATCGGCGCGAAAGTTGAGGTGAACCGCAACGTCTCCGCTCTCCATCCGCATCGCGCCGTCGAGCGCCGTGGGCAGGATGAACTCGTCGTTCTCGCCCCGCGCATACGCGTCCGCTATCGCATCAGTCGCCGACGCGGCGCGCATCCCTTCGCCGCGGACGATGGCCTCGTACGCGCGCTGGGTCCGGTCCCACCGGTTATCGCGATCCATGGCGTAGTAGCGGCCACTGACGGTCGCCACGCGTGCATGTCCGTTGAACCGCGACTCCAGCGCAGGAAGGAACTGGTCGGCGGAGCGCGGCGGCGTATCGCGCCCGTCGGTGAAGGCGTGAACGAGGACGCGATCCGCCGGAAGTCCGGCCCGATGCGCGAGCTCGACCATGGCGACGATGTGCTCGTCGATGGCGTGGATTCCTCCGGGGCCGACGAGGCCCATCAGGTGCAGCCTGCTTCCCCGCGTGAGCACGTCGCGACATGCCGTCACGAGCGCCTCGTTCTCGAAAAAGCTGCCGTCGGTAATGGATGCATTGATGCGCGGCAGATCCTGGAGCACCCGAAAGCCGGCTCCCAGGTTCAGGTGACCGACCTCGCTGTTGCCCATCTGGCCCACCGGCAGACCGACGGCCTCCCCCGATGCCTCGAGCCGGCAATGCGGCCACTCGTCGAGCAGCCGGTTCCAGTTCCACATCGCTGCCGATGCGAGCGCATTTCGCGCGGGGTCGTCGCCGATGCCGAACCCGTCGAGAACGATGAGCGTGACCGTCACGCCAGGGCCGCCGCCCGCAGGATGGGGGCGAATTGGTCCGGCTTGAGCGACGCCCCACCAACGAGCGCGCCATCGATGTCCGGTTGCGCGAAGAGCTCAGCTGCATTCTCGGCCGTCACGCTGCCGCCGTACTGGATCTGTATGGCATCCGCAGCATCCGGATCGGTGTCGCGCAAGATCTGACGAATCTGCGCGCACACCGCTTGGGCATCCGCGGCCGACGCCGCGTCTCCAGTGCCGATCGCCCACACAGGCTCGTACGCGATCACCAACCCGGTCTCCCCGAGTGCCGGGAGACCGGCGATCGCTGCGCGCACCTGGCGATCGATGACGGCCACGGTCTTGCCGGCACGGCGTTCCTCCGCCCGCTCCCCGATCGCCGCGATCGGGCGCAGCCCGTGGGCAACCGCGCTGGCAACCTTGCGCCCGACCCGATCGTCGGTCTCCGCGTCATACAGCCGTCGCTCCGAATGGCCCAGAATGACGAACTCGGCCAGTCCGTTCAGCATGAGCGGGCTCGTCTCACCGGTGAACGCGCCGCGCTCCTCGAAATGCATCGTCTGCGCGCCGATGGCGATCCCATCCCGCCCGACCGCACGATGCACATCGGCCAACCAGATCGCCGGTGGGCAGATGACGGTCGTGACGGAAGGCGCCGCGCGTGCGCCTTTCTGCACGGCGGCGGCGAGCGCGATCGCCTCCTCGACGGTCGTCGGATTCATCTTCCAGTTTCCGACGATGATCGGTGGCCGCATCAGTCCTCCGCATCCCCGGCAAGCTCGATGAGCCGTCGAAGGCGATGATTGGTGGCGGAGCGGCTGATGCCGATGGCCCCGGCAAGGGTGTCAAGATCCGCATCCGGCATGAGACGCCGCTGCGCGGCCACCTCGCGCAGCGATGGTGTCAGGCGCGGCAGCATCCCGCCGCGCTCGAGCCGATCGATGGCGCGCAGCTGAAGGTCGGCCGCGTGCACGGTCCTGCCGAGGTTGGCCCCTTCGGCGTTGACCACGCGGTTCAGTCGGGCCCGGACATCGCGACCGACACGCTGGGTTTCCAACTCGAGCACGCCACGGTTTGCGCCCACGAGGCCGAGCAGGGCCGCGATCTGGTCCTGTCCTTTGAGGTATACGACATGCGCTCCCCGCCGCGCCGCAAGCAGGCCGCGAATGTCCATCTGCGCCAGGAGCGCTAGGAGCGTTTCCGCGGCATCGGCGCTGCGCAGCACGAATTCGACGTGCGATCCTGATCGACCGAACGAGATCGACCCGGATCCGAGGAGGGCACCCCGCAGGAATGAGCGGCGGTCGCACGCGGGAGCCTCCTCCCACCGCCATGTGCCCAGCTGCTCGCGCGAGACTGCCACGACGATATGGTGACGCGTCCCCGGATGCCGGCCGCGCTCCCCGGCGGGTAGGACACGCGGTGCGTCGGCGCGGACCCCCAGCGAGCCTGCCAAAACGACGGCTGTTCGTGCCGTGGCGTGGTCGAGCGTGCGCAGGCGATCGTCGACGCTTCCGTGCATGAGGCCGAGGAGCTCGGCTCGCCGGCAGCAGGGCCGCGCGGGCTGGATGCGGGCGAGCTCGCCCCGCACCTCACCAGCGAGGAGCACGGGTGCGCTCAGGAGGCATTCGCCGTCGGACGCCTCACGCGACGCTGCCGGGGTCGCTCAATGCGGTCTTCCTGCTGGAGGCGCATGATGGCGGTGGCCAGCTTCGCAGGATCGTGGCGATGGGCGTTTGTGGGATCGATGACATCCTCCTCGACGATGACGACGGGGAGCTCCTCGAGTCGCCGGACATCCACATCGACCGGCTGAGAGCGCCAACCGACCGGCCGCCGCGCGTCCGTATTGCGGTTGATGATGACGTAGTCGACGAGGTCCTCGCCGACATGCGCGAAGAGCGCGCGCAGGTGCTGGCTGGCCGTCAGGTGCTCCGTCTCACCCGGCTGGGTGGCGACATTGCAGACGTAAACCTTGAGCCCGGTGGCGGCGGTCAGCGCATCCCGAATGTCGCTGATCAGGAGGTTCGGCAGCACGCTGCTGAACAGGCTTCCGGGGCCGATGACGATCAGATCGGCCTCGAAGATGCGCTCGAGCGCCTCCGGGGTGGCCCGCACATCGGCGGGCTCGATGAAGACGCGCTCGATTGGCTCCTCGGCTTTCGAGATCCCGACCTGGCCGTACAGGTGCCGTCCCGACATCAGCTGAGCGGACAGGTTGAGCGGCACGCTCGTCGCAGGCAGCACCTGGCCCCGGACGGCGAGGACCCGGTTCGACTGGCGTACCGCTTCCTCGAAGTCGCCGGTGACGGCGGTCATGGCGGCGATGAACAGGTTGCCGAACGCATGATCATCCAGCCCTGACCCCTCGGGAAAGCGGTACTGCATCAGCTGCGTCATCAGGGGCTCCGCATCTGCCAGGGCGGCGATGCAGTTGCGGATATCCCCGGGCGGCACCATGCCGAGCTGCTGCCTCAAACGCCCCGAGCTCCCGCCGTCATCTGCAACGGCGACCACCGCCGTGATGTTGGCGCTATACCCCTTGAGCCCGCGCAGCAACGTTGAGAGCCCGGTGCCACCCCCAAGCGCCACGATCCGCGGTCCTCGAGCCAGGTAGCGCTTCGTGTAGAGCACCTCCATGACGCTGTCGCCTCGCTCGACGAACGGCGACACGACCGAGCGCATGAGGCCCCAGAAGCCGATGCCGGTCAGCAGGACGCCGAGAAGCGCAACCAATGCGGAACGGATCTCCGGCTCGAGCCATGCGCCCGTCAGCCAGTACACGATCGCGATCTCATCAGCCGCGTTCTGCCGATACAGATCCCGGATGAAGATGGCGGCGCCCAGACCCAGGATGGCGATGCCGGCGAGGAGGAGGAAGAGCCAGCGCTTGAGATGCATCCCCGGGTAGAGCCAGCGCGGCAGACGCGGTCCCTTCATCGCTCCAGCTCCCGGTGGAAGACTGCCACGGACGCATCCGACATCGTTGCCAGCCGCCGGCCGAGTTCCTCGGCCAGCGCGATCGAGCGGTGATATCCGCCGGTGCATCCGAGGGCAACCCGGAGCTGTTCCTTCCCCTCGGCGCGATAGGCCGGCACGGTGAGCTCGAGAAGCTCGGTCACCAGCTCAATGAAGCGACGGGCTGCGGGCTGGCCGAGCACGAAGTCACGGACCGGCTCTTCGAGCCCGGACAGGGGCTTCAGCTGCGGGTCCCAGTACGGGTTCGTCAGGAAGCGGACGTCAAACACCAGGTCCGCCTCGAGTGGGATCCCGTACTTGAAGCCGAAGGTCACGATATCGATGCGAAGCTCGTCGGAGCTCGCAGCGCGAGGCATGACGGCGAACAACCGCTCCTTGAGCTGCCCGATCGAGAGACCGCTCGTATCAATGACGTGGTTCGCCAGGTCCCGCGTCCGGGCAAGCCGGCGCCGCTCCTCCGCGATGCTTGCCTGCACGCCGCTGCGCGTCGCCTGGAGGGGATGGCGATGCCGCGTCTCACTGAAGCGACTGACAAGGCTGGCGTCAGTCGCCTCGAGGTAGATGACCTCCAGCTTCGAGCCCCGCGAGGCGAGCGCGGACGCCGCACGCTCGATCGCGGGTGCCGGGTCGCCCGAACGAATATCGAGGACGAGCGCCGACCGTCGATAGCGGGCCGGCTCAGCGTGCCGCAGTGCGAGGTAATCATCGAGCAGTGCCGGCGGCAGGTTATCGATGCACGAATAGCCGAGATCTTCGAACAGCTTGCTCGCCTGGCTCTTGCCCGCGCCGGACAGGCCGCTGATGACGAGAAGGTGCTCGGTCGCTGCGTCCGACTCAGGGGCGCGTGAGGGCTCCACCCCCGCTGAAACGCCCGGGATCGCTGCGCTGCGTACCACCTGCCCTCTCCGAACTCGTACCGGGATCCGAGTATAGCCGCGCCGTCAGGCCCGATCTCCAGCGGCGGCCCGGCCGGCCAGAATGCCGCGTACCGTTGCCGCGGACGCCGCGCGCAGGGCGTCGTGGTCGTAGCCACCCTCCAGGCTCAGGGCCACGCCGCCCGTCCCCAGCCGAACGCTGAGCGAACCGACCAGCCGGGCCACCTCCTCGTAGCCAAGCTCGGTCACCTCGAGGGACGCGAGCGGGTCGTCGAGGTGCGCGTCGTATCCGGCTGAGACCAGGACCACATCGGGTGCGAACGATTCGATGGCCGGCAGCAGCTCATCGCGCCAAGCTGCCACGAACGCCTCGTCGTCACTGCCCGGCGCCAGCGGCCGGTTGTGCATCGTCCCCGCCGCGGCTCCCGTGCCCACGTCACGTCGGTCGCCGGTTCCCGGGTAGAGCGGCGACTGGTGGGTTGAGGCGTAGCAGAGGTCCGCATCGGCGTCGAAGATCGCCTGCGTCCCGTCACCGTGATGCACGTCCCAATCGATGATGGCGATCCGCTCCGCGACGCCACGCATACGCAGCCCGGCCACCGCAATTGCCACGTTATTGATCAGGCAAAATCCGCTCCCCCGCCCACGCGATGCATGGTGCCCCGGCGGACGGACCGCCCCGAACGCCACTTCAGCGCGGCCGGTGGCCGCGGCCAGGGCCGCTTGGAGCGTGGCCCCGGCCGCGAGCCGTGCAGCGTGAAGCGAGCCCGGCACCAGGTACGTGTCGGCGTCGAGCCAGCCGCCGTGCACTTCCGCCTCTTCGAGCAGCGACAGATAGGCCGGGTCGTGGATCAGCTCGAGCGTAGCGCGATCGATCGGCTCGACCGCCGGTTCCACCAGGTCGTCACCCGCGGCATCGCGGATGCCGGAAGCCACAGCGGCGCGGCGCTCGGGCCGCTCCGGGTGGTCGGCCGTCGCGTGGAGATCCATGGCCGCATCGGTCAGCAGCGAGACGCTCATGGTCGAACCTTGCGGATCAGTTGGAGGGTCCCTTCGAACAGGACATACATCACCAGAGAGAGCACGATCGAACTCAATGGGTCGCCGCCCGGCGTGGCGACAATGGCGAACACGACGATCACCAAGACCGCCCAGCGCCTCCGCGACGAAAGGAATCGGTAGTTGAGGATGCCGACCCGGGCGAGCAGGAGGAGCAGCACAGGGAACTGGAAGGCGAGGCCGAACGAGAGCATGACGGTCGAGGCGAAGCTCACGTACTCGCTGAGACGAAGCTGGTCCTCGACGCCGGGCAGCGTGAGCGAGAGCAAAAAGTCGAGCGCGAAGGGAAGGACGAAATACCCAAGGCCGATGCCCAAGGCGAAGAGAAGCACCGATGCGATGAGGAGCGGCCAGATGAGTCGCCGTTCGTGGCGGGTCAGGCCCGGCGTCACGAACCGCCAAACCTGGTACAGGATCACCGGAACCGCGATCGCGATGCCCACGTACAGGGCCACGCGCAGGCGCACCGCCAGCGACTCGCCCACGCTGATCTGGATCAGCGTCTGCTTTCCTTCAGGAAGCGCGGCTCGCAGGATCCCGATGATCGCCTCTGAGAGGAAGAAGCCGACGATCCCGCCGAGTACGACCGTGATGGCGATCACGATGATGCGGCTGCGGAGCTCCTCGAGATGCTCCAGCAGGCTCATGGTCGCTTCGTCGGTCCGAGGCGCCTCGAGCGTCACGTTCGGTCGGCCCTGGCGGGCGAGAGGTGGACGACCTCAGTGCTTGGTGGTATCGCGCGCCGGGCGGTCATCCGTGGATGTCTGCTTGGGCTCGCCCCGCACCGACTCTTCCAGGTCGTTGGACGCCTTGCGGAATTCACGAATTCCCTTCCCGACCGCATTGCCGATGTCGGGCAGCTTGCCGGGGCCAAAGATGATCAGGACGATCACCAGCAACACGATGAGCTCCGCTGGTCCAGGAATCGGCATATCGTCAGGAACCTCCGCTGTGGAGCCGCTCAGCAGCACCGGTCTGGGAGTGTAGCACCGCCTCCCGCATCAGGTCCCGGAGCTCCCTGGCGGCAGTGGCAGCCGCCAGCTGCCAATTGGTCCCGCGAGACGCACCTGCGATCGCACGCGAAACCGAGACGACTCCGGGGGCCCAGCGACCGTCACATGTGCCCACCGCCGCCGCCAGATCACCGCCCTGCGTTCCGACCCCGGGCACCAGGAAGGCCGGACCTGGCACCGCGTTCCGCAGCTGGCCGAGTTCCCGTGGCGCCGTGGCACCGACCACCAATCCCACCCGGCCACCCGGCCAGGTGGCGGCCGCCCAGCGCGCCACCCGGAGATGGAGAGGCTCTCCGTCCACGACCAGCTCCTGGAGCGCCGCTGCCGACGGATTGCTGGTTCTCGCCAGCAGAAAGACGAGCCGCTCCGGAACCTCGAGAAACGGGGTGATCGCGTCTTCGCCGAGGTAGGGCGAGAGCGTGACCGCATCAGCGTCGAGGTGGCCGAGCAGGCCGGCCGCGTAGCGCTCGGCCGTCGAGCCGATATCACCGCGCTTGGCGTCGAGGATGCACAGCATCGCGCGCGGGACGTCGCGGCGCACCCGTTCCAGAGCGGCCCAGCCCATGGCACCGAATGCCTCGAAGAACGCCACGTTGACCTTTACCGCCACGGCGTGTTCCGCGGCCGCCTCGATCACGCCCCGGGCGAACGCCTCGACGCCATGAACCGTTCGCGGCAGCTGGTCAGGAAGGTGGTCGGGGTGCGGGTCGATCCCAAGGCAGAGCGGTGCGCCCACGGCATGGCGCCGCTCCCGAAGCCGCACCAGGGGCGAGCTCATCCGGCACGCGCCAGCTCGAGCTGCGGCAGGCGACGGGCGATCAACGGGCTGACCGCGGAATCGGCGTAATCGACAACCCGCAGCCTCAGACGCGCCATGCCACCGAAGGTGTCGCGCTCGAGCGTGCCCACGAGATCGACGAGACACCCCTCCACCGGAATCCGCCGTTCCGCATCCATCCCAAAGGCGATGGCGTCGACCGTCTCGATGCCACGCAGCATGCGAAAGGCGAGATGGCCCTCGCGTGCTCCCACTCGACGGACGCTGCCGACGCGCAGCCCGGTGACGGCGATGACCGGCTCGAGATGACCGGGACCGTACGGAGCCAGCCGGGTCAGCTGGTCGGCCAGCTCCCAATCGAGGAAGCGAGCGGGTAGGACGAGGTCGATCGTCTGCCGCCCCGGCCGTTGTACCTCGGCGCCGGGCCCCGCACCGAGCGGCCGCGCGAGGTTCCCGAAGGTCGTCGCGAACGCATCCCAGTCCGCAGGCAGCAGGCTGAATCCACCGGCAGCCGCGTGGCCGCCACGCTTCGTCAGGTGCTCACCACATGCTTCGAGCGCCGCGCCCACGTGGAAGTCGACAGGCGCGCGCACCGAGCCACGCACCTCGTTGCCGACGAGGGCCACGGCCGCCACGGGACGCGCCAGCTCATCCGCGAGACGGCCGGCGATCAGCCCGAGCAGGCCTGGTGCCCAGGCATCATCCCGCACGACCAGCGGAGAGTCACCGGGGAGCGCGGCAGCCAGCAGACGAGCGGCATCGATCGCCACGGTGGTCATCTCACGCCGTCGTTCGTGAACGATCTCCAGCTCGCCCGCGATCGCATCGGCCCGCGCAGGATCGGTTTCGAGGAGCAGCGACATCGCGAGCTCCGCATCGGCAATCCGCCCGGCCGCATTGATACGCGGAATGACGCCGAACGCCAGGTCTCGGGCGGTCGTCTGTCCGGGGGCTTCGCAGGAACGAGTCAGGAGTGCCCGCAGCCCGGCGTGCGACGTTGACGCCAGCTCATCGAGCCCGAGCCTGACGATGGCGCGGCTCTCACCAGTCATCGGCGCCATGTCGGCAACCGTGCCGATCGCCGCAACCGCCGCCAGGCCATCGGTCGGAAGTCCATGGCGGGCGAGCAGCGCGGCCGCGAGCTTGTACGACAGTCCGGCGCCAGTGAGATCCACGTCCGGATAGGCGCAGTCGGGCCGATGCGGATCAACCACCGCGACGGCGCGCGGCAGGACCGGCGGTGGGAGATGGTGGTCGGTGATGACGACGTCGAGTCCCAGCGAACGCGCCACCTCGACCTCGTCTGCATTGCTCACACCGCAATCGCAGGTGATGACGAGGCGCACACCGGCATCGGCCAACTGGCGGAGCCCGCTCTCCGACAGCCCATAGCCCTCGGCCATTCGGGAAGGGACGTATCGAATGGGGTCTGCTCCCAGTCGACGAAGCGCGGTGACCCAGACGACGATCGCGGTCATCCCATCGGCGTCATAGTCGCCCCAGATCGCGATTCGCTCGCCAGATGCAAGAGCGGCGTCGATCCGGTCCAGCGCGCGGTCCGCATCGGCCATGTGCGACAGGTCGTGCAGGGCGCCAGCGCCGGCCTGGAGAAAGGCCTGGAGATCCGTGTCATCGCGGAAGCCGCGACGAGCGAGGAGGGTGGCGACCGGGCGGCCGAAGCCTACAAACGCGGGAGGCTCAGCCACGGGGGCCGGAAGCAGCCATTCCAGGCGGGGAGCAATCACCCGGCCATGGTAGTCGCGGTGGATTTTCCGCGGCTTACCGTTCGGTTATCGGCTCAGCGAGAGGCGCTGCGGACCGGCTTGGCCACGCCGCTGCGTGACCGTCGGCGGGCGTCCCACTCGTTCCAGGCGACCAGGATCTGAGCCGCGTTGAAGATCGACGAGTACGTCCCGCTGACGACGCCGAGGAGCAGTGCGAGGCCGAACGTGCGAATGGTCGGAGGACCGAGCAGCACGAGCGCACCGAGCGTGACCGCCACGGTGATCGACGTGATGATCGAGCGGCTCATCGTCTGGAGAATGGAGTGGTTGACGATGGCGCCGAACGACTCGCCGGCGTGACGAATCCGATTCTCACGGATCCGGTCGAACACGACGATCGTGTCGTGCGCGCTGAACGCGATGATCGTGAGCAACGCGGTGACGAAGAGCGCGTCGAACTCGACGTGAAAGAAGAAGCCAAGGATGGCGAATGTGCCGACCACCAGGATGACGTCATGGAGCAACGCGACGATCGCCGCGGTGCCAAAACGGAACCCGAAGCGCATCCACAGGTAACCAAGGAGAAACAGCTCGCCGATGATGATCAGGATCGCCGAGGTTCGGATCAGCTCAACCCCGATGATGGGTCCGACGGTTCGCAGGCTCTGTGGATCGCCGGGCCCGAAGATGCCCTCGAGTTCCTCCTGGAGATCCGCGAACTCGGTCCCCTCGGCGATCGGGCCGGGTGAGGGCTCCGCGGATGGACTCACGGATCCCGACGCCGACGGCTCGGCGCTGGCGGATGGCTCGATGGACGCCGAGGGCTCAGCGCTCACGGATGGCTCGACGCTGGCCGATGGCTCGACGCTGGCCGATGGCTCGATCGACGCAGATGCCGATGGTGCGAGCGTCTCGGCGGGGATGAGGTCGATCGGCTCCGTGCGAATGCGAACGACGCCGTCGGGCAATTGCGTGACGAGCGCGTCCTCGTAGCCGAGCTCGGCGAGCGTGGCGGTCATCTCGGCGGCGGTCGGCTCATCGGCGTAGCGGACCTCCCACTCCGTGCCACCGGTGAAGTCAATCGATGGCCTGAGGCCGCCGAGGAGAATGAATAGCAGTCCGGGAATGGTGAGGATCGCGCTGATGACGAACCACAGGTTGCGCTTGCCGACGATGTCATACATTTGCTCAGCGCTCCACGTGGTACAGCTCGAGGCGGCGGCCCCAGCTCGTTCGGGTCACGAAGCGGAGCAGCGTGCGCGTCACCGTGACGGCGCTGAACATGCTGACCAGCACACCAACGATGAGCACGAGCGCAAAGCCCTTGACGACGGTCGTGCCCTGCCAGTAGAGCCAGCCGGCGACGAGGATGGATGCCACATTCGAGTCGAGGATGCTCGACCAGGCGCGGTTGAAGCCTGCCTCGATGGCCGGTCCGAGGGTCTTACCGGCTCGGATCTCCTCTTTCATGCGCTCGAAGATGAGGATGTTGGCGTCGACGGCCATACCGATGCTGAGTATGAAGGCGGCAACGCCGGCGAGCGTCAGCGTCACGCCGATGAGGCGGAAGATGGCGTAAATGACGAGCGTATAGAAGACGAGCGCAAAGGCGGCAAGCAGTCCGGGCAGCCGGTAGTAGGCGACCATGAAGAGCATCACCAGCAAGAGGCCGACGCCACCCGCGATCAGGGCCTGGACGAGGAAGTTCGCGCCGAGCGTCGGATCAACGTCGTCGAAGCCGATCTCGTTGAGCGAGACAGGCAGGGCGCCGAAGCGGAGCGTGTTGAACAGGCTGGTCCGCTCGATCTCGTTCTCGGGTGTCGCGGTCCCGACCGTGATGATCGTCGTACCGCCGCAGATGGCGGTGTTGATGTCCGGCGTGGTGATCACCCGGCCATCGAGCGCGATCGGTCCAGGGCGACCAACGTTGGCGGTCGTGAACTGGCACCACGTGTCACTGCCGGCATCGGAGAGGCTGAACGAGACGCCGATCTGATTGCCTGAGCCGACATCCGGAGCCACGCTGCCCTGAACGATCTCGCCTCCATTGAAGAGCTCAGCGACGACGCCCTGCTCGAGCAGCGGACCGATGTCCTGGTCACGGGCCAGCTGTTGACCCATCGGGTCGATGAACTGGAGCTGTCCGGTGGACCCGACCAGGTCGCGTACCTGGGCCGGATCGTTGACGCCGGGCACTTCGACCACGATTCGTCGCGAGCCATCGCCGGCAGTCTCGGTGCGCACCTGGGGCTCGCTGACGCCGATGCCCGCCACGCGGCGCTCGATGGTATCGCGCGCGACCTCGACGTCCGCATCGGTGATCTCGGTATCCGCCTGCGGCTCGACCTCCAAGGTGACGCGCAAGCCCCCCTGAAGGTCCAAACCCAACACGGTACGGAACTCGACCCCCGCGACCTCGTCGGGCAGCCAGGAGAGGCCGAGCGTCGTGCGCGGCAGGTCGATGAAGATCGCCACGAGGGCGACCACCCCGATGAACCACGGGGCGATGCGACGCCAGGTCATATGTCGGTCGTTGCGTCCTCGGTCATGTGGAATCTCGTGTCGGCCCGGTATGCCGGACACGAAACGCGCCGCTTCACCAGCGGCGGGCGACGATGAGTATAGCTGCTATGCCAGCATCCCCTCGCGGGCAAGATGTGCTTTCAGGCGTTCGGCAAGATCGCGGCTGATTCCCGGCGTGTCCGCCACCTCGCTCACGGACGCCTCCCGAATGCGGCGGACCGAACCGAAGCGCTTGAGGAGCAGCTTCTTTCGACCGGGACCGATACCGGCGATGTCATCGAGCTCGCTGCGGAGTGCCCGCTTACCACGGACGTCGCGGTGATAGGTGATCGCGAACCGATGCGCCTCGTCGCGGATGCGCTGCACCAGATACAGCGCCTGCGATCGACGCGGCAGCACGACCGGCGCCGCACGACCGGGCAGGTGGAGCTCCTCGAACCGCTTGGCCAGGCCGGATAGCGGCACGTCGGTGATACGGAGATCGTGCATCACGCCGACGGCCGCCGAGAGCTGGCCCTTTCCGCCGTCCACGATGACGAGGTCGGGTACCGCCCATCCCGCCTCGCGCGGGCGATCCGCATCATCCTCGGGAACCTCGTCCGCACCCACCGCGTCGAGCGAGAGCGCGCCGGTCTCGGAACGAAGCTTCGCGACGCGGCTGAATCGGCGGCGCAGGACCTCGGCCATCATGCGGAAGTCGTCCGGCGTGTCGCCGGATCGGATGCGGAAGCGACGGTACTCCTTCGGCTCAGGACGTCCGTCGATGAAGACGACCATCGACCCGACCGCCGAGGTGCCCTGGATGTTGCTCATGTCGTAGCACTCGATGCGCTCGGGCGGCTTCGAAAGTCCCAACGCCGAGGCGAGCTCACCCAGCGCCTCGTCTCGCCTGGCGGTATCGGCCATCCATTCCGCCCGCTCTCGGGCCAGCGCCTCGACCGCGTTCCCCGTCGCCATCGCCACCAGCCGGCGTTTCTCCCCGCGCTCGGGAACCGTGATCGTCACGCGCACGCCACGTCGATCTGCCAGGAAGGTGGCGAGACCATCCGCCTCGGACGGCATGAGCGGAGTGAGAAGGGCGCGCGGGAGCGCATCGGTGCTGGCGTAGTACTGCTGAAGGAATGAGCCGAGCACCTCCGCATCGGCCACGTCGCGGGCACCCTCGACCATGAAATGCTCGCGCCCGATGAGCCTGCCGTTCCGCACCTGCATGACCTGCACGCAGGCGTCGTCCTCTTGACGCGCCAGGCCGATGACGTCGTGCTCCGCCCGGCTGAAGGCAGCCATCTTCTGCTGCTCCATGGTGCGCTCAACGGCGCGGAGCTTGTCGCGGGTGGAGGCAGCCTGCTCGTACCGCAGCGCCTCGCTGTGCCCGGCCATCTCGTGACGCAGATCGTTCGCGATCGGCTCCTGTTTGCCGTCCAGAAAGTCGACGATCTGGCCAATCGTCTCGCGGTATTCCGGCTTCGGGATGGCCTCAATGCACGGGCCCTGGCATCGGTTGATGTAATAGAGCAGACAGGGTCGCTCGAGCACCCGCTTGCCCTCGGGGATGTCGAGATTGCAGGTCCGGAACGGAAAGATCTTGCGCAGCAGCTTCAGGGTTTCATCGACGCTGCTGGCGCTGGCGTACGGACCGAAGTAGCGACTGCCATCACGCACGAGCCTCCGCGTCCGGACGATGCGCGGGAAGTCCTCGGCGAGCGTGATTTTCACGAATGGGTAGCTCTTGTCATCGCGCAGCCGAATGTTGAACCGGGGGCGATGCTGCTTGATCAGGTTGCTCTCGAGCAGGTACGCCTCACTGACCGTATCGGTGACGATGTACTCGACGTCAACCACCTCGGTCACCATTCGGCTGATCCGCGCGTCGTCCGGTCCGCGGGCGGTGAAGTACGACCGGACGCGGTTACGGAGCGCGTCGGCCTTGCCCACGTAGAGCACGCGGCCATCGGCGTTCTTCATCAGGTACACGCCGGGCGACGTCGGCAGCCGACGCAGATTGGCGCGCAATGCTGCGGGTATCGCGCGCTGGAGACTCATGGACCGATTCTAAGCGTGGTAGTGGACGGGTTCTGAGCTCGATCGGCTCTCGCAGTGGACCGGTGCTGGTATGTCGGGTCGGCAGGCACACCAACGCTGCGAGGAGATACTGCCTCGTCCACGAGTCGCACGTGCACTTGTCGGCTCAGTCGTGAACCGCTCGGCCTGATGTGTCGGCAAGCGAAGTCACGTCCAGCCCAACGTATGTCACGCCGTCTCCGGCTTCATCGAGCAGAGCCATCAGCCGATCCAGTCGCGGCGACGTGCGGGCAATCTCGTCCCGGCTGATCCACCCGACCTCGGCGATCTCCCCGAACTGCGGCTCGAGCACGCCACCGTCAAGCGTGGCCACGAACACGAAGCTGACATCGCGCGCCCGATGGGCGTCGACGAGGAGCAACCGCTCGATGGTGACGTGAAGCCCGGTCTCCTCCAGGGTCTCGCGCACGGCTGCCGCATGGGGCGTCTCCCCTCGCTCGATGCGTCCACCCGGCAGCATCCATCCGGGGCCGAGGTACGTGGTGCGCACCGCCAGGATGCGTCCGTGCTCGTCGACGGTCAGCACATTCGCACCCTCGGTACGGCGGTATCGACCGCCGAACAAGCCTGCGAACTGGACGGCGCCCCCGACGATCAGACGCGGGACATCGACGAGCCGGAGCCGACGGCTACGGCGCATCGGCACCCTCGGGCTCGACCGGGCGAGCGAGCTCGGTCGCGAGATATGACTGAAGCCGCCCGTAGTCACCCGGACCGGTCCAGCCGACAGGAAGGAGGATGTACTGGCCGATGGTGTTGGTGGTCGCGGTGAGCACCACGTCCTCGCTGAGCTCGACGCGCCGGTCGCTGGAAAGGTGAGACGAGAGCAGGAACAGGTCGATCGCCGACAGGTCGGTACGCACCCGCCCCTCCATGGCATCCATCAGACGCAGGCCGGGTCCGAGTGAGCCGATGCCGCCCGATCCCAGCTCCTTCCGCAATGCGCTGAAGATGCGAGCCTGTCGCACAGAGCGGGCGAAGTCGGTCGATTCGCTGGGAACGTTCGTGAAGCGGGCGCGAGCGTAGGCAAGCGCCTGCTCACCGTCAAGATAAATCTCACCGACCGGAAAGCTGCCTGATTCCCACCGCTCGGCCTGGTGGAGCGCTTCGGTGTTCGTGTACGCAAAGCTGACCGGGTTGTCGACCGTCACCCCGCCAACGGCATCCACCATCTCCATGAAGCCGTCGAAGTCGATGGCGAGCCAATGGTCGATCCCCAGACCGGTCACCTGAGAAAGCACCTCGGCCATGAGGGACCCCGCGCCGTCGAGGCGCCCGGCCTCACCCGCGTCGACAGATTCATGGCCGACCGAATAGACCTCGTTGACCTTGCCGTTCTGGCTGAACGCCTCGATCCCCTCGATCCACAGGTCGCGCGGAATGGGAATAGTGGTCGTGCTGTCGGTGACGGGATCGATCGAAAGGATCTGAAGCGAATCCGCGAGGTAGGGGCCCTTATGGTCACCTCCGCCATAGCCGACCATCAGCACATTCACGCGCTCGCTGCCATTCAGGTCCCCCAGGAGCGCCGTCGATGGGAATGGAGCGCTCGAGACGGCCGCATTGAATGACGCGGCACGCAGGAAGAGCAGGAGGCCGCCGACCACGACGACGACGAGCGCGAGGAGAAGCATGATCCTCAGCGTTCGGCCCACGGATCCTCGGCGACGAGCTCGAGGAACACGGCCGCGGGGGGGTGGCTTGAACGTTGCCTGTCGCCGTCGTTCTCCGCGCTGGGACGCCCCGCCCGACCGGATCAGCTCTCGGTCATAGGGAACGGTGTCGTCACCATCGGCGGATTGGGCCTGTCGTCTCACGCTTGGCTCATGGGTCTGCTCGGTCCTCAATGGTCAGCTGGGCGGCGCCGGAAAGGATACGGCCTGGACCGATAAGCCGCCGATGATCGGCTGGTAATCGGGCGCCCCGATGATGAGCTCATGGCCATCTCCGCTGCCCCTTCGTTCGCGGTCGACGCGATCCTGGCGGTGCTCGACCCGGAGCAGCGCGCCGCGGCGATCCTGCCGGACGGACCGGCGCAGATCATCGCGCCCGCGGGCAGCGGCAAGACAACCACCATGGTCGCTCGGCTGGCGGTGCTGCTCTCACGGGGCGTGTCGCCGGAGCGAATCTGCGTTGTCACCTTCAACCGTGATGCGGCCCTGGACCTCGCCGTGCGGGTCAAACGCCGACTGGCGGCTTCGCTCCCCGCGGCCACATCGATCGAGGTGCGAACGCTGCACGCCCTTGCGCGCCAGGTGCTGCTTGACGCGGACGAGGGCCACAACATTGTCGCGGACCGCCTCCCACTGCTTCGAGCAGCACGACGCCGCGTGATGCTTGATGCGCCGACAGATGGAACAGCCGAGCCATCGCAGCTTGATACCTACCTCTCGGCCTGGAAGATCGAAGGACGCCCCCCGCCCGACGAAGCACGCCCGGTCCTGCAGGCATACGCGGATCTGCTGCGCATCCGAGGGGCAGTCGACTTCGATGACCTCGTCGTGCGGGCGTGCGACCTGCTCGAGACCGATCCTCGTCTCCGCCTGCGGTGGCAGTCGCGCTTCAGTCACGTCTGCGTCGATGAATTCCAGGACGTGGACGCCGCGCAGCTCAGGCTCGTTCGACTGCTCGCCACGCCCGAGGACAACCTGTTCGTGGTCGGCGACGACGACCAGACGATCTACGCGTGGCGCCTGGCCGACGTGCGCCGCATCCTGCGCTTCTCCCTCGACTATCCCGCTGCACGTCGCGTGATGCTGGCCACGAACTACCGCTGCCCGGCAGCGGTCGTCGCCGCCTCTGCCCAGATGGTCGCAGTCAACCGCGAGCGCTTCGACAAACCAATTCGAGCGCCCGCCGCCGCAGCTGACACCGATACGGCGATCGCGGCATGGAACAGCGCCGGACCGGCCTGGACCGATGCACTCGTGCGCCTTTCGACCGTCGAGGACGCCGCCGGCCGGTCGCTGTGCTTCCTTTCGCGGACCCGTGGCGAGCTGACTCCCATCCTCCTGGCGCTCGTACACGGCGGCATCCGACACCGGACCGCGATCGCGCCCATCGTGGAGAATGAGCGAATCATCGCCCTCGTGGAGGCTGCCCGTCCGCTTGACACGCCGGAGCATCCGTTCCACGTGCTTCGCCGCCTGCGAGCAGGCTGCGGCTGGTCACGCGATGACCCGGCGTCCGACCTGCTCGGGGACGACGACCACGCCGCGCTCGATGCCATGCTCGGTTGGTCGACCGGCTTCTCGCTGATGCCCTCGTTCGTAGCGGCCTACGATGCCGCGCGAACACGAATTGCCGGCCTGCGAGACCCGAGCGCGACGGTTGAGCTCGCGACCGTGCATGCGTCCAAGGGCCGTGAGTGGGAGACCGTCGTGCTCGTCGGCTTCGAAGCGGATCGGATCCCGAACCGACGCTCGCTCCTCGATGCGGACGACCCCGACCGCGCGCTGGAGGAGGAACGCCGCCTCGCCTATGTCGCGCTTACACGGGCCACCCGCCAGCTCATCCTCGGCTTCGACCCGGCTCACCCGTCACCGTTTCTCGCCGAAATGGGCTTCGGCACCGTCCGCGGATAGATCGCCCGTTTCGACCACCGACTTGATGCGGCGAGGCGCCACTCGGCGTGAGGGCAGCCCGGTGTCTCGACCGTCAGGTGGCGGCGGCCACCGGCTCGCGACGTCGACGTCGCGGCTCCTCGGGTCCGACCGGCGGCTCCTCCATCATGCCAAGGACCGGACGGAGGTATCGGCCGGTATGCGATGCCGCCACCCTGGCCACATCTTCGGGAGTGCCCGCAGCCACGAGCTCGCCACCCTTGTCCCCGCCCTCGGGGCCGAGGTCGATCACCCAGTCGGCGGTCTTGATCACGTCGAGGTTGTGCTCGATGACGATGACCGTGTTGCCGCTCTCGACGAGCCGTGAGAGGACCTGGAGCAGGCGAGCCACGTCGTCGAAGTGGAGGCCGGTGGTCGGCTCGTCGAGGATGTAGAACGTCTTGCCCGTCGCTCGCTTCGACAGTTCCGTGGCTAGCTTGACCCGCTGCGCCTCGCCGCCCGACAGGGTCGTCGCCGGCTGGCCGAGATGGACATACCCCATACCGACGTCGAACAGCGTCTGGAGCTTGTTCCGGATCGACGGCACGGCCTCGAAGAACTTCAGCGCCTCCTCGACCGTCATCTCGAGGATCTCAGCGACATTGCGGCCCTTGTAGTGGATCTCGAGCGTTTCGCGGTTGTAACGCTTTCCCTTGCAGACCTCGCACGGCACGTAGACGTCGGGCAGGAAGTGCATCTCGATCTGGACGATCCCGGCACCCTGGCACGCTTCGCAGCGTCCGCCCTTGACGTTGAAGCTGAACCGACCCGGCTTGTACCCGCGCAACCGGGATTCCGGCACGGCCGCCAGCATCTCGCGCAAAGGTCCCCAGAGCCCGGTGTAGGTCGCGGGATTCGAGCGAGGCGTGCGGCCGATCGGCGACTGGTCGATCTGGATCACCTTGTCGATCAGCTCCACCCCCTCGATCCGATCGTGCTTGCCCGCGGGTTCTCGCGATCCCCAGATTCGCTGTGCCAGGGCCGGGTGCAGGATCTGGGTCACGAGGCTCGACTTGCCGGACCCACTGACTCCCGTCACCGCAACGAATCGGCCCAACGGGAAGGCGATGTCCACACCCTTCAGGTTATTCTCCCGAGCGCCCCGAACGACGAGCGCGTCTCGCTTGCCGTTGCGCCGCGTGGAGGGAATCGGCACGGCCTTCTCCCCCCGGAGGTACGCGCCGGTGATCGAGCGGCGGTTCTCCAGCAAAGCGTCAAGCGGCCCGGAGTGAATGAGCCGGCCGCCGTGCTCTCCCGCCGCGGGACCGATATCGACGACCCAGTCCGCGGCTCGGATCGTTTCCTCGTCATGCTCGACCACCAGCAACGTGTTGCCGAGCTCGCGCAGCCGCACGAGCGTCGCTATCAACCGGGCGTTATCCCGCTGATGCAGCCCGATGGAGGGCTCGTCCAGGATGTAGAGCACGCCCATCAGGCTCGAGCCGATCTGCGTGGCCAGCCGGATCCGCTGCGCCTCACCGCCGCTCAACGTGCCCGAGGCGCGGTCGAGTGTCAGGTAATCGAGCCCGACATCGACCAGGAAGCCCAGCCGCCCCCGAATTTCTTTCAGCACCTGCCGCGCAATCGTGTTCTCGCGCTCGGTCAGGCGCTCCGGCAGGGCGTCGTACCAGGCCAGTGCATCCGTCACGGATCGGCGCGTCGTCTCGATGACGTTCTTGCCGGCCACCGTGACGGACAGTGATTCCGGCTTGAGGCGCATCCCGTTACACGTCGGGCACGGCTTGTTCGTCATGTACCGCTCGTAGTCGGCACGCATGTTGTCCGAGCCTGTCTCGCGGTGGCGCCGCGTCAGGTTCGGGATGATCCCCTCGAAGGTCGTCTTGAACGTGTGGATGTTCCCGTTGCGCGCTCGGTAGCGAACGCCGATTCGCTCCCCGCGATTGCCGGTCAGGATGATGCGCCGCGCGTCGTCCGACAGGTCACGAACCGGGACATCAGTACGGAAGTGGTAGTGCTCGGCGACCGCCTCCAGGATCTTGCTGAACCAGCTCTCCGTTGCAGCCATCCGGCGCCAGGGCAGCACAGCCCCCTCATCGATCGAGAGCTCGTCGTTCGGCAGTACGAGGTCTGGATCGATCTCGAGACGCGAGCCAAGCCCGGTGCAGTCCGGGCAGGCGCCGTGTGGCGAGTTGAAGCTGAAGTTGCGAGGCGCCAGCTCCTCGAAGGAGCCGCCGTGTTCCGGACACGCGTACTTTTCGCTGTACAGCCGGTCGGCCTCCTTCGGCGGCGCATCAGGGAGATTCAGGAGCAGGAGCCCGTCCGTCATGCGCAGGGCCGTCTCGATCGAGTCGGCCATGCGGCTCGCGTCGGGACGCTCCGCACCGTCGTCGCCGGCCGTCCGTACCACCAGCCGATCGACGACGACCTCGATGCTGTGCTTGTACTTCTTGTCGAGCTTGATCTCCTCGTCCAGGTCTCGCAGTTCGCCGTCGACGCGGACGCGGACGAATCCCGCCTGCTTGGCGCCGGCGAGCAGCTTCTCGTGCTCGCCCTTCCTGTCGCGGACGAGCGGAGCCATGAGCATCACGCGCGTGCCCTCGGGCAGCCGATAGACCTGGTCGACCATCTGCTCGACGGTCTGGCGCTGGATCTCCCGCCCGCAGACCGGACAGTGCATGCGGCCAATCCGCGCGAACAGCAGACGCAGGTAGTCGTAGATCTCGGTGACGGTCCCGACGGTGCTCCGCGGATTCCGCGACGCGCCCTTCTGGTCGATGCTGATTGCGGGACTGAGCCCGTCGATCTGGTCGACGTCCGGCTTCTCCATCTGCCCCAGGAACTGCCGCGCGTACGCGCTCAGCGACTCGACGTAGCGGCGCTGGCCCTCGGCGTAGATGGTGTCAAAGGCAAGGCTCGACTTCCCGGAGCCGGAGAGCCCGGTGATGACGATGAGCCGATCACGCGGCATCTCCACGTCGACGTTCTTGAGGTTGTGCTCGCGCGCGCCGCGGACCACGATCTTGTCGGAGGGCATCGGACGTTCATCGTAGCAGGAACGGGACCGATGCGAACGCCTGTTCGGTTTGGCACTTGCCCAGCGGGGCGTACCGTGACGAATGGCGGCAAACATGGCGGAAGTATCCGGATGGGGGTGGTTAGTCACGATTGTCATGTCGTCACGGGCGGCGCATGGTACTGGGACATCGGTACCGTGTGCCGACCAGGGGGATCGGGGGGAGACATATGGGGACCCGGGCCGATTGCCACACCAGATGATGGCAATCGGCCCGGGATGTTGCCCGGACGAGGTGGCAGGAACGATGTTTTCGGTTGCGGTCAGGGGATGCGGCATCATCATCTGGGACGGTGACGGCGAATGGCGCATGTTCGCCGTGAGTGAATCGGTGAGCCGTACCCTCGGGGCACGCGTGGAGTTCGCCCTGCAATCGATTCCGCTGGCGGCAAATGACATCGAGGTCCGGGAAGCGCTCCTCTCGATAGCCGGCGCCGCCTTTCTCTCCGCCGACTGCGAGCACGGCCCCGGCGAGTGCGACGGAGAGGCAAACTTCAGCTGAGTGGGCATTGGCTGCCTGCGACGATGACGTATTCGCGACGATGGTGACCGGTGTTACCATCCCTCTCCCGCCCCCCCCCCCGCCTGCTTGAGCACGTGCTGTCTTTCGATGCCTGACGAACTCGCCATCCACGCCCGCGGGGTGACCCGCGTCTACAAGGCCAAGCCGACTCCCGTGACGGCCCTCGGCGGCGTTGACCTCGACGTCGAGCCAGGCGAGTACTTCGGCCTGCTGGGTCCGAATGGTGCGGGCAAGACAACCCTGATCAAGATCCTGACGACACTCCTCCTGCCGACGAGCGGGACGGCGAAGGTCGCCGGCTTCGACGTGGTCCACGAGACGGCGAAGATTCGGCGCGTGATCAACATGGTGGCGGGGGGCGAGCAGTCGGGGTATGGCCTGCTCACCGTCCGCGAGCAGCTCTGGATGTTCAGCCAGTTCTACGGCCTGCCGACGCGTGAAGGATGGCGCCGCGTGGACGAGCTGATCGAGATCACCGGCCTGACCGAGCAGCGCCAGCAGAAGGTCCGCACGCTCTCCACCGGCCAGCGCCAGAAGCTCAACTTCGCGCGTGGCCTGCTGAATGACCCGTGGGTCCTGTTCCTGGACGAGCCGACACTCGGATTGGACGTCGCCGCGGCAAGGGATCTCCGTGAGCACACGCTCTCCTGGAAGGCGGCCGCGCCCGGGCGCACCCTGCTGCTCACGACCCACTACATGGTCGAGGCCGAGCAGCTCTGCGACCGAATCGCGATCGTCGACCGCGGCAAGATCCTGGCGCTTGGCACGCCGGAGGAGCTCCGGCGACGCGTGCAGGCCGAGTCGATCTTCCGTCTCGAGCTCGATCGAATGCCACAGAGCGGCGGCATCGCCGGGATCGCGGCGCTGCCCGGAGTCCTGTCCGCGGTGCGCGCGGACGAGGAGATGGCGGACGGCGGCGCTTCGGACCGCGTGGCGCTCAAGATCGCGCTCGCCGACGATTCTGCCCTGACCAGCGTGGTCACCGCGGTCGCCGAGCGCGGTTCGCATCTCATGGGCCTGGCGAAGTCGGAGCCGAGCCTGGAGGATGTGTTCGTCGAGCTTGTCGGCCGCGGCTTCGGCGACGAAGGCGACGAAATGGGCAGCGAGGAGCCAGCCGCATGAGCGGATATCACGGTGCCCCTGCGTCGAACGCGCGTGAGGCCGCGGACTGGTCAACGGGACGCGTCATCCAGACGAATCTTCGTGCGGTGCTGGGCCGCGCGTATCCCAGGGTCATCGGCCTGACCCGCGAACCGTCGTGGCTCTTCTTCGAGATCTTTTTGCCGTTCCTTGCCGTCAGCGCTTTCGTCTTCGTGTACCGCGCACTCGAGGCGCCGGAAGCGTTCATCGGCTTCGTCGTCCTCGGTGGCGCCATGACCTCGTTCTGGCTCAACGTCGTCTGGATGATGGCGGCGCAGTTCTACTGGGAGAAGGACCAGGGCAACCTGGAGCTCTACTTCACGGCGCCGATGCACCTGATGAGCGTCCTGGCCGGCATGGCCATCGGCGGGCTGGTCATGACGAGCTCGCGAGCGGTGGCCGTCATCGGCATCGGGTCATTGCTGTACGGCGTGACCTATGACATCCAGCAGCCATTCCTGCTGGCAGGCGTCTTTCTCTTGACCATGATTCCGCTGTACGGCATGGGGATGCTCTTCGCGTCCCTCTTCCTGCTCTGGGGCCGCGAGGCCTTCCACCTCGCCCAGCTTCTCCAGGAGCCGATCTACTTCCTGGGCGGCGTGAACTTTCCACTGCGCGCCATCGGTCCCATTGCCGGCGTGGTCATTGCCACGCTGCCGCTCGGGGTCGGACTCGACGCGATGCGTCAGTTGGCGTTCGCCGGCAGCGGCGTGGAAGGCGTTCTGCCGGTCGGGGCCGAGATCCTCATTCTCATCGCGATGGGCGTCGTGTTCCTCGTCTCGGCGCGACTCGCGCTCGGATACCTCGAGTTTCTCGCCAGGCGCGAAGGCCGGCTGACCCTGCGATGGCAGTAACCGACCGGACCGCCCCGGTCCGCGGCTTGACCCTGGAGGATGCGTGGCGCAGCTTCCGCACCGCCATCGGCCTGGGCTGGGCGATCGAGTCGAACTGGTCCGATCCGTTCCTCTTCGCGATCTACACCATGGCCAAGCCGCTCGCCGCGGCCGGCATCCTGGTCGTCATGTTCCAGGTCATCACCCAGGGCCAGAACACCGAGTTTCTCCAGTTCCTCATCGTGGGAAGCGCCCTCTGGAACGTCGTCTTCGGCGTGATGAGCGGGCTGGTGCAATCGATCCTCGAGGATCGAGAACGCTACCGGATGATCAAGTACGTCGTGGTCACTCCCACGTCGCTCTTCCCGTTCCTTCTCGGTCGATCGCTCGCGCGTGTGGTCGTGTCGTTCGTGGCGGTCATCCTGACGATGCTTGTGGGGATCGTGTTCCTGAACGTGCAGCTCCAACCGAACCTGCTGTACCTCGTTCCGGCCACGGTGCTCGGCGTCATGGCCGTCATGGCACTCGGCGTGTTCATGGCCGGCTGGTGCCTGCAGCTGCGACAGGAGGCCTGGTCCTACCCGGAGGCCATCGCCGGCGCGCTGTACCTGATCTCCGGCGCGATCTTCCCGATCGACATCCTGCCCGCTTTCCTTCACCCGCTCGCCTATGCCTCCCCGACCACGTGGTGGCTCGAGGCGTCGCGCCGCGGTCTGCTGGGGCACGGCTCGCCCGGCACGCTGGGCGACCTCTCGGATGGAACGGTCATGCTGCTGCTGGCCCTTTCGACCGCGATCGTGATTCCGTTAGCGCTGGCCGCCTTCGCCTGGTTCATGCGACGTGCCCGACAGGCCGGGCTGCTCGACATGACCACGGGGAGCTGAGCCCCGGCTACCGCACGAGCTCGTCGTAGTCGTTGACGACAAGGGTGCTTCGACAGCGCTCGACGCGCTCCGGGACGCAGGCCGTGGCCGCCTTATCATCGAGGTGCCCCTCGAAGACGAGCTGCTGGATGCGCAGGTTCGGCCCGGCAGGATCGGCCCGGGAAGGGAACGCGTTGCCGAGCGGGGCGGCAAGCCGCAGCCCATCACGGATCAGCTCTTTCTGACTCACATCATCGGCCGGCTGATGGGGCAGAAGGACGCGCAGCGGGCAGTCGCGCTGCAGCCAGGCGACGGTCGCATCGGCTCCCCCGTCGTCACCCGTGCAGTCGGCATCCAGCTCGGCATACCAGCCGGTCACAAAGACCTCGTCGCTCCCCCACTCGCCGGCCAGCGCTTCCTCGACGGTGAGCGGATCGACCTCCGGCCGCGTCCCGCCCAGCGACCCGATGACGAGCATGAAGAAGACGAACGCGCCAAGCGCCGCAACGACTCCTGCGCCGATTCGGACCTCGCGAGTCATGATCCGAGCGATTCCCACCGGTCGCGCAGGACTTCCATCGCCCGTCGCCAGAGCTCGACCCGGGCCGGGTCGTTCAGCCAGGTGGAAGCACCCGACGGGTGCGGCAGGCACAGGACCGATGCGTCCGGCGCATCATCCCAGGCAAGCTCGCGACCAACCAGCTCATCCAGCTTCACTTGAGCCCCGAACGCCAGGCGATGCGCCATGCCACCGACCAGCAGCACGAGCGCCGGTCGGACGAGGCGCAGCTCCTCGCGCAGGAAGGGCGCCCAGCGAGCGATTTCGGCACGCGACGGCGGCAGGTCGACCGAAGCGCCCGCGGCGCGCCCGGGATAGCACTTGGCGATGCTGGTCACGTACCAGCGCTCACGGAAATCCTCGATGGTGATACCGGCGGCGGCCAACCAGCCGCACAGGCGCTTCCCCGCGTCCCAGGCGAATGGGAGTCCGGTCTCGATCTCGCGCCAGCCCGGTGCCTGGCCGACGAGTATCGCCCGCTCCCGACCGTCGCCCGAGAGCACCGGCTTCGCTCCGCTGCCACAGCCAGGCATCGTGTCCTGGAGCGCGCGCAGGTCCGTTCCGGCCGCAGCGCGACGCGGCGTCGGGGTGGGCCAGTTGCCGACGTGCCGGAGGCGCCTCGGTTCCGCCGTCGCAAGGTCGATCACACGGAGGGGCGGAGGGCCTCGGCCGCCCGGAGGTCATCGGCAATCGCGAGGCGCAACATGCGGCGCACGCCATCCTGGTACGGACCGGCAGCGCTGAGCGCATCGGTCAGGGCGTCCCGCGCCGCGTAGAGGCGGTCGATCGCATCGACCGTGAGCTCCGGCGCCCCACCGCCAAGGTCACGCACGAACGCCACGTCCTGCCGCTCAATTGCATCGAGCAGGTCGGCGGCGGCCGACGGATCTCCGCCATCGAGCGCATCGGCCAGCTCCTCGCGCGCCAGCTCCATCCAGCGCATCCAAGTGGCGAACTCGGCATCGCTCGGTGGCAGCTCATCCAGGGTGAAGGCAGCACGACCACCCTCGGGCGCGGCGGCTCGTTCCACCTCGTACCAGTTATCGCCCACGAAATCCGGCTGCGACTCGCCGCTGGCCCGCAGCCATGCGGTGAATCGGCTCACGCGTCGGGGCATGGTCGAGGTGGCCTCGTCGTCAGTCGGGGCGAAGACCGCACAACCAGGCAGCTCGGCGGCGTACGCGCCCACCTGTCCGCGACCGTCGATATCGGTCTCGACGAAGATCGCGTGCGGCATGGTGCCAGCCACTATGTCAGCCCCTGCTGGTGCCATAGTATATATTGATATACTTCAGCGCTTTCGGCGCTCATGGTCGCCTCCGTTTCGGCGGACGGCGCCGTGATCCTGCGGCGATGACGTTCGGTTTGGTCTGCACGCTGAAGACCTGGGAGGCTCCGTCGCGAGCCCTGCGGCTCACCGGTTCATCGGCGCCCGCAGCCGCCGCGTAGACCTCGGCAGGGATACTGCCCGGCGCGGCCGCGAGCTCCTCACGCAGGCGACGCAGCTGAAGGATCTCGTCGCGCAGCGCGGCCGCACGTTCGAACTCGAGGTTGCGGGCAGCCTCCTTCATCTGCGCCTCCAACCGACCGGTCATCGCAGCCAGCTCCGCCGGCTCCTTGCCGGCAACCTGCAGCTCGGCGCGGTCCTCAGCCACGCGGCGCAGGCTCTCGTGGATGCTGCGGATCTCCTTGATGATCGTCTCCGGCGTGATGCCATGCTCGACGTTGTACGCCACCTGCTTCTCACGGCGCCGATCGGTCTCGTCCATCGCCTTGCGCATCGAGTCGGTGACGCGATCGGCGTACATGATCACCCGGCCGCCGATGTTGCGCGCGGCCCGCCCGATGACCTGGATCAATGAACCGCCGGAGCGCAGGAATCCCTCCTTGTCCGCGTCGAGGATGGCAACCAATGTGACCTCCGGAAGGTCGAGCCCCTCCCGCAGCAGGTTGATGCCGACGAGCACGTCGTAGACCCCGAGGCGAAGGTCACGCAGGATCTCGATCCGCTCGAGCGTGTCGACCTCGGAGTGCAGCCACTGCACCTTGATGCCGAGTTCCGAGAGATAGTCGGCCAGGTCTTCCGCCATCTTCTTGGTCAGCGTCGTCACCAGGGCGCGCTCTCCGCGCGCCACGGTGGCACGAATCTCGGCCAGCAGGTCGTCGATCTGGCCGCTGGTCGGGCGTACGGTGATCGTCGGATCCACCACGCCGGTGGGTCGGATGAACTGCTCCGCCACCCGATCCGCACGATCGGTCTCGTAGGGACCGGGGGTGGCGCTCATGTAGACCACCTGGCTGAAGTGATCCTCGAACTCCTCGAAGGTGAGCGGCCGGTTGTCGAGCGCTGATGGCAGGCGGAAGCCGAAGTCAACCAGGATCTCCTTGCGGGTCCGGTCATTCTTGTACATGCCGTGGACCTGCGGGATCGAGATATGGCTCTCGTCCATGATCAGCAGGAAATCGGTCGGGAAGTAGTCGATCAGCGTCCAGGGCCGTGATCCTGCCTCGCGGCCCGCAAGGTGGCGCGAGTAGTTCTCGATGCCGGAGCAGAATCCCACCTCGCGCATCATCTCGAGGTCGAACACGGTTCGCTGACGCAGCCGAGCCGCCTCCAGGTCGCGACCCTGGTCGTTCAGCCAGCGCACGCGCTCCTCCATCTCGGCGTCGATCTTGTCGACGGCCGCCAGCAGCTTGTCGCGCGGCGTCACGTAATGCGATGCCGGGTACAGGTTGACCTCGGTCCGCTCGGCCAGGACCTCGCCGGTCAGATCGTCGATCTCCACGATCCGTTCCACCTGGTCCCCGAAGAAGTCGACGCGGACGACGTACTCGCCGTGCGGCGGCTGCACCTCGAGCACGTCGCCTCGAACCCGGAACTTGGCACGACCCAGCGCAGCGTCATTGCGCTGGTACTGGAGATCAACGAGATGCCGCAGGATGCCATCTCGCCGATACGACCCACCCACCTTGAGCCCGATGACGGTCGCTCCGTAATCGACCGGCGCGCCGAGCCCATAGATCGCGGACACCGACGCCACGATCACCACGTCCCGACGCTCGAACAGCGCCCGGGTGGCGTTGTGCCGCAGCCGGTCGATCTCGTCGTTGCGGGAAGAGTCCTTCTCGATGTAGGTATCGGACCGCGGGAGATAAGCCTCCGGCTGGAAGTAGTCGTAGTAGCTCACGAAGTACTCGACCGCGTTATCGGGAAAGAACTCCTTGAACTCCTGGTAGAGCTGCGCCGCGAGCGTCTTGTTGTGGGCCATGACCAGCGTCGGCTTCTGGACCGCCTCGATCAGCTTCGCCGCCGTGAACGTCTTTCCGGTGCCAGTCGCACCAAGGAGTACCTGGTGCTTGAGGCCGGCGCCGACGCCATCGATGAGCGAGGCGATCGCGGCAGGCTGGTCACCGGTCGGCTCGTACGGGGCGTGGACCTTCAGCTCGGGCATCGGCACCGATTCTAGCGGGCTCCATCGGTCCCATTGCGAACAACCCCCAAGGGCCTATATCGGTACCAGTCGGCGGTTCATACGATCGCAATGGAACACCCATTCGAATCCGATACGAGCTGCGCTCCTCGATCTCATGTTGCCCAATCCCCAGCTGTCCCATGCGCCAAGGCCGGCATCGCTGGTTGACGAGCCGCGCTCGGACGTCCGCGGACACTCATGAACGCGGCGGCGCCGAACTTCACCGCCACAATCACCATGCCCGACCGGCTCAGCGGCAGACCTCAACGGCGACGGGCTGAGTGACCGATGGATCACCGGCGACATGACGATGACGATCTGCTCATCGGTGGCGACACCGACCGCACCGTGCCCCGCCATGGGGACCTATTGCGCGACGACTGACCCGACCGAGTGCCTCGTGCAGGTCCGGTTCACATATCGGTCCGACATCATCGTTCCGTTCATCGGCAACATCCTGGCGACCGATGCCGGCGGGCGGTTCGTGCAGGGCGCAACCGCGACGATGGTGATCAACTGATGCACCGCGGGCACAGCGAGCACGGACAGGTTCTCGTCCTGTTCGCGATCCTCATCACCATCCTGCTTGCCTTTGCCGGGTTCACGATCGATGTCGGTCGCCAGGTGGCGGAGCGCCGCCATGTGCAGACGGCCGCCGATGCCGCCGCGCTGGCCGCGTGCCGGGCGCTGATCGCCGGCGACACCGATTCGGCCGCGGCACAGGCGGCTTCCGAGGTCGCCCTGGCGAACCTGCAGAGCTCGCCTGCCGGCGCGGCCGCCACCATCGACGCCTCGCCCCGCTACCACGACGAGGACGGCAACGGATCGATTGATGCCGATGAGTTGACCAGCGGCATCGTGGTGGCGGGCACGATCGTCCGCGTCGCGATCAGCTCGACCGTCGAGACGGCCCTCGCCCGCATCGTGGGTGTCAGAACGCTCGGCACCGGAGCGCGAGCCCGCTGCGATCTCCAGGGGAGCCCGGCCATCCCCATCATCGCGCGGCGATACGCGAACCCCCAAGGGCCGGGAAACGGGTTCGTCGATCATGTCGCCACCTCCGCCAGCAGCGCCACTGGCCAGGTCGACCCGGTCGACCCACGCGGATACAACGGCCGAACGGCCGCGAGTGAAGCGAGCCCGGGGCCGCAGTTTGCGATCTATGGCAACGAAAGCAAAGCGAGCAACGATTCAAGCTTCCGCGGCTTCGTGGCGCTCGACGACCGCAACTTCGAGGGCGTCGCGACACGGGTCTACTACAACGGCGTGACTCCCGGCATGAACGCCAACACCCTGAAGGACAAGGAGGGCGCCTACCTCGTGTCCGGCTATCCGGGCCCGGCGTTTCCTTCGGTCAGCACGCCACCCAACGGCGCGACCCAGGTGGGCGTTCTCTCCGGCAACAGCACCTCATTCGTCGTCCAGCAGTTCGACGACTCATTCAAGGTCGGCGACCGAATCCTCCTCGGCGTCTATGACGGGACGGTGCTGGAGATCCCTGACTTCGCGCTCACGCCGCCGGTCGAGATCTCGCTGCCCGCCACGACGATCACGCCGGTCGTCGGGCCGTCGGTGAAGGTTTCGCGGAACAAGGAATTCCTCAGCACGGTCACGCTCGGCCTGGCCGGTGACGCCGATGCGGTGGCGGCCGGGCAACCTCCATCGACGAATATCATCCCCGACCCACCGATCACGCCGCCCGCAGTCGGGCACATCACCGAGCCGGTCTGGTCGCAGAACGTCTTCCAGCCCGCCGTGAACGGCACGAATGTCGCGATGAATGACTTCCAATCGAACACCGTGCCGCCCGGCATCTACACGGTCTGGATCGAAGGGGAGTCGGGGAACCCGTATTACCAGCGCCGACGCGTCGCCGTGCCCGTGCGGATCCAGCTGGACACCAACGCCGACGGGGACTACGACGACGCAGTCGACGTGAAGGTGGCGCGCGACTTCAGCCTCGTCAGCTCCGTGCTCGACGGCTCGACGCCCACGCTGGGCGGGTCGATCTCGATGCCGATCTACGTGAACACAACCAGCGCGAGTACAACGCGCTGGAACGGCGGAGCCGTGGCGCTCGGCTGGGACGCGGGATCATTGACGAACTGCTCCCTGAATCCCATGTCGCTCGGCTCCGCATCGATCTCGTTCAGTGCGTCATCCGTTACGCCGGCAACCGGCACCGGAGCCCTCTCGACGATGAGCATCAACACGAGCGGCCTCGCTCAGGGCTGCTACATGTTCACGCTGCGAGCCCGCGGCACGAATGGTGACGGCCAACCCGTGACGCATCTCCAGACCGTGCGCTTCAGCGTCGCAACGACAACGAGCAGCGGTCAATACGTGGACATTTTGGGCTTTGCCGTCTTCCAGGTCGACGCCATCACGGCAAACGACATCATCGGCCACGCCGTCACCGGCGTTCGGGCTGACCCAAACGATCAGGCACTTCGGCGAGCGCAGCGCGCGCGCCTCATGCCCTGGTCCTGACCCAAACCCACCATCGCCAGGAGCGCCAACCGCCCGTGGAACTCGAATATTCGGACAAGAACAGCCGCCGGTCCAAGGTGTACATCGCCGTGGGCATCATCATCGCCCTTCTCGTGGCGGCAACCGTGTTCCTTGCCCTCCAGGCGAGCGGGCTGACCGCCGACCCCGACGTCGAGATGCGCGAGGTCGTGGTGACGACCCGTGAGATTCCCGCCAGGAAGGCGATCGAGGAAGACGATGTCAGCGTCCGCTCCATCCCTGCCGACCCATCGAACGAGACGGCATTCTCCTCACTCGACGAGGTCCTCGGGCGCGTCGTCGGGATTCCCGTCGCGACGGGCCAGCTCATGACCCGCAATGTCCTCGCCTCGACAACGGAAGGGCAGACCTTCTCGATCCTGGAGCCCGGCCAGGAGTTCGACGCGAATGGCCCCGACCTTCGCGCGATCAGCGTGACGGTGGCCGACGCGAATGCCATTGGTGGCACCCTCGTCGCCGGACAGCGGATCGACCTGATCGTCACCATGGCGATCAACCCTGAAATCGGGCAGACGCCTGAGCAGGTCGATGAGCAGGCGAGCGAGTTCATCCCCGGTCCGTCGACGAAGGTGACGCTCCAGGCAATGACCATCCTCGCCCGGAACGGCGAGATCTACATCCTTCGTGCTGACGTCGAGACCGCGGAGAAAATTGCCGAGCTCTCAGCCGCGGGCGGCGTGTTCACCATGGTGCTGCGGCCCGAGGAAGACGACCGCCAGGCCGAGACGGACGGTTCCACGATTGACAGCCTCATCGAGGGGTTCGACTTCCCCGTGCCGGTCCCACCTGACCTCGAGGAGCGCGCGGCCGGGAGCTAGGCCGAACGCAGCGTCGCCAGGGCACGCTCCACCTGGCGGCGCGTCTCCTCGATCGGTACTGACCCGTCGATGACAACGTCGGCGGCGGCCACCTTTTCCTCCTGCGATGACTGGCTGGCCAGCCGTCGTCGCGCGGTCGACTCGTCCATGCCGCGCGACTCCGCCAGTCGTGAGATGGCATCGGCCTCCTCACATCGGACCGCCCAGATCTGATCGCAGGCGTCCGCCAGCGGCGATTCCAGGAGCTTGATGACCTCGACGGCCGCGACCTTCACCCCCCCTTGCGCCAGCTCGGCGAGGCGAGCGCGAACGGCCCCCCGGACGCGCGGGTGCAGGATCGCCTCGAGGTCACGCAGGGCGTCCGCGTCAGTGAAGACGATCTTTGCCAGATCGGCCGCCTGGAAGGTGCCGAACCGCTCCAGGATGGCCGACCGCGCATCTGCGTCGTTCTGCCGGATCTCACGAGCCACCGCATCGGCGTCAATAGTGGCCACGCCCGCGTCGCGAAGCATGCCGGCCACGGTGCTCTTGCCGCAGCCAATGTTGCCCGTCAGACCGATGACCTTCATGCCGGTGCCGATCCTACCCACTCGGGCTGGCATCGCGGGCAGAAGTGCGTGCCGCGCTGCCCCACCACGATCCGCCTGATCGGTCGTCCACATCGGTAGCAGGGCTGCTCCGTTCGCCGGTAGACCGCGAGGCGCTGGGCGTTTGCTCCGGGCTCGCCATCGCCCCCCACGAAGTCGCTGAAGCTGGTCCCGCGGTGGGCGATCCCATCGCGCAGCACCTGGCGCACTGTCCGATGCAGCCGTCTCACATCACGCTCATCCAGGCTGTCCGCGCTGCGCAGTGGGTGGAGGCGTGCTCGCCATAGCGCCTCATCGGCATAGATATTCCCGACGCCGGCGACGAAGCTCTGGTCCAGCAGCAGGCTCTTCAGCTTCCCCGATCGACCTCGCAGCCGTTCGGCGAATCGGATCGCGGTGAACCCTCGCGCGAGCGGCTCCGGTCCATGTCCACTGAAGAGCTCGCCGATGCGATACGGTCGTGCGCCCTCGGCCACGCGTTTCGACCGGGCGCCTCGTCCGGCACCGATGCTGCCCAACCCGCCGCCCGGCCAGAGCCCGATGCGTCCGAACTTGCGGACGTCGCGGTATCGAAGCTCCCGCCCATCCTCGAGCGCGAAGACGACTCGAGCGTATGGATCCGCGGATGCACTCGCGTCAACCACGATCAGCGCCCCCGTCATGCGCAGCGCGACTGTCACAACCCTGCCGTCCGTGAGGTGCAACAACACCGTCTTCGCCCGGCGGCCGACGCGCTGAATCGTCTCGCCGGCGATCTCGGCGGCGAACCGCTCCGGTGGCTGCGGGTGACGTATGGTGCGGTCCCAATGAATCGCGGCACCGGTGATCGTCGCGCCGGCGACCCGCCGCTGGAGGTCGCGGGCGACCGTCTCGACTTCGGGCAACTCAGGCATGGGCGGGGGTCATGTCACCAGCTCCGCCGCGACCTCCTCCTCGGCCTCCTCGCGAGCCACGTCGCCGGCGGACTTCGGGACGCGGTGCCACCCGCCGTCATCGTCGGTCGGCAGGTATCGGTCCATCTGCTCCCAGTTGGAGCCGACCTTGAGGTCCACCTCGAGTGGGACGTCGAGCGGGAGCGCCGACCGCATGATGTCGCGCACCATGCTCGCGAGCTGCGCCAGCTCGTCCTCATCGGTCTCGAAGATGAGCTCGTCGTGGACCTGGAGAAGCATCTGGGAACGGAGCCCGCGCTCGCGCAGCGCCTCGTCAATCCGCACCATCGCGATCTTCATGCCGTCGGCCGCGGTGCCCTGGATCGGCATGTTGATGGCCATCCGCTCGCCGGATGAACGCAGCGCCTGGTTGCGCGCCGCGAGCTCCGGCAGGTATCGGCGTCTCCCGAGCAGCGTCGTCACGAATCCCTGGTCGCGCGCCAGGATCTTCATCTCGGTCGTGTAGCGCCGGATGCCGGGATAGGCCGCGTAGTAGTCCTCGATGAAGACGTGTGCCTCCTCGCGCGGGATCTTGAGCCGCTGAGCGAGCCCGAAATCGGAGAGACCGTACGCGATGCCGTAGTTGATCATCTTGGCCACGCTGCGCTCTTTCGGCCCGACGGCATCCGGAGCCAACCCGAGCACGCGAGCCGCGGCGGCGAGGTGGATATCCGCGTGCGCGGCGAAGTCCGCCTTCAATCCGGGATCCTGCGAAACGTGGGCGAGAATGCGCAGCTCCTGCTGAGAGTAATCGGCACCGAGCAGCAGCTTCCCCGCGGGCGCCACGAAGGCGCGGCGAATGCGCCTGCCGAGCGCCGTGCGGATCGGGATGTTCTGGAGGTTGGGATCGGTGCTGGAGAGGCGCCCGGTCGCCGCCACCGCCTGCTGATAGGTCGTGTGCAGCCGAGCCTGGTCGTCGACCAGCGTCGGGAGCGCGTCGACATAGGTCGACTTCAGCTTGGATACCTGGCGGTGCTCCAGAATGAGGCCAATCACCTCGTGCTTGTCACGGAGCTCCTCGAGGACCGATGCGTCCGTCGAACGACTCGTCCGAGTCCGCTTTGTCGACGGCAGCTCCAGCTCATCGAACAGGACGGTTTCCAGCTGGCGCGGTGAGCCGATGTTGAACTCGTGCCCCACGAATCCGTAGATCCTGGTCTCCAGGTCGGCGAGGGTCGCGCCGAATTCCTCGCTCATGGCGCTCAGTGCCTCCAGGTCGATCCGGACACCGGCCTTCTCCATCCGAGCCAGGACCGGAAGCAGCGCCATCTCGACCTCGTCGAACAGATGCGCCAGGCCGCCGTCGACGAGCTGGCCGCGCAGGATCGGCTGAGCCAGGAGGGCAGTCAGGGCCTCGGCCGCGGCACGTCGGGCCATCGGCTGCTCCTCAGCGCCGGTCTCCGGATTCACGGGAGTCGGCGGCAGCTCGGCACCGAAATGCTGCGCCGCCAGGTCCTCGATGGTCTGCGATCGAAGGGCCTGGTTGACCATGTAACCGGCCACCAGCGTGTCGACGAACGAACCCGACAGCTCCAGCTCCCGGTCAGCCCACAGGGTTGTCACCAGCTGCTTGAGGTCATGACCCACGCGCACCCGGTCCGCGCGAAGGAGTTCGGCCGGGAGCCGTTCGAGGGGGACGCTGTCGGGATCGCAGGGCACCCACCACGCACTTCCGTCCGTCGCCGCCAGCGCGATCCCGAAGAGCCGACGTTCGAGCGGCCGGCCGACGCCGACCGACCAGCCCAGGCCGATCGCGTCTCCGTTGGCATCCAGCCACGTACCGAGCTGATCGAGGTCGGACGCCGAGCGCGCGATCCGCGGGTCGATGTGCTCGATGGACCCGCCTGGATCGGCCAGCGGATCGGGACGCTCGCGTGCGGCACCGTCCGCCGAGGCCTCCGCGACCGCCCGACCACCGAGAAGGTCCAGGCTGAGCTGGAGGCCGCCGCGAGTCGCCTGCTCGGGGCTCTCGAATCCGGTCGGGGCAATGCTCGAAGCGGGGAGGCGGTCGATCAGCGACCGGAACTCGAGCTCACGGAGCCGCTGCGCCACGGCACGTCGATCGTATCGGCCCGTGCGTGCCTCCTCCAGGCCGAGCTCCACCGGCAGATCGCACACGATGCGCCCGATCTCACGCGACATGAAGGCCGAGCCGCGATGCTCCGCCAGCCGATCCCGCATCTTGCCCTTCACTTCGTCGAGGCGCTCGTAGACGCCGTCGAGAGAGCCGAATTGCTGGAGCAGGCTGCTCGCGGTCTTCTCCCCCACCCCCGGAACGCCCGGAATGTTGTCGGAGGTGTCGCCCTTGAGTGCCTTGTAGTCGAGCATCTGGTCGGGGCGCAGCCCATAGCGCTCCATGACCCGAGCCTCGTCATAGATGACCGTCGAGGCAACGCCCATTCGCGTGGTCAGCAGGCGAACGTGATCATCCACCAGCTGAAGCCCGTCGAGGTCGCCCGACACGATCATGGTGTCAACGCCCTGGGCGGTGGCCTTCTTGGTGAGCGTCCCGATGACGTCGTCCGCCTCGTAGCCGGAGAGCTCGCGCGTCGGCATCCCCATCATCGCCGCAATCTCGCGCACGATCGGGAACTGCCCGCGCAGGTCGTCCGGCATGCTCGGACGCCCGGCCTTGTAGTCGGGGAACGCGTCGAACCGGAACTGCGGCTTGCCGACGTCGAAGCTGACGATGGCGAAGTCCGGCTTCACGTCCTGCATCCCGCGCAGCACAATCTGGAGAAAGCCGAACACGGCGTTCACCAGCGTCCCGTCGGACATCGTGAGCGGCGGAAGCGCGAAGTAGCCGCGATAGACGAGGCTCGGCCCGTCGATGAGCATGAGAAGCGGTCGTCGGTCAGCCATGGATGCTTCAGAGTCTAGACCGATGGCGGCCTGCGGACCGCCGTAGAATCTGCGCCATGCCCGGACGTCACACCCTCGATCCGTATGCCGTTCTCGGCATCGGGCGCGACGCGACACCGCTCCAGGTCGCGCGCGCGCATCGACACCTGGCCAAGCGCCACCACCCGGATCTTCATGAGGGAGCGACCGAGGCGGCCGAACGAATGCGGCACATCAACGAGGCATGGGCGATCCTGTCCGATGCCGTCCGTCGCTCCAGCTACGACCGCGCCTTCCCCGCGGCCGGAACGCCCGCGAGCGGCCACTGGGGAACGTCTCGTTCCCCAGTCCAGCCGGCCCCACCCTCATCGACGCGAACCTGGGCCACCTGGCGCGCCACCGCGGCCGAAACCCGCGCCGCGCCGCGCACCGTGCGTCAACCCGGAGAGGTGCCGACCCCTCGCACGCGGCGGCCACCGCGGCTGGAACCTGGCCCGGCCACCTTCCGTGACTCAGGATGGGCGGCGGTGCTTGCGGCCGCGGTCATCGTGGTGCTTCTCCTCGGAGCGATCGCCGTCGGTCGGCTCACCCTCTGAAGGAACCTCCTCGTGGAAGGGCGCGGTATGCTAGACGACGTGGCAAACGGGAACGGGCTGCTTGGTGCGCTGGACCCACCGGAAAGGACAGCTCTCGAGAAGGATTTTGAGACTGTCCAGCTCGAGTTCAAGCGCAGCCTCCACGAGCCCGGCGATCCCACGCCGTACGTGTACTTCCCGAGCGACGGCGTCGTGTCGCTTCTCACGGTCCTGGCGAACGGCATGGCGGTCGAGCTCGGACACGTGGGCAGGGAGGGAATGGTTGACATCTCCGTCTTCCTGGGCCTTGAAGCCTCCGAGTCCCGTATCATCATCCAGGTTCCCGGTACCGCCAAGCGCATGGCATCGAAGCAATTCCGAAAGCACCTCGAGACCTTACCCGGTCTTCGACGGGTCATGGGCGCCTACGTCCTCGAGTTCTTCACCATGGTGGCCCAGACGACGGCGTGTAATCGTCAGCACAGCATCCAGCAACGGTTCGCTCGTTGGGTCCTCATGACCCAGGATCGAACGGCCCGAACGGAATTTCCGATCACCCAGGAGTTTCTCGCCGAAATGCTGGGAGTCACCAGGCCGAAGGTCACCGGGGCCGCGAGCCGGCTCAAGCAGCGTGGGGTCATCAGCTATCGGCGTGGCTGGATGACGGTCGATGATCGTGCCGGCCTGGAGACTGTTGCGTGCGAGTGCTACGCCCTCGTGTGGGAGCGCTTCGAAGAGTTCGAGGGTCGTCAGCGGCTCCCGGCGTGAGACGAGGGCCTCAGGTCATGTCCGAGGCAAGCTCTGCCCGTGCGGCGGCGAGAGCATCCTGCAGGTCAGGGTAGGGCCCTACCGCGGCGTCCAGATAATTGAGAAGAGCGTGCGCTCGCACGCGAAACAACTCGCACACGTCTCGGTCGTCTCGCTCCAGCTCGATGCGATAAGGCACCACGACGGCCTGAATCTGCAGCGCAATGCGCTCTCGTTCCGTCATCACGCTGTCCATGCGGATCATCGTGGCGAGAATGGCCGCAGAATGCGGTCATGGCGGAGAGCCTCATCGGCCAGCCGCTGATGCTCGTCTCGGAGACGTTCAGCCTCGGCACGGAGCCTGGATGCCTCCATCGTGTCGACGGGCACCACCTGAAGATCGGTCTGAACGGCATGCCAGTCCGCCTCGACGGCGTCGGCATCCAATTGATATGGCGAAGGGTCGCTCGCGTCAGGGGTTGTGTACATGACGTGCACCGTACGCGCGCTACCGCGCCGGCACTGTCGCCTATGGAACGTTCAGCAACTCGACCTCGACCCGGACGCACAGGACGGTGTTCATCGCAGTCGCCGCTGCGCGGCGCTCACTGAGCCTGCGTGACCCTTCGGCCCACTAGCGGCATGCGCATGCGTCGCCCAAGCCGTCCGGTCGTGCTCACGCCGGCGCCGCCGACATGAAAGCGCTGCGCCCATGGAAAAACCGAAGCGACGCGGGGACCTTCCGGTTGAATTGGCGCCGCTGAGCGACGCTCCGCGACCCTCCTGGTCCCAATTGCTTCGAGGCGGTCGCCCCGTGCGACCAGGTCAGCCAGCTCGCGGAACGAGGATCCAGCGCAGTCCGGCGGCCGCGACCATCAGAGCCACCCCTGTGAACAGGACCATCGGCCAAGGGGATCGTTCATCCGGAGTGGACGGGGCCAATGCCTCACCGCGCGCGTTCTCCTGGTCGGCGGGGGCGCCATTATCGCGTGCCTCCGGGCTCTTCTGGCCTGTCAACGGGGATGCCGCCACGTCGCCGTCCGAACCAAATGACTCAGCGCCAACATCGAGCGTGGCCGGCTCCTCACTCGCCGCGGACGCTGCCGGCTCTGCGAACTCCTGGATGGCGGCGGAATCCCCACCGCCATCGGCGCCACCCGAGGCCATCTGATCGAGCACCGGAGCGGCCGTGCCAACGGTCCCGACGAGCGCAAGGGCCGCGCCGGCGGCAACGACCGGAGCAAAGAAGCGCCGGGCCCAGCCGCCCAGCCGATCCACCCCACGGTCAGCCTCGACCGGCGGGAGCAGCTGAAGCGGGCGGGATGGGCGCAGATCTGGCAGATCGCCGAGGGCAACCCGCAGCATACCCAGCTCGCTGACGAGCTGGGTGCATTGGCCGCAGGAGGAAACGTGCGCCATCAGCCCCGTGTCGGTGGTCGCATCGACGTCGTCGGAGGCAAGGGCCGACAGGCGCTCGTCGTCCGGGTGATTCTGGTTCAACATGCCATCGGTCCAGACGTCCTCATCCGTTGAAGAGTTCCCTGTGGTCGGCCAGTAGCTCACGCAGACGCAGTCGGCCGCGGTGAATCCGCGACTTGACTGTCCCGAGCGCAGACTGCGTCATCGAGGCGACCTCGTTGTAGTCCATGCCATAGACGTCGCACAGGACCACGGCGGTTCGCTGGTCCTCCGGAAGGCGTCGCAGCGCAACTTCGAGCTGCCGATACAGCTCGCTCTTCGTCGCCTCGGCGAGTGGGTTGACTGCCCCGAGATCCGGCAGCTCCGGCGCCCCCTCGTCGGGGTCCGGGAGTGGGCTGGACGGCCGCCGTTGGGCACGACGCATGATGTCGTAGCTCGCGTTGGCGGTGATGCGCAATAACCAGGAGCGAAAAAGGCCGCCGCGATATGAGCCGATGGCCTTGTAAGCGTGAATGAATGCGTCCTGCGTCGCATCGGCGGCCTGATCGGGGTCACGGAGGAGGCGCCAGGCCAGACCGTAGCAGGCACTCTGGTAATGCTCCATCAGCTGCGCGAAGGCGGTTCGTTCCCCCGAGGTCGCCCGCGCGATCACGGCCGCCTCGTCGGGAAGCGGCTGGGTGCGATGCGCGGGCGTCTTCTCGAGAGCATCGGCCATCTGCTTCCTATAATGACCACTCCCCGCGCCGGAGTGGCGGAATCGGCAGACGCGTCGGTCTCAAACACCGATGAGTGCAAGCTCGTGTGGGTTCAAGTCCCACCTCCGGCACCACCCAATCTGAGCACGAATTGGATGGAACCGAGGGCAATGACAGGCCGCCGGAATCGTCCGACGGCCCGCTGACCACCAATCTGACCACCAATGAACCGAACGGCTGTTCGGCTGCACCTACCCCGTCGCACTTCCCTTCGGCGACAGGATGGCGTCCATGCGCGCCGCTCATCGACCATGCACTGAACCGGGCGTTGAGCCCGTCGTGCAACACCGGCAGAGGCCGTGGCAGCCGAGAAAGAAGTGCACGAAGCAAAAGTGCACGAAGCGCGGCGGCGCGGGCAGGTTGAGGTAGCCGCGTACCGTGCGCGTTCGATCAGCCGGGCGGGGTTACTCCGCCTCCGCCCCGCGCCCCCGCTGGCGAGTGCAGTCTGCCGATCACCAAGCGCTGGCCGCGAACGCCGAACACGCGAGTAGCTCGTCAGTACGGATGCGCGGGTCCGTAGCGCCATCAGTAAAAGTACGGGTGTGACGCGACGAGACGTGACCTATCGTTCGAACGAGCGGCGTCGCCGCACCTACCAGAGGGGATTTCATTGCATCGTTTCGTCCGACGCACGCACCGCCTTGTTACGGCCAGCGTATTTACCTTGGTCCTCTTCGCGACTTCAGTCCAGGGCGTTGCTGCCGCGGATGCGCCGAACTCCTGTGCCGGTGCCACGACGGGCAGCGCCCTCAACACGTGGATCAGCGGCGCCATAGAGACCGGCAGCGATACCGACTGGTATCGCTTCACGACAAGCGCCAGCGGCTACGCCCTCATGACGCTGGGCGACCTACCGAAAAACTATCGCCTCGATCTCTACAACAGCTCGTGCACGTTGATCACCGGCTCGAACCGCAGCGGAGTCGTGTACGAGGAGATCTTGCGCTCGCTGGCGGCCGGACGCTACTACCTGCGCGTCGCACCGACGTCGTCCTCGACCTACAGCCCGACCGCCTATGTCATCAAGTTCCGGACGCCAAGTAACAGCGTGCAGGTGCTGTCTTCTGCGGCGTGGACGGACAGCTACGGATATCTCCATATTCCCGGAGAGGTCCTCAACAACACGCCCAATAGGCGTGAGTATGTGGAAATCACGGCCACGTACTACAACAGCGCCAACCAGGTCCTTGCAACGGATTTCACGTTCACGAACGTGTGGACTGTCAACGCACGCCAGCGCGCCGCGTTTGAGCTCTTGAGCCCCAGGCCCACGGGCTACCATCACTACAAATTGAGCGTTTCCAGCTCCGTGACGTCTGTAGCCCCCATCGGCAATCTCGTGCTTGCTGGTGGCGTGAATTACACAGACGCCTACATCGGCCGCCACTTTGTGGGTGAAGTGACCAACAAGAATTCCTTCGTCGTGGACTTCGTCCAGGTCGTGCTGACGCTCTACAACGCGCGGGGTGGGGTGTTTCACACCGACTTCACCTTCACCAATCCCTACACGCTGGCTTCGGGGCAGACCGCACCCTTCGACGTGTGGACTGAGCGCTACGTAGGAACGAACCGCTACATCTACAGCCTGGAGGGTACCCGCTGAGGGCGATTTCGGGCTGCCATGCCTCCGACGATACTCATCCGACTTTTGGGCAGCGCCGTAACCGACCCGCCTGGGCTCAAGTCCCACCTCCGGCACCAAACCTGATCTTGCGCGAATCCTCCGACTCGGCCGTCCCAGTGAGGTCGAATAAGCGTTTTAGGATCGACACTCGCCAACGATTCACGACCCCTCGACCTGGCTCCATCATTCGGAACATCGGCCTGGGGGCATCGGGCCGCTAGACTCCGAGGTGGTCAACCCGTTGCGGGGTTCGGCCAACCGGCCGTCGGCGTTCTCACCGCCGGCGGCCACCTGCATGCTAGGCTTCTCGCCGCCACCGGCCGATGCCCGAAGAGGACCGCCCGATCTCCATGACCGACGAGACCGTCGACTGCTTCAACTGCGGCCGGGCGAACCCAGAGTGGGCCCAGGTCTGCCGGTCGTGCGGCGTCGCCCTCCGCCACGGTGAGGCACGGGTCGTCCCCGCCGGCCGGTTTCCAACGGACCGCAATTCGCTCATCTCGCTCGCCGCCGTCATCGGAACGATCGTGGCGGCATTGCTCCTCGGACTCTTCGTGTCCGGTCTCAATCCCACAAATCCCCCGGTGGCCAGTGAACCGAGTGCGAGTGCGAGTACGAGTGCGAGCGCGAGCGCGGGCACGACCCCCGTTGCGACCGCCACGCCGACCGAAGAGCCGTCGGTCGCCGCGACTGAGTCGGCGACTGCGTCAGTATCAGTCGCCCCCAGCGCATCCGAACCTCCGGCAGCTCTGCCGGGGACCATCGTCTTCGGCAGCGAACTCGATGGTGACCGCCAGATCGTCGAGCCAGTTGACACGTTCACGCCGGGGGTGGCGTTCGCGCATTCGATCACGAGCACGGAGCCGTTCGGAGCCGCGACTCTCGGCGAACAAATCGTCCGGCTCAACGAGGACGGTAGCGAGGGCGACCAGCTCGTGGCAGCCGACGGCAACCAGCTGACGGTCAATCCCGAAGCCACGTCTGCCGGGTTCGTGGCCGGCGACTCCGCAAACTTCGTTCGAGACTGGGGGCCTGGAGCGTACGAGATGCGGGTCTACGTCGGGGAGACGCTGATCGCACGCGGATCATTTCGCCTCGCCGAGGGCTGAGAACCTGCCTAGCCGTCCCGGCTGGCGAGCTCCGCCCACGCATCGGCGTACAGGCGCGCCCGGACAGGCAGGTACCCAGGGTAGCCACGCCTCGCATCCGCGGCGATCTTCGCCTCCAGCGTGAGCACCGCCACCCCGTCGGTCGTCTCGAGAAGGGTCGCACCCGTTGGGTCGATCGCGATGCTCGGCCCGCCGATCAATACCCCATCCTCCGGATGCGGACGGTTCACGCTCAGAACATAGCAGCAGCTCGTCAGCGCGTTGGCGCGCCACACCGTCTTCCAGCGCTGGTACGTCGCTTCCTCGGTCGCGCGCGGGTTAATCATGGCCACCACACCTTGCGCTCCGAGCAGGTGCGTCCCCTCTGGCCGATTATTGTCCGAGCAGAGCTGAAGGCCGATCGGCACGCCGAACGCATCGATCCGCCTGGGTGCCTCCGTGCCGGGCTCATAGTGGCTCGTCTCCCAGAAACCCTCTTCCTCGGGAAGGTGCAGCTTCTCGTACGTCGCCTGGACCCTCCCGGATCGGTCGAACGCAATGGCGCGGCTCGTTCGCCGGCCGTTGCCATCCCTGTGGATGATGCCACCCACCAGACCGATACCGGCCTCGGCCGCCGCCTCAGCCTGGGCCGTGGCTCGTGGCCCGTCCATGCCTTCCGCGTCTTCGTCGCGCGCCTCTTTCGTCGAGGGCCGCCACGCGTTGAGCGGCAGCTCCGGCAGGACCGCGAGATCGGCGCCTCGCTGCTGAGCCTCCGCCAGGCGCTCCTTCAGCCGCACGGCGCCGTCCGGCTCCCAGAAGACCTCGCTGATCAGCGCGACAGTGAGCTTCCCGTCGGCCCGGGTTGGTGGCATATCGGTCATGCGCGCAGCGTACCGCGCTGCGCCCGATCCGTCCCGATTCACACCACGTGACCGTTGCGCGCGCCGATCGGCTTCCAGGCGTCCCAATTCACCGGTGGCCGACGCGACCGAGCTGCTGGGCTCGGCTCAGCGCGTTGCAGCCGGCGGATCGGCCATCGATGGTCGCCGAGCACCTCTTGATCTCGGTCAAGACGGTCGAGACACAGGTGGCGACCATCTTCTCGAAGCTCGGCTCTCGAAGAGCACCCCGATGACAACCGCCGCGTCTCCTGGCAGTGCTCGCCTATCTCGAGGGTCGCCCCACGAGGGCAACGTAATGGGAGGCGTTTCGCGTGACATCGGAGTAGTCGCCGGGTCGGAGGCTGACCGTCTCGTTGTAGCGAGCCAGAAAACGCTCTGCGGCCTTCCGACCATCGCTCTGCCCATAGCCGCTCGACGCCGGCGTGAAGAATGGACAGTCGCGATAGATTCCGACCGTGAACTGCTTGCCCGTCACGGTTTCGAGCGTCTTTCCCTCGAACCGGTGCCCGAGAGAAAGCAGTTCCTCGTAGGTCACCGCTAGTCCCCGAGGAACTCGCGGACGAGATTCTGGAAGTGATAGACGCCGTTCTCACGCTTGGCGCTGAAGCGGCCCGAGTCGTATGCGCGGGAACGAAGCCCACGCTGGACCTGCTCGCAAATGACGATGTCTTCCTGCTGGATCTCGTCGGAAAAGGCGATCGTCTGCTGCATCGACTCCCAGCCGGGCCCGGAGCCAGGCTCGGCGAAGAACCACTCGAAGATGGTGAGGGTCTTATCGGGCCCCATTGGCAGGATGACGTTCGACGACATATTGTCCTGGTAGATGTTGAACATCGTGTTCGGGAACAGCCAGTAATAGAGGGCCGAGTCCTCGACACCGGGCTGGCGAAGATAACGCCGATCCACCCCGAGCTCCTCACCCGGCTTGAGCTCTTTGATCGGTGCATGCTGCTTCGAGTAGTACCTGAACTCTTCGACACGGTAGGCGTCGTAATCGAGCTCCTTGAAGAGACCCGGATGCGCGATCGGCAGGTGATAGCCCTCGAGATAATTGTCGACGTAGACCTTCCAATTGCACTCGATCACGTACTCGCGACGCTCCACCAGCCGCATCGACTCCACGTCGTAGCCCGCGGCAGCGACCTCACCGGGGATACCGCCCATCATCTCGGCCAGCGGAGGCGCATCGTCCGACAGGTTGACGAAGACGAACGGTCCCCAGCGCTCGACCCGCACCGGGATCAGGCCGAAGTCCTCCTTGCGGAAGTTCTCGGTGTCCTCCATCTCGGGGCACGCGCGCAGCCCACCATCCAGGCCGTACGTCCACCCGTGATATCGACACTGAAGCGACTTGCGATTTCCTTTCGACAACGCAACCTGCCCCGCCCGATGCCGGCACACGTTGTAGAACCCTCGAAGCTCACCGTCCAACCCGTGGGTGATCACGATCGGCTCATCGAGAACGGTGACGGGAACGAAGTCGCCGATGCGCTGGAGTTCATCGGTCCGGGCCACCAACTGCCAGGTCGTGCCGAAGATCCGATCCTTTTCCGCTTCGAGGATCTCGGGCGTGAGGTAATAGCGGGACGGAAGCGTCGCGGCGCGAGAGAGCGGGGCGAAAGCCGCGGCGCGTTGGGTGGTCGTCATGCCGAGAGTGTACCGATGCAGGAACGCGATCGGTACGATGTCGCCGTCCGTGATCAGGTGCTGGGGAGTTTGCACGCATGGCAGCGCGGCGGACCATCGGCCACTGTTGCCCAAACGATTTGGATGGCGGGGCGCTGGTCTTCCGATGAGGCGGCGGTCACGGCTTGTGCCTTGCCCTGAATGGGGCGAAAGTGCTACAACGTCCCGACCCGGAAGACGAGATGAGCGACGGCGAGTCGCCGCGATCCCTGATGAGGAGACCATGAACAACCTGCGACGACTTGCGATCATTCCGATCGCCATCCTGATCCTGGCGGCATGCCAGAGCAGCGACGGCGGATCGTCCCCCTCGGCCAGCGAGATGGCCAGCCCCGACAGGTCCAGCGGCGAGGCCTCCGGCAGCGACAGCGGTTCGTCCCCCTCAGCCAGCGAGATGGCCAGCCACGACATGTCCAGCGGCGAGGCCTCCGGCGGCGCCGTGTGCGAATCGTCCGACTTGGACGGCCACCTTGCGGAGATCTGCGAAGCGGGCGTCCTCGTTGTCTCGACGGACCCCGCGTACCCACCCCAGTCGTTCCTGAACGAAGCCACCGGCGAATACGAGGGCTTCGACATCGATGTGGCGCAGGAGATCGCGGATCGGCTCGGCGTGACCCTCGAGCTCACCGATCCAACGTTCGATGCGGTCGTCGCCGGGAGCTGGTCCGGGCGCTGGGACGTGAGCGTCGGTTCGGTCACCGTGACCGAGGATCGCAAAGAGGTGCTGGACTTCACCCAGCCGTACTACTTCACCCCTGCCCAGATGTCGGTGCTCGAGGGCAGTGACATCACCAGCCTGGACGGCCTTGCTGGCGAAACCGTGTGTGCCGGCGAGTCCACGACGTACGTGTTCTGGATCGACGGAACGCTGAGCTTGCCATCGGAGGCCGGTGACATCGCCGATGTGCCGGACGGGATGACGTCGACGACCTTCCCGACCGACCTTGACTGTGCCGAGGCATGGCGCTCTGGCCGGACCGAAGACTTCGCGGGGTGGCTGACGGCATTGCCAACCGCCCAGGGCGCGATCGATGAGAGCTATCCGGTGACGCTGGTCGGCGACCCGGTGTTCTTCGAGCCTCTCGCGGTGGCGTTCGACAAGAGCGTCGAGAACAACGATTCGCTCGTGGCCGCCGTGGACGCCGTCATCGGCGACATGCACGACGATGGGACGCTGACCTCGTTCTCCGAGAACTGGTACGACGGCGTCGACCTGACGACGCAGGAGTAAGTCCCGCATCCGGGCGGCGTGGCGCGAGCCGTCCCGCCCCTCACGGTCATCACCTGAGGTATGCCGATGGCCGCCGCCGCGGGGGCTGAGCCCAGGGGCGTCGCGCCCATCGTCGAAGAAGTCGCTCGGGCGCAGCGTGGTGCAAGGCGACGATTCAGCGCTGTGTTCGCGACCGTCTGGATCGCGCTGATCCTCTTCATCGGCGTCGGCATGTGGGTCGCCGCCGGGGCGGACCTCGAGTTCGTCTTCGTCTCGGGACCGGTCATCGTCCTCCAGGGCGCCGGGATCACGATTCTCGTCTCCGCCCTCTCGATCGTCTTTGCGACGATCCTTGCCGTCCTCGGGGCGCTGGGCCGGCTGAGCGGGAACCCGGTCATCAATGGAATCGCGTCGTTCTACGTTTCCCTGATCCGAGGGACGCCACTCCTCCTCCAGATCTACTTCATCTTCTTCGCGCTGCCGCAGCTGGGGATCGTCCTCCCCGCCATCCCGGCCGGCATCGTTGCGCTCAGCATGAACTACGGCGCCTACATGACCGAGATCTTCCGCGCCGGGATCCAGGCAGTCGCTGGGGGTCAGCGTGAGGCCGCCGAGGCGCTCGGCATGCCCGAACGGCTCGTTATGCAGCGGATCGTGCTGCCCCAGGCGGTGCGCATCGTCGTCCCGGCCATCGGCAACGAGTTCATCGCCATGATCAAGGACTCGGCACTCGTCTCCACCATCACCGTGCACGAGACCCTGTTCATGGCCCAGCGCATCGGCCGCAGCGCCTTCGAGCCGATCGCGGCGCTCATGATCGCCGGTGCGGTGTACTGGACCCTCACGATCATCTTCAGCTTCTTCCAGGAGCGACTCGAGCGTCGCCTTTCCCGGGGTGACCGATGACGCAGACCGACATTCCCGACCACGGGCAGCGGCCGGCGACGGCGACGAGCGGCTACGAGCGGGACTCCACGCTCCCGTCGCACATCGGCGAGCCGATCGTGAAGGTCGAGGGGCTCGAGAAGTATTTTGGCGACAACCACGTGCTGCGCGGCGTCGACCTCGAGGTTCGGCAGCGCGAGGCCGTGATGATCATCGGCCGATCCGGGTCGGGCAAGACCACGCTGCTGCGCTGCATCAACTTCCTCGAGGAGCCGACGATCGGCGCCATCGAGGTCGACGGTGTCCGCGTCGAGGCCGATCCGCTCCATGCGCGCGACCGCCGGCATCGCGAGCAGATCCGCCAGATCCGGCTCCGCGCCGGCATGCTGTTCCAGGAGTTCAACCTGTTCCCGCACATGAGCGTCCTGGCGAACTGCATCGAGGCGCCGACCCGGGCACTGGGCCACTCCCAGGAGCAGGCGACGAAGCGCGCGGAGTACTACCTCGAGGTCGTGGGCCTGGCCGAGAAGCGGGACGAATACCCGTCGCGCCTTTCGGGCGGCCAGAAGCAGCGCGTCGCGATTGCGCGAGCACTGTGCATGGACCCCAAGGTGCTCCTGTTCGACGAGCCGACATCGGCGCTTGATCCGGAGCTCATCGGCGAGGTGCTCGGGGTCATGGAGGATCTCGCGCACAGCGGGACGACGATGATCGTCGTGACCCACGAGATGCACTTCGCGCAGGCGGCGGCGGATCGGGTCGTGTTCATGGAGGACGGAGTTGTGATCGAACAGGGGCCGCCCGAGCAGGTCCTCAACGACCCACGCCACGAGGAGACCACGCACTTTCTGCGCCGATTCCTCGACCGCTGACGGCGCTCGCCTTGGCCAAGCGCGCCGGTCGAAACCTCGCCGCTTACGTCGGCGCCTGACCGAGCTCCTCGCGCCGCTCCTCGGATCGGCGGCGCAGCGGGAAGACGACGTCCCGGATGATCACGTCGATGACGGCGACGAGCGGAATCGCGATGATGCCGCCCACGATCCCCGCCAGCGACGTCCCGGCCACGACGGCCAGGAGCACCACCACGGCGGACAGGTTGATGATCTTGCCCTGGATGTAGGGCGTGATGACCGAGCCCTCGAGCTGCTGGAGCACCACGACCCAGCCCAGCATGAGGAGGGCCGCGAGGGGCGACACGGTGAGCGAGACCAGGACGATGAGCCCGCCGGCCAGGAACGCTCCGGCCAGCGGGATCGCGGCCGTGATGAACGACAGCGCACCCAGCGGAACGGCGAACGGCAGCGGCGCCCCCTGCACGATGAGCCCCACCACCACGAGCCCGATGAACGAGCCCATGCCGATCACCGTCATGACGAGCAGCTGACCACGGACGTAGGCCCCGAGCTTGAGCAGCGCGCGCCGCGCCGATTCCATGACCGCCTCGCGGTCCGACTCCTTCACGAAGCGGAGTAGGTAGTCCCGCGACTTGTCGCGCTCGATGAGCATGAGCGCCGAGAGGAACAGCACGATCACGAGATTCGCGATGATCCCGGCGACGGTCAGCGGCACGCTGAGCAGCGAGCCGATCTCCGGCAGCCCGCTCCCCGCCCCGGACGTCAGGCTGTTGATGATCTCCTCGCCACGGCCCGCTCCGGCAATTCCATCGATCAGCTCGATCGCCCCGCCTCGCAGCTGGTCCACGAGCGCCGGGAAGTCATCCGCGAGGTCGACCGCCTGCCGGACCAATGGCGGGAAGATGAGGAACAGCGCGAGCCCGAAGAAGCCGATGAGGAGGAGATACGAGATGAGCACGGCCAGGATCCGCGGGACGAAGCGCTCGAAGAAGCTGACCACCCCGTACAGGCCGGACCCCAGGAGGATGGCGAGGAACACGAGAACGAGCAGGAGGCGAAGCTCGTACAGGAGATACGCTCCGAGGGCGACCCCGACGACGACGAGGCTGGCGCGGAACGCGATGCCCGCCACCCCCTGCGGCTCGTCGGGCTGGATCGCTGGCGTCGTGCGCTCGGAACTCTCGGCCGATCGAGCTACGAGCCGTCCCGCCGTCTGACGCCACATCACGCCGGGGAGGCGACCCAGGAACGAGAGGATGCGGCCGATCAACTGCGTTTGACGCCGTAGACCTGCGCCCGGGGCAGGCGGGCCGCCTCGTCCCGGGCTCGGACGCGTTCCTCCGCGGGCTTGAAGGCGGTCGGCACATCGGCCGGCGATCCTCCCTCGCGATCGATCAACCAGCGCAGGCCGATGGCGGTCAGCGTCGCCCCGCCGGCCGATCCGGGCTCGATGAACGGCACGACGACCATCCGGCGCCGACCGAGATCCTCGACGGCGAGCTGCATGCGAGCCGCATCCACGCCGAGCTCCTCGGCGAGCGGATTGAGCTCCACGGTCCGGTTCGGAAACTGGCGCAGAAATCGGAGGATCACCGCGTCGAGCTGGGCGCCGTCAATCGGCGAATCGGCAGCGGACGGGACGGTGGCCACGGCAGCGGCCTCATCCGCTTCGGGCGCGACGGTGGCATTCGGATCTCCGGTCTCCACCGGTTTGGACGCTCGCTTGATGATCACGGGCGACAGGATAACAACATGAGCTCAGGCGAGCCGAGACTCGGCTAGAGCACCCGAGCTGAGCTCGACCGACACCGGCACCTCGGCCGCGCGGCGCAGGACCTCGCCGAGCCGGTCGTCCCACGCCACGCGGTCCGGCAGCCGCACCTGGCGCGTCGCTCCGGCCACGGAGATCGTCAGCACCACCGGCAGCGGACCGGGGCGCCCGGCCAGCGCGGCCTTCACCGACTCGATCGCCCCGAGCAGCCGATCGGTCGCCACGTCCTCGCCGATCGCGACGCTCACCGTGGCTGTCGACCCTTGCGGGGAGGACTGGATGGGCACCGCGTCGACGGGGGCTGGCGGCTCCTCGGCCGGCTCCGGTGCGGTCGGACGGATCGGCGCCTCGATGGCCACCGAGACCGGCGGTGGTGCCGTAACCGCCACGGCGGCCTCACGCTTCTGAGCCACCGATCCCGCCCCCCAGACGCCCTGGGAGCGCTCCGGCTCGCGGTTGCCCCAGCGGCGGCCACCGTTGCGCGCAGCCAGCAGCCGATCCCGCTCCGCGCCGAAGGCGGC
>JBBSML010000008.1:0-94338 GCA_038233215.1 Candidatus Limnocylindria bacterium
CGGTGATCTTCATCTCGCATCGGATGCTCGAGATCGCCGCCCTTTGCGATCGCGCGACCGTCCTGCGCGACGGTGAAACGGTCGGCGTGGTGGACGTGGCTCCCGGGGTGGAGGAGCGGATCGTGGATCTGATGCTGGGGCGTGCCGGAATGAAGGCGGCCGAGTCACTGGCGGCATCTCCGACGGCCATTCCGACCGATGGCCCCGCTCGCCTGAAGGTGCGCGCCCTCCGGGCGGGGACCAAGCTGCATGACGTCTCGTTCGAGCTGCGCGCGGGCGAGGTGCTCGGCGTGGTGGCCCTCGAGGGGCAGGGCCAGGACGAGCTGTTCGAGATCATGGCAGGCGAGCGTCGGCCCGACGGCGGCGAGTTGCTCGTCAACGGTCGCGCGGTGCGCTTCGGACACCCCGCCGACGCCATCCGGGCAGGCATCGTCTACGTCCCGGCCGACCGGTCGGACGCGCTCCTGGCTCAGCGATCCGTCCGGGAGAATATCGCTCTCCCCGCATCGGCGAGGGCAAGCGGCTGGGGTCCGATCGACATGCAGGCCGAGCGGGCTCGGGTGGACACCGCCATCGGCCGCCTCCAGATCGACACACGCGCGCACTCGGAGGTTCGGCGGCTGTCCGGCGGCAACCAGCAGAAGGTGACGATCGCGCGCTGGATCGCCGCGGGCGTGCAGACCCTGCTCTGCTTCGATCCGACGCGCGGCATCGACATCCGCACCAAGAACGAGATTTATCAGCTGCTGGGCGAGCTGGCACGGGCGGGCTCCGCGGTACTGCTCTACACATCCGAGCTCGGCGAGATCCAGCGCGCGTGTGATCGAGCCGTGGTCATGTTCGGCGGACGCGTCGTCGACGAGTTCCCCGCCGATCGAGCGGATGAGCCGACCCTCATGCGTGCCGCTTACGGACTGCCGCCGGGCGCGATGGCGCCAGAGGAAATAGTCGCCGATGCCGGCTTTGGGGCGTCGCGATGAGTGCCGCCGCGCCCGCCGTCAGCGGCAATGGCGCGGGTATCGCCGATGCGCTGCGTCGCTTCGTCCGCCGCGACACCTGGTTCGTGGCGCTGCTGGCGCTGCTCGTGGCGCTCCTGGTCGTCACGAAGCTCATCAGGCCGAACTACGGTTCCTTCGACCTCGGATCGCTGGCGATCGCCGCGCTGCCGGTTGCGTTGGCGGCGGTGGCGCAGGCGATCGTCGTCATCTCCGGCGGCATCGACCTGTCGATCGGCTCGATGATGGCACTCACCAGCGTGACGGCCGCTCGCCTGATGCAGGACTCGAGCGACCCGATGGCGATCGTCGTGGTCATCGGCGTCCTGTTGATAGGCCTCCTGCTCGGTCTCATCAATGGCGCGCTGGTGGTCGCTTCGCGCGTCCCCGACATCGTCGTCACGCTCGCCATGTCGTACGTATGGGCCGGTGTTGCGCTGCTCGTGCTCGGGACCCCGGGTGGTGGCGCGGCCGACTGGTTCAAGGACCTCAGCCGTGGCTCCCTGCTGATCGAGTGGATCCCGAAGGCCCTCGTACTCCTGCTGGTGGTGGTCGCGGTCGTCTGGATTCCGCTGGCTCGCTCGCGCCTGGGACTCTCGATCTTCGCCATCGGCAGCAACCGGCTGGCGGCCTTCCGCAGTGGCGTCGACGTGGCGCGCACCCGCATCGCCGCGTATGCGCTCACGGGTTTGCTGGCGGCCACCGGCGGGCTGGCCCTCACGATGACGACGGGGATCGGCACCCCGATTCCGGGGCCCTACACCCTGCTGAGCGTCGCGGCCATTGTGCTCGGCGGGGTGAGCCTGGCGGGTGGCCGCGGCGGGATGATAGGCCCGATCGTGGCCGTCTTCGTCCTGGCCCTGATTCGCGCCGACCTCACCTTCCTCGGGGTCGATCCGAACTTCACGACCGTCCTGCAGGGGGTGATCATGGTCGTGGTGGTCATGATCGGTGCGTTCCTCACGTTGCGTCGGCGATCAGCATGACGGCGATGGAGCAGCCCGTGAGTGGGACGCGACCGGGGAACGGATGGCGCCGCGTCCTGCGTGATCGGCCACTGGTCCCGCTGCTCATCCTGCTGCTGGTGCTGATCACCGTCCTCCAGGTCGCACAGCCCGGCATCGTGAGCGTCGACTGGGTGTCCTCGACGATTCGGTTTGCCATCCCGCTGGCGATCCTGGCCGCGGCCCAGACTCTGACGATGCTGACTGCCGGAATCGACCTGTCGGTGGCGGCGATTGCCTCGATGTCGGCGTATATCATCGCGACGCAGTCGCCCGAGCAGGGTCCCCTGGTCGCGGTGCTCATCGCCCTGGCCGCGTGCGCCGTCGCCGGCTTGGTGAATGGGATCGGCGTGGGCGTCTTCAGAGTGCACCCGCTGATCATGACCCTGGGCATGAGCTTGGTCGTGCTGGGGCTCGTGACGGTCTACCAGCGCATCATGGTCTCCGCCGGCTCACGCGTACCGGAAGCGATCGCCTGGCTCGGTGGCGGCACGTCCCTCGGTGGCGTGCCCAACAGCCTCCTGATCTTCGTGCCGTTGGCCACGCTCATCCTGGTCGGCCTGCGACGGTCCGGCTTTGGCCGGTTGTTGTACGCGGTGGGCGACAACGAGGTCGCCTCGCGCCTCGCGGGCGTGCGGATATGGCAGGTGCTCACCGTCCTCTACGTGCTGTCCGGCCTGATGGCCGGCCTGGCCGGACTCGTCCTGGCCGGCCTGACCAATGCGGCGAGCGCGACCCTGGCCGACCGATATCTGCTGCCGTCGGTGGCCGCGGCGGTCATCGGCGGAACGTCGATCTTCGGTGGGCGCGGCGGCTATGCCGGTACCATCGTCGGCGCGCTGATCCTGACTGTCCTGACCACGCTGCTGACCGTGCTCTCCATGCCGGAGCCGGTGCGCCAGATCCTGTTCGGCCTGATCATCCTGGCCGTGGCCGCGGCGTACACACGGATCACGGAGGAGTCGTGACGGGCCATGGTTGAGGCGGATGCGCGTCACCTGGGACTCGACCTCGGCGCCACCAACATCAAATGGTCGGTGGTCGAGCATGCCGGTGAAGATTGGCGCTTCCTCGGGCGCGGGCAGACCCGCACTCCGGCTGCGGCCGGGCCGGCGGCGGTCGTCAAGAGCCTCATCGATGTGGGGCACAAGGCAATCTCGGAGTGGCCGGACGTGATCTCGGTGGGGGTCGGAGTCCCGGGTCTGTATGACGCGGAGACTGGGGCGGCCCGCTTTCTGCCGAATCTGCCGGGCGAGTGGGAAGGTCGGCCGGTTGCCGTTCCGGTGGCAGCGGCAATGGCGCTCCCTGCGTTCCTGATCAACGACGCGCGGGCGTTCGGCTTGGCCGAGCTGCGGCTGGGTGCGGGCCGCGGCTGCAGCACGATGGTGGGCCTCACGCTGGGCAGCGGCGTGGGCGGCGTCGTCATCGTCGATGGGCACGTGCACTTCGGCCATGACGGCACCGGTGGCGAGGTCGGACACCAGACGATCGAGGCCAATGGTCCGCCATGCACCTGTGGAAACCGCGGATGTCTCGAGGCGCTGACGAAGGCGGACCGCCTCGCCGCCGCGTGCGGCACCGATACGGTGGAGGAGGCGGTGGAAGCGGCCCGTGGCGGGGACGAGCGGGCCGCAGCGGGATTCGCGCAGGTGGGGCGCTACCTCGGCATCGGCATTGCGAACCTGATCGTGCTGCTGACACCCGATCGTGTCGTCCTCGGCGGCGGGGTTGCGGCCGCCGGCGCCCTGCTGCTCGACCCGATTCACGAGGAGGTACGCCGACGAGTGCACGTGACGGCGCTCGATCGGGTCGAGATCGTGGCCGCACAGCTCGGGACCTGGGCGGGCGCCATAGGGGCCGCGGTCCACGGGGCGGAGAGCATGGCGTGACCACTGGCACACCCCGCTATCGGACCATCGAGCAGGCGCTGCGCCAACGGATTGCCGCACTTCGTCCCGGTGACCAGCTCCCCTCGGACACCCAGTTGTGCGCCGAGTTCAGCGTCAGCCGGATGACCGCCCGCAACGCGATGCAGCGCCTGGCCGAAGACGGCCTCCTGCGACGCTTGCCGGGACGCGGCAGCTTCGTCACCGAGCCATCGACGCATCGACGGGCTGATCGCCTGATGAGCTTCTCGCGTGAGATGGCGCGGCGCGGACGCAGGGTGTCATCGGTCGTCGTGGCTCGTGAGATCCGCCCGGCCGGCCCCGGCGAGGCGACGAGCCTGCGCGTGCGCGAGGGCGACCCGATCGTGTATCTCCAGCGGGTTCGGTGCGCCGATGATCAGCCGATCGCGCTGGAGACCGCCATCCTCGAGCGACGAGCCTCACCGGCGGTCATGGCCGCGGACATTCGGAGTGGTTCGCTGCATGCCGCGCTTCTCGCAGCCGGGCACGTCCTGCGGCGCGGGACCGCCACGATCAGTGCTGAGGCGGCGTCGGCCGATGACGCACGGTTGCTGGGCACGACCCGGGGCGGCCCGATGCTCGTGGAGCGGCGCGTGATCGTGGATTTCGATGGCCGGCCGGTCGAGGCCACAGAGTCTCGGTATCCCGCGGATCGGTACGCGCTCGAGGTGTGGTTCGACGTCGAGGATTCCTCGGTCAGCCCGCCTCGCTGACACCCCACCCGGCGTCCACATCGATCACCTGGCCGGTGACCATGCGAGCGGAGGAGCTGAGGAGGTGCAGGGCGGTCGGCGTTACGTCATCGGCTTCGATCGGTCCATGCGCCAGGGGCTGCTTTCGCTCGAGATAGGGGCGGATGGCCGGATCGTCCTGGGCTCGGCGGCTCATGGGCGTGGCGACGAGCGCCGGGGCGATGGCGTTGACGCGGATGCTGTGTGGCGCATAGGAGGCGGCCATGGATCGCGTGAGGGCCTCGATGGCACCCTTGCTGGCCGCATAGGCGTGTGTTCCGAAGTGTCCCGGCGAGGGATGGCGGGCCAGCGCGCTCGACATGTTGAGGATGACCCCGCGGGCGCCGTCGCCGTCCGGCTCCTGGGCGAGCATGCGGGTGATGACCGCTCGACAGACCAGGAACATGCTGGTCGCGTTCGTGCTGAGCACGATCTCCCAACCCGCCAGCGTTGCCTCGTGGGCCGGACCGTCGCCGAAGCGGCGTCCGCTGATGCCTGCCACGTTGTACACCGCGTCGATACGACCGAACGTCGACGAGCACGCCTGGACCGCCGCCTCCACCTCGTTCTCGCGGGTCACATCGGCCGCCTGCCACGCCGCCTGCCGGCTTGATGCGCCGATCTCGTCTGCCAGAGCGCGGGCATGATCAGGGTCACGCGAGACGATGAAGACCCGCCCGCCCTCTGCCGCGATCGCCCGTGCGGCCGATGCGGCCATGCCGGTCGATCCGGTCACCAGGACGGTTCGATCGGCGAATCGCGCGTTCAACTCGTTGCCACGGACTGCACGATCGCGCGACGGGTCGCGGCGTCCGCGCGGACGATCGCGCCGCCAATGCCGACGGCAGCCGCTCCGGCTTGCAGAAAGCCTGCGACGTTCGCCCCATCGACGCCGCCGGTCGGGATCAGGGCGATGTCGGGCAGCGGACCGTGCAGCTCGCGCACCATGGCCGCTCCCACCGCCGATGCCGGGAAGAGCTTGACGAACGTGGCACCCGCCATCCAGGCAGCAGTGATCTCGGTGGGAGTGAAGGCTCCGGGGATGAAGGGCATGCCGCCCTCGACGGACTCGCGGAGAAGGCCGAGGTCCAGGATTGGTGCCACCGCAAAGTCGGCGCCGGCGCGGTGGGCGGCCCATAGCTGCTGCGGGTGAAGCACCGTTCCGGCGCCGACCAGATAGGGTCCATCGCGGCGCAGAGCGAGGTGGGAGCGCAGCGCGGCCAGATCGTCCTCGGCCGTCGGCGCATCCATGGTCACCTCGAAGGCGCGCGCGCCGGCATCTGCCAGCTCATCGGCAAGTGTCAGCAGCCGGTCCGGCGGCGAGACACGGCGCATGATCACGATCAGTCGATGACGCCGGATGGCCTGGGACACTTCACCGCCCCGCAGTTCGCGCGCTGCGCTCATCCCGTGGCCACCGCGGAGAGCGGCTCGAGGAGAGCGCCGCCACTTCCCAGCCGCCGCCGCAGTAGGTGAGCGTCGAGGGCTCGAGGAGTCACGCCAGCCTGCACCGCCATGGCCGCCGCGGTGCCAGCGGCCTGGCCCATCGCCATGCAGGTTGCCATGGAGCGCGCCGACGCGTGGGCATCATGCGTCGCGCTGAAGCAGCGGCCCGCGACCAGCAGCGACTCGACGCCCGACGGCAGGAGCGTCCGATACGGGATGCCGTACACGCCCGAGTCGGGAACGTAGCGCCACTCCGTGTCGCCGCCAGCGTGATGATCCTCGATCGGCGCGCCGCACAGCGCGATCTCGTCGTCGAAGCGTCGGCCGCTGAGCACATCCTGCCGGGTGAGCCGATAGTCACCGTGCACGCGCCGGCTCTCGCGCACCCCGATGGCGGGACTGGTGGCGACGATGACCGCTTCCTCGAAACCCGGAACCCGATCGCGTAGGAAGCGGTAGTACTCGCGCACCTGGCGGCGGCCCTCGACCTCTGCCCGCGTCAGCTGCTCGGGATCGGTGGCGTCCACGTTCGGGAGGCGCGTCATGTGGACCAGGGCCACCCCGGCGAATGGCGTGCGGTGCCATGAGCCCTCGAGGCGTGGGAGCGCGTAATCGCCCGAGTCGGCAGCCTCGCCCATGAGTCTCCACAGCTCGGCCTTCGGGACCGATGCAGCCCGCGCCATGTCCACGTTGGCCAGCTTGAACAGGGTCGAGAGCGACTGGACCGTGCCCGATGCCTGCGCATTGTCGTATGGCACGCCGGCCATCGCGCACAGGTCGGCGTCGCCGGAGGCGTCGACGACCGCATCGGCACCGATGAAGCGCTCACCGCCCTTGTTCCAGCAACGGATGCCTTCGATTCGCCCGCCGGCCACCTGGACGCCGGTGGCCCAGGTGTGGAGCAGCAGATCGACCTCGGCTTCTTCGGCCAGCTCTTCCCACATGAGCTTGAGCGCCTCCTGGTCATACGTCACCCCTGTGCCCGCTCCATAGGTGTTGGGTCGCTCGAACGCGACACCTTCCGCGGTCAGCCGCTCGACCACTTCCCAGCCGATCCCGCCGACGACCCGCCGCGGGTCTCCACCGGGCGTGTAGAAGGCGTAGAACGTGTCGAGTACCGCCGTGGACGTTCCGCCCATGAAGCCCAGCCGGTCGACGAGCAACGTCCGAGCACCCAGGCGCCCGGCGGTGATGGCCGCGGCTGATCCGGCGGATCCCGATCCGACCACGATGACGTCGTAACGATCAGTCATGCGATGGGGGGATGGAGCGCAAAGGCATGCGCCGGGTTCGCTATCAGGATGGCGTCGACCGCATCGCTGCCGATTCGCCGCCGCAGTCGCGGCACGAACGTGTCCATCAGGTATCGCATGCCAGGCCCACCGCTGTACGCTCGGAACGAGGATCGGCGCCCAAGATCCAGCCCCAGCAGGAGGCGGCCAAGGTGCCCCGCACCAACCAAGCGCTCGATCAAGTCGAGCAGCTCGCTGTCGGGCCGATACTTCGTGCGCCCCATCGTGTCGTACTCGAGACTCACCCCGCGTGCCGCGATCTCGGCGTGCAGATCGGCATCCGGATTCCGGTCCAGGTGAGCCAGGATGATCCGATGCGGCGGCACGCCGTAGCGTTCGAGCAGGCTGACGACCTCGTGCCCGAACGTGCCGATCTCAGTGTGAACGAGGATCGGAACGCCGCCGCGACGAGAACCGATGGCGCCTGCCTCGAGGCGCCGTTGTTCGGCGGGGCTTGCATGGTGGTACGAGGTGCCGGCCTTGATCACGCCGGCCTGCGCCGCATCCGGTTCGGTAGATGGGTCGGTCCAATCCCGCGGGTCCATTCCGGTCTCGAGATCGCGAAGGATGCGCTCCGCGAGCGTGTCGACGGATGCAGCATGTACCCAATGGCCATCGGGATAGTGCGCATCGCGGTGGTAGCCGGTGGCTGCGATGATCGGGACTCCGGTCGAGTCCGATACGGTGCGCAGCAGGTCCGGGCGGCGTCCGAGACCAATCGGCGTCACCTCGACGATGGTCCCGATCCCGCTGGCGCTGGCCTCCATCACCTCGGCCCTGGATCGATCGAGGTCGTCGAGCTCGTCGCCGGACAGGGCCGGACTGAGCAGAAACAGATGTTCGTGCGCATCCACCACGCCGAGTTTCGATACCGGCATGCGGCCGGTCACCGTCATCACCTCAGCGTCGGGCATGCCCGCATGGTAGCGGGGGCTCGGGTGGCGCGCCCCCAGACCGACCCTCGGTCAGGATCGAGGTCAGCCTTCGTCGATGTCCGCGTCGCTCTCCGGATCGGCGTCGGATTCGGGCGGAATATTGGCCTCGTCGGCCTCCGTCATGGAGGGGTCATAGGCCAGTCCCTCGTCCGGCGGCGGGCCGCTGGGCTGGGAAACGGTTTTCGCGTCGCGCTCCTGCTCCATCGTTCAGCCGTTCTCGCCCGCGCGACGGACGTCGTCATTCCCGGCCTGGTCGCCTTCGCGGTGACCTTGCGGTGGTCCTGAGTCGCCTGGCGAGGCGCCGGTCTCGTTGTTCGTGACGGCCACCCGCTCGGCCCCTTGGTCCAGTTGCTCGCGCACCTTCTCAGTGTTCGCGTCCGGGTGCTGGCCGATCCACGCACCACCCTCGCGGGGTTCGGTTTCCTCAGTCATGCGATGTGCCTCCAATGCTTTGGCTCGCTTTCATGCAAGCCGCGCGCCGTCCTGGTCGGCATTCACGCGGTCCCCTCATCGCACGCTTGCATCACACGCACGTATCTACCAAGGTCCGCTCGAATCTTGGACGGAATGTGCGCCCGGTGCACATTCACGAGTCGAATCAGGCCACGTCAGCCGTTCGTGGGCGGCAAGTTGCCAGATAGGTGCACCGGATGCAAGCCGCGGGGCTTGCATCGGCGGTGGGGGGCCGATTGGGCCGCAACTTGTCAGATACGTGGATTCGTAGCACGCGGCCGGGACCCGCTGCTCGGTCAGCCGTTGTAGGCGGACATGATGCGATCCTTGGCCCCGGTCCGGTGCTCCGGATCGGTCTCATGGGTGTCGGTCGAACCCGGCGTCGGGACGGCGGAGGCGATATCGACGCCGGTCGCGGCGAGGAGTCCATTGACCGCGTCAACGTACGCCCCGACCGAGGCCTCGAGCACGTTCTCACTCACGAAGCGGCCCGGATACGCTGGTCCGTCCTCGTCCGCGCTGGAGCGAACGGTGAGAGAAACCGATCCCTTGGTCTCGTGTCCGGGGCCAGCGGCATGCACGTCGTAGGTGGCAAGCACCACGCCTTCACCGAGCAGCGGAGCAAGTGCGTCATCTACCGCGCGCATCAGGGCGTCGATGGCACCGTTGCCGTCCGCGTGCGCGCGCCAGCGATGACCGCCTCCATTGAGGACGAGAGAGGCTCGGCTTCCTCGCTCGCTGCCGCTTGTGGCGGACCAGCGCTCGATGCTCAGCGCCGAGGTGGTGTCGGTCTGGGGAAGGGTCATCCATGGTCTCCTTGGGGATTGGCCGCCGATTCGGCGGCGATGCAGATCAGATCGGGGTGAGCCAGTGGGCGTAGCGCTCGTCACTGCCTCGCACCGCGGCGAAGTAGCGACGCTGGATGTCGAGGGAGGTCGGAAATCCGCCGCCGCCGACCGGCCGCTCGTCGATCGACGAGATCGGCGCCACCTGTACGCCGGTGCCGGTCAGGAAGACTTCATCGGCGAGATAGAGCTCGGAGCGGTCGATCCGTCGCTCGACCACGTCCAGGCCGGCATCGCGCGCGATCTGGAGAATCGCGGAACGCGTGATTCCGGCCAGGACGTCATCGGTCAGTGGCGGCGTGGCGACCTCGCGACCGGAAACCACGAACAGGTTGGCCGCCGATGCCTCGGCCACGTGCCCATCGCCGGTCAGCAGGATGGCGTCGTCGTACCCCGCGGCGTGCGCGTCCTCGGCCGCGAATGCGGCGTTGACGTAGGAGCCGCTGATCTTGCCGCGCGCGGGAATCGCGTTGTCGCTGACGCGCTGCCAGCCCGACACGGTGACGCGGATGCCTCCGGTCGGCAGGTAGTCGCCGAGCGGAATGGTGAATAGGGTGATCCGATCGTCCAGACCGGTGAGCTTGACCTTGATCGAGCGCGCGGACTTGTAGACGACTGGCCGGATGTACGCGTCGCCATCGTGCGCGTTACGGCGCAGCAGATCGCGCGTCACCTCGACCAGGTCATTGGCCGACTCAGGAACCGACGCACGCAGCAGGCGCGCATTGCGCAGCAGCCGCTCGAAGTGCTCGTGCGCGAAGAGGATGGCGGTGCTGCCGTCGGCCTGGCGATAGGCGCGGATCCCCTCGAAGACTGCCGTGCCGTAGTTGAAGGCGTGGGTCGCGATGCTCACCTTCGCCTCGCCGATGGGCACCACCAGACCCTCGAAGTAGGCCCATGCGCCGATGTCGGTTGGCGCCGCTGCGACCTGAGGCTCGACGGTGGTCACGACGCCTCTCCGGCGGCCATCCGCGCGCGGCTGTGTGCCGCGTGTGACGAACTGCGCTCATCGCGGCGCTGGGGGCGGGCGTCGAGGCGCCAGATGGCGTACTCGAGCGAGTCGTGGAGCGCCGAGAGCGACGCGGAGATGATGTTCGCCTCCGCGCCGGCCGTGAGCCAGCTGCCGCTCTCGTGCCCGGTCTCGATGATCACACGTGTTCGGGCCCCCGTGGCTGCCTCGCCGTCGATGATCCGGACCTTGTAGTCCACCAGGTGCACCTCGTCCAGGGCGGGATAGAAGGCACCCAGCGCCTTGCGGAGTGCGAGATCGAGTGCGTTGACCGGCCCGTTGCCATCCGCCGCAGTGTGCAGCACCTCGCCATCGACCTCGACCTTGACGCTCGCCTCCGCGCGCGGGGGCGTCCCGTCGCGACGCTCGACGATGACCGTGTAATCGACGATCCGGAATGGTGGGGCGTAGTCCGCACGTCGGCGGCGAACCAGGAGCTCGAATGATGCGTCAGCACCCTCGAACGACGCACCCTCGGACTCGAGCTGCTTGATCAGCCTCGAGAGCTCGGCCGGGTCGAGACCGGCCGACGCCAACTGGCCCAGCTGGCGGACGCGCCAGGCGGCGTTGGCCTTGCCACCGAGCTCGCTGACCACGAGCCTCGATGTGCCGCCGATGACCGCGGGGTCGACATGCTGGTATGCCTGTTCGACGCGCGCCGTGGCCGCGCCATGCACGCCGCCCTTGTGGGCGAAGGCGCTCGTCCCGACGTAGGGTGCGTGCGCATCCGGCGCGATGTTGGCGACCTCGGCCACGAAGCGGCTGAGCTCGGGGAGGTGGGTCAGCTTCCCGGCATCGGGAATCACATCGAGGCGAAGCTTGAGGCCCAGATTGGCCCAGATGGTGACGAGGTTCGCGTTGCCGCAGCGCTCGCCATAGCCGTTGATCGTGCCCTGAACGTGGCGAGCACCGGCCTGAATGGCGGCGAGGGAGTTGGCGACCGCCAAACCCGCGTCGTCGTGAACGTGGATGCCCAGGATCGCGCGGCCATCCAGCTCGGCGTGCACGGTCCGCGTCATCGCCGCAATCTCATCGGTGAGACATCCCCCGTTGGTGTCGCACAGCACAATGGTCGTTGCGCCGGCCTCGATGGCGGCTCGCAGCGTGGCGATCGCGTAGGCCGCATCGGCCTTATAGCCGTCGAAGAAGTGTTCGGCGTCGTAGACGACCTCGCGCCCGGCGGCGCGCAGGAACGCGACCGACTCACCGACCATCGCAAGGTTCTCGTCTGGTGTCGCACCCAGCACGTCGATCACATGGAGCAGCCAGCTCTTGCCGAAGATGGTCGTTACCGGGGTCTCGGCCGCCAGCAGCGCGCGCAGGTTCGGATCCTCGTCCGCGCGGTTCGACCGATGGCGGGTCGAGCCGAAGGCGGCCAGCTTGGCGTGCCGGAAGGTCATGCTGCGCGCGGCAGCAAAGAACTCCTCGTCCTTCGGGTTTGACCCGGGCCAGCCACCCTCGATGTACGGGAAGCCCGCCTCGTCCAGGCGGCGCGCGATCTTCAGCTTGTCGGCCAGCGAAAGCACGAGGCCCTCACGCTGGGTTCCGTCGCGCAGTGTCGTGTCGTAGAGAAGGACGGGCGGCGCGTTCATGCCGGCACCTCCACGGGCTGGGCCAGATCGGCCAGCAGGAAGCCGGCGACCGCCGCGGTGCCGTCGGACCCGCCGAGATCAGCGGTTCGCGGGCCGAACTCGATGCACGCGCGCACCGCGGCCTCGAGCGCGTCTGCCGCGCCGAGCTCCCCGAGCGAGAGCCGCAGCATGAGCGCCGCGCTGGCGACGGTGGCAAGCGGATTCGCCAGGCCGTGGCCGGCGATGTCCGGCGCACTGCCGTGCACCGGCTCGTACATCCCGAAGCGGCCCTTCTCCGACACTCCGGTACCAAGGCTGGCGGATGCCAGCAGGCCAAGCGACCCGGCGATGGCCGCCGCCTCGTCCGAGAGGATGTCGCCGAAGAGGTTCTCGGTGACGATGACGTCGTAATGCCTTGGCTGCGTGAGGATCAGGTAGGCGGTCGAGTCCACCAGGGCGTGCTCGACGGTGACCGATGAGTGTCGAAGCGCGATCTCGTCCACGACCTCTCGCCACAGTCGACTGGAGGCGAGGACGTTTGCCTTGTCGACGCTGGTGAGGTGACCACGCCGGCCCTGCGCCATCTGAAAGCCGAGCTCTACGATTCGCTCGATCTCTTGGCGCGTGTAGCGCAGGGTGTCAACGGCCGATTCGACACCGTCCGCGTTCGAGCGTCCCTGTGGGCGGCCAAAGTAGAGCCCACCGGTCAGCTCGCGCAGGATGAGGATATCGGCACCGGCGCGGACCTCGGACCGCAGTGGTGAGGCGTCGTCGAGCGCCGAGTGGGCGGCGACCGGACGCAGATTGGCGAAGAGCTCGAGTCCGGATCGGAGCCCGAGCAGCGCATCCTCGGGTCGCGTCTCGCCCGTCGGGTCGTCCCAGCGCGGACCACCGACCGCGCCGAGCAGGACCGCATCGGCCGCGCGGCAGGCGGCGAGGGTTGCCGCCGGCAGTGCCTCCCCGACGGCGTCGATCGCCGCGCCCCCGACCGGCTGCTCATCCCAGCGCACCTCGAAACCGAAGACGGCTCCGGCCGCGTCAACGCAACCTCGCGCGACCGAACAGACCTCGGGACCGATGCCGTCGCCGGCCAGATAGGCGACGCGATGCTGCCTCATGGATGGCTCCCGGCGGGAAGGGCAACCGGCTCGCCGGCGCTCCGTCGCTGGCGCGCGGCGGCCACGGCATCGGCGGCCACCGGATGCGCTGCGATCAGCTTGTTCACGGCCGCCACATAGGCGCGCAGTGATGCCTCGACGACGTTCGTGGAAAGGCCATGGCCGGTGAACGTCTGCGGCAGGTCGCCGTCGTCGGCCGGGGCAGAGATCTTCACGGTCGCCTCGCCCTGGGCATCCTCCCCGGACCCGACCGAGCGCACCTGGTAATCGACCAGGCTCGGCCGGCCACCGATGATCTGCTCCAGCGCGTTGTCGACCGCAGAGAGCAGCGCGTCGACTGGTCCATTGCCGCCGGCGAAGGCACGGAACGTCCTGCCCTCATAAAAGAGCGACACGTTTCCGCTCGAGGACTCTCCCTGGCGGCTGGCGGCCGCCCAGTGCTCCAACCCGACGAGCTGCGGGACCGGATCGGCGTGCATCTCGGCCAGCGCCAGCAGGTCCGCATCGGTCACCTGCTTCTTCTGGTCTGCCAGGCCGATCGCCTCGTCGTAGAGGAGGTCGAGCATCTCGGGCTCCACGTGGACGCCGAGCCGCCGCAGCCGCTCTTCGAATCCCGCGCGACCGGAAAGCTTGCCAAGCGTCAGCGTCGAGCCGGACAGGCCGACCGACTCGGGTGTCATGATCTCGTAGGTCAGCGGGTTCTTCAGGAAGCCGTCCTGGTGAATGCCCGACTCATGCGCGAAAGCATTGGCGCCGACCACGCTCTTGTTGGGCTGCACTGCGATGCCGGTCAGGTAGCTCACCAGCCGGCTGGTCGCGGTCAGCTGCTCGGTCGCCACGGCTGTCGTGGCATTCCCGAACTGGGCAGGGCGTGTTCGGAGCGCCATCACGACCTCCTCCAGGGCTGCGTTGCCGGCCCGCTCGCCCAGACCGTTGACAGTGACCTCGACCTGGCGCGCACCCGCCTGGATGGCGGCCAGGGTGTTCGCCGTGGCCAGGCCAAGGTCGTTATGGCAGTGCGTGCTGACGATGGCTCGTTTGCCCACCAATCGAACCACGTGCTTGACGACCGCGGCGTATTCCTTTGGCTCGGTGTAGCCGACGGTGTCCGGCACATTGATGACCGATGCGCCCGCCTGCACCGCGGCCTCGTACGCCTCGAGCAGGAACGGCAGCTCGGAGCGAGACGCGTCCTCGGCACTGAACTCGACCTCGTGATCGGGGCCGACCATGCGCCGCGCCTGCGCCACGCAGTCACGGACGCGCTCCAGCACCTGCTCGCGGGTCGTGCGCAGCTTGTGCGTGATGTGGATGTCAGAGGTCGCGATGAACACGTGCAGCTGTCGCCGCCGCGCGGGCTCAAGCGCCGCGGCCGCGACCGTCACGTCTGCCGGAACGCAGCGCGCCAGGGCAGCAATGGCAGGTGCCACGTCCGCGGCACCGACCTCGGCCGCGATGCGCCGCACGGCCTCCGCCTCTCCCGGGGAGGCCGCCGGAAAGCCGGCCTCGATGACGTCGACTCGCAGCCGCGCCAGCTGCTTTGCCACCGTGACTTTCTCGTCGACGGTCAGCGCGGCACCCGGCGTCTGCTCGCCATCGCGCAGGGTCGTGTCGAAGACGCGGATTCGCGGTGGCATCAAGCCACGCCCTCGCCCGGAAGGGACTCGGCCTTCGCGCGGCCGCCATCGGCCCAGCCGTCGGGAGCCCGCTTGGGACCGATGAAGTCCATGTGGCTGCGCAGCTCGGCGCCGACCTCTTCGATCCGGGCGTTGGCGTTCTCACGACGCAGGCGCTTGAAGTCCGCTGCGCCCGTGCGCCCTTCCTCGATCCAGCGCTTCGCGAAGGTGCCGTCCTGGATCTCGGTCAGGATCTGCTTCATCTCGGCGCGGATGCGCTGGTCGATGATGCGCGGGCCGGAGACGTAGTCGCCGTACTCGGCGGTGTCGCTGATGCTGTAGCGCATGTACTGGAGGCCACCCTGGTACATCAGGTCGACGATCAGCTTGAGCTCGTGCATCGTCTCGAAGTAGGCGAGCTCCGGTTGGTAGCCGGCGTCGACCAGCGTCTCGAAGCCGGCGTTGACGAGCGACGTGACGCCGCCGCACAGGACGGCCTGCTCGCCGAACAGGTCAGTCTCGGTTTCCTCGGCGAACGTGGTCTCCAGCACACCGGCGCGGGAGGACCCGATTCCTCGCGCGTAGGCCAATGTCCGTGCTCGCGCCGTTCCGGTGGCGTCGCGATGGACGGCGAACAGGGCCGGCACGCCGCCGCCGCCCTCGAACAGGCGCCGCACCAGGTGGCCGGGCCCCTTCGGAGCGACCATCCCCACGTCGATCCCGCCGGGCGGATCGATCTCGCCGAAATGGATGTTGAAGCCGTGGGCGAACATGAGCAGCGCGCCGTCGGTCAGGTTCGGCTGGACCTCGTCGTGGTAGACCGATGGCGCCGCCGTGTCGGGAACCAAAACCATGATCACGTTGGCTCGGGCCGTCGCTGAGCCCGCGTCGGTCACCTCGAGGCCCGCTTCGCGAGCTCGGTCCGCGGAGGCCGAGTCCGGGCGCAGCCCGACCACGACCGTGACGCCGGATTCGGCGAGATTGCGCGCGTGTGCCTCGCCCTGGCTGCCGTAGCCGATGACCGCGACGGTCTGGCCGTCGAGGGCCGAAGCGTCGATATCGGCGTCGTAGATGAGCTTCGTCATGCCTGCGGTGCTCCGTTCTTGGTGCCTGGTGTGATGGGGTCCGCGGCCATTGCCACGGCGCCGGCCCTCACGAGGCTGCGCAGGCCGTGGCCGCGCAGTGCCTCGAGGGCGTGATCGATGACTTCGGGAGTTGCCGTCAAACGTGCCCGCCAGCGCTCGCGATCGGTGGACAGCGTTTCCCCGCCGGCAGTTGCGAGGATGTCTCCGAGCGCGCGTTCCTCGGCGGGCGTTCGCGGTGGTTCGACCTCAACGAGCACGAGCTCCAGCTCGATGCGAGGGGCGCTCGTCAGGTCGGTGACCTCCAGGACCTCGATCAGCCGTTCGAGCTGGGCCAGCACCTGTCGAAGGTGCCCATCGTCGCCGCGGATCGCGATCGTCATGCGGGACTTGCCCGGTTCGTGCGTCGTCCCGACCGTGAGCGACTCGATGTTGAAGCTGCGCGCCCGAAGCAGGCCCGAGACCCGATTCAGCGTCCCGGGGCGGTCGACAACGAGCGCGCTGACCACGTGGCGGCGCTGAACCGCGTCGGACTCGCCAGCCGGAAGCGTCTGGGGTGCCGCCATGGCGCTCACTCGGGCGCTCCCTCGACCATGTCGGAGAGACCCTTGCCGGGCAGCATCATGGGGTAGACGTTCTGCGCCTCATCGAGATGGAAGTCGATCAGTGCCGGTCCGGGTGCCTTGCGTGCCTCGGCGATGACGCCGGCGACCTCGTCGGGTCGCGTCGCGCGCCAGGCAGGAATGCCGTAGGCCTCGCACAGCCTGAGGAGATCGGGTCCGAGCAGCTCGGCCGAGTGATAGTTCTCATCGTAGATGATCTCCTGCCATTGCCGGATCATTCCGAGCCGATGGTTGTTGAGCACCGCGATGCGCACCGGAATCTGGTCCTGCACCAGCGTCGCGAGCTCCTGCATGGTCATCTGGAAACCTCCGTCGCCACAGATCGCCCACGTCTCCCGCTCCGGTGCACCGAGCGCCGCGCCCATCGCGGCGGGAACGGCATAGCCCATGGTGCCCAGGCCGCCGCTGCTCAGATGCCGATATGGATGGCGGAATCCGAAGTAGCGCGCCGCCCACATCTGGTTCTGGCCGACGTCGGAGACGAGCGTCGCCTGGTGATCGGTCGCCTCGCCGATCTGGTCGACCACGTAGTCGGCGGTCAACCTGCCCTCGCGCCAGGCGCCCGATCCGTGCCAGGAGCGCGCCTCGCTCACCTCGCGCCAGGCGGCCAGCTGGTCCATCCACGCCGTCCGCGCTTCGTTTTGCGGCAGGCGGCGCAGGAGGGCGGACAGCAGATCGCCCGCGTCGGCCACGATGCCGAGGTCGGTGCGAACGTTCTTGCCGATCTCGCTGCGGTCGACGTCCACGTGCACGATCCTCGCGTTTGGTGCGAAGGTGCTCGTCTTGCCGGTGATCCGGTCATCGTATCGGCAGCCGATCCCGATCAGCAGATCGCACTGCTGGATCATCTTGTTGACGTGCATCCAGCCATGCATACCGGCATAGCCGGCGCTGAGCCGATGCGTTTCGTCCATATTGCCGATGCCGAGCAGCGTATGCGCCACTGGAATCTCGGATCGCTCTGCAACTTGGAGCAGCAGGTCAACGGCGTTCGCGATCTGGACGCCGTGGCCGGACAGGATCAGGGGGCGCTCGGCGCTTGCGATCATCTCGGCCAGCTGCTCCGCCTCCGGCACGTCGCCGCGCACCGGTCGCAGCAGGCCCGGCAGACGCAGCTGGTATGGCTCAGGATACGGGACCGATGTCTCCATCTGGAGCACGTCCTTCGGAAAGTCGATCAGGACCGGCCCGGGCCGGCCCGATCGCGCGATCTCGAAAGCCTCGGCGACCGCGTACGGAACTTCGTCGGGATCCATGACCACGGTCGCGTACTTGGTGACCGGCAGCGCGATGCCGACGATATCGGTCTCCTGGAATGCGTCCTTGCCGAGCATGCCTCGCGGAACGTTGCCGGTGATGGCGACCATGGGGACGCTGTCCATCATGGCGGTCGCGAGGCCCGTCACGAGGTTGATGGCGCCGGGTCCGCTTGTTGCCATGGCGACCCCGACGTTGCCGGTGGCGCGGCTGAAACCGTCGGCGGCATGGGCGCCACCCTGCTCGTGGCGCACGAGGATGTGCCGCAGCGGAAACTCGCGCAGGACGTCGTAGATCGGCAGGACCGTGCCACCGGGGTAGCCGAAGATGGTCGTCACGCCTTCGCGGACCAGCGCCTCGCAGACGGCGCGCGCACCGATGCGGGGCGCAACCTGCTCGGCGGGTGGGAAGGCGCTGATCGGGAGCGAAAGAGCTGCCATGGTTGGGGGATTCCTCGTCTCACACAAGAACCCCGCCTGGCTTTTCGGCCTGGCGGGGTGTCGGTCGCTTTCGGGTTGCCTGTCCGGCTACTCGGTCGAGCGTCCTCCATCCCGCCATCCAAGAAGGACGACGAGCCGAAGAATCTCGATAAGTACGAGCACGCCGAGCAGGCCGGGAAGGACCGGGCGCACGATCGGCTGAGCGGCGACGCTGCCGCGCTCAAAGGACATGCGTGGACCCTACCAGCCGTGTCAACCCCAATCAGCCTCGGGCCGACTGCGAGAGCGCTCGAGCCAGGCGAGCACCGGTCGTCACCGCACCTTCAGAGGCCGATGACACCAACGCCGCATATTTGGCCATCACGCCACCCACGTGGCGTGGAGCCGTCGGCGTCCATGCGGCCATTCGTCGCACGATCTCCTCCTCTGGCACGTCCAGGTCCAACCGCCGCGCATCGACGTCGATGACGACCATGTCGCCCTCTTCCACCACACCGATCGGCCCACCCAGCGCCGCCTCCGGCGCCACGTGCCCGATCATCAGACCGTGCGTTCCGCCACTGAACCGGCCGTCGGTGATCAGCGCGACCTCGCCCACCAGTCCTTCGCCGACCAGGGCGCCGGTGACGCTGAGCATCTCCTGCATGCCGGGACCGCCGACTGGCCCCTCGTGGCGAATGACGACGACGTCTCCCGGACCGATGCGCTGCGCTCGAACGGCGTCATAGCAGGCAGCCTCGGAGTCGAACACGCGGGCCGGGCCGCGGAACTGGCGCATCTCGTGGCCGGCGAGCTTGACGACGCAGCCCTCGGGGGCCAAGGAGCCGCGCAGGATTGCCAGGCCGCCGGTCGGCTTGATCGGGTGATTGATCGAGACGACCACTTCCTGGCCGGCCGTCTCCACGGCGGCATCGGCGACCTCCGCCAGGGTCCGCCCGTCCACATTGCGCGTCAAACCGTCCACCTTGCCGCCTCGGATGAGCTCGCGGGCCACCAGCCCGATTCCGCCGGCCTCGTGGATGTCGAGTGCCGTGTAGCGGCCTCCCGGCATCATGTTGGCGACGATCGGCGTCCGTTCGGCGATGCGGTCGAACTCGTCAAGCTCGAGCGGGATGGCAAGCTCATGCGCGATCGCCAGCAGGTGCAGGACGCCGTTGGTGCTTCCGCCTGTGGCGGCGACCGACGCGATGGCATTGTCGATCGCCGCGCGGGTCATGATCTGCGAAGGCCGGACGCCGCCGTTGACCAACTCCATCACCAGCTCGCCGGACCGATACGCCGCGTCAAGCTTCGACGGGTCCGTTGCCGGAATGCCGTTCAGCCCGCCGGGTGAGATACCGAGGAATTCGAGCGCGGTGCTCATGGTGTTGGCCGTGAACTGTCCACCGCATGCGCCTGGGCCGGGGCACGCCAGGTCCTCGATCTCGCGCAGCTCCTCGAGCGAGATCTTCCCGGCCCGGTACGCGCCGATCGCCTCGAACACGGTCACCACGGTCGCATCCCGCTTTCCGCGGATGGTGCCCGGATTGATGGTGCCGTTGTAGAGGACGAGGCCGGGGATATCCAGGCGCGCGAGCGCCATGGCTGCGGCAGGAATGGTCTTGTCACAGCCGACCAGGCACACAACCCCGTCGAAGAGATGGCCGCGCGCAACCAGCTCGATCGAATCGGCGATGACCTCACGACTGATGAGCGAGGCTTTCATGCCCTCGGTGCCCATGCTGACACCGTCGCTCACCGCGATCGTGTTGAACTCCATCGGCGTGCCGCCGGCAGCCCGGATGCCCTCTTTGACGCGAACCGCCAGCTCGCGCTGGTTGTAGTTGCACGGCATCGTCTCGATCCAGGTCGTCGCAACACCGATGATTGGCTTCGAGAGGTCGTCATCCGTGAAACCGATGGCCTTGAGCATTGCGCGTGCAGCGGCTCGATCCGGCCCGTCCAGCAGGACGCGGCTGTGCTCGCGTGGGTCGTAGGCGGGAGTTGCATCGGTCATGGCCCGGAGTCTATGCGACCCGTCCACTCGATATTCTGCCGGTGGGTGTATCGGCCATACATTGGCTGAATAGCCGCAGGTGGGGTAAGGCAGCCAGCAGGACAGCCTGACCCTGGCTGGGTCAGCCATCCCGTGGGTATATCGGCCAACGGATGGCTGGTAGACCCACGGGCTGCATACCAGATGCGGCCGAAGATGCGCCTACTTGACGGATCGGCTACGGTCGAGTCACCGATGAATGACATGAACCCCGACTCCGCACGCCCGCGCACGACCGTCGACAAGATCTGGGACGAGCATCTCGTGGCGCCCGGGACCGAGGGTGCGCCCGACGTGTTGGCCATCGATCTCCATCTCGTCCACGAGGTCACCAGCCCGCAGGCCTTCGACGGCCTCCGTGCCCGTGGCCTCAAGGTGCGCAGACCCGGCCAGACGCTTGCCACCGTCGACCACAGCATCCCGACCACGGACCGCAACCTGCCGATCGCCGATGAGATCGCCGCCACCCAGGTCAGCCGCCTCGAGCAGAACTGTGAGGAATTTGGCATCCCGCTGCACGGCATCGGCTCGCCGCACCAGGGGATCGTGCACGTCATCGGTCCGGAGCTGGGGGTGACCCAGCCGGGGATGACGATCGTGTGTGGCGATTCGCACACCGCAACCCACGGCGCATTTGGGGCGCTCGCCTTCGGGATAGGCACCACGGAGGTGGAGCAGGTGCTTGCCACCCAAACGCTCCTCCAGCGCCGTCCGAAGACCTTCGAAGTGCGCGTTGACGGCCAGCTCCATCCCGGCGTGACGTCCAAAGACATCATCTTGAGCCTCCTCAGCCGGATCGGTGTCGGCGGTGGAACAGGCCATGTCTTCGAATACGGCGGCTCGGCCATCCGCGCGCTCGGAATGGAAGGGCGCATGACCATCTGCAACATGAGCATCGAGGGCGGTGCGCGTGCCGGACTGGTCGCCCCGGACGAGACCACCTTCGACTATGTCAAGGGACGGCAGCATGCGCCGACCGACGCTGACTGGGACGCCGCCGTGGACCGATGGCGCAGCCTCACCACTGACGAGGGCGCGGAGCACGACCGCAGCATCAGTTTCGACGCCGGCGACCTGACGCCGATGGTGACCTACGGCACGAATCCCGGCATGGGCTTTCCGATCACCGACCGCATCCCTGATCCGGACGCCCTGACCGATGCGACGCAACGCGACTCCCTGCGCGCGGCCCTGACCTACATGGCCCTCACCCCCGGTGAGCCGATCCTGGGCAAGCCGATCGACGTGGTCTTCATCGGCTCCTGCACGAATTCGCGCATCAGCGATCTGCGCGAGGCGGCGCGCATGCTGCGCGGACGCCATGTTGCCGAAGGCGTGCGCGTCATGGTCGTCCCCGGCTCGACCGAGGTGAAGCGGCAGGCGGAGGAGGAAGGGTTGGCATCGGTCTTCCGCGAGGCGGGCGCCGAGTGGCGCGAGGCGGGCTGCTCGATGTGCATCGCCATGAACGGCGATCAGCTGTCGCCGGGGCAATACTCGGTCAGCACCAGCAATCGGAACTTCGAGGGACGCCAGGGCAAGGGCGGGCGCACGTTCCTGGCGTCGCCGCTGACGGCAGTCGCATCGGCCGTGACGGGGCGGCTTTCCGACCCGAGGTCGCTGCTGTGACCCAGGCCTTCTCCTCGGTGACTTCAGCCGCTGTGCCGATGCCGCGCAACGACATCGACACCGACCAGGTCATCCCGGCCAGGTTCTTGAAGACCGTCAACCGCGCGGGCCTTGGGGACCAGCTCTTTTTCGATTGGCGCTACCTCCCCGACGGCTCGTCGAACCCGGAGTTCGTGCTCAATCGTCCCGAAATGGCCGGTCGCCAGATCCTGGTAGCGGGTGACAACTTCGGTTGTGGATCGTCACGGGAGCACGCCCCCTGGGCGCTCACCGCGTGGGGTATTCGGGCCGTGATCAGCAGTTCATTCGCTGACATCTTCACCGTCAATGCCCTCAAGAACGCGCTCATCCCGGTGGCCGTGCCGCCGGAGCAGCTGGGGCGCATCGGTTCGATGCTGGAGTCTGATCCCGGCGCCGAGCTGACCGTGGACCTGGAGGCCAGCGAGCTGCGCCTGCCGGACGGATCGGCCATTCCATTCAAGGTCGATCCCTTCGCCCGACGCATGATCCTGGACGGGACCGATGAGATGGGCTACCTGCTGGCCCATGAGCCTCAGTTGGAAGCCTACGAAGCCTCCCACCCGCCGAGGGTTTCGACCCTGGGATGAACAGGTTGAGCGTGATGCGGGTGATCGCCTGGATCATGGCCGTGTCGGCGCTGGGGTTCGGGCTGTTCACGATCGTGTTCGGCATTATCAGTCCGGCGCAGGAGATTCATGCCATTCACAACGCGGTGGTGGCGTCGTTGTTGATCGTTTTGTCGGCGCCGCCGGCCATCGTGGTCGCTCGGACGCCGGATCGGTCCATACGCGCTCTTGTGCTCCTCGGCGCAGTTGCGATCGCCAGCCTGGCGACGATGGCGCTGAGTCTCACGCTCGATCCGTTCACACTGCCGTTCGCGGGTCTCGTCGGCGTGCTCTGGGTGGTTATGCCCAGCCGCTCAGGTGCGGTTCCCGCAGGCCGACTGAGCTGGATCATGTTGCTCATGGTGGCCGCCGGCGCGGTGCCATTGGTGCTCTACGCCCTCAGTCACGCCGAGCTTCAGCGCACCGATTCGTCGAGCGAGCACGCGGCGTTCTTCCACTGGGTCGAGACGTCGTTTTACGCGATTGCCATCCTGCTGCTCGGGTTGCTCGCCGCGCTGCGACCCGGCCCACTCCGCATGGCCGCGTGGCTTGCCGGCCTCGCGTTGGCGGTCCTTGGTGGCGGGTCGCTGCTGCTCGGCCAGTACGCGTCGGCCATCGAGGCGCCCTGGAGCTGGGCGGCGTTGCTTGGAGGCGTCGCCTTCATTGCCGCTGGCGCGTGGGAGGCGCAGCGCGTGAACTTGGCTTCGGACTGACTGAGGTTCCACCCTGCAAGCGAGACACTTCGGTTTGCGCTCCAGTGAGGGCCGGCTCGGGCCACGACCGCCCTCGTCTGCAGTGTGGATTCTGTAAGCAATCCTACGGGGCGGGGTCCTCGACCGTCTGAGCCTCGTAACCCAGCCAGTAAAGTCCGCCCGCGCGGCAGGCCGGCGGAATGTCCTCACCGATGAGTTCCACCACAAATTCGTAATGCTCCTCCGAATATTCCCCGCCACCCAAGTGCACGGGCTCGCCGACGATTGCCACATCGCCGCGGTCATGGACGGCGCGTATGCCACCATCATCGACAACTCGCGCTTCGGGCGGCCACAGGATGAGTGACCGAGATGGACCAGTGTCGACCCATAGGCATCCGTCCTCTTCGATGAGCGTCCCGTTCAACTCGCCCGCGGGGAATCCATTCATCGGGCCATACATGGGAAAGAACAGGTTCGGTGGCGCGGCTGAGCAGCTCCCGATGACCAGCAATGCGGCAAGTAGGGAGATGCGCCTCACCCTGGTGCGTCCAGGAGCCAGTCGATGGCATCGAGATAGCCGCGCCACCCTCGGCCGATGATCTGGTGACGCGTGGCCGGCGCGGTCACGGAAATCCGACGCCATGGCTCGCGGACATTGATGTCGGTGATGTGGACCTCGACCGCCGGTCGTTCGCACGCGATTAGGGCGTCATGGAGCGCGTATGACGTGTGCGACAGCGCACCGAAGTTGCAGATGACCGCGTCGTAGTCGAGCTGCTCGAGTCGATCAATCAGGGCGCCCTCGTGATTCGACTGCATGGCCTCGAGCAGCGATCCGCGTGCGAGGGCATGGGAGCTGACGGCCTCGACGATCTCGGCCAGCGTCATCGAGCCGTAGATGTCCGGTTCGCGCCGGCCCAGCGTGCCGAGGTTGGGGCCATTGAGCAGAAGAATTCTCACGGTTGGTTCCTTGCGACGTCGAACGAGCCCAGGATCCGCATCGTGCTGGTGTGCTCGCGCAGGTCGGCCAGTGCGCCAACCAGTGGCCTGGCGGCGGCATCACCGGCCACCTGGACCAGGAACCGATAGCGCCACGGGCCGCTGCCGGACGGGCGCGACTCGATCCTGCTCAGATTGATGCCGGCTTCGGCGAGCGATCCCAGCGCGCGATAGAGGTCGCCGGGCTGGTGCCCGGTCTCGAAGGTAATGAGCGTTTCCCGTTCTCCACCATGGCTCGTTGCCAAAAGTCCCCGAGCTTCCGGTCGGGCGCCTGCGTCGAGGATCAGGACGGCGAAGCGCGTCACGTTGTGGGTCGAGTCCTGGATGTCTGTTGCCGCGATCTCGAGGCTGTACCGCTCTGCCGCACGTTGGGAAGCAATGGCGGCCACGGTGGGGTTGCCGCTGAATGCCAGCTCGCGGGCGGCCCCGGCGGTATCTGCGGACGGCACGATCTGCCAGCCACGGCCGGAAAGGAAGCGTTCGCATTGCGCGAGCGCCTGCCAGTGGCTGCTGACGCGCGTCACTCGTTCAAGGTCGGCGCCCGGCAGCAACAGCAACTGATGACGAATCGGCAGCAGGAGCTCGCCGACGACCCTCAGTGAGCCATCGGCCAGTGCGTCTAGGGCGTCTCCGACCGTGCCGGCCAGCGAGTTTTCGAGCGGCAGGACGCCTGCGTCGACCGATCCGTTCTCGACAGCAGCGCAGACGGCGGAGAAGGTGGCCATCGGCACCGGCGTGACTCCATCGGCGCCGAAGTAGCCGATGACGGCCTCTTCGCCGAAGGCACCCGGCTCGCCCTGGTAGGCGACGGTGGTCACGCTGCGATCGTCCGCAGCGCGAGCTCGAGCTCGGCATCGGTCACGTCGTCCACCTCGATGACCCGGCCGACGTCCATCGGCAGGATCCAGCGCTGGCGACCGGCGCGCCGCTTCTTGTCGCCGAGCATCGCCGACTTCACCGCCGCCGCGTCGAACGAGCGACCGATCTTGAAGCCAAGCCGAACGAGGAGCGCATCGAGGCGAGGGGCAAACTCGGGACGGGCTCCGCGGCCTGCGGCAATGGCAGCGACGGCCCGCATGCCGAGCGCGACCGCGGCGCCGTGGGGAAGATGGTATCCACTCTCGATCTCGAGCCCGTGACCGATCGTGTGGCCGAGGTTGAGCGTCCGGCGCTCGCCGGCTTCGAATGGGTCGCGCTCGCAGACCCGCAGCTTGAGACGGGCACTGCGCTCGAGAATCGCATATCGGGCGGCCTCATCGGTCCGCAGGGCCTGTCGTCCGCGGCCCTCGAGCAGGCGCCACAGCGTCGGGTCGCCGATGATCGCCGCCTTGATCGACTCTGCCATTCCATCGCGCCGCAGCCGGACCGGGAGAGAGCGCAGGGCGGCGACGTCGGAGATGACCGCGACCGGCGGCCAGAAGGCCCCCACCGCATTCTTGGCGCCGCTGAGGTCGACCGCCACTTTTCCGCCGATGGAGCTGTCGGCCTGGGCCAGCCATGTGGTGGGCACATGGACGAGCGGCAGGCCGCGAGCGTACAGGGACGCGGCGGTCCCGGCCAGGTCGCCGATGGTGCCGCCGCCGACGGCGATCAGGGGTGTATCGCGCTCAACTCGCTCGGCCGCCAGCCATTCGAGGATGACCTCCAGCGACCGCAGGCGCTTCGCTCGCTCGCCAGCACGCACGGGCAGGCAGGCGTTGGACTGGAGTGCGTGGACCAGATCGGGTGCCGCCTCGACCAACCGCTGATCCATGACGGCGACGCCGGCCGGCACCTCGTCCGCAACATCGACCCCCATTACCACGCGCGTCAGCTGCGGTCCAATCGGATGATGCCGGTCGACCTCGGCATCGAGCAGGCGCCGGCCGTGCACTGGCCTCAATTCCGCGATCAGGTGGTCAGCGACCGCCTCCGGCGACCCGGGTGAATCGAGGCGGAAGTCGGCCGCACGATACACGGGCGCGCGTTCCGCCAGCACCGCGGCGAGGCGTTCGGCGCCGTAGGGCTCGAGCGTCGGACGTGGTACGGCATCGGCGCGGAGCCGTTGCAGGAGCTCATCTGACGCCACGTTCAGCCAGGCCACGGTGCCGTGGTGCCAGAGTGCCCATCGGTTGAGTGGATCAAGGGCCGCGCCACCTCCCGTCGCGATCACAGCACCGGACACCTCGCATGCCTCAGCGACCGCTATTGCCTCCGCGGCGCGGAGGGCACGCTCCCCATGCCGCTCGAGATAGACGGGCACCGGCATTCCGAGCCGATGTGCCACGAGGTCATCGGTGTCGACGAATGCTCGTCCCAGCCGTTCGGCCACCAGGCGCCCGACGGTCGACTTGCCGCTGGTCGGCATGCCCACCAGGACGATGCCGGAACCTGTTTCAGGCATCCGCGCCGTCGCCGAGCTCGCCGCGCAGGGCATCCCGCATCACGTCAACCGGTGCCTCCCGGTCCGTCCACAGGGTGAAGCTGAGCGCAGCCTGGCGCAGCAACATTCCGGCACCTCCACGGGCGCGGGCTCCGGCCGCACGGGCGTCCCGTATGAGCCGGCTTGGACTGGGCCGATAGACCAAGTCGAGCACCGCCATCTCAGCCCGCAGGAGGTTGGCGGGCACGGGCGTCTCGTCCGACTCGGTGCCGATCGGCGTCGCGTTGACGAGCAGCTGCGCCGTCATCAGCGCACCGGGCATGTTGGCCCATCGCATGCGGTCGAGCACCAGCACGGCGTCGCAGCCCGTGGACTTCAGGGCGTCGACCGCGGCTCGCGACGCGCCGCCCGAACCGAGCACGACCGCGCGCCTGATGGTCGGTGGTAGCTCGGCGCGGAGCGCGGCGAGATCCGTGTTGCGAGCGACCAGGCGGTCATCGTAGCGAACGATCGTGTTCGCTGCACCGAGGCGTCGGACCTCTGGGCCCAGCTCGTCGACGAGGCTGCAGACGGTCACCTTGTGCGGCCTGGTCACGTTCGCGCCGATGCGGTCGCTCGCGCGCAATGCCTCGACTTCAGAGGCGAGTGCTTCGGCGGTCACGTCCCGCAGCTCGTAGCGCGCGTCCAGGTCGAGCGCGGCGAAGGCCGCGTTGTGCATGGCGGGCGACGCGGAATAGCCGATCTCGTGGCCGAGCAGCACGGCGAGAGCGGTCATCGCGTCGGGCGGCGCGTTCGCCGGCGACGGCGTGCCACGGCCGCGCGCAGATCACCGATGACGTCGCCTCCGAGGGAGTAGAGGAGTTCGTCTGCCAGCACGAGCGCCACCATCGCCTCGCCGACGATTGCCGCACGCGGCAGTACGGTGACGTCGGAGCGCTCGATGTGCGCGCGGCCCGGCTCGCCGGTCTCCATGTCGAGGCTCGGCAGGGGACTTCGCAGCGTCGACACCGGCTTCTGGGCGGCCCGCACGATGATCGGCTCGCCGTTGCTGATGCCGCCCTCGATCCCTCCCGCGCGATTCGTCCGGCGCGCCCAGCCCGCGGCCTCGGCATCCACCACGTCATGCACGCTGCTTCCACGGCGCTGGACGGTGCCGAAACCCAGGCCGATCTCGACGCCCTTCACGCCAGGAATCGCCATCGCGGCTCCGGCCAGCAGCCCGTCCAGGCGGGTGTCCCATTCGGACGAGGAGCCCAGTCCGATCGGCGTGCCCTCGACCACCACCACGAACGAGCCGCCGATCGAATCGCCGGCCTCCTTCGCCGCATCGACCTCGGCGAGCATCGCCCGTTCGGCGTCGGGGTCGGGGCAGCGCAGGGGTGAAGGTTCGGCGAGATCGCGTGCCAGCCACCCGTCGGGAATGGCTGACAGCACGTCGTCCGCATCGGGGAAGGCGCGGATCGGGCCGAGCTGATCGACGAAGCTCCAGATTCGGACCCCGCAAGTGGCAAGCAGCTGTCGGGCCAGCGAACCCGCCACGACGCGCGGGGTGGTGGACCGCGCGGATGCACGCTCGAGCACGTTCCGAACGTCATCGGTGTCGTATTTCAGTGCCCCGGCAAGGTCGATGTGCCCCGGCCGGGCACGCGTGATCGGCTTCGGACGCCGATCGGTCGGTATCGGCTCGATCGACATGCGCTCCGTCCAGTTTTCCCAGTCGCGGTTGTCGACCGCGAAGCCGACCGGCGAGCCCAGCGTGCGTCCGTACCGAATGCCAGCCGTCCAGCGCACACGGTCGCGCTCGATCTGCATACGTCGACCGCTGCCATAGCCATGCTGTCGCCGCCTCAGGTCGCGGTCGACGTTCCGCGTACTGACCTGCATGCCGGCTGGCAGCCCCTCGAGGATTCCCGAAAGCCCGGGTCCGTGCGACTCGCCGGAGGTGAGCAGACGGAGGCGCCTCATGTCTGCACGGTCGCCAGATGGTCCCAGAAACCGGGATAGGAAACTGCGACGCAGTCCGGATCATCGAGCTCCACCGCTGACGCCACTCCCGTGAGCGCCGCGATGGCGAAGGCAATCGCGATCCTGTGATCCCCGTGCGTGATGATCCGCGCACTACGCGGCGAGCCCCGGCGTATGCGCCAACCGTCGGAGCGCTCCTCCACCTGTGCGCCGATGGCCGCCAGTCCGGCGACGACCGCGGCGATGCGGTCCGTCTCCTTCACTCGGAGCTCAGAGGCGTCTCGCACCTCGGACGCCCCTTCCACGGATGCCATGGCGATCGCGATCAGGGGCAGCTCGTCGATCAGCTCTCCAACCTCGGCGCCGCTCACATCGACGGGGTGAAGCGGGCTCCCGCCGCGGACCGAGATCTCTCCCACGGGCTCCGGCCCGCTGACGGCGGTGACGCGCGTCTTGATCGAGACGCCCATGCGCTGGAGAAGGCCAACAAGGGCCAGCCGGGTCGGATTCAGGCCGACCTCCATCATGGTCAGCTCAGCGTCGGGATGAAGGGCAGCGGCCACCAGCCACGCGGATGCCGCCGAGGGGTCGCCCGGGACCGTCAGCTCGAACGGCCGCGGGCGTGCCGGCCCGGTCACCGTCGTCACCAGGCCATCGCGGTGAATCGGCACGTCCATCCACGCCAGCATGCGCTCGGTGTGGTCGCGCGTCGGTCCCGGGCTCTCGATCGTCGTTTCACCGGTAGCTCCCATGCCGGCCAGGACGGCGGCCCCGAGAAGTTGGGCACTGGCCATCGGCAATCGGTGTGCTGCCCGCACCAATCCGTCCCGTCCGACGATGCTCAGCGGGGCATGACCATCGGTGGTCGTGACCTCCGCGCCGGCCCCTCGAAGGAGCGTTGCCACGCGCTCCATGGGGCGGGCGCTAAGTGATGCGTCGCCGTCAAGCCTGACCGCCAGCGGCATGCCCGCGATCGCGCCGGCGAGTAAGCGCATGGTGGTACCGGAGTTACCGCAGTCCAGCGCCCCGCCGCGCGATGGACGGCCACTGATCATGTAGTGCTCCGCGGAGTTGTCGATCGACACGCCGAGGGTCCGCAGGCACTCCAGCGTGCTCACGACGTCGCGTCCGGGGGAGCGCATGCTGATGGTGCTCGGCCCTCCCGAGAGCGCTCCGAAGATGAGCGCGCGATGCGCAATCGACTTGTCGGCTGGCAATGCGAGCCGACCGCGCAGCCGCTCGGCCGGAGTGATCGGCAAGGCGGTCGAAACGGGCATCAGGGTCTGGGTCCGGCCGCGGCGGCCTCCGCTTCGGTCACCGACTGGGCGTGCCTGCGCTGGACCGATCGCGACGCGCGCAGTAGCGCGTCGAAGACCATCGTCAGCTCGACCGGCGTCATCGGTCCGTCGGTTCCGCGCGCCGCCCGCTCGAGGAGGGCTCGCTCGCGGCGCACATCGTGCCCGTGTGCGCCGACATCTCGTCGTCTCTGCACCTCCAGAGCGAGCGAGGCTCGTTCCTGGACCATCGCGGCCAGGCGCGCGTCGAGCTCGTCGATCCGGTCGCGCACATCACCGATCTCCTCGGTCGCGTCTGGGGCGGCCTCAGGAGCCGGTGGCGCATCGATGGATCTGACGAACTGGAGTCGCCGCAACTCGTCCATGAGCGCCCCGAAATCCTCGAAGCCGAGGCTCTGGTCGCCGTCCGATCGGGCGTTGGCCGGATCAGGATGGACCTCGATGATCAGGCCATCGGCCCCAACGGCGGCGCCCGCAAGCGCCATCGGCGCAACCAGCGCCCGGTGGCCGGTGCCGTGGCTGGGGTCGACGATGATCGGCAGGTGCGTCCGTGACCGAAGAACGGGCACCGCCGACAGGTCGAGCGTGTTGCGGGTGGCGGTCTCGAAGGTGCGAATGCCGCGCTCGCACAGGATCACGTTCGGGTTGCCGGCCGACAGGATGTACTCGGCCGCGAGCAGCCACTCCTCGATGGTGGCCGACAGGCCGCGCTTCAGGAGGACCGGGCGGCGACTCTGTCCCACCGCCTTGAGGAGAACGAAATTCGCCATGTTGCGTGCGCCGACCTGCAGGATGTCGACGTGCTCCTCGAAGGCCGGGACGTCGGCGGGATCCACTACCTCGGAGATGACCGGCAGGCCGTATTCGTCATGCGCCTCGTGCAGGAGCTTCAGGGCGGGGAGGCCCAGCCCCTGGAACGCGTAGGGCGAGGTGCGTGGCTTGAAAGCACCGCCGCGCAGGACGCGGGCACCCTCGCGCTTGACGGCACGGGCGGTCTGCATGAGCTGCTCGCGCGACTCGACCGCGCAGGGACCGGCCATGACGACCAGCTCCTGCCCCAGGCCCAGTTCCACGCCGTTGACGCGCACCCGGGTCCGCTCGGGCTGGTGCTCGGAGCTGGCCAGCTTGTACGGCGAGCTGATGCGGATCACCTGCTCCACCCCTTCCAGGGTGCCCAGGTGCGCGACGCTCTCGAGGTCGCTGCCAACGACGCCGATCACGGTGCGTTCCTCGCCCACGCTGATGAACGCCTCGAGCCCGTGCTCCTCGACGGTGCGCCTGACCCCGTCCACTTCGCCTTGCGTCGCCGTCGGACGCATCACCACGATCATCGGTCTTGCCTTTCCGCTTCTACCCTTCCGCTGGGGGAAACAAAAGACGCAGGAGCTTTCGCTTCCTGCGTCTGCGGGCACAAGTGCCAGTGCTGGCGAGATCTACTCGCCTGCCTTGTACCCGCTAGCCATAAAACCACGTGTATGTCATGTGCCGCGGAGCCTAGTCGCCTTGGTAGGCCGATGTCAACGTCTACCAACGTCGGGTAGTGCCGTCGCGCCAGGCACGAAACCAATGATCGCGAACCACATGCGCCGAACGAGGACGCTCACTCGGCGTTCCAGGTTGCGCCCGTAGTCAAGGGATCCTCCGGATGCGAGAGCCGGTCTGCATCGGCTGTTGACAGGGAAGTCCGGCCTCCATCGACCGTCCAGACCGCGCCGGTGACATAGGAAGCCTCCTGGCCGATGAGGAATGCGATGACCGCGGCCACCTCCTCCGCGGTTCCCATCCGGGCCAGTGGCACGTCCGTGCGGCGGTCGGCTGGGAGCAGGCGCTCGTCGAAGTCGGTGGCGATGGCACCCGGAGCGACGACGTTGACCCGCACGCCATCGGGTGCGCCGATGACTGCGAACGAGCGAGCCAGCCCTTCGAGCCCGGCCTTGGCGGCGGCGTAGGCAGGGGATCGCAGCGAGCCCTCGACCGCCCCGACGATGCTGCCGACCAGCACGACCGAACCGCGCGCGGCGACCAACGAGGGCATGCAGATCCGGAGCGCGTCGTACGGCGCGGTCAGGTCGATCCCGATGACCTCATCCCAGTGCTCTCGGCTCTCCCACGGTCCCGATGGCGGGATGCCGGCCGAGCAGATCAGGCCGTTCAGCGAGCCTTCGCATCGGTCCAGAGCAGAGGCAAGAAGCGAAGCATCGCCCGCATCGCCGACCAGCAGCTCGACCCCATCCACAGACGCCTCTGTCCTGTCGATGCCGACCACGCGCCAGCCCTCGGCGGCCAGGCGTTCAGCAGTCGCGCGCCCAATGCCGGCGGCTGCGCCGGTGACGATTGCGTTCTTCGTCGGATCGGTCATTCAGGCGCCATGGTGACGGATCGGGTCAATCGAGGTACTGACCTTGACGGAATATTCGTTGCGAACCTAGCATGCGGCTCCAAGTGAAGACGGCGTCGACCGGAACGAGTACCCGATCGCACGGCCACCGCAGCGAGCCGGGATGGTGCAAGCCGGCGTGGTCGCATCGGCGAATGGACCCGCGAGCCTGGCTGGCCACCGTTAGCATCGGCCAATCATGAGCGCGGACTCGTGTCGGGTCCGAACGAAGGGTGGCACCGCGGAATCGAGCCTCCGTCCCTGACCAGATGGAGGCTTCGTTGTACCCGAGAGCAGTACTCATGACGACCGCCACACCGACTCGCGTCACCAGCATCGAGCTGGCGGCCGACACGCTCACCCCTGTCGCGGCAGCCCTGCGCCTGGGCGCGCGATGCGCCTTTCTGCTCGAGAGCGTCGAGGGCGGGGCCCGATATGGTCGCTACTCGATCGTCGGCGTGCACGGCCGGACGCTGGTGGTCGACGGCACCGATGATCCGCTCGAAATCCTCCGGGCTGCCCTTCCCAATGTTGAGCCGATGGCCGGCCATCCGGCGTTCCCGCTCGCTTCCGGTGTCGGATACATCGCTTACGAGGCCACTGCTCGATGGGAGCGCGTGCCGATCCCCGACGTGGACCCCCTCGGTATGCCGGCGGCGGTGTTCCATTTGCCATCGTCGGTGATCGTCTTCGATCACCTGGCGCAGGTCGCTCGCGTGGCCACGCTCGACGGCCCGGGTGCTCAAGAACGGTTGCGCGCGACGATCGAGGCGCTGTCGACGCAGGCTGCCGGCGAGGTCCCGGCCCCCTTTGCGGCAGCGATCGTCCCGGGTGAGCGGGACCCCGAGGCGCGCATTCGATACGAACTTGGCGTCGCCCGCCTTGTCGAGGAGATCCACGCCGGCGAGATGCTCCAGACCGTGCTTGCCCGCCGCTTCTCCGTGCCGACGGGGCGTAGCGCCCTGGAGATCTATCGGTCTCTTCGGCGCATCAACCCGTCGCCGTACCTGTATTACCTGGACCTGGCGGCCGTGTCGCGCGGCGCGGCGGTGGTGGGCGCCTCGCCAGAGCTGCTCGTCCGCGTCCGCGACGGCGTGGTCGTCACGCGGCCCATTGCCGGGACACGCCCGCGAAACGAGGATCCGGTCAAGGATGCAGCCCTGGAGGCGGAGCTGCGGGCCGATCCCAAGGAGCTGGCTGAGCACGCCATGCTGGTCGACCTCGCCCGCAACGACGTCGGCCGGGTCGCGGCTCCGGCCACGGTCGAGGTCACCACGCTGCGCGACGTCGAGCGCTACGCACACGTCATGCACCTGGTTTCCGAGGTTCACGGCCGCCTGGCCGACGGCCTCGACGCCTTCGACGCGCTGCGCGCAACGTTCCCGGCCGGAACGGTGAGCGGCGCGCCCAAGGTGAGGGCGATGCACGCAATCGCGGAGCTGGAAGGCGAGCGGCGCGGACCGTACGGCGGCGCGGTCGGCTACTTCTCGCCGACCGACGTGGAGTGCGCCATCACCATCCGCAGTGCCCTCATTCGCGGGGGCATCGCCACCGTGCATGCCGGGGCGGGAATCGTGGCCGACTCGGTGCCCGAGCGCGAGGCGGCGGAGGTGGCCGCCAAGGCTGCCTCCATGCTTGCCGCCATCGGCGGTGATGCATGACGGTCTTTCTGCTCGACAACTATGACTCGTTCACCTACAACCTCGTTCAGCTCCTGGGCCGTGTCGGTGTCGATGTCAGCGTTGCCCGGAACGACGAGATCACGGTCGCCGAAATTGAGGCGCTCCAGCCTGAAGCGATCGTGATCTCCCCGGGTCCGTCCCGCCCTGAGAAGGCGGGGATCAGCGTCGAGCTGGTGCGGAAATTGGGCCCATCAGTCCCGATCCTGGGGGTCTGCCTGGGGCACCAGGCGATCGGTGTCGCCTATGGAGCGGATGTGATCCGCGTTCCCCCCATCCACGGGAAGGCGTGGCCCGTATTTCACGCCGGCGCAGCCTCGTTCGAGGCTCTGGCGTCCCCATTCGATGCAGCTCGGTATCACTCACTGGCTATTGCCCGCAACTCGTTGCCCGTAGAGCTCGAGGTGACCGCCTGGTCCGAGGATGGGCTGATCATGGGTATGCGCCATCGGTCGCATCCGGTGGAAGGCTTCCAGTTCCATCCGGAATCCATCCTCACCAACGATGGTGAGACGCTCGTCGCCGGATTCCTGCGCCGCGCCGCGGGGTCCCGGTGGCTGAATGCCCCGTGATGCCAATCAGGGTGCGAGCTCGGTGACGGATACTGTCGCCACATGCAGCCTACTCAGATCCACATGACCGCAGAGCAGTCGTCCTGATGTGTGGGCGATTCAGCCAGGGCGAGCCCTCGCACCTGATCAGTGACTATTTCGGCGCGTATCCCGAGGAGGATCTGCCCGACGGCCTCTACAACGTGCCGCCTACGGAGGCGATCCGAGTGATCCTCCAGCGCGACGACCAGCGCCGACTCATCGCTGCCCGATGGGGCTTCCGGCTTTTCTGGGCCGATGAAGACGGCAAGGCTGCGAAATCCTGGATCAACGCTCGGGCCGAAACGGCCTGGGAGTCGCCCGCCTTCGGGCGCTCATTGCGCACGCGTCGCTGCGTGGTGCCGGCCGACGCGTTCTACGAGTGGGATCGAACGGCATCGCCGCGGCAGCCGTACGCTATTGGACCCGCCGGCGATGGCGAGATGCTGGCGTTGGCCGGTATCTGGAGCCCGATCCACGGGGAGCGTCCGACCGCGGCGATCATGACTACCGCGCCGAACGAGCTCGTCGCATCGGTGCACGATCGGATGCCGGTCGTCCTGGACCTGGACGCGGTCGAGGTCTGGCTGGATCCAGATGCTGATCCCGGGCACCTTCGCTCGCTTCTCGTTCCGGCGCCGCCGGCGAGCCTCCGCATGTGGCCGGTCAGCACGGCGGTCAATCGGGTGGCGAGCGACGGGCCGGAGCTGCTGCGCCCAATCGCGATCGCGCCTACGCTCGGCCTCGCCTGAACGTCAGGAACGTCGCCGATCGCCGATCAATCGCCAGGCGCCCGGCAGGAGGGCCGCCGCAATCATGATCTTCAGGGCGTCGCCGATGAGAAATGGCACGGCCCCGAGCTCCAGCGCCCGGGGAACGCTCAGCCCGAGCGAGTTCGCCAACCAGCCCACACCCAAAGCGTAGATGATCAGGTTGCCGATGATCATGAGCCCAATGGTGCCGGCCACGGTGCGGTCCGCCCCGCGCCGCGCCAGCGCTCCGACCACGATCGCCGCGAGCACGAAGCCGAGGATGTAGCCGAACGACGGAAAGTCAAAGCCGGAACGTGTTTCGCTGAACCACGGGATGCCGGCCGTGCCGGCCACGAGGTACAGGAGCATGGCCACCCCGCCCCGCATCGGCCCGAGCGCGGCGCCGGCCAGCAGGACGGTCAGCGTCTGAAGGCTGAGCGGCACCGGGGTGAACGGCAGGGGGACGGCGATCTGCGCGGCGACTCCCGTCAGCGCGGCGGCGCCCACCACCAGAACCATGTCTCGAACGAGTGCCCCCGAAACGATATCGGCCAGCACGCGAGGCCGATGCGCAACCTGTGCAGTCATGCCGCGCAGACTAGCATCGCGCGGGTCAGCGGAAGCGGACCTTGCCGACTCCGGCTTGCGCTGCGAGGTCGTCGAATCGCTCGAAGAGCTCGGTGACTGATGGTCGTGCGCAGGAAGGAAGATCAGCTCCCGAGGGAGGCGAGGGCGGCGAACGCGGAGCCTCGGGCACCGGCCATGTCGAGATCCGGGACGAGGGCCAGCGATGCAACGGCGACCTGCTCCTCTCGCAGGAGCGTGTGGGCGCGCACCCGCCCGAGGAACCAATCCCGGAACTGCGGTGCCGCTTCCACCACGCCGCCGCCCAGGAAGTACACGCGGGGATCGGTGAAGTTGGCGGCGATCGTGAAGAGGCGTCCAAGGGCCGCGGCCTGCTGCTCGAACACCCTGCGCGCCATCTCATCTCCATCGACGCCGAAGCCGCGGACCGCCTTTGCCGCATCCAGGATCGGCATGCCGGCAAGCGGGTGATCGGGGTATCGGCTCAACCAGTAGGGAAGCAGGTTTCGCACGATCCCGGTCAGGGAGGCGAAGCTCTCAACGTCGCCGAGATTGCCGCAGGCGCAGGTCGGGACCGGCTGGTCATCGGCGAGGATGCCGTCGGTGGCGATCCGCATGTGACCGAGCTCTCCGGCCTGGCCGGATGCGCCGCGGACGACCTGTCCCGCTTCGATCACCCCGCCGCCCAGTCCGGTGCCCACGATCGCCGAGATCGAGGAGTGCTGGCCCGCATCGGCTCCGAAGTAAACACGGTGGGCATAGAGTGCAGCGGCATTGCCGTCATTGTTGTAGACGACCGGTAGGCCGATGCGCGCCTCCAGCGCGCCGCGCACGTCGTAGCCCCACCATGCCGGTTGCGCGAAATTCGTGGCACCCCGGACGCTGATGACGCCGTCAGCGCTGGCAGGTCCCGGGGTGTCGAGCCCGACCGCGGCGACCCGATGGCGATGGATGCCGGCCTCACGCAGCACGAGGTCCATCGTCTCGGCCATCGCCTCGATGGCGGCAGCAGGACCTTGCCCCACGCGGCTCGGGATCTCGTACAGCCGATCGACCAGGAAGCGGCCTGATCCATCCAGAGCCGTGGCGTTGTTCTTCGTGGCTCCGTTGTCGATCCCGACAATGACCTCTTCTGGTTTCATGCGCGCATGGTACCGAGGTCGTCGACCTCAGAGGCCGGTCACCGTGATCTCGTCCACCACGTCGTCGACGCCGACGACGTCCCCGACGATCCCGAGGACCTCGTCGAGGATGTCGACCGATTCGACCTCCCCCCGCACGTGGGCGACCGACCCGACAACGGCGATGCGGATGCGGTCCCCGGCGATCACGTCGGAAGATCTCAGCGCCTCGATGACATCAGCCTGGAGCTCATCGTCGCGTGGCAGTGCGCCGTCCTCGGGCTGGATACCATCCTCGCGCTCGAGTTCGCCCGCGTCCGATCCGGCCGTCCCGGCCACATCGATGCCGCCCTCGCTCGTGCGAGCCTCGCTGATCACTCGCTCGGTCGGAGGTACGTACGGGACGCCCTCTTCGCTCGCGACCAGGAAGTCATCGGTGTCGCCCGTGGGTGGCTCGTTGACAAGGTCACCGCCATCTTCCGAGGGCAGGGGCTGCCGCCTGGGTGAGTCTTCCATCATCGGTTCACCTCCATTGCGACCATTCGAACGCAAGCGGCATGCCGGTAGGATGCTCGCTCATGACCGACACATTCGTCGCGGCACTGACTGCCCTGGTGGGCGACGACCACTGCCTGACCGATCCTGCGCTGCGAGCATCGTACGAGACCGACTGGACTCGGCGGTTCCGTGGCGATGCGCTCGCGGTCGTCCGTCCCGGCTCCACAGAGGAAATCGCGCGCGCGCTGGTGGCCTGCGCTGACGCCGGCATCGGCGTGGTGCCGCAGGGTGGGAATACGGGGCTGGTCGGCGGATCGGTGCCGCGTGGCGGCGAGATCGTGCTGAGCACGCGGCGCATGAACGTGATTGGCGAGGTGGACCGCGCGGCGGGCGAGGTGACGGTCGGAGCGGGCGCCACGCTCGCGACGGTGCAGGCGGCGGCACACGCTGCAGGCTGGGAGGTCGGCGTGGACCTGGGAGCCCGCGATTCGGCGACGATCGGCGGCATGATGGCCACCAATGCCGGGGGCGTGAACGTAATCCGCCATGGAGTGATGCGCTCGCAGATCCTCGGCTTCGAGGCGGTTCGAGTGGATGGGACCATCATCCGGCGCCTGCCCGGGATGCCGAAGGACAACACAGGCTATGACCTTGGTGGCCTGCTGGCCGGGTCGGAGGGAACGCTCGCTGTCATCACACGCGTGCGCCTGCGGCTGGTGCCACGGCTCAGGCATCGGGCGGTGTGTGTCATCGGCTTTGCCGATGCGGCCACGGCGGTTGGCGCAGCCTCGGAACTGCGCAGAGGGCTGGCATCCGTCCTGGCGCTCGAGATGTTCACCGATGCGGGCCTCGACCTGATCCTGCGCCACGCCTCTCTGGCCGCGCCATTCACTGCGCGGATGCCGGTCTACCTGCTGGTCGAGGTCGCCGCCGGCGAGGCCGACCCGACCGATGGACTCCTGGCGGCACTCGAGGCGCTGGCGGTCGACGATTCGTCGGTCGCGGTCGCCGCCGATGCCGCAGGGAGGCACCGGCTCTGGCAGCTGCGCGAGCGCCACACCGAGGCGATGAACGCCGAGGGTGTTCCGCACAAGCTGGACGTCTCGGTGCCGGCCGCGCGCTATGCCGAGCTCGTCGAGCGCGCTCCCGCCGCGGTCACGACCGCCGACTCCACGGCTCGGACGATCGTCTACGGCCATGTCGGTGACGGAAACCTGCACATCAACATCCTCGGTCCCGCGCCAGAGGACGAAACAACGGATGACGCGGTCCTGGAGTTGGTGCTCGAGCTCGGGGGCAGCGTGAGCGCCGAGCACGGCATCGGCGTCGCCAAGGTTGGGTGGCTGGTGCGTGACCGCGGCGCGGAGACCGTGGCCGCAATGCGAGCCATCAAGGCTGCCTGGGACCCCGCCGGCATCCTCAATCCAGGTGTGCTCTTCGAAGATTGAACGGGTAGCATCCGATCATGAAGAACGAATCCGGATTCCTCGAGACGAATGGGGCCAGCATCTACCACGAGGTCGAAGGCAGCGGGGAGGCCGTCGTGCTCATTCATGCAGGGGTGGCGAACCTGCGGATGTGGGACGACCAGGTGGCGGCTTTGCGCGACAGCTATCGGGTGATTCGCTACGACACGCGTGGCTTCGGGCGTACGGAGACCGAGGCGGTCGAATTCTCGAATCGCGCCGACGTCGCCGCGCTGCTCGATCGTGTCGGGGAGTCGTCGGCGCACATCGTCGGGTTGTCACGGGGCGGAATCATCGCTCTCGACTTCGCTCTCGAGTTCCCCACCCGCGTCTGCTCGCTCGTCGTCGCGGCGGGCGGCATCAGCGGCTACGAGTCGCCCGATGATGCGGACGAGGCGACCTTCGAGCTGGCCACGAAGTACGAGGAGTCGAAGGACTGGGAGGCGCTCGCTGACTGGGAGACCGCCTATTGGGCCGATGGGCCGGGCCAGCCACTTGGCCGAGTCGATCCCGGCGTGCGCGCGAAGGTGCACGAGTGGGTTCTGACGACATATCGGGCCGAGAAAGTGGAAGGGCAGCCGCAGCCGCTCAATCCGCCAGCGGTCGGGCGACTCTCCGACTTGGTGGCGCCGCTGCTTGTCATCAGCGGCACTCTGGACGAACCCGGCACGCAAGAGTCGATGCGCCATCTGGCCGACGCTGTCCCCGGGTCTCGGCTCGAGGTGTTTGATGGCGCGGCGCACATGCTCAACCTGGAGCAGCCGGAGCGATTCAACACGCTGTTACTGGAGTTCTTCGGCACGTCCGCCGCCGAGGACGCCTGAACGTCCGACACCATGAGCGAAATCGACGCCCTCCTCGAAGCGGCTGCGCAGCTCCGGGCTGGCGGTGAGCCGGTTGCGCTGGCCACCGTGGTATCCGTTCGTGGCTCTTCCTACCGTCGTCCGGGCGCGAGGCTCCTGGTTCCGGCGCGGAGCGCGCCGATCGGTCTCATCAGCGGCGGCTGCCTGGAGGAGGAGGCCGCTCGGCTCGCAAGGAGGGCGCTCGAGCTCGACCTCCCGGTGCTGGTCACCATCGACCATTCGGCGGAGGGCGACGAGCTGTGGGGAAGCGGACTCGGCTGCCGAGGCGTCATCCAGCTGCTGGCGGAACCCCCGCCGCTGGCCGCAGAGACCCTCGACGCGCTGGTGGCCGCGCGTGTGGATGGCACAAGCACCCATCTCCTCACCGATCTTGACGGCCGGCGGAGCCGGCTCACCAGGACCGAGGTCATTGCGCTCGGCGCGCGGGTTGTACAGGCCGCGGCCCATGGTCAGCCGGTTGTACTCGGCGATGCGGTACTGGACGCGATCATCCCGCCACTCCGCCTCGTCGTCTGCGGGGCAGGGCCGGATGCTGCTCCGCTTGTTGCCGCCGCCCTGCGACAGGGCTGGCGCGTCGACGTCGTGGACCCGCGACGATCATTCCTCCGCGCGGATCGCTTCGCTGGCGCGAGCCTGCACAATATCGAGCCTTCTGCGGTCGCCGACCTGATCGACGCCGGTGCACGAACGGCCGTGGTGATCATGAGCCACGACTATCTGCGCGATATGGCGTTCCTGGAGGGATTCGCGGGACGGAGCTTGAGCTACCTCGGCATGCTCGGGCCACGGGAGCGGACCGACCGGTTGCTCACTGAGCTGAGCGTCACGTTGTCGGCTTCGGATCTGTCGGCGCTGCACGCGCCCGCGGGACTGGACATCGGCGCTGACGGGGCGGAGCAGGTCAGTACGTCGATCGTCGCGGAGATCCTGGCCACCATCCACGCGAGATCGGGAGGGCCGCTGCGCAACAGGACGGGACCCATCCACGACTGAGGCTAGGGCACGCGACAACGCTTATGTATTTGCGTCAGGCAGAGCCCTATCCGCCGATGAAGCTCATCTCCACCTTGGGCAGGTCGACCGTTTCGAGGGTGCGGAGGTCGGAGTAGCGGTCGTCGCGGCCGGTCCAGATGACGCGAAGCGCCTCCGTCAGACCGGCATCGGTGGCTCCGGACCGGACGAGCCCGCGCAGGTCATGGCCAGAGGTGGCGAACAGGCAGGTGTAGAGCTGTCCATCCGCTGAGAGGCGGGCACGGGTGCAGTCGCCGCAGAAGGGCTGAGTGACACTGCTGATGACGCCGATCTCTCCGGCGCCGTCGCGGTATCGATAGCGCTGCGCCACCTCCCCGCGGTACTGCGCGTCGACAGGCTCCAGCGGCCAGCGCGCGTGGATGGCGGCGACGACATCGGCTGCGGGCACGACATCGTCCAGCCGCCAGCCATTGGTGTGGCCAACGTCCATGTATTCGATGAACCGCACCGTTGTGCGGGTGCCCCGGAAGTGCTCCGCCAGGTCGCCGATGGCATGCTCGTTGAGCCCGCGTCGAATCACGGCGTTGACCTTGATGGGCCCAAGCCCGGCGGCCTCCGCGGCTGCGATTCCGTCGAGGACTCGCGACACGGGGAATCCGACGTCGTTCATGGCCTGGAAGGTAGCGTCGTCGAGCGCATCGAGGCTGACGGTCACCCGGTCCAGGCCGGCGTCCGCCAGGGATTGCGCGTGGCCGCCGAGTAGGGAGGCATTCGTGGTGAGGGTCAGGTCGTCGATCCCCTCGATTCGGGCCAACAGGGCAACCAGCTGGGCGAGATTCTTTCGCACCAGCGGCTCGCCGCCGGTCAGCCGCACCTTGCGGACGCCCAGCGCGACCGAGGCCCGCACAATGAACTCGATCTCCTCGAAGTCCAGGACCTCCGCTCTCGGCAAAAAGGCGTGGTCGATGCCGAACACCTCTTTCGGCATGCAGTACACGCAGCGGAAGTTGCATCGGTCCGTGACGCTCACGCGCAGATCTCGCATCGGCCGTGCGAGCGTGTCGAGGACGGTGAGCGGGTTGGTCATGGACCATGGATCGTGGCAGCCAACGGCAATAAGCGCAACGCTGACCCACTCAGGCGAGCAGCCGGCTCGCGCCGATCATCGTGCCGACCAGGACTGCGGTGACACCGGCGCCCACGAGTGCGATCCGCGACGCAGCACGTTCGCAGCGCGGGAGACGCATATTCCCCAGGCCAAGCCCCACGCCCAGCGCGCCCGCCACCACCAGCAGTGCGGCCACCGCCGTTGCTGGATTGAGCAGGGTCATGACGCGTCCCCCGTCGATCCCTTCGGCCGCCAACGTGAAGGCGAAGCGCTGGCGCGAGATCTCCGTCTGATCAGCTGATGAAAGCACACGGACGCTGGTGTCCCACTGGCTGGCCGGTGGCAGGACGATCGCGTCGGCGACCCAATTGGTCAATCCGTCGTCGGTGAGCGCACCCATGCCGCCGTGGTCCATTTCGGCCATGGGCCCGCCGCCGGCCATGCGCTCGAGGACGAGCGGGACGAGCGTGGTGGTTCCGGCGTCGAGCCGGTCCAGGCCGAGCTGGAGCGTGGTGGACCCAGCGAATCCGTCGACGGTGGTCACCACGACGCGGTTGAGCCCGGCACGGCCCGGGATGACATTGAGGGTCATTCCCGGCGTCACCTCGCCGAATGCGTCGGGGACCGGCACGATGGCGACGCCACTTGGCTCGTCGACCGGTGGCGTCGTGGCCAGCATGGCCGTCAGCACCAGGACCGCCCCGGCCAGCGTGACTTCGAGCGTGACCCGATTTCGGAAGCCGTCGAGCCAGCTCATCATCCGTCCACCGTCGAAATAGTTCACGGCGCCGAGCGCCAGGGCGCTGGCCGCGAACAGGGACTTCAGGAGCAGCGTGCCGCCGTATTCCGTTCCCGGGTCGAGCAGTGTCCCGGTCTGCACGTATGCGCTGTAGATCCCGGTCAGCACGACGAGCCCGATCGACACGAGCGCCAGCGCCGAGAAGCGCGGCATGAGTGACCGCATCGCCGGCGGCCGCGCGGCGGTGGAGAGCAGGGCCGGGCGTACCACGAGCGCGAGCAGGGCGACGATGCCGCCGATCCAGACGGCCGCGCCAGCCACGTGGACCGCCTGGCCGAGCATCGGTACCGGGCCTGGCAGGGCGGCGGCATGTCCGGCCATGACGAGCAACACGATCCCGATCAGGCCCGTCCCGGCAGCCACCGCTCCCGCGAACCGTGGCCGCATGATGAGCAGAGCGGTGCCGCCAGCTGCCGCCACGAGACCCCTTGCGAGCTGGAGGAGTCCATTGCGTGTGCCCGCCAGATACTCGCCGACGCCGCCGGCTTCGAAGCCTGCCGCAATCGCCATCGCGACCGTCGCCGCACTCGATAGCAGCAGGCCAAGCCCCAGGATGCGAGCCAGCCGCGTGGGCATCGGACCGTCGCGCATCACGACGCGGTGGAAGACGGCCATGCCTACCGCCAGGAGCAGACCGATGTAGGTCAGCCAGCGCCCGACCACGCCTGCCACTTCTGTCTCGGTATGGACCATGCCACCGCCCGGCTCGCTGGTGATCACGCCTTCGATGTCGCCGATGCCGAAGCTGAGGAACCCTTCGGCTGTGTGCCCATCGGCCGATGAGAGCGTGCGCCAGGTCAATTGGTAGACGCCGTCGGCAAGCTCGGGATCCACCAGTACCAGGGCGTACGGATCCTCGGGGTCAATCTCGCCGGCGCGCATCACGACGGCGGAATCGTCTTCGGTGGCAAGGTCGAGTGAGGTGACCTGCACCTCCAACGGCTCGCTGAAGACGAGACGGATCTCCTCGGGAGACTCGGTCAGCACCGCCCCCGCGCCCGGCGAGCTCGCGACCAGTTGGGCGTGGGCGAGCACGCGCGGCCCCGCCACGCCCGGCAGGGCCGGTGCGACGAGCAGCGCGAGCGTGGCCAGGGCGCTGGCGAGGCGCCCGGCCCGAAACGTCCGCATCAGCCGCGGCGCCGCGCCAGCGTCAGGCCCAGGGCGACGAGTCCGGTGAGCAGCCCGGCGCCGCCGATCATGAGCGCGAACGTGGCGGTTCCGGCCGCCGCCGCACCCGCGTCGGGATGCGCGCGAGTGCCGCTTCGAGTCTCATCTCACGTTCCATACGATCATCGGCGCGCCATTGCATGTGCTCCGGCGTCCTCAGGCGGACTCGCCGTGGCCGTGGGGGTGCTCGACCAGGCGCATTCGGAGCGAGGGAAGCGGCCGCGGGTCGGGGTCGGGCTCGTACTCGTCGGTCTCGTCGGCGACAGCGTAGGTCCATTGCGGCCCGTCGGCCGAGATCGTGCGCAGTGCATCTGCCAGAGCGTCGATGTCGGCCGTCGTCGAGGCCAGGCCCAAGCTCATGCGGGCCGCCCCGGGAAGTCGTTCATGATGACCGGCCCGAGCCACATTCAGCAGCCGATGTGCCTCTGCATCGTTCACTCTGAGCAGTCGCATCATAAGGGGGTGGGCGCAGAAGCAGCCATGCCGGATGCCGATTCCGTGCTCGGCCGAGAGCACTGCGGCGAGCAGGTCGTACGGAACGCCGCGCAGGTTGAACGTCAGCAGGCCGACACGTGGATGCTCGGCCGGCCACACGCGGTAATGCTCGAAGGCCTCGATGCCGGACAGTCGCCTGCGGGCATAGTCGAGGAGCGCTCGCTCTTCCGCCGCGATCCGCTCCATGCCGACCGATGCGAGCGTGTCACAGGCGACCCCCATGGCCACGGCGCCGATCACATTCGGCGAACCCGCCTCCTGACGGTCGGGGAGGTCCGCCCAGAGGGTCTCCTCGACGGTGACGAGCTTCACGGCCCCGCCGCCGCGCAGAAATGGATCTCCCGCACTGAGCCAGTCTCGTTCGCCGATGAGCGCACCGGCCCCGTACGGGGCGTAGAGCTTGTGTCCGGAGATCGCGAGGTAGTCGATGCCGTCGCGAACCATGTCGATCGGCGCGTGGGGGGCGAGCTGCGCCGCGTCGACGAGCAGTCGCGCGCCGTTGGCATGGGCGACGCGGGCGATCTCCGCGATCGGCCACATCTCGCCGGTGACATTGCTGGCACCGGTCACGGCCACCAGGTGGGGATCTCCGCATTGCGGCAGCTCGCGCAGGGTGGCTTCGAGCGTGGCGAGCAGCTCGTCCGGCGTCTCCGGCACGGGCAGGCAGCGAATTCCGACGCGCTTCCACGGCAGCAGGTTGGCGTGGTGCTCTCCCGCAAAGCACACGACGTGCGTGCCCTCCGGGAGCGTCCCGGCCAGCAGGTTGATCGAATCGGTGGTGTTGCGAGTGATGATCACCGCATCGTCGTCACCCGCGCTGACGAAGCGCCGGATCGACTCGCGGGCGCCCTCGTAGGCCGCCGTCGAGGCTCGAGACTTGAAGCCGGCGCCGCGATGGACGCTCGAGTACCAGCCCAGCAGGTCCTCCACGGCATCGTGCACCGATTGGAGTGCCGGGGCGGAGGCCGCGTAGTCGAGGTTGACGTAGCGCCGCATCTCGCCGGTCACGAGCGGCACCTCGGTTTCGGCGCCGACCAGGCGCACGAGGTCGCTGCCATGGACCGATGGCTGTTGGATGGCGGTCATCGGCTTCATCCTACGCTGCCGGCTACGGCAGGAACACCAGCTTTGCGGCCGCAAGCACCAGGACGAACGCCAGGGTGCGACGGAGATTGAGGATGCTGAAGTGTGCTGTGCCCAGCCATGAGCCGATGAGCCCGCCAACCACAACCGATGCAATCCAGAGCGGAATCGCCGGCGATAGGCTGGCGCCAGCCGTCACCAGCCCCGCCAGCCCGGCCACCGAGTTGACCAGGATGAACGCCCCCGACAGGCCAGCCGCATCGCGGGTTCCGGTCCATGCCGCCAGGACCAGCAGCGGAGTCAGGAAGATGCCACCGCCCGTGCCGGTCAGCCCCGCAAGCAGGCCGATCGCAGCTCCGGTCACGACGCCCGCGACGAGCGGGACCCCGCTTCGGTCGCCATCATCGGTCGCTGCCGGTGCGGTCGCCAGGCGCCATGCCCCGGCCAGCAGCGCGATGGCCACCAGCGGCCGGTAGATGTCTCCAGGGAGCTGGATGCTGCCGCCCAGGTAGGCCATCGGGATGGATCCCGCGGCAAGCGGCAGGAGGCTCCGCCACGGGAGGTGGCCGGCGCGCGCGAACCGCACCACCACGATGCTGGCCACGAACAGGTTCAGGACCAGGGCGGTCGGCCGCATGGTGGTCGCCGCCACGCCCACGAGCGCCATTGCCGCCAGGTACGCCGATGCGCCCGCGTGGCCAACGCTCGAGTACAGAAGCGCCGCCGCAAAGAAGAGGCCCGCGAGGATAAGTGCGTCCGGCGTCATCGGCCCCATTGTGCGTCCGTCGGACGGTTCGACTTCAGCAGCGGAAGCCGGACTCGATGACCTGTTGCAGCTCGACCTCAACGCGGTCGGTTGTGATGAACGGGATCGCGGCCAGGGTGTCGCCGAATGCGCCGTCGTCGCTGGCGGATGCCGCAGCGGCGCGGAGCTGCGCGTCGATTTGGTCGAGCGAGTCAAGCATTGCCTGGCGAAATGCCGCGCCGGAGGGCCAGGGACCCGCTGCGGCGACGAGCCGACGCGCGTCACGCAAGGACGCGCGGGCTTCGGCAATGCTGTCGACCGCTTCCACCGCGCCCTCCCGCAGGACGTTCAGCTGCGGCTCGAGCTCGGGGAGCTCGGCCAATGCCTCGCACATCAGCGCGGCGTATGCATCGGGCTCGCTGCGCGGTGACGCCTGGGCCACGTCTTCGGTGAAGGTGCCCGACCACACTGCCGTGTCCGGGTGGAACTGGCTCCAGGCGAACCAGAACGCCTGGTGTGCCGGGAGCTCGTCGCCGCCGATGAGGCGTGCCCGGAGGCCGCCCGCATCCGCGATGACCTCGACCGACTCCAGGCGGACCTCGCCCCCCGCCATCAGCTCGGCCTCGGCATGCTCGACCCCGAAGGCCACGGGTCCCGCATCGGGATCGATCACACCCAGCACCTGGCTCTGCGCAGGTAGGCGGGGGTCCACCTGGCCGATCGGGAAGATCGGTCCGTCGTCGTCGCGCCCGCCCAGTGGATCGTCGGGGTAGCTGCGGCCGATCCCGCCGTCCTCGGCCACGATCCTCGTATCTGGGTGCATCCCCTTCCATTCGCCCCAGGTCGTGACCACGACGGTGGTCGGCTCGAGGACGATGCCTTCGTCGTGCAGGAGTCCAGAGATTGCCCGCCCGGTGAAGGTGTTGAAGACCGAGTCGGTGACGAGGTCGTACATGACCTTGTTCGACCTCGACAGCAGGCCCGAAGTGCGCAGGACGGGGATCTCGACGCCATCCGGAACGGCATCGGTCAGGAACGCCTGTGCCGAGCCGCACAGCGTGCAGTACGGCATGCCGATGCGGCGCTCGCCGATCGTGAGGTTCACCATCTCGTGGACCTCCATGATGTGCTTGGGAAAAGCCACCGCCTCGCCGTTCACGACTACGCCGAAGATGGTTCGGTCATCGGCATACCAATTGCCGTCAGCGGCCGATGTCAGGGTCGGGTCGTCGAGCGAGGGGATGCACCCTCGAGGGCACGGATCTCGGTCGCCGCTCGGGCGATCGTCGATGAGGACGCCGCCCCACGACACCCAGCGCCAGTCGATCGCGGATGCCTCATCCGCGAAGAAGGGCTCCCACGCCGGCTCTACCGGGATGAAGAGGTCCGCTTTGCGTTCACGGTAGTCGGGCGGCGCCGGAAGGTCCCAGCCGATGAGGAGGTTCGTCACGGCCAGCCAGGTGACGGCTCCGAACCGATCGTCTGCTCGTGGATCGACGCCGGTGAGTTCGGTGAAAGCCTCGGCCAGCGCCTGCTCGGCGAGCCCGCCCCGGGTGAATCTGAGCATGTCGGAGATGAGCCACGCCAGCCGGGCATCGCGTGATCCGGCGACGAGATCGAGTGCATCGGCGTCAAGAGACCCGGCCGTGATGCTCGGGATCAGGCGGTCGAGGGCGTCGCTCACGTCCTGGGCAAGTTCACCGGTGGGAGCGTCCGGGACCGGGGGCCAGAGGGGCTGCGTGGGAGCGACAGTATCCTCCAGATCGGCCTCGGGCCCTAGCGTCGGGGAAGGATCAGGTATGGCCGTGGTGCAGGCGGTCACGAGCGCAAGAGCGACGACGAGGATGTTCAAGCGCATCGGTGAATCATCTGCCGCGCTTGTAACGAATACATGACGTCCGCGATCAGGCCGGTGGCACGATCAGGGCTGCCATATCACGGTGTCCGGGCGGAAGATGGCCCAGGCGAACCAGAACGGCTGATCATTCGGCACGGATTCAAGTTGCGTTCCGCTCAACGGACCGTCGATGGAGGTCCCACCCGCATTCCACGTCGAGCGGGTTTCGGTATCGGTCATCAGACCCTCACCGGCGCGCTCGAACTCGAGCGTCGTGCCGTCGGGAGCCGTGCGCGAGTACACGACCGCGGATCCCACGAGGTCGCCGCCTGCGACCGTGGCGTCACCCAGCCCAGAGGCTGTGCCCGGGCTCCAGAGCACCACGATCGGGTCATCGCCGACCGCATCGTTGACGACGACCGCCTCGGCAACGTCTGGGAGTGGATACGCCGTCGCCTCGTCGTCGACCACGACGCCGACGATGCGGACCTTGGGGTTCAGCCGCCCGTCGATCAGCGTCTTGTCGTCGAGGAGGAATGGATCGGAATCGGCCCGGTCGTACCCGCTGTAGGGGTTCGCACCGTAGTCGCGGACGTGACCGGTGTTCCGCGTCAGGACCGCGCCGTCGGGATGCAGCTCCTTGAACTGCGCCCAGCTGACGAGCTGCGACGGGAGAAACTCGAGGGCCGTACCGCTGAACTCGCCGACGATGCCGCGCCCGGTGGCCTGCTGCCACCACGATTCCGTCTGGCGGTCGTACATGACCAGGTCCGAATGGCGGAGGTTGCCGCTCACAGCGAAATCAAGGACCTGCCCGTCGACCGTGCGGTCGAAGGCGATGGCCGTGTGGCACAGTGGGCAGAAGGTCACGGTCACCGGAACGCCGGCGATCGTGTCGTTGACGATCTCATGCCAGATGAGGATCTGGATCGGATACGCCCGCCACTCATCGTCGACTCCGAGCATGATCACCGGCTCCTGGTCTTCGAGCCAATCGATCGACGGGATCTCGGCGAACTCGGGATCGTCGATGGCGGGGATTCCGCCCTTCCCCGGACCGCCGCTCAGGAACTCGTCGAGAGGAACCTCGTGGCTACTGAAGTCGGTCGCCCAGCCGTCGCTGCTCACGCTCAGCTCATCGCTCAGCCCTTCTCCTGGCTCAGACGAGGCCGGAGGCCCACTGCCTCCGGCGGGTGGGTCACTGTCGCCAGGACTTCCACTGGCGCAGGCAGCCAGCAGGAGCGTGCCCAGCAGGATGCCGGCTGTCGATCGGGAGGCGTGCGGCTTCATGACCACTGAAGGATGACGCATCCGAGTCGGAGTCTGCCGTAAGCGGCCTCACATCGGTTCTGACGCTGCCTCCACGTTCCTGACACCATGCACGTCATCAAGTCTTTGCTGACAGGAAGGAAGTGATGGAGAAGTTCGATCTCATCGTCATCGGGACCGGGTCCGGCCTGGAGGTCTCGGCCGCCGCCGCCCAGGGCGGGTGGCGGGTGGCCGTCATCGAGGAAGGACCGTTCGGTGGGACCTGCCTGAACCGGGGCTGCATTCCTTCCAAGATGCTCGTCCACGTGGCGGATGTCGCTCGCACCATCGCCGATGCCGGGCGTTTCGGCATCCATGCGGCGATCGACCGTATCGATTGGCCATCCATCGTCGAGCGAACGTTCGCCGAGATCGATCGCGACGCGGCGAATATCCTGGAGGGCAACCGGCGCGCCGAAGGCATCACGGTCTTCGAGGGGACGGCACGGTTCGTCGGCCATAAGCAGGTCGAGGTGGACGGCGCACAGCTGAACGCCGAGACCATCGTGATCGCGGCCGGCACGCGGCCGTCGGTACCCGCGATCCAGGGCCTGGCGGATGGGGAATACGAAACGACCGACACGGTCATGCGCCTGCCCGACCTGCCGCGGCGCCTGGCCATCCTGGGCGGCGGATTCGTCGGCGCCGAGCTCGGCCACGTCTTCGGCAGCCTGGGAAGCGAGGTCACCATCATCACTCGTGGCCCGGCGATGGTGCGCGACGAGGACCGCGATGTCTCGCGCCGCATGACCGAGGCGTACGCCAGGCGGTTCGCGCTGAGGCTCTCCTCCGAGATCCGGAGCGTGTCGCGGCACGACGGCACCATGACGCTCGAGGTGGGACCCTCTGGCGAGGCTGCTTCACCGTCATCCGAGCCGGTGGAGTGCGACACGCTCCTGATGGCGGTCGGACGAACGCCGAACGCGGATCGACTGGATGTCGGGGCAACCGGCGTCGAGACCGATGAGCGCGGCTTCGTTCGCACCGATGAGTACATGCGGACCAACGTGGATGGTATCTGGGCGCTCGGCGACATCGTGGGTCGCTGGCAGCTCAAGCACAACGCAAACCTCGAGGCGGCCCACGTCGCCAACAATATCCTCGATCCGGAGCAGCTCGCAGCGGTTGACTATCACGCCATGCCTGCGGCCATCTTCGGCTCCCCACAGATTGGCAGTGTCGGCATCACCGAGCAGCAGGCCGAGGAGAAGGGGATCGCCTATGCGGCGGCAACCCATTCTTACGACGACACCGCCTACGGCCAGTCGATCGAGGATCACGATGGCTTCGTCAAGGTCCTCGCCGATCCGGCGTCGGGCGAGATCCTGGGATGCCACGTCATCGGCCAGGACGCATCGGTCCTGGTGCAGGAGGCGGTCAATCTCATGCGCTTCAGGCTGCCGATTGACGTCATCGCCCAGTCGATCTACATCCACCCTGCGCTGCCGGAGGTCATGCAGGCCGCGTTCGGAGCCGTGGCTCGCCAGGTCTCGGAGACCCGCGGCGCCCGCGCCAACGAGGAGCACGAGCACGCCGAGTCACACGAGCAGCATGGTGGATGACGGTCGTGCTCAGTCCGGGACGCTGGGCTTCGGATAGCGCCGCGAGCGCCCCGCGCGGCGCTCCGCGGCCGTCTTGAGAGCGGCCAGCGTTCGCTTCATGTAGGCGCGGTAGGCCGGGACGGCGATGTAGCGGGCGACGAGTGGCACGCGATGCTCGACGATCCCGCCATATGTCACGGTCGTCACCTCATCTGCCTCTTCGAAGTCGAGCCACTCCTCGACCCGGTCGAGTGGACCTTCCAGCACGCAAAAGTCGATCCGCGTGGGCGCTGTGAGCGTCACCTCTTCAACGAACCCGAAGAAGCGAAATGGAGCCGGCGCGCTAAAGCGCACGACCAGCACGTTTCCGTCTCGGCTGATCAGCTCGCTTGCGTGCGGCGGGCCGTCCGGGAGCCCGCCGCCCACGGCGGCGGCCATCTCGAAGACGAGCTCGCGTGGTGCAAGGATGACGGCCCGAACGGCACCGATGGATGAGGTCATGCCCTGATCATCGTGGATCACGACTGATGTGGTCCGTGACGCTGCTTACGATCCAGCCTCGGCCATCCAAGTACCGGGCGGGAGCAGCGACCAGGCAATGAGCATCACCACGATGAGGCCGACCATGGTGCCTACGGACCAGAGTGGTGACTCTACCCGCGTGAAACGCAGCGTCGCGACGACGGCAAGCGGGGCGACGACCAGGCTGGCCACTCCAACCGATACAGGCACGGCGCGGCCGATGAACGCGAGCGTCAGCCCGCCGGCCAGCAGCAATGTCGAGGCGTGGACCGTTCGGAGCCAGCCGGTGGATCGGCGCGTCACGAGCGTGCGTTTGCCGACCAAGAGGTCGGCGTCGCGGTCGGGCCACGCCGTGGCCAGGACGTTGGCGAAGTCCACCAGGGCGAAGGGAACGAATGCGGCGACGATCCAGAAGGGCACCGATCCGGTGCCGACGGCATAGCCGAAGACCGGAAGCAGCAGGCCGCCGAGCACCGCGTTACCGATCTCGCCCAGCCCGTGTCGCGCGAGCGCGAGCGACCGGGGCAGCGAGTACGCCCATCCGCCGATGGCGCCGATCACCAGAAGCCAGAAGCCGATGATCGGCAGCACCCCGAGCCGCACGGCGATGAGCCCCAGTCCCAGGCCGGCCACGGCTGACACGACGGCCGCCGCCAGCGCCAGGGCTGGGTCGAGCCCAGTCCTCGACAGGGCGCCGCTCCCGCCCGAGAAGGCGGTGCGACGGGTGATCGCATCGGTCTCGGCGTCCGCGAACTCGTTGGCGTAATGCACGCTCGCCGCGACCAAGAGCAAGAGGACGAGCCCCGTCGCCACAGCGGGCAGATCGACTCCGGTGCTGGCCCGTGCAGCCGATGCGCCGGTGAGATACACGACGGCGATCAGCAGCAGCTGCGATGGCCGGCTCATCGCGACCAGCGCGGAGACCAGTGGCCACCGTCGCCCTTCGGAGCGACGGTCAGACAAGTCGCAGCAGAGGTCCGGCGGCGAACAGCCCGTCCGCGTCGACGCCGAGCTCTGCGAAGATCGAGGCCGGGAGACCGATGTCGGCGAGGTAGCGAGACCCTGATAGCCGTGCGCCCTCGCCCAGCGCCATCCCGCGCTTGGGAAGTGCGAGCGCCAATGTCGCATCGGCCGCGATGGCTGCTCCGGGACGCTCGCCCGTGGTGCCGTCAATGCCGGTCGGGATGTCGAGGCTGATCACGGCGCCAAAGCCCGCGGTCGCGACCTCGATCAGCGTTCGATAGGTCTCGTCGGGCGCGCCTCGCAGGCTGGAGCCGATGAGCGCGTCGATCACTGCATCGGCTCGCTCGACTTCGCGAATCAGTTCAGCCTGCGACAGGTCGTGACCCACCACCGCCGTTCGGACGTCGACGGCCAGGAGAGGTTCCACCTGGGCGCGGGCTGTCGGCCGCAGGCGCAGGATCGGCTGCGCGAAGGCGACACGGACCGCGGCTCCCCAGCCGGCCAGGCGTCGCGCCGCGACCATGCCGCCGGCGGCGTTCTTCCCGGTCCCCGCCAGCACGACGACGCTGCGATCCGATACCGAGCCCCCCAGCGTCAGGCGTGTCAGATCTGCCAGCTCCCGGCCGGCATTCTCCACCATCTGCAGAAGGCTGAGGCCGATCCGGTCAGTGGCAATTCGGTCGGCCGCCAGCATCGTCGCTCGGTCGACCGAGGGGGCGGCCGGGGCGGTTGTAGGAAGATCGGGGAGACGCCAACGATTCGTTATCTCGGTTGGCAATACCATGACCGCCAGCGTGAGGGGGGATGCTCCCTGGGGCTGTAAGCGAGGCGACACGCGTCGCGTCAGCGCTCGGCAAGTCCGCTCAGTGCGTCGACGTCGAGGATGACGATATTCTGGTTCTGCATCTCGACGATGCGACGCTCGCGCAACGACGAGACGGTGGTGGCCAAGGTCTCGCGCGAAGTGCCGATCATGTCGGCCAGCTCCTGTTGGGTGAATCGCGCGTCGATGCCCATGCCGGTCGCGGCGGGATGCCCGAAGCGATCGAGCAGCTCGAGCAGCCGTGACGCGAGACGTTGTTCCACCGAGCGGAAGGCCATGACTTCCCGCTCCCGCTCGGAGCTGGCCAGTCGATCGGACAGATAGCGGATGATGTTGACGCCCACGCTCGGGAAGCGGTCGATCAGGCGTTGCAGCTCGTCGGGAGTGAAGGTGCAGATCAATGCGTCTTCGACAGCCTCGGCGTACACGTCGGCGAGCTCCTGGCCGAGCCATGACATGCGGCCAACGATGCGCCCTTTGTCGAGGATCTCGAGCGTGAGCTGCTTCCCGTCCGGGGTGAGTCGATACAGGCGCACGCGCCCGCGCTTGACGATGTACAGACGCTCGTCATCGTCGTCCGGCGAGGTGACCATGCCGCCCACCAGGCAGGTCCGCATCGGTAAGGTCTGACTGATCTCCCTTAGTTGGGCCGGCGTCATGTCGGCGAACAGGTCAACCTCGCGCAACAGGCCGATTTTCAGCTCGTCCTCGGTGAGTGGCGGTCCTGTCGGAGGCTCCATGGGGGGCCCGGACTGGCGGTCGAAGAAGCGCCGCAACATGTCGCCATGATGCACGAGTTCCAACGTGATGTGTGGAAGTGCTGGAGACGGGCCGGGCTGGCTCACGGATTCACCTGGTGGATGATCGGCGCTGAGCCCAGCGTGGGCGGCGGGGTCGAGAGCCTAGCCTGCGACGGCCGCCGGATTCTCACGACGGAGGAGGATTCCGAGGTAAGCCTTCCATGGGCCGACCTCGGCGTCGTGTGAGCCGGCCATGGCGGCGAAGATCTGCGAAACGTGGTCGAGATCGTGAACTGCCCAGGTTGTGAGCAGTTCACGCAGGGTCACCTCACCGAGCGACGGATGCATCCCGCGCCGATCGAGGTCTTTCCCGGCCACCAGTTCCTCCAGCCGCGCCAGGTTTTCGGCGCGGAGGCTCGCAAACCGCTCGACGAGCTCATCGAGCGTCGCTTCGGCGTCCCGATCTGCATGGGCGAATCGGTTGAATGTGTCGAACGGTAGCTCGGTGCCATGTTCGAGGATGCGCTGGGTGCGCTCGATCCAGTCGGTCAGCTCGCCGGTGATGAGGTGACCGATCGTGTCCTTTGGGCGCCACCCGTCTGGCGGCACGTCGGTCGTCTCGGTCCAGGAAGGCGGAAGACCGACCAGGAGCGTTCGCAGCAGCTCCGGAGTTCGCCGCAGCACGTCCGTCGTCTCGGCGATGATGTCAGTCACGATATTGATCCTACGTCAGCATGCCCAAAGCGTGTTGATGTGCCGACATGTGCCCCTCACGCACGTAACTGACACCTTCGGTCATCCCTCGGCATCGTTCGATCCCGTTTGTGCATGGGGTGCACGTTCATGCAGAAATGCGCCCGAGAACGACGGAATCACGTCAGAACTTGTCAGTTAGGTGCACGGGGTGCACATCCAGCGGGGCGTTATGGCCCGAGGTCGCGGTCGGCGTCGATGAAGGCCGTGCCGAGCACGCGCGCGACGGTCGGGAAGGCGTGGATCGTGTCGGCCAGCGTGGCGAGCGGAACGCGGGCGCGGATGGCCAGGACGCACTCGTGAATGGCCTCGCTGACCGCCGGGCCGGCCATGAATGCGCCGACGAGGACCCGTTCGGCGCGGTCGACCACGATCGTGCAGTGTCCCTCAACCTCGGCGGTATATCCCTTGGCCGATGATCCGATTTCCGCGGTGTATTCGGCGGCGTCGATCCCGCGCTCTTTCGCCTGCTCGACCAGCAACCCGACCGAAGCGGTTTCGGGATCGGTGTAGGTCGCACGCGGGATGGCGTCGAAGACCGGCTGGTAGTCGTCATCGCCCAGGGCGATGCGCGCGGCCGCCTCGCCGGCGTAGTGGGCGAGGTGGGTGTGCATCTCCGGCCCGCCGGCATCGCCCACCAGGTATACGTTATCGGCGATGCGCAGCCTGTCATCCGGCGAAAGCTTGCCGTCCTTCGGCGTCACTCCGATCGTCTCGAGGCCAAGCCCATCGAGCGGAAGGACACGACCGATGGCGAGCAGGATTTCATGCCCTTCGACCGGATCGGCGTCGCCCACTTCGATGACATGAGCCCCGTCGCGACCTTCGCCGGCACGGACGCCAGTCGCCCGCGCATCGAGACGCAGCGTGACGCCATCGCGCTCGAGTGCCCTGGCGAGCAACTCGGTGGAACGAGGATGCTCTTTGTCGTGCACGTGGTCGCGTGGATGGATCAACGTCACGGGCACGCCGTACCGAGCGTAGACCTGGGCCAGCTCGACCCCCGTCGGACCGCCGCCGAGGATGGCCAGCGACCGTGGAAGCTCGCGGGTCGCGGTGCCCTGGACGTTTGTCCATGGATGCGCCTCGGCCAGGCCGGGAAGGTCGGGCACGCGGCTCACCGAACCCACGGCCACAAAGATGGCGCCGGCCTCGAGCTCACGATCGTTGACACGAACCCGACCTGGCCCGGAGATGGAGGCTGATCCGCGGATGACGGTGGCTCCGGCCTCCTCGAGCGACTTCACGTGGCCTGAGTCATCGGGCTCATCGGTTCCTTCGCGGTTGATCATGTAGTCGCGGAAGTCCGACGCCTTCTGCCACGGATAGTCGCCACCGGCTTGGTGGACCGCGGCCGCATGGAGGAGCGCCTTGGAGGGCATGCACGCCCAGAACGGGCAGGACCCGCCGAAGAGCGCGCGGTCGATGATCGCCACTGAGGCACTCTTGGCGCGGGCGTAGTTGGTCGCCGCCTCACCGGCGGTTCCTGCGCCGATGACGACGAGGTCGAATCGTTCCATGCCGTGGATCATAGGGCGATCTCGCTTCCGGCGAGCCAGATGCGCGACGGCCTGACCGATCCAAGGCGCAGCGCGAAGGCACCCTCGTGCTCGGCATCCCAGGCCACGAGATCGGCAGCCGTGCCCGGACGAAGCGATCCGACGTCACGGCGTCGCAGCGCGGCCGCCGCGCCCGATGTGGCTGCCGTGAGTGCCTCAGCGACCGTCAGCCCGAGCAATGTGGCGCCCAGACCGATCACGAGCGGCATCGCCCCGAAGCCACCGAAGGTGCCCGCATTCGCGTCACTGGCGAGGCAAACCGTCGCGCCCGCCTCGAACAGCGCGCGCGCTGGCGGGAGCCGATCCCGCAGGACGATGGCAGGCGCGGGGAGCAGCGTCGCCACCGTCGCCGAGTTCGCCAACGCCGCGATCCCCGCCGCATCGAGCTGCTCGAGATGATCGACCGATGCGGCGCCCAGGCGCACTCCGAGCTCGGCGGCGCCGGTGCGGGCGAACTGCTCGGCGTGAAGTCGCAGGTCGAGCCCCGCAGTGGCCGCGGCTCGACCGATGCGCTCGGTCGCAGCAAGGTCGAAGTAGCCGGTATCGGCGAAGACGTCCACGAAATCGGCAAGGCGTTCACGTGCCACTGCCGGGATCATGTCGTCGGTCACGTGAGCGGCGTAGTCGGCCATCGATCCGCTCTCCGGCGGCACCGCATGCGCGCCGAGGAACGTGCGGATCACGCGCAGGGGAAGGCGATCTGCCACCCGCCCGATGATCCGCAGATGTCGCAGTTCCTCCTCCAGCGAGAGGCCATACCCGGATTTGCACTCGATGGTCGTCGTTCCGGAGGCAAGCGCGGCGCGCAGGCGTGCCTCGACCAGGCGCTCGAGGGTCGCATCGTCCGCAGCGCGTGTGGCGCCCACGGTTCGAAGGATGCCCCCAGCGGTGTACGGCGCGCCTTCCAGGCGGGCGGCAACCTCGTCAGATCGATCACCGGTGAAGACCGGATGGGTATGACTGTCGACCAGGCCGGGCGTCACCAGCGCCGACCCAAGATCGACGCGCTCGCCGCGTGGCGCATCGGTCGGCGACCCGATCCAGGCGATCCGGCCATCGCGGACGAGGATTGCCCACGGTGACAGGCCGCCCGGTGCCAGGCGGCCGGTGCCGGTCAGTAGCATGGCGGGAGCGTACCAGTGCGCCGATGGCGACGGATCGATGAAGCATCTCGAACATCCTCGCGGGCCGTACACTCGCGAGGATGGCAGCCAAGCCGGCAATCCTGGCGGTCGACGACGACGCACCGGTGCTCCGGGCGGTGGAGCGTGACTTGCGCGCACGCTACGCCGACGAGTACCGGATCATCGGGGCGGGCTCGGGGGCAGAGGCACTCGAGGTCGTTCGCGAGCTGACTCGGCGCGGTGACCCGGTCGCGCTCTTCGTGGTCGACCAGCGCATGCCGGTGATGACCGGCATCGAGCTTCTTCGCGAGGCACTGCCGCTCCAGCCCGAGGCGAAGCGCGTCCTCCTGACCGCATACGCCGATACCGACGTCGCAATCCGGGCCATCAACGAGATCCGTCTCGACCAGTATCTGATCAAGCCGTGGGATCCTCCGGACGAGCGGCTCTATCCGGTTGTCGACGACCTGCTTGCCGATTGGACCGCCAACGTTCGGCCCCCCTTCGAGGGGCTGCGGCTGCTGTCGGGTCGCTGGGCTCCGCGTGGCCATGCGCTTCGTGACTTTCTGACTCGCAACCAGGTGCCGTACGTGTGGCTCGACCCTGGTGAGGAAGACGGACGGCGCCTGGCTGATTCGCTCGACGGCGGGGCGGATCCAGCCGTGCCCATCGTCATGCTTTCGGATGGAATCGTCCTTCGCGATCCGGCTAACCGTGATGTCGCGGAGGCCGTGGGCCTCTCGACCCGCGCCACTCTCCCGTTCTACGACCTCGTGATCGTCGGGGCTGGTCCGGCGGGGCTGGCTGCCGCGGTGTACGGCGCGAGCGAGGGACTCAAGACGCTCCTCGTCGAGCGTGAGGCGCCCGGCGGTCAGGCGGGAACGACGAGCCGCATTGAAAATTACCTCGGGTTTCCGTCGGGCCTGACCGGCGCGGATCTCGCGCGGCGTGCCCTCGCGCAGGCCCGCCGCCTTGGCTCCGAGATTCTCTCCTCGCAGGAGGTGGCGGCCGTTCGCCGCGACGATCCGTACCGCACTATCGTCATCGAAGACGGCGCACCGGTGTCGTGCCAGGCCGTTGTGGTGGCCACTGGCGTGAGCTATCGACGGCTCGAGGTGCCCGGCGCGAGTCAGCTGGCTGGAGCGGGCGTCTATTACGGGGCCGCGACGACCGAGGCGATCCTGTACCGCGATGCCGAAGTGGCCGTGATCGGAGCAGGTAATTCGGCCGGCCAGGCTGCGGTGCATCTTTCTCGCTTCGCGTCGCGGGTCCATCTCGTCGTTCGCGGGGACGAGCTCGGCGCCGGGATGAGCGCCTATCTGGTCGAGCAGATTGGCGCCGTGCCCACGATCGAGGTCCACACCGGCACTGAGATCAGCTCGCTGGACGGGACGACCCACCTCGAGCGTGCCACGTTCGTGAAGGCCGGCCAGGACGTTCAGGTGCCGGTCGCCGCGGTGTTCGTGTTCATCGGGCAGCAGCCGCGGACCGCGTGGCTCGACGGCATGGTGGCGCGTGACGAGCGTGGGTTCGTCCTCACCGGCCGGGAGGTCAAGCCGGCGCACGGATGGAATCTCGACCGTGAACCGGCTCTCCTGGAATCCAGCATGCCCGGGGTCTTCGTTGCGGGGGACGTGCGACATCGGTCGATCAAGCGCATCGCCAGTGCCGTGGGAGAGGGAGCCATGGCCGTGCAGCTGGTACACCAGTACCTGGCCGCGCTGCGGTGAACCCGACCGAAGCCCTGCGCGCAACGCAGCTCTTCGCGGCCCTCCCCGAGGATGAGCTGCTCGCGCTCGCTGAGCTGTGTGAGCCGATCTTCTTGTTGCCGGGTGAGATCCTCATCGAGGAGGGCACCGACGGCGACGCATTCTTCGTGATCGTCGACGGTGAGCTCGAGGTCACGAAGCGTAGCGGTGAAGGCGACCTGCCCCTGGCGCGCCTCGAGGCGGGTGGCATCATCGGCGAGATGGCTGTCATTGAGAAACGGCCGCGCAACGCATCGGTCAGGGCGATCGGTGCCGCGGAAGTGCTCCGTGTTCCGAGCGACGCTCTGCTGCGCGTGCTCGAGCGCCCCGCGTCCTCGCTGGCGATCCTGCGCACCGTCATGCAGCGGCTGCGCTCGACCGAGTCGCTGCTGCGCGAGCGGGAGAAGCTGGCGGGCCTCGGCACGCTGGCGGCGGGCCTGGCGCATGAGCTCAACAACCCGGCTGCTGCGGCCGGGCGCTCGGTGGAGGCGCTCGGCCGTGCAATCGAAGCCGCCGAGAACCAGCCGCAGCCGGATCAGCAGCCTCGACCTCCCGTGGATGTGGCGCCGCCACGATCGGCACTTGAACGAGCGGATCGCATCGAAGACCTCGCGGCCATCAGCGGTGATCACGACGCCGCAGCAGCGCTGGTCGACGCGGGGTGGACAGCTGCCTCAGTTCGCGCGCAGCCGGAGTCGGTGCGCGAGTGGCTGGCCGCGGATGCATCGGTGCACCAGCTGCTCGCGGAGCTCGGCATGGCGGTCGACCGGATCAGCGAGATCGTGGCGGCGGTGAAGGGCTATGCCTATCTCGACCAGGCGCCCATGCAGCGTGTCGACATTCGCGTGGGGCTGGAGCAGACCCTCGTCATCCTTCGTCACCGACTGCGCGAGATTACCGTCGTCAATGAGCTTGCCGACGACCTTACCGAGGTCGAGGTCCACGGCTCCGAGCTGAATCAGGTATGGACGAACCTCATCGACAACGCGATCGACGCCATGGAGGGTCGCGGGACGCTGACCATTTCGGCTGTTCGAGAGGCGGCGGACGGCGTGCGGGTCTCGATCTGCGATAGCGGCCCTGGAGTCGCGGCGGTCATCCGCGGGCGCCTGTTCGAGCCATTCGCCACGACCAAGCCGCCCGGCGAGGGCACCGGACTGGGACTCCATATATCGCACGACGTGATTGCTCGGCACGGCGGCCGGATCGAGGTCGAATCCAACCCAGGGCATACCTGCTTCGTCGTCATCCTGCCGGGCGGTCGCTCCTGATCGGATCGGACCCGAGCTGACTCTGGCGATTCCGAGGCGAGCGGATTCGCACGGTGACCAGCAGCAGTCCGGCGATGATGAAGGCCACCCCCACCAGCTGGAGGCTCGACGGAGCCTCGGACAGGATCCAGATGCCGAGCATGACCGATGCGACCGGCTGGATGGTCAGAACGACCGACGTGATGGCGGCCGGCAGGCGTGGCAGGCTGATGCTGATCAGCAGCCAGCCACCCACTTGGATCCCGAGCGCCAGGATCAGCAGGTATCCGTGCGCCGGCCAGGTCGGAACCAGCTCGAGTTCCCCGAGTGGGATTCCAACCAGGAGGGAGATCACCGCCGTTGACAGCGTTGCGTCGAAGAGAGGGCCGGCGGGCCGCCGGATGTCCGCGTTGGCACCGCGCTGGACGAGGATGAACCCTCCATAGGCGAGCCCTGTGGCCAGGCCAAACACGACCCCCAGCAGCGGATTGGCGCCGAACGCACCGGCCCCGACGACGCCGGAGATGAGAACGACGCCGATGAGGACCATCGGCACGGACACTGCCACCCGTCGTGATGGCCGCTCCTTGAGAAAGAGCCAGGCAGCAAGGGGCACGACCACCACCTGTGTGTTGCCCAGCACGGTGGCCAACCCGGCGCCGACCTGGGAGATGGCGTGGTGCCACAGGATCAGGTCCGCGGCAAAAAAGGCGCCGGCAAGCCAGGCAAGTCGCATCTGCCCGGCCGCCCTGGGGCCGTACCTGCGCCGTTCGTACCAGGCGAGCAGGGCAAGCGGGGGAAGTGCGTAGGCGCATCGGAAGAAGGCGGCGGTGGTCGGCGGCACGTCCGCCAGCCGTACCAGCACCGCGGACCCCGCGATGGTCAACGCGCCGAGGACGGCGGTAAGCACGGGCCGCTGAACCAGGAAGTGGATGGCACGCACCGGTGAAGCCTAGTCGAGGCGCTTAGGTCTTGTGCCGGAGGTCCCATGGGTCGCACCGGGCTCAACCTGTGGAACCGGGAGGCGTTCGGTTTCGTGCCGGCCGAGCTGAAGTCCGATCCGGAGCTGGCAGGGGCGTGGGCGGCGGGCGAGGCGATGTCAGCCGCGGAGGCGGTGGCCTACGCGCTTGACGATGATCCGTCGCAGGCTCAGGCCGGAGCAGCGAGGTCTCGGCGCGGGAATACGACCAAGGCGTAGACCACCGGAACGAGCGCAGCCACGAAGACGATGACGAGGTCGACCAGGACGGCCTCGCCGGATAGGATGGCGCCCGGATTGAAGTGGTGGAAGAGCGAGTAGTCCTGCGTCCACGCCGCATCGAGCCAGAGCGATCCGAGGATCTCCACGAAGTAATTGACCGCGAGATAGGCGAGCGATAAACCGATGGCCGGACCGGGACGGTCGAACGTGACCGATGCAGCCAGCCCGAACGTCGTGAAGGCCGCCCACAGCCCGAAGCCGTTGAGGACGACGAGCGGCAGTTGCCCCAGGTCGAGCTCATCGGTCAGACCCTGGATCGCCGACCCGCCGATCATGCCGCCGAGGATGGCGGCGAAGACGATCAACACCGTCACGAGCAGGGCCACCAGGATGCTGAGATAGAGTGCCATGCGCGAAATCGGCCTGGCGAGGAGCACCTCCAGCGTTCCGCGCGCGCGTTCACCAGATATCGCCGTGGCGGATGCGCCGACGGCGAAGATGCCGAGCATGCCGATCGCCAGCGGATGCTGAAGGCCCAGGGTGATTGCCCCGGGCAATGAGAACAGCGAGCCTGAACCGAAACTCATCAGCTCTCGGGGGAAGGCGCCGGAATTGGCAAGGTCGCGCATCACGTCGCTGAATGCGTTGTAGAAGACCGGGATGAGCATGCCCCAGCCGATGCCGGCCAGCACCACGATCACGAGGCGCACACGCTGCCAGCGCAGGGTCTGGAGGAAGAGCCTGCCGCTCACGCCGGCGTCTCCTCGGCGGCGTAATACTCCAGGAACGCCTCCTCGAGGCTTGCAGGCTCGATCGTCAGGTCCTCCAGGTTGGGCGATGCGATCGCCCGTACGAACCCGGCAACCTCGCCCGACAGTGTGCCGATGATGCGGTTGCCCTCCACCTCGGCGTCCTCGAGTCCGGGGAGTGAGGTCGGGTCAGGGGCGGCGCCCCGCCAGCGAAGGGTCACGCGTCTGCGCCGCCGAGCCAGCAGCTCATCCACGTCGTGGATGGCCATCAGCCGTCCGGCGCGAATGATCGCGACCCGGTCGCACAGCCGCTCGACCTCTGACAGCACGTGCGAGCTGAAAAAGACGGTGCGTCCTTCCCGGCGGACCTCATCGAGGATGCGGTAGAACGCCTGCTGCATGAGCGGATCGAGACCTTCGGTCGGCTCGTCGAGGATCGCCAGTTCCGGGTCGTGCTGGAGCGCCTGCACCACGCCGATCTTCTGGCGCATGCCGCGCGAGTAGTCGCGCACCTTCCGCTTCAGGACCGATGCCGAAAGCTCCAGCCGTTCGCACAGCTCATCGCGTCGATACGGCTCTCTGCCCTGCATGTCGACGAGGTAGTCGAGCACCTGCTCCCCGGTCAGCGAGTCGTAGAGGGCGATGCCCCCCGGCAGGTAGCCGGTCAAGCGCCGAATCTCAACCGACTCGCGCGCGACGTCCATGCCGAGGACGCTGGCCTCCCCGCTTGTGGCGTGGAGAAAGCCAAGCAGGGTGCGGATCATGGTCGACTTCCCGGCTCCGTTCGGGCCGAGGAAGCCGAAGATCTCTCCCTGCCGAACCTCGAGCGTGAGGTCAGTGAGTGCCTGGATCGGCCCGTAGTGCTTCGTCAGCGCCCGGGTACTGATCGCCGACGTCGCGGACGTGTCCTGCATGTGCGGTGATCCTAGCGTCCGCCAACCGTTCGGGTTCAGCCGCCGCTACCATCGACCGATGCAGGTTGTTGTCATCGGCGCGGGCGTCTTCGGCTCATGGACGGCTCGCTGGCTTCAGCGCCGGGGCGCATCGGTCACCCTGGTCGAGCAGTACGGGCCGGGGAATTCGCTGTCGAGCTCCGGGGACGAGTCGCGCGTCACGCGGTCCGCTCACGGCGCGGATGACCATTACCCGCTCTGGCAGCGCAGGGCGCTCGAGCAGTGGCTGGAGCTTGACCCGGATCTATTCGTCCGGACCGGCGTGCTGTGGCTGGCTCGACGCGACGACGGATTCGAATCGCGGTCCGCGGACGCGCTGGAACGCACCGGCATGGCCTGCGACCGGCTGACAATCCGGGAGATGGCCGAGCGATGGCCGCAGCTCGCGACGGACGGCCTCAGCTGGGGCCTTCACGAGCCTGACGCCGGCGTGCTCTTTGCTCGCCGGGCGGTCGCGGCCACGGCGAGCGCCTTTGCGGAGGAGGGCGGTGTGCTCCGGATCGGCCTGGCGCGGGTGGAAGGGACAGACGTCTTCGTTGGTGACGAGCGACTTGTCGCCGATGCGTTGGTGTTCGCCGCCGGACCGTGGTTACCGAAGGTGCTCGGACCCGTGCCGGGGCTCCACCTGAGCGTGCCCCAACAGGAGATCATCTATTTCGCCACGCCTCCCGGCGACCAACGGTTCGACGCGAGCAGCACGCCCACCTGGGTGGAATATGACGCTGCCTTTTACGGGCTTCCCTCGATCGAGGGTCGTGGCTTCAAGGTGGCTCCCGACTGGCCGGGGCCGATGGTGGACCCCGACCGGCAGGAGCGGCGCATCTCCGACGAGCGGGTTGACGCGGCGCGTGCGTACCTGCGCCGGCGCTTCCCAGCCCTCGCGGATCAACCGGTCTCTGAAGGGCGCGTCTGCCAGTACGAGCTGACCCCGGACACCCACTTCATCATCGACCGCCACCCAGCGCTGCCTGACGCCTGGATCGTGGGTGGCGGATCGGGCCACGGCTTCAAGCACGGGCCGGCGGTGGGTGAGTACCTGTCTGCGCTCGTCCTCGGCTCAGCCGATGCGCAGGAGCTGGCGCCACCCGACGACCGATTCGCGCTTCGGCATCGTGAGCCGGCGCTGGGCATGCGCACCTCGGGTACCGTGGAGGCTCAATCGACCTCGGCGAGCGCATCGGCGAACAGCTCGTAGGTCTCCTCGCTGAAGAGGATGAAGCGGACGATCTTGACCCTGGTTTCGCCGCGCAGGACCGCGGCGACCGTCTGCACCGCCACCCGCGCCCCATCCGGGGGCGGATACCCGTAGATTCCCATGCTGATCGCAGGGAAGGCGACGCTTCGTGCGCCGAGCTCGTCGGCGAGGCTCAGGCAGGACCGATATGCCGCGGCGAGGAGCTTCGGCTCAGCATGGTCCCCGCCGTTCCAGACGGGGCCGACGGCGTGGAGCACCCAGCGCGCCGGCAGATCGTACGCATCGGTGGCAACCGCGGTGCCGGTTGGGGTTCCGTTTGGATAACGGCGTTGCAGCTCGGTGAGCAGGCCGGGCCCGGCGGCCCGATGGATGGCGCCGTCGACGCCACCGCCGCCACGGAGTGCCTCATTGGCGGCGTTCGCGATGGCGTCGACTCGCTCGGTGGTGATGTCGCCGCGCGCAAGGTCGAGCCGGCGCTCGCCGACGATGATGCCGTCCGTCACCCGGTGAAGGTACCCGACCGCCGCTACGTCAGTCCCCGCGACGTCGCTGTGCAGCCAGGAAGCGGCGCGCGTCGTCCATGATCGGAAAGACGAGACCGATGCGGTCCTCGGCATCGAGGAGCCGGCGGAGGAGCGCCTTTGCCTCGTAGAGGTCGGCCATCGCCCGGAAGCCGGGTTCCGGATCGGCGCTGGGTAGTCTGATCGTCGCATTGGGCAGAATTTGAAGGGCCATGCTCGCGACCATGGGACCGCTGGGTCAACGAGAGGTTAGGCGCGCGTCAAGTCGAGGACGTCATCCGACCGGGCGCTTCAGCGGGAGACGCGACTCGCTCGCCACAGCGTGCGCAGACCCACCCGCTGGCCGTACATGAGCACGCCCGCGCTGTAGATGCGCGACGCAAACAGCATGGCGGCGATCAGGGTCACCGCGAGGATGGCGAGCGCCACCAGGATCTCTCCGCTGCCGACCGAGGTGAGCAGCATCCTGGCGGGCATCAGGTACGGGCTGAAGAAGGGGACGAACGAGAGCACGCCGACCCAGTCCGCATCGGGATCATTGAGGCCGGTAAAGGAGGCGAAGTAACCCGCCATCGACAGGAAGATGAGCGGTCCCACCGCCTGCTGAACGTCCTCGATACGGCTCACCATGGAGCCGGCCGCGGCGTACAGCGTCGAGTACAGGACGAAGCCGAGCAGAAAGAAGGCGCCGAACGCGAGGAGCATCCAGGCGTTGAGATCGGGGAGACTGATCGGCGACTGGCCGCTGACGCCCAGCGATTCCGAGATTGGAGCGTTGGCGACGAAGCCGATGATGGCCGCGGCCACGATCGCGATGTATTGCGTCAGTCCGGCGGCCCCGCTGCCCAGCACCTTGCCGGTCAGGAGCTGTCGCGGCGTGGCCGCGGTGATGAGCAGCTCCATGACGCGCCCCGACTTCTCCTCTGCCACGCTCTGCGCCACCCAGTTGCCGTACGTCAGGATCGCCATGAAGGTCAGAATCACCAGGGCATACGCCAGGATGAACGCGCCGCCGAATTCATCGGGGTCACGTGCATCGGCCGGATCGACCGCCAGGGCCGTGAAGCTCGGTGGCTCGAAGATTGCCGCCGCTTCCTGCTGCCCGATGCCCGACCGCTCGAGCCGGTCACCGATTGCGAGCGCGGTGGCCGCCCCGGTGACCAACAGTCGCATCTGATTGGTTGGACTGGCGCTGCCCAGGTACTCGAAGGCGAGCTCACCCGCTCCATCACGGGTGATCGTGAGGAGCGCGTCCAGCTCGCCGTCACGCACCGCCTGGGCGGCAGCGCCAGGATCGTCTGTCCGGGACACCTGCGCCCGATTGTCGATGCCCGCATCCACCGGCTCGGCGCCCGGATCGGAGCCGACCACAAGCGCCGTCTGAATCGCGAGCACCGGGTCACTCGTCAGGTTGTCCGCCTGGACGTCGACCGCGATCTGGGCCGGATCTGCGGCGCCGACGGCAGCCAGGATGGTCGGGATCAACGTCACGGCGGCGATCGAAAGCGCGAGGAGTACGGTAGTGATCACGAACGCGCGCCCGCGGACGCGGACGAGGTATTCCCTGCGCGCGACGTGCAACGCATTCGGGAAGAGGCCGCTCATGATGAGCCGCCCCGGGTCGACGTTGTCAGGAACTCTTCGGATTCGTCCACCGCGCGGCGACCAACGTGCTCCACGAAGATGTCCTCGAGGCTCGGCTCCGCGATCTCGAAACGCGTCACCCGCTCGTCACGATCGAACGCGGCGCGCAGGATCGTGACCGGGTCGCGGTCGGCCGGAACGTGCAGCTCGACATAGTCCTCGCGCTGGGTGATCAGTTCGACCCCCGGAATCGACTTCAGCCACTCGATCCCGTGGCCGTCGCCATCGGTCGCCAGTCGAACCACCTGGCGGCCCATGGCGCGCTTGACGTCGCGGACAGCGCCGCTGACCACGACCCGGCCCCGGTCGACGATGGCGATCGATTCGCACAGCTCCTCGACCTGCTCCATCTGATGCGTGCTGAAGATGAGCGTCTTGCCGCGCTGTTTCATCTCCAGGAATGCTTCCTTCAGGAGTCGCACGTTGACCGGATCGAGCCCGCTGAATGGCTCGTCCATGATCAGCACCTCAGGGTCATGCAGGATTGACGCGATGAACTGGATCTTTTGTTGGTTGCCCTTGGAGAGCGCCTCGACCTTGCGTTCCCGATAGTCCGAGATTCGAAACCGCTCGAGCCAGTCACCGATGTGGCGGCGACTCTCCGCATCGGCGACCCCGTAGAGCGCGGCGAAGAATCGCAGCTGCTCGCCGACTCGCATCCGTGGGTAGAGGCCGCGCTCCTCGGGCAGGTATCCCCACGTCCGGCGAGGCAACGAAGTGTTCTCCGTGCCGCGCCACGTGATCCGTCCGCTATCCGCGCGGAGGATGTCTAGCACGATACGCATGCTGGTCGTCTTGCCCGCGCCATTCGCGCCCAGCAGCCCAAAGATCTGTCCGGGCTCTACCGTGAATGAGACTCCGTCGAGGGCTACGATGGAGCCGAAGCGCTTGGTGATGGAATCGACGAGGAGGGCCACCTGCACCAAGAGTACCGCGCCACCCGCCGGCCGAAGTCAGTTGGCGCCGGATGCCAAACGTATGTAGCCGACGCGATGGAGCTGTCGCCACACGAAAAACCGGCAGAGCCGAAGCTCTGCCGGTTTCTAAGTCGATTTCAGAAGCGAATCGACTAGGCGCCGACGATGGTGATTCCACCACCAAGGACGTTGACCTGGATGCCGTTCGCGACGTTCGTGACCGTGATGGTCAGGTCGTTCAGAACATCGTTCAGGATCGGGCTGTTGTTGAGGATGTTCTCAAGAACGTGGATGTCGGCGTTCCGAAGCAGATTGTTCAGCGAGTTATTCAGCACGTTGACGTCGACATCGCAGACGTTAATCCCGACGCCGCTGACGTTCGCATTCACTAGGGCGATCAGCGCGGCGGCGCCGCCGCGACCACTTGTAGTCTCGCACTGGGGGTTGGCTGCTGCAGCCGGGGCAATGGTAGCGATGCTCAGCGCACCACCCATAATCAAGGAAAGGAGCTTTCGTCGCATGATTGGTGTCTCCAGTGTTTGCTTGTCTACCGACACCTTGTGGCGCCGAGGTTTGAAACCTCAAACGCACATTCGGTGACTTATCACTCCGCCGACCCACCGTAGCCAGTGGTCCGGTGGGATTCCATTACGGGAACCCGAAGTCTCTCGGCGGCGGACGACGCCTGACCATTAGGGTCCTGGTACTGCCGATCCGCCTATACGCGAGTTGAACGGACGCCTCATCGGTCACCCGGAGAGGCGGGGTACGCTTCCTGCGAACACGATTTACATCGGTGCACGCCAACACGTGCAGGTCGGGCCGAGGGAGACGGTGGCGCCCGGTCAGATTCGCGACGTGCCGTCTCCACGAGCAGGGAGTGATATCGATGTCGGAGACGCTCTTCGGTCGGGCCGCAGAGCTCGAGTCCGTTGAGCGGTTGCTCGACGAGATCGCGAATCGCCCGTCTGTCCTCACCATTGAGGGCGAGATGGGGGCCGGCAAGACCGCGCTGTGGAAGGCAGCCGTTGCCGCCGGTCGAGGACGGGGGTACCGCATACTCGCGTGCCATCCCGTTGAGTCGGAGCAATCCCTGGCGTTCGCGGCGCTCGGCGATCTGCTCGAAGGCGTCCTGGACGACCCGCACGTGCGCCTGCCCGAACCTCAGGACCGTGCCCTGCGAGTTGCCGCCTTGATGGCGGATCCTGAGGGCCCGTCTCCCGATCAACGCTCTGTCGCTGTGGCGACGCTCGGTGTGCTACGGTCGATCGCAGAACGCGCGCCGGTCCTCATCGCGGTCGACGACCTTCAATGGATGGATCGGGCATCCGCACGCGTGCTCGAGTTCGCCGTCCGTCGGCTCGAATCGGAACGTGTCGGTGTCGTCGCGGCGCTCCGTCCGTCCGACGATGTGCCGATGTTGCTGGATGGCAGCTTCTCAGGGCGGCTGGAGCGGCTGGTCTTGGCGCCGCTGGAGTCCGACGCGCTCGACGCGCTCTTCCGAGAGCGCTTGGGCGAAAGCGTAGCGCGACCGACATTGGTTCAGATTGCCGTGGCGTCAGGAGGCAACCCCCTCTTCGCGCTCGAGCTCGCACGCGGAATTCTGCGCGGCGAGATCCAACCGACAGCCGGGGAGCCGCTCTCGACACCGGGGACGCTCCAGCAGTTGGTGCGCCACCGGCTGGCTGACTTGTCGCCCAACGTTCGCGAGCTCCTCTTCGTGGCGGCAGCAGTAACCGAACCGACCTTGGAATTGCTTGAGCGCTTCGCCGGAAGGCCGAGCACTGTACTGGTCGACGTGGAGATCGCCGTGGCAGCCGGACTGGTGGAAGTGACCGGCGGCGTCCTTCGATTCACCCATCCATTGTTTGCTTCGACGCTATATCACACCGTTCCGACGGCTCGCAGGCAGGCACTCCACCGGCGGCTGGCTCAGCTCACCACGGGCACTGCTGAGCGTGCCCGTCATCTCGCGCTCGGGGCTAGAGGTCCTGATGAGCGAGTCGCAGCGGCGCTGGACGAGGCGGCACGCCTGGCCGCTGGGCGAGGGGCTCCAGATGCCGCGGCGGACCTCTTCGAGCAGGCGTACCGGCTAACACCGAGCCGGGATGCTGACGCGCGGAATCGCCGCCATATGGAAGCCGCCGAGAGTCACTTTGCGGCAGGTGACCTCGACCGTGCCCGCCAGATCATGGAGGAGACTGTGGCCGCGCTTGCGCCAGGACCGGCCCGGGCGTCGGTCCTTCGCCATCTCGCCAAAGTCCGGTACCGGAACGACAGCTGCTCAGTCGCCGCCGAGCTGTTGACGCGAGCGCTGACCGAAGTGGGTGACGACCCGTCATTGCGCGCTGCGATCGAGCGTGATCTGGCGTGGGCAGTCATGCAGTGTGGCGACATGCGCGACGCGGCGGAGCACGCCAGCTCTGCGCTACGCCTGGTCGAGGTCAGTGGCAGCGACGAGCTGCGTGCCGAAGTGCTTGCCGCCGATGCGATGGCGGGCTTTCTACTTGGGACCGGCTTGCCGGCAGACACCATGCGCAGGGCTTCGAATATGGAAGGACTTCGGCCAGAGACGCCAATCGAATGGCGGCCGAACATGATGCTCGCGATGATGCTGAAGTGGTCCGACGCCATCCCGGAGGCACGCCGACGCCTCAACGAGCTCCACACGCACGCGCTCGACGCCGGGGAAGAGACCTCTCTCCCGTTCCTCCTTGCCCAGATGAGTGAGACGGCTACGTGGGAAGGCGACTGGGCCACTGCACTGAGGCATGCGGAAGAAGCGCATAAGGTGGCGCTCCAGACTGGTCAGGAACCAATCAGGGCGGCTGCACTGTACTCCAAGGCGCTGGTGGAGGCCCACCTTGGCCGTGACGACGAGGCGCGCGCAAGCGCGCAGGCGGGGTTCGAGCTGTCGCAGCGCAGCGGTTCTGTCGTAATGATGATGCTGAACCAGAGCGTCCTCGGCTTGGTGCAGCTCTTCCGCGACGACCCGGCTGGCGCAGACGCCCACCTCGCACCGCTGATTGTATGGCTCGAGGTGGTTGGGATCCGCGAACCCGGGGCCCTCCGGTTCATCCCGGACGAGGTCGAGGCGTTGGTCGGCCTCGGGAATACTGAAAGAGCTGACGCACTCCTTACCGGGTATGAAGCCGACGCTGTCCGGCTTCAGAGGTCCTGGGCGATGCTCGCTGCGGCGCGGTGTCGTGCCCTGATCGGGGCAGCGGTCGGCGACGCCCGCAAGGCTGCCATCGGTCTCGACGGAGCGCTGAAGGATCATGGATCCGCGGTCCAACGGTTTGAACGGGCTCGGGCCCTGTATGTACTCGGGACGATCCGGCGTCGCACCCGACAGCGGAAGGCCGCCCGTGAATCACTCGAGGCGGCCCTCGAGCTGTTCGAGACTCTGGGGGCGGAGGCCTGGTCGGCCAAGGCTCGGCGCATGTTGGGAGTGAGTCATGTTGCGTCGGGGAGTCACGAAGACCGCGAGCTCACGCCGGCCGAGCGTCGGGTGGCCGAGTTTGTCGCGTCGGGCGCGACCAACCGCGAGGCAGCCAGCCGGCTCTTTGTGAGTGTCCGCGCGATTGAGCTGCACCTCACCAACACCTACCGGAAGCTCGGAATCAGGTCCCGCACGGAGCTCGCAGTGCGTATGGCGGAGAGTCACTCGGCATCGCGTGGAGGCCAGGCAACCCGGCGTAAACGAACGAGCTCGCGCGTCGTGATGGAACCATGACGGTACACTCCATGGCCACGACGCATGATGAATGATCGCTCTCCGGCGGGGCTCAGGAAGGAAACGATGATGGTAGAGAACAAGCGCGGGGTCGGAATTGCCGCGCACACTCAGGACGCCGATTCGTCGTTGCTGCGCGAACTGGTTGCGCACCTCCGTGACGAACGTACACCACTTCGGGAGGAATGGACCCGTCGCATCACTGAGGCGCAACTGCTGAGCGTCATGACGTCGGACGAGATCTTCTCCGAGGTGACGGCGGTCTATGACAACTATGTCGATGCCCTGGAAACGGGAAGCATTGAGGCTCTCGAGGCTTACGCCAAGAATCTTTCAGAACGCATCATTCCGCGTGGGGTTGAAACCCACGAGGTTCTCGGCGTCGTTCTTCTGCTGCGCGACGTATTGGCCCGCTCCCTGTTCGAGAAGTACCAGAACGACGCTCCAGTCTTGAGCAGCGTGCTGGACGCGTACGAGCCTGCTGCGAATCGCATCGCCGTCACGGTCGGAGTCAGCTTCGTTCAGGAACGGGAGCGGGTCATCCGCCGACAGCAACTGGCGATCCGGGAACTGTCCACCCCCGTCCTCAAGGTTCGTGACCAGCTGCTCATCCTTCCGATCATCGGGGCCCTGGACGCTCCCCGTGCGCGACAGCTCACCGAGCAACTGCTGACCGGAATCCGCGAGAACCGAGCGAAGGTCGTTGTCATCGACATCACCGGTGTGCCGACGATCGACATGCCGGTCGCGGAACATCTTGTCCAGGCTGTTCGAGCCTCCGCTCTCATGGGCGCACGAGTGATCATCACGGGGCTCTCCGCGGATATCGCGCAGACCTTGGTCAATCTCGGTGTGGATCTCAGCATGATGCAGAGCGTTGGCGACCTTCAGGGCGGCATCGAGGAGGCTGAGCGTCAGCTGAGCTATGCAGTCACGAGGACTGGCGACCAGTCCGCTGGCGACGAGGCCTGAGGCTTCGAGCATGCCCGTTTCCATCCTGAAGCAAGGCGCCTACCTCATCGCCTCGGTGCAGTCGGCCCTCACCGATACCGAAGTTATCGAACTTCGCGACTCGATCTTGGAGAGGGTTGCGAAGTACCGCTCAACCGGCGTGATCGTCGACGTGGCGGCCCTCGACATCATCGACTCATTCGCGGCTCGGTCTCTTTCCACGGTCGCCCGGACGAACCGCCTCCGCGGGGCGAAGACCGTCGTCGTTGGCATCCAGCCTGAGGTTGCTGTGGCGATGAGCCAATTCGGCCTTCGTTTGGATGATGCCTACACCGCCCTGGACCTTGAAGCCGGCATTCAGGTTCTGACCACCTGAGTGGTGACGGAGGTGCGCGACGAGATCCGGGTGCGGGTCGTATCTGACGCGGACACCGTCATCGCGCGGCAAGCGGGTCGCGATGAGGCGCTCCGCCTCGGCTTCTCGCGGACCGATGCCACCTTCATTGCCACGGCTATCTCCGAAATCGCCCGAAATATCACCGTCCATGCCGGTGAGGGCGAGATCACCCTGGGTGGGCTCAGCGAGGCCGGCCGTCAAGGCCTGATCGTGACGGCGCGCGATGAGGGCCCTGGCATTCGGGACGTTCCCGCGGTTCTGCGTGATGACTACATCTCCGACTTCGGTCTCGGCATGGGCTTGTGGGGTGCGACGCGTCTCATGGACGAGATCGACGTATCGTCTGAACCAGGGAAGGGCACGACGGTGACGATGAAGAAGTGGCGAGGATTCGATGAGGTCGGGTCACTCCTGGGCACCGAATGACGCACTGATCCGATCTTCGCCGCGTTGCGCACGTGCGGCCCGTCCACGTGTCGATCGACCCTTTTGAGGGAGAACTCCGGCCACGCGATCGAAACACTGTGGGTTGCCGTAATGGAACCTTGCTGCTCTCATTGCTACGGTGGTTCGAGAGGCACCCTTCCGGCGTGCCGCCAAGTAGGTACCGAACCATGCGATCTCATGACGCGACCCTGGTACGTGCAGGCATGGACGCCTATGGTGCCGACGGTGAGAAGATCGGCGCCGTCGCAGATGCTTCGAAAAGCTATTTCGTCATCGAGGGCTTCCAGTTCACGACCGATCTCTTCGTGCCGACCTCGGCCGTCGCGGCAGTCCTGGACGGCCGCGTCGAGCTGAATCTGACCAAGGAACAGATCGAAAGGGGCAACTACACCTCGCCGATCGGGGACGGCGCCTCGGACTCCTACCCGGAGACGGGAAGCGCGTCAGGCACCATCTCTCATGGCATGGCGCATATTGCCGGCCGCGACGTGAGCGCGCGGACGCCCTCACGCCAGTAATGGACATCTGGGTCGTCATGGCAGTCGTCATCGTCCTCGCCACTCTGGGCATGGATAGGTTCCGCGGGTAACTGGTGCTTCGCGTGGCGTTGATCCGACTGCGCGGGTGGTGTGCGGACTGACGAAGGTCGAGCGTGCACGTGTGCCCTCATCCGCCTTGGTCGCGTGCCTGCTACACTCCGAAATCCGAACCGCCACGCGCCTGCAATGAGGTGCCGCGGTTCGCTGTGTGCATCCCTTGCAGAGACATGCCCTGATGAAGATTGCCGTCCCACGTGAGACCGCCGAAGGCGAGACTCGTGTCGCCTTGACGCCGCTGATCGCCGGACAGCTCGTCACTGATGGCGCCGAGGTCCTCGTTCAGAGCGGCGCTGGCGAGGCGTCATCCAACACCGATGAGGCGTACCGCGAGGCTGGCGCCACGATCGTGCCGGACGCGCCCGCGCTCTACGGACAGGCGAACCTGATCCTTCGCGTCGGCCGCCCCTCGGATGAGGAGGTGGAGATGCTGCGCGAGGGATCGATCCTCATCGGCACGCTTGGCACCCTCGCCAAGCCGGAGCTGGCCGCGAAGCTTGCCAGGCAGGGGGTGACCGCGATCAGCATGGACGCCATCCCGCGCATCACCCGCGCGCAGTCGATGGATACGCTGTCGAGCCAGGCAACGGTCGGCGGCTACAAGGCCGTGCTCATCGCCGCGGAGCGTCTGCCGAAGTTCATGCCGCTCCTGACCACCGCCGCTGGCACCGTGCGCCCCGCGAAGGGGATCGTCATGGGTGCGGGCGTGGCTGGACTGATGGCGATCGGCACCGCCCGTCGACTTGGCGCCGTCGTCGAGGCCACCGACGTCCGTCCCGCGGTCAAGGAGCAGGTCCAGAGCCTGGGCGGCACGTTCCTCGAGGTCGAGATGACCGATGAGGAGAAGGCCAAGGCGGAGACCGCCGGCGGCTACGCAACTGAGATGAGCGACGACTACAAGCGGCGCCAGGCCGAACTCATCGCCGAGCGCGTCAAGGAGGCCGACTTCGTCATCACCACCGCCCTCATCCCGGGTCGTCCGGCGCCGAAGCTCGTCACTGATGCGATGGTGGCCAGCATGAGGCCGGGCAGCGTCATCGTCGACATGGCGGCCGAAATGGGCGGCAATGTCGAAGGGACCGAGCCCGGCAAGGAGATCGTCCGCCACGGCGTGAAGATCATCGGCCTCACGAACCTGCCGGCCACGATGCCGGGCAGCGCGACGCAGATGTATGCCAAGAACATCCAGACCCTCATCAAGCACCTGGTCAAGGACGGCGAGATCAACGTGGACCTCGACGACGAGATCACAAAGGGGGCCACCATCACCCATGGCGGAAGGGTCGTGCACGAGGCGACCGCAAAGGCCCTCGGCATCGAACCCAACGAGAAGGACCAATAGACCGATGGAGCTGTCTGCCTTCGAGCTGCTCTCGGCCCTCTTCATCCTTGTGCTCGCCGCGTTCGTCGGCAACGAGGTCGTGTCGAAGGTGCCGACCATGCTCCACACGCCGCTCATGAGCGGCGCGAATGCCGTGCATGGGGTCATCGTGGTCGGCGCGATGCTGGTCGCCGCCACTGCCGGTGGAGCGGTCGCGATCATCCTGGCCCTGCTGGCCGTGACGCTCGGCACCATCAACGTCGTGGGTGGGTTCGTCGTGACCGACCGCATGCTCGAGATGTTCAAGAAGCGGCCCAGTGAGCAGACGCGGGATCGCGGCTAGATGACCACGCTCGATGTCCTGACGTACATCGTCTGGCTGATCGCCAGCATCACCTTCATCCTCGCCCTGAAGTTCCTCGCCTCACCGTCCACGGCACGGCGCGGCAACCAGCTCGGTGCCGCCGGCATGGCGCTCGTCGTGGCCTGGACCTTCTTCGTACGTGACGGTGACTTCCGCATCCCGGATACGTGGTGGATCATCGTCGTCGGTGGCTTGATCGGCGCCGTCGCCGGCTACCTTGGGGCCAAGCGCGTCGCCATGACCGCAATGCCGCAGATGGTCGCCATCTTCAACGGCGCCGGTGGTGGTGCCGCCGCGCTGGTTGCGATGGTCGAGTTCCTGCGCGACGTCGAGCTGCGTCCCGGAGAGCTCCTGCCGCTGGCGTTCATCATTGCCACGCTGCTCGGCGCGATCATCGGCTCCGTCAGCCTCACCGGCTCGGTCGTCGCCTTCGGCAAGCTCCAGGGCTTGATCGCATCGCGGCCGGTGAAGTATCCCGGCTCGCAGATCGTCACCGCCGCCCTGTTTCTCGCGCTGATCGCCATCGGCATCTACCTGGCCGCAATAGAGCCGAGCGTCCCGCTCTTCCTGCTCTTCGTCGTCCTCTCGCTGATCCTTGGTGTGCAGCTCGTGATGCCGATCGGTGGGGCTGACATGCCGGTCGTCGTCTCGCTGCTGAACAGCTACACCGGCATCGCGGTCGCCGCGACCGGCTTCGTGCTCAGCAATTACGCGCTGCTCATCGCCGGCACGCTGGTCGGTGCGTCGGGTGCGATCCTGACCCAGCTGATGACCAAGGCCATGAATCGATCGCTCTTCAACGTGCTCTTCGCCGGTTTCGGCACCGGCGGGGGAACCGTCGCCGCTGGTCCCGAAGGCGAGGAACAGCTTCGAGAGATCAGCGCCGACGACGCCGCGGTGCTGATGGCCTACGGCAAGCGCGTGATCATCGTGCCGGGCTACGGCATGGCGGTGGCGCAGGCGCAAGGTCCCGTGCGCGAGCTCATGGACCTGCTCGTGGCGCGTGGCGTCGACGTGCAGTTCGCCATCCACCCGGTGGCCGGCCGTATGCCGGGGCACATGAACGTGCTCCTGGCCGAGGCCAACGTGCCCTACGACCGGCTCAAGGAGATGGATGAGATCAACGACGACTTCGCCGATACCGACGTCGCGCTCATCATCGGCGCCAACGATGTCGTCAATCCTGCGGCGCGCGAGGAAGGCTCGCCGATCAGCGGCATGCCGATCCTCAACGTCGATCATGCGCAGAACATCATCGTCCTCAAGCGCGGCCGCGGCGCCGGGTTCGCCGGCATCCCGAACCCGCTGTTCAGCAATGAGAAGACGACGATGTTGTTCGGTGACGCCAAGCCCTCCGTCGCCGCACTCGTCGCAGGTGTGAAGCAAGCCTGAACCTCTTCCGTCGGCGCACGCCTTGAGCTAAAGTCCGTGCTCCGCCTGCGCCGCGGCAAACGCGTCAATGGGGTTGATGTGAGCGTGAAGGACGAAGGTCCACAAGGTCGGGGACGGCTCGTCGCATGGTTGGGCTTGGCTGCGGCGCTGGCGCTGCTGAACGTCTTGTCCATCTTCTTCACGGACGTGCCGGCAGATCGGATGTACGTCATCCGGTGGTCGACGACCGGCCTCGCCCTGCTTCAGTTCGGCCTCATGCTCGCCGGCACGTTGGTCATTGCCCGCGGCGCCGGGCTGCGCGAGACACTCGCCCTGACAGCCCCATCATCGTGGATTCGCGCTGCGGCGATCGGAGCGGTCGTTTTCATCGGTACGCTCGTGGTGCTCGTCCTCGTCGACTCGCTCCTGCCGACGGGAGAGACGCAACCTGCCGCTTCGCCCTGGGATCCTGATCGGGCCATTCCGTATGTCGTCAATGCGCTGATCATTGCCCTCGTCGCCCCGGTTGTTGAGGAGCTGATGTTTCGAGGTCTCGGCTTTAGTCTGCTCGCACGCTTCGGGCAGGGGGTGGCGATCCTGGTCACGGCCGCTCTCTTCGGCGTCGGCCATGGTCTCTTCGGGTTGGCGGTCGCTGCCACCGCATTCGGCCTGGGCCTCGGGTATCTGCGCAGCCGGACCGGGAGCGTCTACCCCGGCATCCTGCTTCACATCCTCGTGAACGCGCTCAGCGTGTCCGCGATCGCGTTCGGGTCGTAACAACGCTGCCGACCGCAGCGATCAAACGGCGGCGAGCTCGCATAAGATCGTTACCGGATCGGCGTGGTGCCTCGATCATCCCCAAGGCTACCCGACAGTGGGGTCACGGTCATCGTCACCACTCCGGCCAGGATTGCGACGGTGCCGGCGATCGCGGCAAGGTGGACAGTTAACGGAAACGGCCAGAACATCGTAGCCCCCACCGCGAGAAGACCGCCTGCGAGAGTCGTGAGAGCCGGCCACGGCATCCGGCGCAGAACGATGAGCACCACGATTGCAGGGGCCCAATAGGCGACCTGGCTGATTGCACCAAGCTCCCGAATGGCTTCTGCTGCTGACGGCAGTGCGCCGATTTCGGGCACTAGCGCTGGCAGGAACATGGCCACGCAATGAGCAACGAGCGCAGCCACCGCCAGCGCTCCCAGCACAGACTCGACACCGGTGAGCCTCACCCAATCCGCCAGCGGACGCCCGAGCCGAAGGCGGAATGCAACGCCGGCAGTCATCAACACGATCAGGAGCGCCCAGTACCACCATTCGACCAATTAGGTCTCCTCGACGCGCCTCACCCGGCGCCAGCAAATCGAACGCTGGCCCGAGCATACTCCGTGACGGGGTGAGCTTTGCTAGCGCATGGGTCCGCGCGCCGCCGGCGACCACGTCCACGGAATTCGCGAAGGGTCCGAAGGCGGCCACGTCGATCGGATCGAGTGCCACCGGATCGGTGGGATCGCTCGCGTCCAGGACGTCAATCCGCGCGGCGGCGGCATTACCACGAAGAGGCGCTGGGTCTCCGGGTCGTGGCGACGATCTTGGCGGCGCTGCCATCGAATATCCCGGTGTCGTATCGGCCGATGAGTAGGCCCTGTCAAGGAGAGCGGCGCGTTGACCATAGGGCGGCCGCGATGAGCGGGAGTTGAAACGGGAGGCGCGCCCATCGGATCCAGCCGGTCGGCACGCCGTCGATCGGCGCCTGGCTCACTGCCGCATAGAGGTTCGCCGGAAATACCAGCACGAGGAACGCGGCCGTCGCTATGCCCGCCGCCCCCCGGAACTGGCGAGGGCCAATCAGGCCGGCCGCCAGGACGAGTTCCATCACACCGGTGATCGCCACGAGCTCGGCCCGGAAGGGGACCGATTCAGGTAGGTGCTGCACGTATGGACGGGGCGCGACAAAATGGGCCACCCCCGCAATAGCCATGAAGACCGCGAGTCCGATGCGCACCACGTCGCGAATGATCGCGCTCACGCGCGAACGTCGGGACTGAATGCCGTTACCAGTTCGGCGGGGACGCGGGTGGGCCGGCCATCGGCCAGGCTGACCCAGACCCACTCGCTCGTCACCTCGGCGAGCAGTGCACTGTCCACGGTGCGCCGGATCTCTGTATTGCGCCGGCCTCGTACGCCGCCGATGCCGAGGACGCGCACGGTCAACTCGACCTCGTCGGCGCGCCGCGCGGGCTGGTGATAGGTGATCTCGTGCCGCCGGACGAGCCACGCGCGGCCGCGCGCCAGGCACCACTCTCGACCGAAGCCCATCGCCTCGGCATGCTCGGCGGATACCTGCTCGGCCCATTGAAGGTAGACCGCGTTATTGACATGGCCATTCTCGTCCACCTCGTACGTGCGCACGCGCCAGCGCTGGCTGAACTGCATCGGGTCCGGAGGCGGCGTGTCGGTCACTCCAGCATGCTACCCGGAGCATTGAGGCTGATCCTGCGGTCGATCTCCAGATCCAGCCAGGCATTGCAGGGGTATATAGGTATATACACCGGGCCAGCAGCGAGCTGGCGCGGTGCGTCATCGGTCCCGATCCGCGACTTCAATCCGAATCGACGCATGGCTCGCACTCACGCCAGACTGAGACGTTGCACCCGCCTCACGGGGCTATGGACCATCCAGGGCGAGCTTGTAGGCGGTCTGCTCGCGCCACGGGTCAAATCACCCGTGAGGTGCCCCTTCGGCCGGCTTCGTTGGACGTTAGCCCCGCAGCACGGGTCTGAGCCGAATATGTCCGCGCTGAACCATTTCGTTGTTGCTCAGCTCGGGCGTGTGGAGGCCGGCCGATGGTGAGCCGTTCCGCGGTGCAGGTCGCCACCGGAATGCCCGCACGGGTCGACGTGCACGATGATCGACGCCAGCTTGGGTTGGGTGTGAAAGAGGCGGTGCCGGACCTGCTCCGCAAGCCGATGACTCTCACGGGTGGGAAGATCCTCGTCGACCACGATGCGCATATCGGCCTCCAGACGGTGGCCGAGCCATCGCACGCGCAGGTCGTCGACCTCCTGCACGCCCTCGACCGCGGCCGCCTCGCCGGTGAGCTGCTCCACCATCGCGGGGTCGGCCGCGTCCATCAGGCGATGCCACATCTGCACGGCCGCCTGTCTCAGGACGAACAGAATGGCGACCGTGATGCCGACTCCGACAATCGGATCGGCCAGTGGAAAGCCGGCCAGCACACCGACCGCGCCGATCAGGACCGCGAGCGACGTGAAGCCGTCGGCCCGGGCGTGATGGCCATCGGCGATCAATGCTGCTGAGCCGATCTCGCTCCCGACCCGGATGCGGAAGATGGCGACCGCCTCGTTGCCGGTGAAACCCACGATGGCGGCCACGATCACCCATCCCAGGTTCGCGATCGGCTGCGGATCCGCCAGGCGCTGCACCGATTCCCAGCCGGCGATACCGGCCGAGAGAGCGATCATCACCACGATGAACAGTCCCGCCAGGTCTTCCGCGCGTCCGTAGCCGTAGGTGTAGCGGCTGGTTGCGGCTCGCCGGCCGAGGGCGAAGGCAATCCACAACGGCACGGCCGTGAGCGCATCCGAGAAGTTATGGATGGTATCCGCCAGAAGGGCCACCGAACCGCTGATGATGACGATCACCACCTGGAACCCGGCAGTCGCCAGCAGCCCCAGCAGAGAGATCTTCAACGCCCAGATGCCGCGTGCGCTCGATTCGAGCTGCGCATCGACACTGTCGGCGGCGTCGTGACTGTGTGGCTTCAGCAGGCTCTGCACCCAGCCGACCGGGCTGGATCCATGCTCGTGCTCGTGAGGGTCATGGCCATGTTCGTGGGGTTCGGAGCGCATCGATCGCGGGGCGTCCACGTGGGTGCGACATCATAGCCGCCGAGCGTGGCGCTCTCGGGTGCGCTGACCCGTGATGTGACCCGCTCGACGGTCTCCAGGATTTCGTTTGGCGCGAAGAAGCTCGGGGTCAGGAACCGTCCGTGATCTCATCCAGGGCTGCCTGCGCGCGCGGCTCGTACAGGGGTGAGAAGTGCGGGTTGACCTCGAATGCCTTTGACAAACGTGCCCGGGCCGTGTCGAGATCGCCGCGTGCCTTGGCGATCATTCCCGCGTGGTAAAGGTAAAGCCCGTCATGCGTTCCCAATCGGAGAGCCTCTTCGGCGTACCGCTCCGCCTCATCGAGCTGGTCCGCCTTGAAGAGCGCCCAGCCAAGCGCGTCCGCGGCCTTGATGCTCGGTTGGTCCTCGTAGGCGGCGCGCGCCAGCTCGACCGCCGCAGCGGGTTCGTCGCCGTGGTTGGCGGTGAACAGCGCGAGATCGAGATCGGTATTGACGCCGTTCGCTTCAAACAGGGCCTGGATCGCCTCGACCAGCTCGTACGTGTCGCTCGCGACCTCGGAGAGGCCGGCCGCTTCCTGGGTCTCGCCCAGGGCGATCACGAACTCCGGCAGGGGGATCTGATCAACGGCCCGTTGGTAGAGATCGATCGCCTCGTCGAGCTCCCCTTCAGCGGCCCGGACGCGGGCAAGGCCGCTCAATGCCCAGACGAAGTCCGGGGAGCTGTCGAGCGAGGCCTGGAAGATTGCCTCTGCGGTCTCGAGATCACCCTTGGCGAAGTGAAGGTTGCCCATCAGGACGCGCACGTACTCGGTGTTCTCGGTCGCCATGCCGCCCGCCCGGTAGGCAGCCTCCATCGCCTCGATTGCCGGGTCGATCTGACCGCGCAGCTCGCGTTGATAGGAGATCCGGCTGTACGAGGCTAGGTCGGGGCGTAGATCCACCATGGTCTGCAGGCTTCCGACGGCTTCCTCGTACATGCCGAGCTCGGTCTGCGCATCGGCGATGACTCCGTAGGCACCCGGCTGATTCGGTTCGATGGAGATCGCCCGTCGACCGATCTCGAGCGCTTCGTGAAATTGATGACGCGCCAGCGCCAATGCTCCGTTGCCGACCAGCGCGCTGACATTTTCGGGGTCGCGTTGCAGCGCCTCGGCGAAGGCCGCCTCTGCCCTGCCGTAGTCGCCGGGATCGCCTCGTTCACGCACATGTTGGACGTAGGCGCTACCGAGGAGCACATAGGCATCGACCGTGTCGGGGTTCTCCTGCACCAGCGCGTAGTACTTGGCGATGTCCTCTTCGGTCGCGCTCTGGCTTGCGTCGGGTGCGGCCGATCGCGAGTCTGTGCTTGGCGCAAGTGCGCTCGGGTCGGTGGGTGAGGACGCGCCAAATCGTCCGGAGAGGGCGAGCGCGCCGATGACCACGAGAACCGCGACGATCGGCCACCGCAGGCGTCGGCCGATGGCGGTGAGATCATTGGATCGTATGTGCTTGGCCATTTCAGATCACCGCTACGAGCTGCACGAACGCCTGGATGGTGATGACGATGCCGACGAAAAGCACGACCACCGCCGCCGCGAGTGGTAGGTAGCGCGTCAATCGGCTCGCCCGACGGAGCTGCGGCAGGCGTTCGAGCCAGGATCGTGCTTTCACCATCAGGACCCCCACGCTGACGAGCACGGCGGCCATCCCCAGGCCGAAGAACACGATGAGCAATACCCCATAGGCCGGTCGGCCAAGCGACACCGAGCCCAGGAGCAGGATCAGAGCGGAGGCGGACGGAACGAGTCCACCGGCGAGCCCGAGCGCAAAGAGGTTGCGCCAGCTGAGCTGCCGGTCGTCTGTCGGGACATGGCTGTGACGCAGCGGCCCGTGGCTATGCTCGCCAGCCCCGCCGTGGGGATGGGCGTGTGCCGTCTCCTGTCGATCCTTGAACCGATCGATCAACAGGTAGAGCCCGATGCCCACGATGATCAGGCCCGAAACCAGGCCGAGGATTGGATACAGGCGCTCCGCGGGCAGGAGCGTGCTTGCGAACAGCGTCAGGACCGCCAGCCCCAACACACCGAGGGTATGGGAAACCGTCACCGTCAGGCCAAGCCCGATTGCGTGGCGAGCCGTGCCTCGCGCGCCGACGAGATAGGCGGCCATGACGGTCTTGCCATGGCCGGGCGAGACGGCATGCAGGGCTCCGAGAGCAGTTGCGATGGCGATGGAGAGCACGACGAAGAATGGGGTCAGCTCGCGGGTCTGAATGACCTGGTTCATCCCGGCCGTAAGCCCTCCGATAAGATCAGATGGAGCTATCGCAGGTGTCGCGCCGCCGCCGATGATCGGCTCGCCAACCGGACCGGCGTCGGTCGCCGCGAACGGCGGCAGAGGGCTGCCGCCCGGTAGAACGCTGAATGATGCGCTGGTCTGGGACATCGGGCTGGTGAGACGCTCCTCCGGATACGCGGTCAATCGTGCGGATACGCTCTGCGACGGGACGGTCGCATCGGCGATACGCAGGCCGTCGCCCACCACCACGATCTCCCGCCAGCCGAGGCGTCCCTCATGGGAGCGGTCCTCGAACGTGAAGCGCGTCTCGGTGTCGATGGGGTCGTCGAGGGCAGCGGCGTACACGCACACGAGGCGGAGCGTGTCGATTCCGCCCTGGCCGGGCGGAAACGAGATGCCGACCTCGGTGAGCTGAAGAGGCAGCGGGCTACCGTCCCGTTCGAGATAAAGGAGGTCGGCGGTCTCGAGACACGTGCGCTCGGCGTAGCTGCCTGCCTCGGCGTCGGAGACTGTTTCGTCGCCATCGCTATCGATCTCCTGGCGCTCCTGGAATGCAGGGATCTCGGCCATGTCGAGCACGTGGTCCACGATGGCATCCGAGTCGCCCACGCGAACCACGTTGTGCGTGTTGATGGTGAAATTCCCCAGCGGATGACCCAGGGCCACGGCGGGGAAGAGGAGGACAGCGCAAACGGCGGTGATAGATGCAAGAAGCCGTCTCGGAGCGGCGGGTCGTCTCATGAAGTCTGGGTTTCCTGGGGACCGATACTCCGAGCCCGACGGAGGCGAAGCGTAGCGCTCCGCCTCCGTCTGTCGGCCCGAAGTGAGATGAGCTACCGGACGGTAAGTCCCGCGCCGGCCGTGGAGCCACCCGCTACTGATGTATCAGGCATCGGTTGACACGTGTTGTGGTGTGGCATGTGAGCATAGCCGCCGTGCGGCGATGCCACGTAGGGGAACGTCGTGTGGAACGCCTTGTCGTTCGCGTCGCACCCATCCCCAAGGGTGTTGTTTGGTGCGAGGTTCGGCAGGTCAAAGTTCTCTGCCAGGAACGTCCCGTAGCCCTGAGCCACGGCGCGGATCTCGATATCCGTGACGTCATCCCAGAGCCGGCGTCCATTCGGGAAACCGGCCAGGTCTCCATCGAGCACCCCGAGTCGGCTCGGATTGGCCGATGGTGGGATCCCCATGTTGAGGCGCAGCAGGTCGAACATGCCGTCGCCGGTCGAATTCAGCCCAGGCACGCCCTGGAGCAGAATCAGCACGAGATCGCTTCGATCGGTCTCCTGCACGTCCGGCAATGCCGGGTACAGCAGGTTGATCAGAGCCGCGAGCTCCGGCTGGGTGTACTCCTCGGCGAAGTCGCTGTCGTTCTCCGGCTCGGAGCGGTTCCACTGGTCCTTCCTCCCAAGGGGAATGAGGACCTCGTTGATCAGCGGATTGCCCATGCGTGAAACCTGGACCATGTCGCCGCTGATCTCCACGCCATCGGCTGAGAGCACGCTCATGCTCGGCCGGCTGGCACTGGCGTACACGCCGACCACCGCGTTCTCGGCGTCCATCGCCGCGACCGGCTCGCCGTCATTGGTGAGTTGCGCGATCGGCACCTGCACGGCAATCGTCTTCACGTTGAAGCTGCCGAGCGAGTCGATGCCCTGCTCTGCAGGCAGCGGAGCCAGGTGGAACTCGTTGAAGGGACGCAGGCCACCAAGATCGAAGATGGCGCCGATGTCCACGAAGAACGGATCGTCGCGCTGTCCGGCGAATGCGGTCATCCCGTCGCCGACGCTCACAATCGCCTCTGCGGCGAGCGTGTCGTAGTCCGGAGTCGAGCGCACGCCAACGTTGTCCGGCGGAACAGGCAGGCCTGCGCCGAGCTCGGTCTCCGTGCCATCGCGCACTTCGGTCAGGGTGTAGGTCTGGCTCAGGTTGAGGTTGGTGTACCCGTCCTCGCCTACGGCGACGGTGTTCGAGTTGTAGAGGAAGCTGTCCTCATTCGCGATCTCGGTCGCGAATCGGAAGTTGTAGTCGATGTTCGACACGCCGTCGCCATCGTTGTCGACGTGAATCGAATACTGGACATCGTCATCGAACGGATAGAAGTTGGGGCCACCGGCTGGCTCCTGGACCGGAATGTAGTTCGCGATCAGCGTGACCGTGTCCGGCTTATCAGGGCTCACGAAGGCAAAGACATCGGTGTTGTCGGCGGTTGGGTCCTTGATGATCAACGGTGCTTCGCGGTGACTCGCTCCAGAGATTGTGAGCGGCAGGATTGCCGTGGCGAGCATCGCGAGTGCCACCAGCACGCCAAGTTTACGGCTCTTTGGCATTTCAGTTCCTTGATGCGAGTGGGTAGTTAGGGGTAGGTTATGGGCGGAAATGCGATCGAATCTCCCTTCCTTGCAATGCGATCTGATCGGATGCCGACGTGTCGAACGCCATGAAGACGCCGTCCCTGGACAAACAGGATACGTGGCGCCGATTGCAGGGTACGTGCCCATGACGGCCGAAACCCTCCGTCCAAGCCTAAAAAGTGGTGACGTTCTGCACAGATGACGCCGTCGGCACCCCCCGACAACCCGGCTGGTCCAGTTCTTGATATTGTGCCGGCTCATGACACGACGATTCCAACTCGGGCTTCTGATGGCCGCCACCTTAGCTTTATCCGCGTGTAGCTCCGAACCGCCGCGGGAGTCGCAGGCGCCTCCGCAGGCGTCTCCATCTCAGACGGCCTCGCAGGTGCCCAGCGCCTCGTCCGCGCCGAGTGCCACGGCGTCTGTGGAGGCGGCACCGATCCCTCCTCCGCCGTCACCTCCGGGCGAGTTCGTGTTCCCTGCGCGCGCCAGCCGCGTCACGGTCACGACGCTGGGCATCGACCTGCCGATCGTTTCGAGCGACCTCCAGCCGCCACCGAACTTTCCGCTCTGCGACGTGGCCCAGTACCTCACCACGTACCGCCAGCCCACCGACGAGGGAACGACGTACATCTACGCTCATGCGCGGGAGGGCATGTTCCTTCCCCTGCTCGATGCGTCGAAGCGTGAGGACGGTGCTGAGCTGTTGGGCGTTGAGGTCCAGGTGTACAGCGACGATGGCCAGCTGCATCGATACGAGATCTTCGAGGTTGAGCGCAGTTCCAAGGACTACGACCTTGCCAACTCGACACCGGAGGGTGAGCGTCGTCTCATTCTCCAGACCAGCGAAGGAGCCGGGGCCGACGTGCCCAAGCTGGTGATCGGCGCTGAGTATCTCGGGAGCGAGGAAGTGGACATCGAGGAAGCGACTCCAGAGGCGCAACCTCGCGAGTGCAGTTGACCGGGTGAGCCGCGGCCCAACGCGAGTCAAGGAGCGCAGCGGTCCTACGGAACTGTGACCTGCTCGACGGTCTCGAGGATTCCGCCCGGCGCGAAGAAGCTCATGACCAGGTCCGCCTGCGTCTGCCGCGTCGCCTCGGACAGGGAGGCATCAGCGAAGACGCTCTCCGCGTCCACGCCAATGTCCTCCATGATGCGCTCGTAGCGGTAATAGATGATCGCCTCCGTATCCACCTCGACAGCGCCGTAGCCTTCGAAGAACCACGCCTCCTCATGCGGCTCGACTCTGCGTGCAATTCTGGAGCCGATGACGAACAGCAGGTCCCGCTCGCGCGGCGCGAGCATCGGCCCATCCCAGTCCACCAGGACTATGCCTCCGTCGTCGGTGACAACGAGGTTGGCGGCGTGGATATCGGCGTGGCAGAGCACACGGTCGAACGAGCGCCCTCGAAGCTGCGCCCCCAATTCCTCCGCCCGCTCGAGCATGGTGCCGATGCGCCCCGCCTGAGCTTGCCAGTACGCGGCAAACCCCGCGGCTGCCGGCGACGCGAACGCCTCGTGTGCAGTGAGTTCCAGGAAGCGTCGAACAGGGGCGCCCGCGGCCAGCGAGAAGTCCTCGATGGGAAGGGTGCCCGCGAATCGCGTTTCGAGGCCGCTGTCGTGGACCGCCCGCAGCGTCGCGCCGAACGTGCGCCACTGCGTGGCGGACATCCCGGCGACCATTGCGTTCTGCCCGCGCGTGAACGGCTGGAGCACGAGGGTGCGGTCCTTCATCGGCGTCCACAGCGCCGAAGCGCGAGTCGGGATCGGCGCGAGGATGTTCGGGACGCCCGCTTCATGGAGCGTCCGGGGAACGCGGAGGTTTGCCTCATCCAGGGGGCCGAACCGCACCTTCAGGAAGAAGCTGTTTTCCGGGGTGGTCACCTCGTACGAGGCGGCGTGAGGATCGTACGAAGGAATGAAGGTCAGGGCGGATGCATCGATGCCGTACGCGGCTCGAAGGGTCTCGTTCAGTTCGTCCGGGTGCAGTCCCGGATTCTCGAGCATGGAGCGACCTTACCCCAGCACAGCCGAAGGCCGGTGGTGACCCGCCCCGCGGGGCTAACGACCAGGCTGCCCAGTTTCGGGTGCACTCCGCTCGCCCCACGGGGCGAACCACCAGCGGAGCTGCGCCTGGTAGCGGTTTTCTCGCCCCACGGGTCAGAGCGCGACCGAGATCACGGATCTGCCCCGCTCGTTGGTCGTAAGCCCCGTCCCACGGGTCGGGGCCCGGACGGTGATCAGGGGTTGGCACACGATCTGCGACGGACGTGACCATCGACCCATTCAGTACTGAGGAAAACTTCCATGTGCGCGAACTGTGGCTGCGGCGTCCCCGAGGACAAGCACGACGACGATCGCAACATTACCTGGTCGCAGATTGAGGCCGCGGCGGCGGCGAACAACCAGACTGCGGACGAGGCGATCAACAATATCGAGAAGATGGCCAAGCACGAGCACGAGCACTGACCGATGGCAGAGCTCACTGACGAACTGAACCAGCTTCTCGAAGGGCGGACTGACGAGATCGGCCAGCGTATCGGCGCCGATGGAGGTCAGACGCGCTCCGCGATCCAGGCCGCCGTGCCGGCATTGCTGTCCGCACTCAGCGCGAACGCCGGCCAGGGCTCCGGGATGCGCCAGGCGCTGGAGCGAGACCATGACGGCTCAATCCTCGACGACATCGGCGGATACCTTGGCGGCAGTGCCAAGCTGGGCCCGCGCACGACCAACGGTGCCGGGATCCTGGAGCATACGCTCGGCGATCGTCAGCCCGAGGTGCAGCAGGCACTGAGTGCGAAGAGCGGTCTCGACATCGGAAGCATCGGAAGTCTGCTGGCTCTGCTGGCTCCGATTGTCATGGGGATGCTCGGCAAGCGCGGCGGCGCGTCGGGCGGCTCCGGCGGTGGCCTCGGCGGCTCCGGCGGGTCAGGTGCGTCCGGCCTCGACGACATCGGCGACCTGCTGAACCGCGAGAAGACCGACGCACGAAGCAAGAACCCGGAAATTGGCGACATCCTGGATCAGTTCAAGAGGCCGAAGGGCTGACGTAAGGTCCGCTTCGTCTTTCGGTTGAACAATCGCCTGTCCGCGATTTGATGCCCCGTTGCGACGGGGGCTCTATGCTGGTGCATATGGACCGGGCGGCAAGGGTTACTCACGCTGCCTGGCCACATTCAGAGCGACACATCGCGCTGAGCAGCATCAACATGGAGGGCCGAACCCGATGTGGACGTCCGAGACACAACGAGGAACTGCGCGATGAACCTGGCTGCGCCACGCGCCACGCCATCGAGGCTGCCTCTGACTATTCTGGCCGCGATCCTGTTCGCGACGACGCTCGTCGTCGGCGTGCAGATCTCATCCACCGTGGCGAAAGCGAAGCCGGTCCAGACACCGGTCACGCTACAGTTCCTGAGCGTGTCGGACTGGCACGGCCAGCTGGACCCTCTTGACGTGTTCGGCCTCGGACGGCGCGGTGGGGCCTCGGTCATCTCGACCTACTGGCAGGCCGATCGTGCGACGAACCCCAACACCGTGACCCTCACCGGCGGCGATGACTTTGGCGCCTCTCCACCACTCTCGAACTTCTTTGATGAGCGCCCGGCGGTCCTGGCCGAACGGATGATGGGGATCCAGGTCAGCACGCTGGGCAATCACAACTTCGATCGCGGAATCACGCATCTTCAGGAGATGATCGACCTTGCCGGCGCACCGAGCTCCGCTGCGACACCCGGTAGCCCGTATGAGTATGTATCGGCGAATCTGAAGAACCGCGATGAGAATTTCGACGGGATCGAGGACTTCACGATCATCCAGGTCGGCGGTGTGAAGGTCGGAGTGGTCGGGATCACGAATCCCGAGGCGCCTGAGCTCGTCTTTCCAGGTTCGTTTGGAACCATTGAGCCCACCAGCCCGTATCCCGCCGCCAACAAGGCGAGGGCGGCTGCCAAGCGTGCAGGCGCTGACATCGTCGTCGCCGTCGTCCATGCGGGTCTGCGTGGCTTCGACAGTACGTCCGGCGCACCGTTCGGCGAGCTCATCGATTTCGCCAACAACGTCGGCGGCTTCGATGTGATCTTCGGTGACCACACCGACGTGCAGTATTCAGGCGTGATCAACAACCAGCTCGTGGTCGAGGCGCGGAGCAAGGGACGCAACTATGCGAGGACCCTGCTGACGATCGACCCTGGAAATGGTCGTGTGCTCGATCAGTCGGTCACATTCGTGGATCCGGTCTGCCTGTCGGTGGACGCGACGACGGGTGCATGCACGGCCACTCCCATCGGCGCACCTGACCCCGACATCGAGGCGATGCTCTCCCCGTACCGTGCCGAGCTGATCCCGATTCTCAGCGAGGTGATCGGGCAGTCTGCCGTGGCGGTGCCTCGCACCGACAAGTGCGGATCCAGCCAGTCCCGACTCTGCGAGTCGCTGGTGGGCAACGCGGTGACCGATGCCATGCGCACGACGTATGGAACCGACCTCGCCCTCACGAATTCGGGAGGCCTGCGATCTGCGTTGACCTGTCCGGCGGCCGGTGGAGGCTCCGGCTTCTGCCCGGTCTCGACGCCACCGCCCCACCCAATCACCAAGGGCCAGGTGCTGACGTTGCTTCCGTTCGGCAACCAGTCGGTCACGCTTGATCTGACCGGTGCAGAGCTCAAGCTGATGCTGGAGAACGGGGTATCGAGGGCCGGTGAGCAGGGAAGGTTCCCCCAGGTGTCCGGCTTCTGCTTCGTCTACGACGTCGGACTGGCCGCGGGTAGCAGGGTGACAGGCGCGGTCTTCCAGGCGGCCGACGGCAGCTGCACCGGGTCGGCGCTCGACCTGACGGCCGCCGTGACCTACTCGCTCGCCACGAACGACTTCGTGGCGAGCGGCGGGGACTCGTATCCGAACTTCGCCTCCCGGATGGTGACACGGAACATCATGGCCAACGATGTCGTGGATTGGGTGGCGGGCAACACCCCGATCAGCCCGGCGATTCAGGGACGGATCACCTGCACCGGTGTAGGTTGTCCGGCGGTGATCGCTCCCTGAAGAACCGTCCGATGGGTCAACGAGAGCGGGCGCGATGGTGCACCCGGCTCTTCGTCTGGGCCGCAGGGAGATTGGCCTGCAGAATGTATGCGTACATCGCTCTCGAGTCGACCGACGACCATGAGTGAGCGTTGGGTGTGCCTGGACGTCGGTGAGACGCTCATCGATGAAACACGTGTCTGGTCTCTGTGGGCCGATGAGCTCGAGGTTCCGCGCCTGACGTTCATGACGGCACTCGGTGCTGTGATCGCACGCGGTGGTGAGCATCGCGACGTCTTCCCGATCTTCGGCGCCGATGACTGGCAGCTACGCCTGCCGGCCGTCGAGCGTACGTACGGTGGCTTCACCGCCGACGACCTCTACCCCGACGCGCTGCGCGCTCTCCAGGGGCTTCGCGACGCCGGCTATCGGTTGGCGATCGTCGCAAACCAACCCGAGGTTCGGGCCGAACAACTGCGCGCTCTCGGCGTCGAGACCGAGGTGATGGCAATGAGCGAGGGGATGCGTGGGGCCAAACCGGATCCCGCTTTCTACGCCCAAGCTCTGGAGCTCATGGGCTCGCCTGACCCTGCGTCGGTCGCGTACGTGGGGGATCGCGTGGACAACGATGTCCTGCCCTCCGCAGCCGCTGCCATGCGCGCCGTTTGGCTGCGCCGCGGGCCGTGGGGCGTGATCCAGCGCCTTCCCGTCGGCTTTGAGCCGTCGCTCAGCGTTGACTCGCTCGATGAGTTGGTGGAACGCATCGGCGAGGCCTGGTCGGTACCGTCGTAGATTCTCCTGGCGATGCCATCGGTTGGCCTTACGACTGACGAGCTCGTCCGCCGGTCGTAACCGCCAAGCGGGCCGGCCGCAGGACTCAGTCAGCGCTGGCGCCTGTCGGCCAGCATGGTGGCCACCTCGCGGTCGCTGACGCCGAAGCGACGTAGGGCGTGGCGGATCAGTTCGTTGCCCAGCTCGCGCTCGGCGACCACCACTCGCGCGACCCCGAGGCGCCGCAGGTCGGCCTCCTCTGCCTCGGAGTGGGCCCGGGCCACGATCTCGATCCGCGGGTTGCGGGCCAGCGCGTAGACGACAGCCTGGCGGGTCGCAAGGGCATCGGGGATGGCAATGATGAGCGCGTGTGCATCGGTCACGCGTCCCTGGTCCAGGACCGATTGAGCTCCGGCTTCACCGTAGATGATTGCCGTTCCCGCGGCGCGTGCCGTGCGGGCCAGCGAGTAGTCGCCGTCGATTGCCACCCAGCCGAACCCGCGGGATTCCAGGACGCGCGCCACGGAGCGACCGACCCGACCGTAGCCCAGAATGATGGCGTGACGGCGGAGATTGGCGGCCGGCTCCTCGCCGGGCAGGGGATCCTGCCGTGTGATGCGATCGAATCGTGTGCCGACGCCGCGGGCCAGGGCCAACAGCGGCTCCGCGGTGAGAATGGAAAGGACGACGGCACCCATCGCCAACGAAAAGGTCTCGGGAGCGACCGCGTTGAGCGCCAGCCCGGCGGAAGCGAGCACGAAGCTGAATTCGCCGCTCTGCCCGATCAGCGCGCCCGCACGCAGGGCGGTCGACGTTCGCTGGCCGTCGAAGAGGGCGAGTCCGGCAATCGGGATCGCCTTCCCAAACGTGATGATCAGCAGCAGTGCCAGGACGACGGGCCAGGCGGCCAGGATGGCGGCCGGCTGGAGAAGGATGCCGATCGATACGAAGAAGAACGTGCTGAACAACTCGCGCAGCGGCACGATCTCGCCGAGCACGCTGGCCGTCAGGTCGGAATCGGCGAGGGCCAGCCCGGCGACGAAGGCGCCGAGCGCTACGCTCACGCCGAGCGCGCTGGCAGCGAAGGCGGTACCGATGGAGATCACCGCGACGGCGATCACGAACAGCTCGCGGGAGCGCAGTCCGGCGATGAAGCCGAGGAGCGGCGGAAGTATCCGAGAGCCGCCGACCAGGACGAGCGCAACAACGCCGAGGGCCACGACACCGGCGCCGACCAGCCCCAGCCAGGACTCCTCGGCCTGGCTGCCCAGCGCGGAAAGCGTCACGACCAGGACGACCGTCACCAGGTCCTGGACGATTGACACGCCAAGCGCGATCCGGCCGTGCGTCGTGGTGTTCAGTGTCGTCTCACCGGCCACCTTCACCAGAACGACGGTCGAGCAGACCGCGACGGCCCCGCCGATGAACAGCGCCTCGATCAGCTCCCAGCCGAGCATGAGTCCGACCCCGGTGCCGATCAGCATGGTGAGGGCCACCTGCGCCGGCACGCCGGCCAGGATGCGCCCACCGACCGAGCGAAGCTCACCCAGCCTGAACTGGAGACCGATGCTGAACATCAGGAGCGCAACGCCGATATCGGCCAGCGCCAGGACCTCCTCCCGATCGGCAACGAATCCGGGCGTGAAAGGTCCCACGACCATGCCGGCGGCGATGTAGCCGAGCATTGGCGGGAGCCGGAGCCGATGCGCCACTGCCCCGAGGACGAGCGCCGCCCCCAGCGCGACGAGCAACGTCAGCCCGAGTCCGTTCAAGGCACGAACCGGCAGTCGGCGGCGCGGGGCGTCGTCGGCGGCATGGGCCGATCATACCGGTCGATCGCCGATCATCGGCTAGACTGGAACGGCTGGGCGGCGGCCGAACCGCGGCCCCGGAGAGGTTGCGCATGCGGCCTCATTTCAGTATTCGGAGCGATTTCCATGGCCGACCAGGAGCGGGCGCCGACGCCCGAGACGATCACCCAGAAGACCACCATCGCCGAAGCCGACCGCATCCTGCGGATGGAGCCAGTGGTCGTCCGCGCGACCGACAGCCTGGGGCAGGTCGCCGGCATGGCGGTCGAGAACACCGGCTGCCGCGTCATCGCCGTTGTCGATGAGGATCGAAAGCTCGTCGGGGTCATCCCGATCCGCTCCCTGGTGAACGACGTGTTCCTGAAGATCGTGCCCGAGGAGTTCCTCGGCGAGATCATGGACCTCGAAGCCGCCATGAAGTATGCGAAGCACGTCGCGGCTCGCACCGCCGGCGACATCATGGCCGACCCGGTCAGCGTGCACCCCGATGAGACCGTTCGCGCGGCGTTCGAACGCATGCACGTGAGCCATCTCAACGGCCTGCCGATCACGGATCGGGACGAGATCGTGGTCGGATACGTCGACCAGCTCGAGCTGCTCATCGTGTGGGTCCGCGCCACCGGTCGCGAGGCGCTCCTCGAGCCAGCGCCGGCCGCCGACAGGGACGACGCATGACGATCGAGGTCGTCGTGGGCCTCGCCATCTTCGGCGTCACGTATCTGCTCATCGCAACAGAGCGCGTCCACAAGACGCTCGCCGCCATGGCCGGTGGAATCGCGATGGTCCTGCTCGGCATCGTCAGCCAGGAGCAGGCGTTCGAGGAGATCGACTTCAACGTCATCTTCCTGCTCGCGGGAATGATGATCCTGGCCGGCATCATTCGGAAGACGGGGGTCTTCGGCTGGATCGCGGTCCGCGCGGCCCGGTTCGCGAGCGGCGAGCCGTATCGGATCCTCGTCGTCCTGAGTGTCATCACGGCGTTCGCCTCGGCGCTGCTCGACAACGTCACGACCGTCGTGCTCGTGGGTCCGATCACGCTCTTCCTCGCCGCTCGGCTGGGCATGAACCCGTTCCCGTTCCTCATGAGCGAGATCTTGGCGTCGAACATCGGCGGCGCCTCGACGCTCATCGGCGACCCCCCGAACATCCTCATCGGGAGCGCGGCTGGCCTGGATTTCGGCGCATTCCTGGTGAACATGGCTCCGCTGTCAGCCATCCTGCTGGTCCTCTACCTCCTGGCGGCACGCTGGCTCTTCCGCGGCCAGCTCGAAGCCGATCCGGCACTGCGGGAGAGCCTCCTCGAGCTCGATGAGAGCGAGATGATCACGAACCCCGGCCTGCTGCGCGTCGCGCTCATCGTGCTCGGGCTCACGCTCGTCGGCTTCCTGTTCCACGGCGTCCTGCACCTCGAGCCCGCGACGATCGCACTGGCCGGCGCGGTGGTGCTCATGCTCCTGGCCCGCGAGAGCCCGGACGA
>JBBSML010000009.1:0-89177 GCA_038233215.1 Candidatus Limnocylindria bacterium
CGACGGCGACTGCGACAGCCCGGACGCGGTGTTCGTGAACACCCTGGCCGAAGAGGAGACTCCGACCCCGACGCCGACGCCGACGCCGGAAGGAACCCCTGGTGGGGAGACTCCGACCCCAACTCCGACGCCGACGCCGGAAGGGACCCCTGGTGGGGAGACCCCGACCCCAACTCCGACGCCGGAAGGGACCCCTGGTGGGGAGACTCCGACGCCGACGCCGGAAGGGAGCGTTGAGGCTGGCACTCCGACTCCCGAGACGACGCCCGCGGGCGAAGTGTTAGGAGGCAACCCGACGCCTGCAGGCGAGCTTCCGAACACGGCCTCGAATGGCCTTGGAACGAACTCAGCTCCGGCAGTGCTCTTCGGCCTGCTGGCCTTGCTGTCACTCGGTGCACTCGTCACCGTCAGGCTGACGAATTCGCCGACCCGCCGTTAGGAAGCTGGCGGTCACCATGAGGCCCTCGGGCAACCGAGGGCCTCACTAACTCACCCAAAAACACTCAATCCGACGAAGGCCTCCGGGACACCGGAGGCCTTCGTCATGCCTGGCGATTGGCGCAATGCAGCTAAGCGACCTCCCGGAAACCTACCGCCGTGTGGCCGATAGGTACGGTGGGAGCGTCGTACCAGGACCCGCGTTGCAAGCGAGCAACGGTTTGCTGATCACCAGTCTCCACCGAACCCATCCAAACCAGTCAAATCTGGGCAAACTAGTGGGTACCAAAGTACTGGACTGTGTGCGTATACTCGCGATCCCGCTGAGACGCGGGGCCAAATGTATTCAGAAAGACGCACGAGCGGACGGCCAGCTGCCCTGGCCCAAACGCTCACCGGCGACGAGCCGGCGGAGACGCCGACCAGGGGGCTTATCACCAGTCAAAGGTCGAGGCAGGCGACCATAAAGCCAGAGGGCTAACACCAATGAACTCCCGAGCGACCACCCGAACCCGAATCAGCATTCTTCCCGTTTTCATCGCACTCATTCTCAATTTGGTGGTCGGGCCGTTGGCTCCGGTCAACCCCCTCACCGGCAAGGGCCCCGACACGACCGCACTGGCGGCGCCGGGAGATGTCGTCATCACCCAGGCGGCCGACGCCAGCGGCTGCATGGGCGTCGTCACCACGCCTGGCAGCGAGAACACCAACAAGCGCCTGCTCTCCGGCAATCTCGAGCCAGGCGGTACCGCCACGTTCGAGATCACCTTCCCGGTCGATCCCGATGACGTCGGTGGCGACTTCCGAATCACCGACTGCGTCTTCATCGATACCGATGGCGACGGCGACACTGAAGAGGGCGAGGCGGTCGCGAAGTACTTCATCGACTTCGTTCCGAACTTCGAGGACTTCATCCTCACCTTCACCCTGAACATTCCCGCCGACGCTCCGATCGGCGACGAGTACTGCAACTTCGCCAAGACGACGGAGAGCCCGTCGAAATCACAGGCAAGCAACCGCAAGGCCGGACCCGCGTGCTTCGTCATCGGCGGCGCACTTCGCGTCTCGAAGGTCGACCAGGCCGGCGCAGCGCTGCCCGGCGCGACGTTCAGCGTCTCGTGCCGCTTCCCGACCACCACGTCCGCACTGGCCGCCACGGTCATCGGCGCTCCGGATGACGGTTCCGTGACCGATGGCAACGACGCCAACGGGACGAACGATGCGACCGAGTCGTATGCTTCGACCTCGGCTGGGCTCCTCAACGTCACCGCGGTCACCGGGAGTGACGGGATCATTTCCGTCAACGCCCCGGTCGGCACAAGCTGCGTCTTCACCGAGACGGCCGCCCCCGGCGGCTACCTGCCACCGACGCCGCCGAATAACACGGTCACGCTGATCGTGCCGGGCAGCGGCGAGAGCGCGGAGACGCACACGTTCACCAACACCCGCGTCATGCCTGACGTCATCGTCGCCAAGTCGGCGTCGCAGACGACGGTGCTGGCGCCGTTCAGCGGTCTTGTCTACACGATCACCGCCAACAACACCGGCACCGGCGCCGCGAGCGACGTGGTCATCACCGACAACATCGATGACGATCTCGTCGTGGCGAGCGCGACCTTCGACAACGATCCGGGCACGACCGGTGGCACGGGCGAGTGCACCGTCGGCGAGGGCAACGTCATCTCCTGCAGCGTTGGCAGCCTCGCCGCGTCGGACGGCAACACCACCGGCGCGGAGCCGGATACCGCGACGGCGACCATCACGGTCGACGTACCGGTCGCTGCCTGCCCAGAGATCTCGAATACGTCGAGCGTCTCGGCAACCAACGAGCTGGTCGGCCAGCAGGCCAACAACTCGAGCAACACCGTCGACGTGGCGGTCAACTGCCCGGACGCCTCGGTTGTCAAGTCGGCGACCGATCCGACGATCATCGGCGGTGACACCGCGGCGTTCAGCATCACCGCGAATGGCGGGACGCTGGGAACCGCATCGGCCGTCACCCTGACTGACATTCTGCCGACTGGCTTCACCTGGACCGCCGGCGGCGCCGATATCGGCGGCTGTTCAACGGGCGGAGGTGCACTGGCGGCCGGCGACACGGTTGCCGGCGGCGCCACGCTCACCTGCAACTTCGGCGTACTGGAGGCCAACGAAACCAGGACGATCACGCTCAGCGCAAGCACGACCCTCGCAGCGTGCGAGTCGATCATCTCCAACACGGCCACGATCAGTGTGGCCGGCGACACGGTCGTCACCAACAACACCAGCACGGCGACCATCACGGTCGATTGCCCGGATGCATCGGTCGTGAAGGATGCCGTTGACGCCACCATCGACGCGGGCGGCAGCGCTGGCTTTGACATGGTGGTGACGGCCGGCGGCAGCGGTGACTCCACGCACGTGGTGCTCACCGACGTTAACCCGGCGGACAGCGGCCGGACCTGGACCATCTCGGGTGCCGACGCGGGCGACTGCGCCGACCTGGAGATCGCTCCCGGCGAGACCCTCAGCTGCGACTTCGGCGATGTCGCCAACGGTGAAACACGCACGATCACGATCACCACGACCAGCTCCGCCGCGGACTGCGCCGATGGGATCGAGAATACGGCCGAGATCACCGCTGACGATGACGTTGACGAGTCGAACAACAGCGACTCGGCCCGCATCGACGTTGACTGCCCGGACCTGTCACTCGACAAGTCGGCATCCAGCCTGACGGTGCTCGCTCCGGATACCCTCGAGTACGTGATCTTCGTCAGCAATGACGGAAATGCGATCGCCACAAACGCGGTCATCAGCGACGACCTCGATGACGACCTTTCCATCATCGGCGAGGTCGAGTACGACCTCGATGACGACGGGACGACCGATGGCTCATGCAGCGTGTCGGCCGGCAACGTGATCGAGTGCGAGCTCGGCGACCTCGCCTCAGGGGTGACGGCCAGCGTCACCATCACGGTGAACGTTCCGTCAACGGCATGTGCCGACGAGCTGACCAACACCGCCAGCGTGGCCGCCGACAACGAGTCGGGTGGTGATCTGGAGAACAACAGCGACACCGTCAACGTGGAAGTTGATTGCCCGGACGTGTCCGTGCTCAAGACCTCCACCGATCCGGTGATCAGCACCACCGAGTCCGCCAGCTTCTCGATCACGGTCGACGGCGGAACGCTCGGCACAACCAGTGAGGTCGTGCTGAACGATGCCCTGCCGGCCGGGTTCACCTGGACGGTCGGCGGCGCCGACATCGGCGACTGCTCGATCGGCCTGGACATCACTGCGCTCAGTGCCGGTGACGAGGTTGCCGGTGGGAGCATGCTGAACTGCAACTTCGGACCGCTCGGTGCCGACGAAACGCGAACCATCACGCTTTCGGCTGATTCGGCCGAGACCGACTGCAACCTGACCATCACCAACACGGCGACGGTCACTGCAGACGGCGATACCGCCACCTCGAACAACACGAGCACGGCCACGGTCGAGGTGCAGTGCCCGGACATCAGCGTGGACAAGATGGCCGATGCCGGCATCGTGAGCGCCGGTGAGACGATCGGCTTCTCGATCGAAGTCGAGAACTCGGACGCGGATGGGACCGGGACGGCACTCGATGTCACCCTCGACGATGAGCTGCCGGGTGGCCCGGGCATCGACTGGAGCATCGACTACGTCCTCCTCGACGGCGTCGAGGTCGAAGAGGCGAGTGACTTCTGCTCGATCGACGGAGTCCCGGAGACGGAAAGCCTCGCCTGCGACTTCGGCGACATGGATGCGGGCGACAGTGCCATCGTGCATGTCTCGAGCGAGACCACCGCGGACTCGTGCGAAACGTACGACAACATTGCCGTGGCAAACGCGCTCAACCACGGGCAGGTCACCTCGCTCGAGGCGACCGTGACCGTCGAGTGCCCCGGCCTGAACCTGGTCAAGACAGCCGACGCCGATCCGATCGACGCCGGCGATGAGGCAAGCTTCACCATCACGGTCTGGAACGCCGGACCGGGTGACGCCTCCGACGTCACGCTCCGCGACGATCTGCCCTCGGGCCTCTCGTGGGACCTCGAGATCGTCAGCGGTGACTCGCCCGATGTGAACTGCGCGATGGCGAGCAGCCTCGAGCCCGGAGGCGTTGAGAGCGTGTCGCTCGACTGCGAATTCGGCACGCTGGTGCCGACGAGCATGGCGGACGGCGTCGTCATCCGAGTCTTCGCCGATACCGATCGCACCGACTGTGGTCTCCTCGAGAACACGGCGACCGCCGATGGCAGCAACCTGGACGCGCCGCTCACCTCGAGCGACTCGATCCTGGTGCAGTGCCCGGAGATCACCGTCGAGAAGACGAACGACGCCGTCGGATCGGTCCTGCCGGGTGCAACGGTCACCTACACACTGACGCTGACCGTCGATGACGGACCCGCGGATGACGTGGTGGTGGTGGATGCCATGCCGGACGGCCTCGAGAACCCGACCGGCATCAGTGATGGCGGTGTCTTCGACGACACGACCGGCACGATCACCTGGACCCTGGGGGAGCTCGCAGACGGCGAGTACACCCTGACCTACCAGGCGGTCGTCGCCGATGACGTCGAGCAGGGTGACGAGCTCGTGAACGTGGCCTCTGCCACGAGCCCGAACTCGCAGTGCCCGGATCGCGAGACGCTCGGCCCGGACTGCGAGGACGACTCCACCGTGATCGTCCGCGTGCCGACGCTGGTGCTCGACAAGGTGGCGAGCACCGAGCTCATCACAATCACCGGACCCAACGATGCCATGGTGGCCTCCCCGTCGGTCGTCACCTGGACGCTGAGTTACACGCTGACCAACGGACCCGTCGCCAACGCGGTGATCACCGATGAGATCCCCGTCGGCTTCGAGTTCCTCGATGCGTCCGACGGCGGAACCCTCGTGGACGGTGTGGTCACCTGGACCTTCCCGACGCTCACCGAGAGCGGGAGCGCCACGTTCCGCACGGCGGTCGACCCGGAAACGATTTCCCGCGTCGCCCCGACTGTGAACGTGGCGGTCATCGACTCCGACGAGACGCCGGAGGACGAGGGTGACGACAGCGTGCGGGTCACGCGCGAGGCAGAGCTCGGCGGCAACCCGACCCCGGCGCCGCCGCTGCCGGACACGTCCGTCGGCCTCGGACTCAACGGCGAGCCGGTCACGGTCCCGATCGAGTTGCTGGCAGCCTTCTTCATCGGATCACTCGGCGGCTTGACGCTGGTGAACGTGCAGGCAAGGAACCGCCGGCGGTAGGACACGACGCGAGGCCGGTCGATCCGGCCGGTCTCGCGATTCATCCAGCCCCCCTGGCAAGGACGGGGTAGAGGTTCGCCTCTACCCCGTCTTTTGAGTGTCCGAGTATTCAGAGTGGGTCGCCGCCTCTCGTTGCGTCAAATGCCCACCCGGTGCGCCGCTGACCGGGCGGCGCGCATGTGCTGGCCATATGACCGTAGGGGGCGCATTGGCCGATAACGTCGAACGAATGGAGGGTCAGTCGAGCGTGGGAGGGGTTGCGATCTTGGAATTCCGGCCGCTAATGCCCACTGACGCGGCAACTGACCGAACGCGAGCGATGAGTTCCGATTAGTCCGATGATCGCTCCGCGGCCGGTGGATCCGGCGCGGTAACGCCGTGGGCTGGAGATGACTCAGCGTGCCGCGTTGGCTCAGCGTGCCGGTTGACGACGTCGGATCGCAATCGGCGCCGGAAGAGCGGGTCGGGCTCAACCTGGGAGCGCAGCGCGACAAGATATCGCTCGATTGCACGCCGGAGGCGATCGGGGGCGGTCGCAACGCGCGGTTGAACGGACTCATCGGCGCGACTCGCCGGCGAGATGTCGCCGCAGCGATTCGATGGCACGAAACGTCAATCCACGAATGGTGCCTGCTCGGCAGCCCATGACGCGAGCCGCCTCCTCTGCAGAGAGCCCGGCCGCATAGCGCAGCGCGATTGCCTCCTGCTGATCGGGGGTAAGCTGCCGGATGGCCGCTCGCAGCTCCCGGGCCTCCTCATCCTGCAACCAGTGCGCTTCAAGGCCGATCCCATCGCTGGGTTCCGCGATCGAGCCGAGCGGCTGGGTGGGACGGAGCCGTCGCTGATGATCGATCACCGCATTGCGGGCGATGCGGAACGCCCACGCCGCGAACGGGCGACCATTGTGCCGATAGCGCGGCAACGCGCCGACGATCCGTTCGAACACCAGATGCGTCAGGTCCTCGGCATCTTCGCGGCGGCGCACGCGAACCGCAACATAGCGATAGATGGGGCCGACCAGTGCGTCGTAGAGGCGTCCCACCGCCTCGACATCCCCAATCGCAGCGGCGATGGCCAGTTCATCCACCGTCGCGTCATCGGCGACAGAGTTCGGGACGGGCGGCGTCCGGAGATCCCCATCGACGAACGTCGGTCGCAGGGTGACGCTCAGGTGGCGATCACGCATAGATGATCGCCAGCTCCCGCCCGACCCGTTCGAAGACTTCCAGGCAAACGTCGAGCTCCTCGACCGAATGCTCGGCGGTGACGATGGTCCGCACGCGGCTCTTCTCCTCCGGCACGGTCGGGAAACCGATCCCCATGGCGAAGACCCCTTCCTCGAAGAGGCGGTCGCTGAACCGATGCGCCAGCGCGCCAGCGCCGACGATCACCGGCGTGATCGGCGTTTCGCTGTGTCCGGTATCGAAGCCCAGCTTGTCGAGCCCGGCCTTGAAGTGTCGAGTGTTCTCCCACAGCTTCTCGATCAGCTCCGGCTCCGATTCAAGCACCTCGATGGCCGCCAGGCAGGCGGCCGCGACTGCCGGCGGGTGAGACGTGGAGAAGAGGAAGGGACGCGCGCGATGCTCGAGCACGGTGCGCAGGCTCTGCGGCCCCGCGACGTAGCCGCCTAGTACGCCGATCGCCTTCGACAGCGTGCCGACCTGGACCTGCACGCGACCGTTCAGGTCGAAGTGGTCGACGGTCCCCCGTCCATTCCGGCCCAGGACGCCGGAGGCGTGCGCATCGTCGACCATGACGATGGCACCGACCTCCTCCGCGGCCTCGACGATCTCGGGCAGCTTCGCGATGTCGCCATCCATGCTGAACACGCCATCGGTGATGACCAGGATGGTGCGGTTGGCATCGGTCTCCCGAACTTCGCTGAGCGCCTGGCGCAGGCCATCCATGTCGGAGTGCGGATAGATCTTGCGCTCCGCCTTCGTGAGGCGGATGCCGTCGATGATGCTTGCGTGATTGAGCGCGTCGCTCACGATGGTCGCGCCCTCGGGAGCCAGAATCGGGATGACGCCGGTGTTGGCGGTGAAGCCCGACTGGAAGGTGAGCACCGCCTCGGTGTGCTTGAACGTTGCGAGCCTGGCTTCAAGCTCCTCGTGCAGGCTCATGGTCCCCGCAATCGTGCGGACCGCGCCCGAGCCGGCGCCGAACTGCTCGACGGCCTGGAGGGCCGCGGCCTTCAGCCTCGGGTGGGTGGTGAGGCCCAGGTAATTGTTGGAGCTGAGCGTGATCACCTCGCGCCCGTCGATGACGCATCGGCTCTTTTGCTCGCTCTCGACCACCCGCAGGCGCCGATACAGGCCCTTCGCCTTCAGCTCCTCGATCTCGGCGTCGAGGAAGGCCATCGGGTTGCGGGCTCGGGCGGTCGCATCGGTCATTCGCACAGGATAGCCCTGGCCCGCCCCAATTCTCACGATCTGATTGGTTTCTTAGGTTGCCGGGAGACCGGCGGGTAATCAGGGGACCAACACGACCTTGCCGGCATGGCGTGAGCCGATGAGCTCGAAGCCCTGCTCCCAGTCGGCGAGATCAAGCCGATGGGTGATGATCGGCGAAACGTCGAGCCCGCCCGAACGCAGCAGCGCCTGCGTCCGCTCCCACGTGTCGTAGATGCGGCGACCATAGATGCCGTGCAGCCGGATGCCCTTCTGGATGACGAGCTCGGAGAGGTCGACCTGCGGCGGCTCGCCGAAGATACCCAAGAGGCTGATGCGGCCGCCTCGCGTGGTCACCCGCAACGCCTGGTCGAGTGCCGGAGCCGCGCCGCTCATCTCGAGCACGACCTCGACGCCGTCGCCGCCAGTTGCCTCCCCGATCCGCTCCTCCGTGGCGGGGTCCGACGCGTCCAGCGCCAAATCGGCGCCCATCGTGCGCGCCAGCTCGAGCCGATACGACTCGGTATCGGTGGCGATCACCAGCGCAGCGCCGGCAGCCTTCGCGATGCCGACCGCGCAGAGGCCGATGGGCCCGCAACCGGTGACGAGCACGCTCCTGCCCTCGATCGGCTCGACGAATGCGGCGTGGACCGCGTTCCCCATCGGCTCCTGGAGTGCAACGACCGCAGGGTCGAGCCCGTTCGACTCGATCGCGTTGGCCTCCGGGATGACGACCTGCTCAGCGAACCCGCCGTCGACATGGACGCCGATGACGCGCAGGTTGCGGCACAGATGCATGTCGCCACGCCGACACTGTGCGCAGGTCCAATCGAACAGGTGCGACTCGACGCCGACAAGGTCGCCTTCCCTGACGCGAGTGACCCTGCCTCCGATGGCAGTGACGGTGCCGGCGATCTCATGCCCAAGGATCCGCGGCGGGATCAGGTTCTCGGCTGCCCAGTCATCCCATGTGTAGAGGTGATAGTCGGTCCCGCAGATGCTCGCTGCCTCCACGCGGAGCAGGACCTCGCCCTCGGCCGGCGTTGGAACTGGCCGCTCGACGAGCTCTGCGCCGGGGCCGGGGCTCGTCTTGGCCAATGCCCGCATGATGCCGGCCGCAGTAGAGGTCATCGCGGCCAGTATATGGAGGAGGCAAAGGCCGCTTGGCCGTCCGTACGAATGTTCCAACCGTCGGGCGGAGCCATCGGTCAGCAGTCGACTGTCACAATCTCCAGGCTGAAGTCATGACAAATCTCCTGCCGGACAGCCTGAGGATCGTCGAGATCAGCCTGCATCCACTCCGCAACTGCTCGGATAACTGTAAGAGCCCCGCGTGATGCCGGCCTGCCCGCGGAACGAGGGGTCGATTCGCTCGCGTCTCTCCGTTTGGCTGATCACGCTGGAGTACGAGTCATCGGCAGCAGTATGCGGGCGTCTCGTAGAGTTCTTCAGGCCTCGTTGAACCACGCGCGAGCTGAGGATCGCAGTAATCCAACCAACAGCCCAACCGTCAACAACGCACCGATCGGGACCATCAGAAGATACCAACCGTTGGCGGCGGTCGGAGGGAAGTCGAGCAGAACCGGCGGCAGGCCGGCGAGCACCGGCACGGGCAGGAACGCGATGGCGATCGCGAACCGATACGCGATGCGCTTGCGCTGAAGCGCCACGGTGATCCCGAAGAGCACCGCCGCGAGCTCGATCATCATGAAGATCCCGAGCAGGCTGAACGGCGCGCGCTCGCTGAAGTCGATGAACTCCACGATCCGACCCAGCAGCAGCCCCGTCAGCGCCAGGAGCACGAAGGCCACCACGAACCACAGGCGCACGCCGAGCGGCATTGGCGCCGAGGGCGCGGTGGCTGGAGGCATGGCACGGATCGTAGCCCAGACAGATCATCGGCAACCTCCGACAGCCGGCTGAACCATTCGACAGATTGGGCACGAACCGCCGCCCGACACCGTGAGGCTCAGCCCCTACCATGCGGCGCATGAACTGGCTGGCGGAGCTGTTCGAGACGAACCGAATCATCGTCCTGTCGATCTACGGGCAGGTCTTCTTCGTCATGGGCCTGGCGATCGCGCTCCAGAGCCGGCAACGCTCCCAACTGCCGCTGGCAAGGCCGCTGGGCTGGTTGGCGGCATTCGGCATCGTGCACGGACTGATGGAATGGGGCTATCTGTTCATCCCGATCCAGGCCGGTTTCCTGCCGCAGCCGATCATCGAGGCGCTGCTCATCCTCCAGCTTCTCCTCAAGCCGATCAGCTTCGCGCTCCTTTTCCAGTTTGGCGTCGAGCTCATCCTCAGCGCCCGCCGCACGAAAGACCGACACGACGCACCCGAATTGCTCAGCTTCGTGCCGGCTCTCGCGACCGGACTGTGGGCCGTGGCAACGCTCACCATTTCCGGCACGGTGGCCTCCGGCTTCATTCCGGACCCCGGGTCATGGCTTCGTTCCGACGAGCTCGTTCCCGCGCTCGCGGCGGTCGGGGCGCCGTTGGCCGTGGGTGACGTCGTCGCCCGCGCGATGCTGGCGCTGCCGGCCTCCCTCCTCGTGGCCATCGGCCTGCGCCGCACCATTCGGTTGCTTGGCCCCGCGGCCGGTCCGCGCGGCGCTCGCGCGTTGCGGGCGGCGGCGGTCGCCTTCGTCGCGTACGCGGTGGTCGCCGGGCTCATCCCGCTCTCGGCGCCGTTTCCGCCGGCATCGGTCGTCAATGGCCGAACGGTGCTCGAGACGCTCGGCATTCCGATCGAGGTGTTTCGCTCGCTCGCCGGCCTGGCCATCGCACTGGGCGTGATTCGCAGCCTGGAGCTGTTCGAGCAGGAGACCGATCGGGCGCTCGCCGAGGCTGGTCGGCGTGAGCTCCTCCTGCGTGAGCGCGAACGCATCGGCCGCGACCTGCACGATGGCATCATCCAGTCCATCTACGCCGCCGGGCTCCATCTCGAACAGGCATCCGCCGAGATCGGCGAAGAGCCAAGGACGATCCGCGCCAGGATCAACACGGTCATGGGTGAGCTGAATCGGATCACCGGTGACATCCGCAGCACCATCTTCGATCTTCGATCCGGCGAGCTGGAGGCGCGTAACGCGGAGGCAATCGTCCTGGCGGTGGCCGATGAGCTCCAGGCGCACACGCTGGTTAAGCTCGACGTGGCGTCGGAAGGGCTCTATCGACCGCGGCTGCGGGCGGAGCAGGCCGAACAGTTGCGGCACATCGTGATCGAGGCCTTCAGCAATGTCCTGCGCCACGCCCACGCCACCACCGTGACGGTCCGTATGTCCTGCACGCGGCGACGGTTCACCCTCCACATCCGCGACGATGGCGCGGGCTTCGACCCGGCGGTGAGCGCGGTGCGCGGGCGCCGAGGCCGCGCGCAGGGGCTGGCCAACATTCGGCGGCGAGCGGAGCTGCTCGGCGCGGAGCTCAGTGTCGAAAGCACGCCCGGACACGGAACGGCCCTGTCGCTTAGGATGCCAGTGGCGACCGTTCGCCAACCCACATGACAGATGCAGCATCCGATCCCACCCCGCTCGTCCCCGACGTGCGCATTCTCATCGCTGATGACCACGAGGTGGTCCGCATCGGCCTCGCCTCTCTGCTCGACCGACAGCCAGGGTTCAGCGTGGTGGGAGAGGCGCGCTCGGGCGAGGAAGCCGTCCGGCTGGCGCGCCGAACGCACCCCGACGTGGTGGTGATGGACATTCGCATGCCCGACGGATCCGGTATCGACGCCTGCCGCACGATCACCGGTGAGCTGCCCGCGACCCCTGTCGTGATGCTGACGAGCTATGCGGACTCCGACGCCCTGTTCGCCGCGATCGACGCGGGCGCATCGGGCTATGTGCTCAAGCGCGTGGGGTCGTCCGAGCTGGTGGATGCGGTTCGCACGGTTGCCGGCGGCGGGTCGTTGCTGGATCCGGCGGTCACCAGGACCGTGCTGGATCGGCTGCGTAATACGAGCCGGCTGGAGGAGGCAGGCGCCTTCGCCGATCTCACCGAGCAGGAGCGCCGCGTGCTCGCGCACCTTGCCGACGGTGCCTCGAATCGAGAGATCGCCGATCGCATGGGGCTGGCCGAGAAGACCGTCCGCAACTACGTCTCGAATGTCCTCGCCAAGCTCGCGCTCGAGAGCCGAGCCCAGGCGACCGGATACGCCATCCGCAACCGGCTCCCCGAACTGCACGACGTCGAGGCATGAACAGGTGATTCGCGGCGTATTGGCAGCCCTCCTCATCGCCGCCATCAGCGCCTGCGCCGTCGATGAGTCCTCGTCGCCGTCAGCGAGTGCATCCGTGAGCGCATCGACTCCGCCGCCGAGCGTGGAAGCGTCACCGTCACCGGCGCCGTCCGAGCCGGCATCGCCCACCCAGACGCCGGCACCCTCGCTCAGCCTGGAGCCGCCCGAGGAGACCGATGACCGTGTGGTCACGGCCACGGTGGCGTCGGAGATCGGCGACGCAGGCGGCACACTGACGGTCACCGTGACGAGTGCTGCGGAAGAGCGCATCGACGAGCTCGTGCTTCGCTTCCCGACGGAGCTGAGCGAGACGCTCGTCGTCGCTCCGTTCACCCCCAGCGAAGACCGCATCGCGGAAGGCGGCCCGCCGCTGGTGCAGCCGTGGACGAAGTGGGTCATCGGCCCGGGCGAAAAGGGCGAGCCGGATGGCACAACCTCGATCGGCTGGGGGCCGCTGTTTCCGGATGCCACGCTCACGATCGAGCTCGATGTCACCCGCGAAGCGGCGGGCCCGGTCGAATTCGACCTCCAGATCCTCGCCGGCAACGACCTGCTCACGCTCGATGGCGACGAGCCCGCCGAGCTGCGCGTCGAGGTGCCCTGATTCGCCCGATCCTGCCGGACTGGACGGACGCCGATCCCGCGCTGCATGCCAGGCTGGGCGCTGCAATCGACCCGGATCGCAAGGTGCTGGCCGCGATTGAACGTATCGTCCCGCTCAGCGGCAAGCGCATTGCGGATGTCGGGACCGGCATCGGTCACTATCCGATGCTGCTGGCGCGACGCACGGGTCGCACCTACGGCATCGAGTCCGACCCCGCGCTGCTGGCCGAGGCCCGCCGCCGCGCCGGGAATGCTCACCAGCCCAATATCCGCATCGTCGAAGGGTCGGTGACACGCCTCCCGCTCCGAGATGGAACCGTCGACGTGGTGCTCACCAGCCTCATCGATCCCGACGACGCGTCGCTTCCCGCGGTCGCGGAGGCCCGGCGCGTCCTGCGTCCCGGCGGTCGGTTGATCGCCATCGGTCACTACGGACGCGACGATGTCGCGACACTGCTGGAACCGGAGGTCGTGGAACACGTGATGGAGGCCACCCAGCGCCGCACCGGCTGGTGGCTGCGAAACGGGTTCAAGATCAAGGTCGTCCACGCGCGCCTCGACCTGGGCGACGAGGCGACGGCGCACGAGCTGCTGCCGCGCCTCTACGGCGACCGCGGCCGCGCATACCTCATGGGCGCGCGCCGATCTTCGCTGCAGCTGAACCTGGGTCTGTTTCACCTGGGCACCGCACCAGCAGCCTGACGCCACAACTCCAGGTTCTTCCGTGCGCTGAAATGCTTGCGGCCACCAAACGCGGCAGATATCATGCGCGGGTCCGAAGGTCAGGCTCTTCTCCCCCCGGAGCCTGGCCTTCGGCGTTTTCGTGCCCATCGGCGACCGATGAGCCTGACGACCGCGCGGGACGGGTCCCGTAACCGCCATGCACCGAGATATCGGTCAACGCCAGCGCTGGGCAATACAGCTCCTCGGACCTGATTGTTCGGAGCAGACACCGAAGCGGTGCGATAATCAACAACACCCCATGAACCCAGGTTGAGGCACACGACCGGATGAGCACCGCCACGCCGCGTATGAAAATCACCTACGCCACGCTGTCCGCCGACAACGAGGAGCTCCAGTCGTCCTTCGACGCGGCCGTCGATCGGGCGCGTGCTGACCTCGGCCGGACCTATCCCATGCTGATCGGCGGCGAGGAGCGCACGGTCGACGATACGTTCGATGATCGATCGCCGATCGACACCGATCTCGTCGTCGCCCGCTTCCCGGTCGGCGGCCGCCAGGACGTCCGCGACGCCATCGACGCCGCCCGGGCCGCCTTCCCGGCGTGGCGCGATACGCCGTGGCAGGAACGGCTTGCCATCATGCGCAAGGCCGCCGACCTGATCAGCGAGCGACAGTTCGATTACGCGGCGCTCATGACGCTCGAGGTCGGCAAGAACCGGCTCGAGGCTCTCGGTGACGTGGAGGAGACGGCGGACCTGCTGCGCTACTACGGCGACGAGTTCGAAAAGGCCGATGGATTCGTGAAGCCGCTCGGGTCACTCTCCCCGATCGAGCGGACACGGTCCGTGCTGCGCCCGTACGGCGTGTTCGGCGTCATCAGCCCGTTCAACTTCCCGATGGCGCTGGCCGGCGGCCCGGCCGGCGGCGCCATGATTGCCGGCAATACGGTCGTCCTCAAGCCATCCTCCGACGCGCCGCTGTCCGGCTGGAAGTTCGGAGAAGCGCTGCGCGACGCCGGCCTGCCGGATGGTGTGTTCAACCTCGTCACCGGACCGGGAGAGACGGTCGGCGCCGAGCTTCAGGAGAATTCCGGCATCGACGGCATGGTCTTCACCGGCTCATACGAGGTCGGCATGAAGCTCTATCGCAGCTTCACCAAGGACTTCCCGCGCCCGATCATCACCGAGATGGGCGGCAAGAACCCGGCGATCGTGACCCGCAGCGCGGATCTCGACGAGGCCGCGGAAGGCGTCATGCGCTCGGCCTTCGGTTTCGACGGGCAGAAGTGCAGCGCCAACTCGCGCGTGTATGTCGATAAGGAGGTTGCGCGCGAGTTCGTCGACAAGCTGGTGGAGAAGACGCGCGGCATCACGGTCGGCGATCCCACGAAACGCGAGACGTGGATGGGGCCCGTCATCAACCAGCGTGCGCTCGACACCTTCGCGAGGGCCGCCAGCGATGCGGAAGCCGACGGTGGCACCATCGAGATCGGCGGCGAGATCCTGCGTGACGCCGACACCGAGCGAGGCTTCTACCCGACGCCAACCGTCGTCACCGGGCTGCCGCTCGCGCATCGGCTGTTCCGGGACGAGCTGTTCGTGCCGTTCCTCGTCATCGGCGAGGTTGACTCGCTCGACCAGGCACTCGAAGAGTCCAATGCCAGCGCCTATGGACTGACCGCGGGCATCTTCAGCCGGGACGATGCAGAGGTGAAGCGCTTCCTCGACACGATCCAGGCCGGCGTGGTCTACGTGAATCGACGTGCAGGTGCCACGACGGGTGCCTGGCCGGGCATCCAGAGCTTCGGTGGCTGGAAGGGTTCGGGCTCGTCCGGCAAGAGCGGGCTGGGACCGTATTACGTGCAGCAGTTCCTGCGCGAGCAGTCGCAGACCGTCATCGGTGAAGCGTCACCGACACTGTGACCTCCGACGCCACGATCGTGGAGCCCTCCGGCTGGTTTGCCGTCCAGCTCCGCTACGCCTACCTCTCGGGTGATCCCGAGATGGCGACGCTGGTCGAGGATCGCGTGATCCTGGTGGACGGCTCCGATGAAGAGGCGGCGCTCGGTCGGGCGGTCGAGATGGCCCCCCAATACGAGGACGACTTCGAGACCGATGACGGCGAGGCCGGGTCCATCCGCTTCGAGGGCATCGTTGCCATCAAGGAGCTCGATGACCCGCCGACCGCCGGTGCCGAGGTCTGGCACGAGTACATGTCGCCCGATCCGGCGCGCCCATCACGCGATGACGCGGGCGAACTGCTCCCGCCGGTCTACCCGGAGGAGATGGCCTTCCCCCGCGCCCGGGACGACTGAGCGGCGGTGAGCGCCTGGCGCATCGCCGCCTACCGGCCCATTCGGCCGCTCCTCTTCCGCATCGATCCCGAGCGCATCCACCACGCATCGCTCGCTGCCCTCCGCCTGTCCGGCGGCTCGAGCCTCGGTCGATCGCTGTGCGCGATTGCCTCAGGCGTCTCATCAGCCGATGCTGTGCGCGCCCCGTTGGACCTGATGGGTCTGCGCTTCCGCAACCGGATCGGCCTGGGCGCCGGCTTCGACAAGGACGGCATCGCCATCCGTGGCTGGGCGGCGCTGGGCTTCGGGAGCATCGAGCTCGGTACCGTCACCCCAAGGCCACAGGCTGGAAACCACCGCCCGCGTCTCTTCCGCCTGTCCCGGGACGAGGCCCTCATCAATCGGATGGGCTTCAATAACCTCGGGGCCGATGCGCTCGCGCGCCGGATCGTGGATGCTCGGCCGTCACTGCCCGCAGGATTCGTCATCGGCGTCAATATCGGGCGCAATCGCGATGGTGACGCTTCCGACTATCCCGCAGCGGCCCGCATGGTCGCCGATGTCGCCGACTACCTCGCCATCAACGTCAGCAGCCCCAACACTCCCGGTCTGCGCGACCTGCAGGATCCCGATCGCCTGCTCGATCTCCTTGACACCGTGCGCGCCGCGGCACCGCGACCGCTCATCTTCGTGAAGCTCGCACCGGACCTTGACGCCGGCCGGCTGGAGGATCTCATCGGCGCCCTCGTCGCCTCGCCGGCGGCGGGCGTGATCCTGTCGAACACCACGACGAACCACAACGGCCTCACGTCGTGTTTCGCGTCCCAGCCGGGCGGCCTATCGGGCCGTCCCCTCCTGAAACGCACACTCGATGCAGTCGGTCGGGCTCGGTTCCTGGCTCGTCCCCCCTTCGCGATCATCGCCTCGGGCGGCATCGGATCTGGCGCTGACGCGGCCGCTGCCATGGAGACCGGTGCCGACGTGGTCCAGTTGTGGACCGGCCTGATCTACCAAGGACCTGGGCTCATCGGTGATGGTATGATGGCGCCATCATGACACAGCGCACCCAGATTACCCTGGATTCGGCTGATCATTGGAGGGCCCGCCGCAGGGCAGCCGACCTCGGCGTCTCACTGGCCGAATACCTTCGTCGGCTCGTCCGCGCAGACCTCGGAGGTGAGCAGAGCCGGGGGGATGTGTCGACGCTCTTCGCGCTGGGCGACTCTGGCGGCTCCGACATCGCACGCCACAAGGACGCGTACATCGGCGATGCGGTCGAAGCCGAGCATCCGAGGCGTTGACCCTGTTCGTCGACACCTCGGCGTTTTATGCGGCCGCTGATCTCGGGGACAGCAGTCATGCGCGCGCCATCGACATCTTGGGAGCGGGCGAACCTCTCCTGACCACGGATCACGTCATCGTCGAGTGCTGGCTCTTGCTCCAGCGCCGGCTGGGTCGAGACGCGGCTGAACGCTTCTGGGCTGCCATCCGGTCCACCGCGACGTCGGTGGAACCGGCCGGTCCGGCGGATTTCGAGGCCGCCTGGAGCATCGGCCTGGCATTCGTCGACCAGGGCTTCTCCATCGTCGATCGAACGAGCTTCGCCGTCATGCAGCGACTGGGCATCGTGCGCGCCGCCTCGTTCGACGATGACTTCGCCATCTACCGCTTCGGGAGGCGTCGAGAGCGCGCCTTCGAGGTCGTGCGATGATCGGCCTCGCATGATCCCCACCGCCATCCTCTTCAGCCCTCTCGCGATCGCGGGCTTCGTCACGGGCGTCGTCGTCGCGTATCTCGCGGGACGCGTGCGAGGCGATCCCGGGCAGGTCATCGTCATGTCGGCCATCGGCAGCGGCATCGCGCTCGCTGGCCTGGCGTGGGCGAATGCGTTCGGTGGGGGGCCGCTCTTTGCCGCCGCAGCCGTCGGGCTGGGCGCCAGCCTGTGGGCCATCGGCACCGAACGCGCACGCCGTCCCACCATCCGCTGACCGGGGGGTTAGCAGGCCCGAAGACGCCTGCTAGGATGCAGCGGACTAGCCAAGGTGCGCGGGCAGGACGCGCCGCTCCGAATCCGGAGTGCTACCCAATGACCACCCTCGAAGCAAGCCCCTCGCCTGCGGCTGCCCAAGAGCATGCCGCCCCACATATCGTCACCGAGCTGCCCGGCCCGAAGGCCCGCGCGCTCATCGCGCGCGACGAGGCTGTCGCCTCACCATCCCTCACTCGCGTCTACCCGCTCGTGGCGGAGTCCGGCTCCGGCATGGTCGTGACCGATGTCGACGGCAACCGCTTCCTCGACTTCGCCGCCGGCATCGCGGTCTGCTCGACCGGCCATTCGCATCCGAAGGTCGTGGCAGCCATCAAGGAGCAGGCGGATCGGCTCATCCACATCGCCGCCACCGACTTCTACGAGCCGCGCTACACCGAGTTCATGGAACGCCTGGCAGCCATCGCTCCCTTCAAGGAACAGGCACGCGTCTTCCTCACAAACTCCGGGACCGAGGCGGTCGAGGGCGCGATCAAGCTGGCCCGATACCACACGCATCGGTCCGGGATCATCGCCTTCGAGGGCGGCTTCCACGGTCGCACCATGGGGGCGCTCTCGCTGACGAACTCGAAGGTCAAGCAGCGCGCCGGGTTCGGGCCTTTGATCCCGATGGTGCATCACGCGCCGTTCCCGCGCATCCGCGCCTGGCGCGAGAATTCCGGCGGTGACGGCTCGGCCGAGTTGGCGCACCTGCGTGGGACGATTTTCGGGCGGCAGATCTCGCCGTCGGATGTGGCGGCCATCGTCGTCGAGCCGATCCAGGGCGAGGGCGGCTACTTTCCCGCCCCGACCTCCTTCCTGGAGGGTCTGCGCGAAATCTGCGACGAGCACGGCATCCTTCTCATCGCGGATGAGATCCAGTCCGGCATGGGCCGCACCGGCTCGTGGTGGGCGATCGATCACACCGGCGTCGAGCCGGACATCCTGACCACGGCCAAGGGTATTGCTTCGGGCATGCCGATCGGCGCGTTCATCGCGCGCGATTCGGTCTGGACCTGGCCGCCCGGCGCCCACGGCTCGACGTTCGCCGGCAACCCGATCTGCGCTGCCGCCGGGCTGGCAACGCTCGACATCATCGAGTCGGACGGGATGTCAAACGCCGCCGCCATGGGCGCGCGCCTGCGCTCGGGGCTCGAGCGGGTGGCCGCTGACGTGGATTCCGTGCGCGACATCCGCGGCGTCGGGCTCATGCTCGGCGTCGAATTCGACTCACATCAGACGGCCGGGGCTATCCAGGAAGCGGCCTTCCGGCTCGGGCTCCTGACCCTCGAGTGCGGCGAATCATCGCTCCGATTCTCGCCACCGCTGATCGTCGACGCCGCATCAGTGGATGCCGCCGTCCGGATCTTCGGCGAGGCTATCGCCGCCTCAGCTTCTCCGAGGGAGGGGCGGGCAGAGACCGGCGGCTGAGCGGGACATGGACCGCTTGCGGCGGAAGGCCGGCCGCCATTCAGGTTGGCGTTACGACCGACCAGCGGACCGATCCGCTCGGTCTCGGTCGCTATGCCGAGCCAGGTAGCCATACGACCGAGGAACAGTCACCCATCGGTACAAGGCCAACTTGGTTGGCACTCGCCGCGGTCCTCCGCTCCGATTGACCGGGCGTCGCTCTGGACCCGGCGTTGCTTTCCGCTATTGACCAGGGAGCGTGCAGCTGACCGAACGCGCGCCGACCGGCGCCCGCGTCGTGACAGATGCCGTATAGGCGGTCATTAGCGGGGAATCGGCGACGCGATAGCTGCGATTGAGCGTGGAGCCGCTGCGGAATCGCCTTCCTGCCGGCTAATGACCACGGAGCGTGCAGCTGACCGAACGCGCGGCCGCGTGCCGGCAGATGCACGCAAGGCGATCGCCTGGCCGAACGCGGCGCCGGCGAATCAGCGCGAGATCAGTTCAGCAGGTCCGAGAGGCTGGTGAGCTTGAAGCCGCGGTCGCGGAGGCCGGGAATGATCAATTCGAGTGAATCGAGGGTTTCGTAGCCACCGAGGTGGAACAGCACGTTGGAGCCGTTCACCGAATTGCTGATTACCTTCGCCGCGATCTGCTGAGCGGACGGACCGCCGTCGCTGACCGGCTTCCAGTCGATGGTGTCCACGTCCCACATGAACGTCTTCGTGTACCCGACCGATGCCGCCGCATTGATGACGCCGGAGCTGAGGGAGCCGTAGGGCGGACGCCAGTAGGGCTGCGGGTTCTGGCCGGTTCCACTGCGCAGGATGACCTCGGCATCGACCAGTTCCTTGCGAACCCGGTCAGCGCTGAATGGTCCGCCGGCGCAGGGTGCTGTCGAAGGTGAGCCGCCGCCGCCGCGCACGAGGTCGCAGTGGTACATCGTGTGGTTTGCGATTTCGAACAGGTCGGGATGGGCCTTGATGATGGCCATGACCTGCGCCCCTCGAGGTGTCTGGGCCATGATCCCGGTGGCGAAGATCGTGGCGCACACCCTGCTGGCGACCAGGAAGTTCATGATGTCGACGGCCGGATCCATGCGGCCGCCCATGTCGAACGTCAGGGCGACGCCGGGTCCCGCATTCGGGATGGTACGGAACGTCTGCGCCGATCCCGCCGCTACGCGGTTGCCCGCGGTGCAGCTCGCGCCACTCGGCGGCGGCGCGGTGGGCTTCGCGGTGGGCTGCGCGGTGGACTTCGGCGTTGCGGGGGCGGAGGTGGGAACGGGAACCGGCCGCGGCGTGACATTCGCAGCTCCGCTGACCACGAGGACCCATCCGGGCTCGATCACGTTCGGGTTCCCCGCCAGCGACGGGTAACGCGCTGCATTCCAAGCCTGGAGCTGCTGGCTGGTCGTGCTGTAGGCACGCGCGATGGCCGCCAACGAGTCGCCGCGCTGCACCGTGTACGTCGTGCCTGCGACCGGGACCGCGGTCGGATCTGGCGAGTTGGTCGGATCTGGCGAGTTGGTCGGATCTGGCGAGTTGGTCGATACGGATGACGCGCTTGGCGTGGGCGATGCGCTTGCAGTCGGATCGACCGACGAGGATGGCGAGGGCGAGGGCGAGATGGTCCCACCGGGAATGGACGTGGATGCATCGGCCGACGGGATGGTCGACGGGATGGCTGACATGGTCTCTGCAGGCGTGGAGCACGCCGCCAGGACGACGAGCAGTACTAGCAGGATCGGAGCGCAGTGGAAGGAACGCATCGGAATCAATTGGGGTTGTAGCCGATGTCGGAGGCCTGGATGGGCGGAAGGGCACCATCGTCGAGCAGGCTTGACTCGCGTCGCAGGAGATCGACCTCGGCGCGCAGGCGCGTCGCGGCATCGGGTAGCTCGAGCAGGTGCTGCTTGCGACTGAGCTCGATCTGGAGGAGGCCGCCGATGGCATAACTGGCGGCGACCGGATCATTCGGCAGCTGGATCGGCTTCAGCATCATGTCCAGAGATGCGGCCACGTCGGTGGTCTCCTGCGATTCATGGCGTACAGACGCGGTGCGCACCACAAAACGTTTCACGGTTGCCATGTACCGATCCAGCGCTCGCTGGGCGGGCGCGAGCAGCGTGTCTGCGCCGTCACCCTCCGGCTCGTCGAGCGGGTCGATTTCGACGATCGCGTACGGCCCGCTCCGATCGATCGCACCGAGGCGAGCGCGTCCGACGCCGACGGCAAGCAGAACCCATCGCCCATCAGGAAATCGCTCCGCGCTGCGCACCTCGCAGATGGTGCCGACCGGACGGGTGGTGGCGGCACCTCCAACCTCGGGCCCGTCGACGATCATGCCGACGATGAAACGGCCCGCGTAGGGCGAGCCGTTTGCCATCAGGTCGGTCGCCATGGCGCGATATCGCTCCTCGAACACATGCACCGGAAGCGGCAGGTGCGGGAACACGACCGTGTGGAGCGGGAAGTACGGGAGCTGCACGCCACGCATCCTCGCACCCGACGCGGGCCACGGCAAGGTGCCGCGCCCTACTCGTCGACGAAGGTCGTATCGATCTGCGCGCGCTGAAGCTTGCCCGAGTAGTCGATGTACACGCTCTTCCACTCGCTGAAGAAGTCGAGCGCCGCCTGTCCCACCTCGCGGTGGCCATTGCCGGTGGCCTTGGTGCCGCCGAACGGCAGGTGCGCCTCCGCGCCGATGGTGCCGTGATTCACGTAGCCCAGCCCTGAGTCAAAGTCACGGATGGAACGAAACGCGAGGTTGATATCGCGCGTGAAGAGCGAGGTCGACAGCCCGTACTTGACGGAGTTCACGATCCGCACGGTCTCATCCCACTCGGTGACGGGAATGACCGATGCGACCGGCCCGAAGATCTCCTCCTGCGCGATGCGCGCATCGGGCTTGACCTCGGTAAAGATGGTCGGCTTGAAGAATGATCCCTTGGCAAGCTTGCCGTCGCGGGCGGGGTCCCCGCCGATGACCAGATCGCCCTCATCTCGCCCGATGGCGGCATAGGCGGCAATGCGTTCGATCGCGGCCTCGTTGATGACGGGACCGACATCGGTCTTCTCGTCCAGTCCGTCGCCAAGGACGAGCTGTCCCACGCGCTGCTGGAGCCGATGCACGAAATCATCGTGAATAGCCCGATGCACGAGCAGCCGCGATGCGGCCGTGCAGCGCTGGCCGCTGGTGCCGAACGACGACCAGATCACGCTGTCCAGCGCGAGGTCCAGGTCGGCGTCCTCCCAGATCACGATCGGGTTCTTGCCGCCCAGCTCCAGGCTCACGCGCTTCAACGTCTTCGCCGCGCGCGTGCTGATCTCCACGCCGGTATCGGTGTGGCCGGTGAAGCTGATGACGCGGACATCTGGGTGGTCGACGATGGCGTTGCCGACCTCGGCGCCGGATCCGGTGACGACGTTGACCACGCCATCCGGGAGTCCACCCTCCAGGAGAAGCTCAACGAATCGGACCAGGCAGGCGGGCGTATCGGAAGCCGGCTTGATGACGGCGGTGTTGCCGCAGATCAGCGCCGGGAAGAGCTTCCACGCGGGGATCGCCACCGGAAAGTTCCAGGGCGTGATGATGCCCACGACGCCGATCGGCCGGCGGATGGCCATCGCGAACTTGTTCGGCATTTCCGACGGCACGGTCTGACCGAACAGGCGGCGGCCCTCTCCGGCCATGTAGTAGGCGACGTCGATCGCCTCCTGCACGTCGCCGCGAGCCTCTGGCAGCACCTTGCCCATCTCGCGCGTCATGAGCTTGCTCAGCTCTTCCTTGTGCTCGGCCAGCACGCGAGCGATGCGAAACAGGATCTCGCCGCGCTTCGGCGCCGGCATCGAGCTCCAGGCCGGGAATGCGCGCCTGGCGGCTTCGACCGCCGCGTCGACGTCGGCGGGCCCGGAGGCGGCGAACTCGCCGATCACTTCGTCGTGATCCGCCGGGCTGACGCTGGTGAACGTGCCGCCCGATGCGGCGTCCTTCCAATCAGCGCCGATCAGGTTTTGATAGGTCTTCGTCACGTGGTTGGATCTCCTTAGAGGCTCGCACGAGCGCGAGTCATTGTCCTTCACCCGATTCTATGCCCGCACCATCGAAAGCGATGCTGCGACCATCGCCGCGGAATGAGACTTGCACCACAGGACGTTACACATCGAAGGAAGAGAGAGTCATGCGAACCGGAAAGGATCTCGCCGGATTGGCGATCATCGACGTGCGCGATGGGAAGAAGTTGGGTGCCGTGGACGAGGTCGTGATCTCGCCGGACGATGGCAGGCTCCTCGGTTTCGTGATGAAGCGCGGCGGGCTATTCAGCAGCGACGAGGCAATCGTCGAGATCGAGGACGTGCGCTCCATCGGTCCCGATGCGATCACCGTCGAAGGCGACGAGGTGGCGCACACGTCCGAAGCATCCGGTGAGGCGTTCCGGGACGCGCGCGGCGGCGATCGCTCGCTCGTAGGGCGCAAGGTGGTCACCCAGGGCGGAAGCGTGGCCGGTCAGGTCAGCGATTTCGTCGTCAACGAAGAGCAGCGGAGAGTCACGGCGCTCATCGTCGGCGGTGGACTGCTGGAGCAGGGAAATGCACTGCAGGCTGATCGGATCGTGTCGGTGGGGCCGGACGTGATCATCGTTCGAGACGATGGTGCGGTCGATGCCGACGCGGGTCCATTCGCCGCGACCTGAGACATCCCGGAACTGCCGGGACATTCGACCCTTTCGACATGACGGACGGACGAGCATTATGCGAACACAATTGAAGAACCGTCGTGCCGGGTTCCTGTAATCCAACGATAACGGGGCTGAAGTAGTGGCACCCCGACATGACGGCTTCGGGAGAACGCCGGCTCGGAAACGAGCCGGCGTTTTCACGTGCGCTCGCGATCGGCCCGGTAAGCGGCCAGTAAGCGGCTGCGAATAGGCTGTGGCGCAACATGGCCACAACGCCAACGGACGTTCGTCAATGAACTCCGGCTCGCCTCCATCCAGACAGGAGGCTGCCCCATGTTCAGATACCGGATCGCACGCGCCGCGCTCGGTGGGCTGGTGCTGAGCGCCATGCTGGCCGGACCAGTATCGGCGGCGAAACCAACAAGGCCGTCCACCGAACCGATCTCGGAGCGGCCGCTCACGGCTGAGGAGGTGGCCGCAGGCGAGCGCAAGATCGCGGCATCGGACGCCTATCTTGCATCGGTCGCAGGCGACGGAACGGACCTGGTCTCCCTCTCGTGCGTCACGCCAACGGGCGACGGCACGCAGGCAGAGACCCAGGCGTGCTACGTGCCGCAGGCGTACCTGTCGGTCGAGGCACGCGACCAGACGAAGGGCACCTACTGTGGCCCTGCCACAGGCCAGGTCATTGCAAATTACAGCTGGGCCATCAAAGCAGGGACGAACAAGTTCACGCAGGCCAAGATCGCGGGCTGGATGAAGACTGACATCAATGGTGGCACGAGCGCTATGGAACTCGAAGATGGTCTGGAGCTCGGCACGGCCGGTTCGCCGCGCCGGCCGGCAGATTGGGACTGGGTGGTGTTCGATGTTCGCGATCGCGACAACGATGGCCATTCCGCTGACGAGCTCCAGGGATACGTGCGCAGCAACGTGAGCAGCTCGAAGATGCCGCTCGCCATCCCCGTCAAGCCGCACGACCCGAACTCGCGCTACTACCTGATCAGCTGGCCGAAGCCGGTGGTCTCGGTCGGGCACTGGATCGCGGCGTACGGGTGGTACGGAACCTACACTGGCACCACCTTCGCCCGCATCTACTACACCGACTCGTCTCGCGACGAGGGCGGGAGCACCGGAAAGTTCTGGGATCCCACGCAGGACATCGCCGCGCTGGTCGCGGAACACACCCGACGGATCGTGTGGTAATGGAGACACGACGCTGCCTCGCGGCACTGGCCGCGCTGCTCGTCGGAGGGGTGGTGGCCTGCACGGCCGCCACCCCGGCGCCGTCGCTCACGACAGTCTCAACCACGTCACCCGCGCCGGCGGTCTCTAGCGCCAGTCCATCGCCTTCGGCTTCGGTATCTGCTGCGCCGTCTCCGAGCGAGCGAGCAGTACGGCCGAGCCCGAATCGCCTCGAGCTGGAGGTCGGCCAGATCGACCCGGAATGGGTCTGGCCGATGCTCGACTTTGCCAGTGACAGCTATGCCGTGATCTGGTCGTCCGGGGTCCTCGATGGACCGGTCGGCGATGGAGCTCCGGACCTGTGGCGGTACATCCCCGGCCAGCCGGAGCCGGAGCTCCTCTGGCGAAATCCCGACCGCGACCGCCAGTTGGCGAAAGTCGCCGGAGATACCGATGTGTGGGCATTCTCCGAGATCAGCTCGCTCGGCGAACGGTGGTGGAACCTGTGGCTGCTGACCGAACCCGGCGGCGAGCCGCTCCTGCTCGACTCGCATCCGGGCGACGAGGACATTCCGAGCATCGTCCCTTCGTTCGACGTCGATGCGGGGCGGGTGGCGTGGACATCATTCGACCGCGCGGCGGGTGGGACAGCTGTCACCCAACTTTGGATGGCAGAAACCCCGGAGTGGGAACCACGCCTCTTGGCCGAGGCCGACGCAGCGCAGCGCGCGTTCTGGCTTCCATCGGTCTATGGGGGTCGGGTGGCATACGTGGACGTTGCCCTCGGCGCCGATCCGGCCGAGGACGTGCGGCATGTGATGCTGCTCGACTCCGAGACACCCGGTGCCGTAGCCGTGCAACTCGATACATCGGGGAACGCCACCATGCCGATCCTGAACGATGACGGCGTCACCTGGAAGGAGCCAGACGCCGGCTTTGCGATGTTCAACTGGGGCCGTCTCTTCAGATACTCATTTGAGTCGCAGAAGATCTCGACAGTTCGCATTGGCCCACAGGAGTACGTGAACTATCCGTCCGGCGGCGGCAGGTTCGTTGCGATGTGGGGCGCGGACTCATCCAAGTTTGCCGTGCATGATCTCGAGCGTGGCGCCAGCCGCACGATCGCGAGATACGACAATGGGATCGACAGCATCACACGGCCGAACCTGGCTGGCGATCTGCTCGTCTGGCTTCATGCGCAGAACGACGGGATGGGACAGGGCCCGCCGGCACCGCTCGAGTACGCCTGGCTCCCGGGGCCGGGTATGGACCGAGGGAAGTGAGGTCACGGGTGAGTCATCCGCATCACGTCGAGGGCCTCGTCCAACTCGCTCTCGGTGAGACGCCCGGTCTCGACATGACCTCGCGCCAGGACGACCTCCCGGATCGTCCTGCGCTCGGCGAGCGCCTGCTTGGCAATGCTGGCCGCCTCCTCGTAGCCGAGATGGCGATTGAGTGGCGTGACGATGGCCGGTGAGCTCTCGGCGTATTCACGCATTCGCTCCACGTTGGCGGTGATGCCGTCGACGCAGCGATCCGCCAGCAGACGGCTGACGTTGGCGATGAGCCGGATCGACTCGAGGATGTTGCGCCCCAGCATCGGCAGCATGACATTGAGCTCGAAACTGCCTGCCGCTCCACCCCACGCGATCGCAGCGTCGTTCCCCACGACCTGGGCGCAGACCATCAGGGTCGCCTCCGGGATGACCGGGTTCACCTTGCCCGGCATGATGCTGCTGCCGGGTTGCAGGTCGGGCAGGTTGATCTCGCCGAGGCCGGCGCGAGGCCCCGATCCCATCCAGCGCAGGTCGTTGGCGATCTTCGTCAGGCTGACCGCGATCGTGCGCAGTTGTCCCGATAGCTCGACCAGCCCATCCCTGGCGCCCTGTGCCTCGAAATGGTCACGAGCCTCGGTGAGGGGCAGGTTGGTGTTCGACGCTACCTCCGCGATCACCCGACCGCCAAAGCCGGGCGGCGAGTTGATGCCGGTTCCCACCGCGGTGCCGCCCAGCGGGAGCTCCGCGACGCGCGGCAGGCTAGCCGCAAGCCGTTCGATGCCGTAGCTGACCTGAGCCGCATAGCCGCCGAACTCCTGGCCGAGTGTGACCGGCGTGGCGTCCATGAGGTGGGTACGACCCGACTTCACGACACCGGCGAACTCGTCAGCCTTACGTTCGAGGGAGGCCGCGAGATGCTCGAGGGCGGGAATGAGATCGCGGATGACGCCCGCCGTTGCAGCGATATGGATCGAGGCCGGGAACATGTCGTTCGACGACATCGGATGGTTCACGTCGTCGTTGGGATGGACCGAACGCCCAAGCAACTCGGCGGCCAGCGTGGCGAGCACCTCATTCATGTTCATGTTGCTCGACGTGCCCGAGCCGGTCTGAAACACGTCGATCGGGAACTGATCATCGTGCTCGCCGCGCGCGACCGCCTCGGCCGCGTCAACGATTGCGGTGGCACGATCCGGATCGATCATCCCGAGCTCGCGTTTGACCGATGCGACCGCCGCCTTGATGCGCGCCAGCGCCTCGATCTGCGACCGCTCCAGATGCATCCCCGAGATCGGGAAGTTCTCGACCGCGCGCTGGGTCTGCGCCCCCCACTTCGCGTGTGCCGGAACCCGGACGTCGCCCATCGAATCGTGCTCGACCCGGTCCTCGCTCACCGGCTGAAATCGGGCGTGTCGGTCTCCGTGAACCGGATCACCGGCGGGATGAGGTACGGCAGATCGCCGCCATCGAGATCATCGAGCAGCCTCTTCGCCTCGCGAACGAGCTCATTGAGGAAGATGCCGTGGTAGGCGGGCCCATAGCCTCGGAGCTTCTCGAGCCCCTCGCGCAGCTTGTTGCGGGCGCCGCGTACATTCCGACGACGCAGGTGGAGGAGTCCGGCGGCCACCTGGATCAACCCCTGGTACAGATCGCGATCCTCGTCGGGCGCCGCGCGCCAGAGCGTCTCCCATGCCTCGTGAGCGTGCCAGTAGCGAACGCCGTTGAAGAGCGCGGCCGCCTGGCGAAACAGCCGATCATGCTCGACCGGATCGAGCGCCGGGATGCGACCTCGGGCCAGGTCGCCGGGCGCCGGTGAATCGGAATGGACGGAAACGTCAGTCATCGGCGCCGATCGTAACAGGCCTCTTCGGTCTAGCCTTCGCTGCATGCACCAGAATCACCCCCGCTGGTGGCAGACCAGCGTCATCTACGAGATCTACCCACGAAGCTTCGCCGATGCGGACGGCGATGGCACAGGAGACCTGTCCGGGATCACGGGCCGGCTCGACTACCTGGCATGGTTGGGGATCGACGCGATCTGGATTGCACCCTTCTATCCCTCACCCATGGCGGACTTCGGCTACGACGTGGCCGACTACACCGATGTCGATCCGCTCTTCGGATCCATGGCGGATTTCGACGCGCTGTTGACCGCGGCTCACGAGCGCGGAATCAGGGTGCTCGTCGACTACGTGCCGAATCACACGTCCGATCAGCATCCATGGTTCGTCGAGTCGCGGGCGTCTCGCGACGCAGCAAAGCGCGACTGGTATTTCTGGCGCGACCCGGCCCCCGCCGGCGGGCCGCCCAACAACTGGATCAGCATGTTCGCCGGCTCGTCCTGGGAATGGGATGTTGCCACCGAGCAGTTCTACCTTCACACCTTTCTGAAGGAACAACCAGACCTGAACTGGCGAAACCCGGAGACTCGATCGGCGATGTTCGACGTGGCACGCTGGTGGTTGGATCGCGGCGTCGATGGGTTTCGGATCGACGTTGCGCAGATGGTGATGAAGGACCCGAACCTGCAGGACAACCCGCCGAATCCGTCGTCAAGCGAGGTCGCCCGCCTGGGCAACTGGGCAACCCAGCTGCACCTGCATGACCTCGGTCATCCTGACGTCCACGAGCTCTACCGCGACGTTCGGAGTCTGCTCGATTCGTACCCGGGCGATCGCGTCAGCATCGGTGAGCTCCACAATCCCGACTACGAGAAATGGGCGACGTACTACGGAGAACGGCAGGACGAGATCCACGTGCCGTTCAACTTCCACCTGACCTACGCACCATGGACGGCCGATGCGGTGCGCGCCGCGGTGGAGGGCGTTCAGGGCGTGCTGCCGCCGGGCGCATGGGCCAGCTGGGTCCTCGGAAACCACGACCAGCCGCGATTTGCATCCGCCCGCCGCGCCGGGCGCGACCAGGCCAAAGTCGGCATGCTGCTGCTGCTCACCCTGCGCGGCGCTCCCACCATCTATTACGGCGATGAGATCGGCATGAGCGACGTGCCGGTCGCCACGGCCGATTCGCGGGATCCGGTCGAGCGTCGCGACCCGGGCCGAGGGCGTGATCCGGAACGGTCGCCGATGCAGTGGGATGCTTCACCCAATGCCGGCTTCACCACCTCCGAGGCCATACCGTGGCTGCCCATCGCGCCCGATTGGGCCACCATGAACGTGGCGGGCCAGTCGGAAGACCCTGACTCTATCCTCACGCTGACGCGCCGACTGATCAAGCTGCGGCGCGAACACCCGGTACTGAATCTCGGCGACTTCGAGCGCTTCGGTCCCACGCCGGACGGCACGTTCGCCTTCCGGCGCCTTTCCGCGGATGGCCAGCTCAACGTGGCCCTCAATCTCACCGATGAGGAGCGCTCGATACCGGGTGCGGGTCCGGGGCGCGTGCTGATCGGTACGCATCGTGATCGCGATTGCTCCTCCGCGGCCACCGACGTTGTCCTGCGCCCGAACGAGGCCGTCGTGGTCGAACACATCAGCTGAGGTTCCCCATGGCTCGGGGAACCCCGAAGGCTATTACGTGCATACGCTGCGGCGACCCAGGGCCATCTGCCGTCTACCGTGGCGGTCCAGCTTCGATCCGGCCGCGCGCGACCACCGGGTCGAACGTCTCCCAGTCAGATTCGATCCACCATGTGGCCCCGGCATCGGCCCAGCGACGTGCTTCGGCGCTTGCCGAACCAGGATCGTTACGGGGCGACTTGCCCTCGATCACGATCTCGAACCCATCGAGGCTACGCTGCTGAGAGATCCAGACGCACATCGCTTTGATCTGCTCGGGCGTGAGCTGGCCACCGCCCACGACGTTCGGCAGCAGCCCGTCGTGGCGAGCCGCCCGTGCCATCGAACGCGCGGACGGCCAAGCGCCGACGACCCAGATCGGGATTCGTGGCTGCTGTTTCGGCGTCGGACGGAATGCCATCGGCGCAAACGCGTAGTGTTCGCCCGTGAATCCGAATGGCTCGCCGGTCCACAGGCCCGTGAGGATCTGGAGCGTTTCATCGAGGCGCTCTGCCCGGATGCGCCGATCGGTCTCTTCGCCGACGCGCCCCCAACCCGAGTCATCCATGGCACCCAACCCGACGCACAGGACGAACCGACCGTTCGAGACGTAATCCAGGGTCACGCTCTCGCGGGCGACCTTCCATGGTCTACGGCGCGAGAGCGGCTGGATCAGGGCGCCGATGCGAACGCGCTCGGTTGCCATCGCGAACGCGCTCATGAGGACCCACGGATCGTGGACCTCCACCTGGTCGCCCACGTGGATCCCATCCCAGGTGAACACCCCATCCCAGCCGGCAGCCTCGGCCGTCCGCGCGAGCTCGATCTGGTCCGACACCGGCCCGCCGGTGATGATCACTCCGAATCTCATGCGCCGATCCTAACGCGCCCCTCGGCGAGTGGAGCGCACCCACCCCACGGGCGTAGTGGAGAGTCAGTCGCCGAACTTCCCACCGGGCGGGAGCAACGGCCAAACACGACGGGCGCTGCATGGCCGGACCTCCCATCCCACGCACGTTCGGCGACTCAACGGCCGTCATGCCCGTCCCACCAGAATCGGCCGAGCCGCATGGCCGACGCTAGTCGACGATCTTGGCCATCACGTGCTTGACAATCGTGTAGTCCTCGATCGAATAGGAGCTCATGTCCTTGCCGTAGCCGGACTGGCCGAAGCCGCCGTGCGGCATCTCCGAAGCCATGGTGAGGTGATCGTTGATCCAGACGGTGCCGTAGCGCAGCGCCTTGGCAGCTCGCAGCGCACGCTTGATGTCCTTCGTCCAGACCGATGCAGCCAGGCCGTAAGGCACGCCGTTCGCCCACTTGAGGCCATCGGCCTCGTCGTCGAAACGCTGCACGGTGACGACCGGGCCGAAGACCTCGTTCTGCACGATCTCGGCGTCCTGGGCCACGCCGGTCACGATCGAGGGCCGGTAAAAGAAGCCGCGGTCGCCGAGCGACTCACCGCCAGCCGCGATCTCTGCGCCGTATCCACGGGCACGGTCGATGAATCCCGCCACGCGATCCTGCTGCGATCTGCTGACCATCGGTCCCATATCGAGCTCGGGATCGGAGGCGGGGTCGCCAACCTTGATCGACTCGACGGCGGGGACGAGCGCCTCCAGAGCCCGGTCGTAGCCGTCGCCCATGACGATGATCCTCGTCGCGGCGGTGCAGTCCTGCCCGGAGTTGAAGAAGGCGGCCAGCTTGATCGTCTCGGCAAGCGCATCCATGTCGGCATCGTCGTACACGAGCACCGGTGCCTTGCCGCCGAGCTCGAGATGCACTCGCTTCACGGTCTGCGCGGCCGCGGCTGCGATCTCCTTTCCGGTCGCGGTGTCGCCGGTGAGGCTGACCATGTCTACGTCCGGATGCGTGATGAGCCGCTGGCCGACGACGCCGCCGGGTCCGGTCACCACGTTGAAGACGCCGTTGGGAAAGATGTCGGCGGCCAGTTCGGCGAGCCGCAGCGCCGAGAGCGGCGTCAGCGAGGCGGGCTTGAGGACGATGGTACAACCGGCGGCGAGTGCGGGCGCGAGCTTCCAGATGGCCATCATGAGCGGGTAGTTCCACGGTGCCACCTGCCCGACCACGCCCGCGGGCTCGCGGCGAATCATGCTGGTGTGCGTGCTGACGTACTCGCCAGCGGCCTTGCCCTCCACCACCCGAGCGGCGCCGGCGAAGAAGCGCACGTTGTCGACGGTGAACTCGACGTCGAAGTCGGCCACTCCCTTGGGTTTGCCGACGTTCTGCTGCTCGAGGCTGGACAGTGTCTCGGCGTCGGCTTCAATCGCATCAGCGAACTTGTGGAGCGCGGTGGCTCGTTCGGCCGGCGTCGTCTGCGACCAGGTCGCGAAGGCCGCGCGCGCTGCGGCGACCGCTCGATCGACGTCGGCGACATCGCCCTTCGGAACCTGGGCAATCTCCTGCTCAGTGGCAGGATTGATGACCGGTGCGGTCTCGCCGCTGCCGGCATCGGCCCAATCGCCATCGATGAACATCTGGCGTCGGGTGGCGGTCATGGTCATGGCTCGTTGTCGGACCTCGGGGGAGTGTGGCAATGGCTAAGGATCGGCGCACCGATCCGGGATGATTCTATCCCGTCGGACGACGGATTCCACGACTCCCTTCGGGCAAGTCCATCGGAATCCGCACGGCGAGCCCCCGTAGCGACGGTTGGCCGTGGCGGCGCCGCCTCCAAATTGCCATCTAACGGACGGCGTCGAAGCTATTCCCGGAGCGCGAGGAAGCCGCCGTCGGCGGCGCGGGCCATGACGAAGAGCAGATCAGCGAGGCGATTCAGGTAGGCCACGACGTGCGAATCCGGCAAGCCACCATCTTCCGCCAGGGCAACCGAATGACGCTCCGCACGACGGATTGTCGTGCGGGCCAGGTCAAGTGCGGCGCCTGTGATGGACTCGCCCGGCAGCACGAACTCCTTCGGCTGCTCGACCATGGCCTCGAGCGCGTCGATCTCAGCCTCGAGAGCGTCGACCATCGGCTGGGTCACGCGCGAGACACCATCGGTCAGGCGGATGCGACGATCGGTGTGGGTGGCGAGCTCGGCACCCACCACGAAAAGCTCGCGCTGGAGTCGCACGATGAGCTCGGTAAGGCGAGTGACGGTCGGATCGTTGCCTGCACCGATCGCGGCCCGTGCCAACCCGAGCGCCGACACGGCCTCGTCCGTGGTGCCGTACGCATGCGTCCGTGGGTCCGATTTACTCACCCGGGCGCCGCCGAAGAGCAGTCCCGTGGTGCCGCTATCGCCCTTGCGCGTGTAGATCCGCATGGTCAGAGCCCCCGAGATCGGCCTAGAAGAGGCCGGGCGGTGGCTCCCAGCGCTCGGCGAGGAGCGTGACCTTGACGGGCGGTCCAACGACCTCTTCGGTCTTCGCCTTCACCGTCTGGATCAGCTCGCCCGCCCACGGACAGAACGGCGTGGTGAGAATCATCTTGACCTCGGTCGGGCCACCATCCACCCCGAGCTCGACGGCCTTGATGAGATCAAGGTCGACAATGCTCATCCCGATCTCCGGATCCTGGATCTCGTACAGCGCGGTCATCACCTCGTCCACCTTGGCGAGGTTTGCGTCGATCGTCATGGCGACAGTGTACGCCGCGGCGCGGCCAATCACCGGCGGCAGCCCAGCTTCGGGTTGCTACTGGTTACAGCTTCCGATCAGGGAGCACCAGAAGGTCGGCATGGACATCGTCGCCAGGCCAAGCAGCACCACGAGGAGAAGCGCGAACCCGAACAGTGCCCACGCGACCCGGGTCCGAGCCGACCGGCGTCTCACGGTCAGAGAAGGACGCTGTCGAATTCCGGATGAGGCGCCAGCACGAGCGGGCGGACGCGGTGGTACCCCTCGTAGATCGGTCCGCCCGAGTCGACGGCGGCCTTCAGGGCAGCGAGCTCATCCCCGATGTCGGCCTGGCTCGCATGGCAGCCAAGCGCCTCGACTTTGCGTCCGGCCACGTGGGTGATCTCGATGCGGTGCGTCGCTGATTGCTCCTCCGAAGACAGGTCGTAGCGGTTCCCGCTGGGATCGAAAATGGGGCTGATGACGTACACCGCGTGCGGCGCGGTGCCGGCATCGGCGAGGCGCTCGACCGCCCATCGGGTGGCGCTGCCGACCAGAATGTGGTCCGGGTGGCCGGTGACGCCATGAGGCCCGAAGGTGATGATCGCCGCCGGTCGGCGATCGGCGAGCCAGGCGGTGATCTCGTCCACGAGCCTGTCGAACGGCTGATCGGCAATGCCACCATCGGCGTACCCGTCCAGCAGCGAGACCTCATCGAGACCGATGGTGCGGGCGGCGCAGATGAGCTCTGCCTCGCGGCGGTCGCCCAGAACCGGGTCGGATGTTCCGTCCGCCGAACCCGCCTCGCCCCGGGTGACGACGAGCAGCCGCGTCGTGACGCCGGCGTCATGAGCTACGGCGAGCGCGCCCGCGCAGCCGAAACTCTCATCATCAGGATGGGCAAGGACGGCCGCCAAGCCGCCCGGGGCGATCGAGTAGCTCACCGGTTCTCCTCGGTCGGGTGGTTTTCCTCGTCATCATCCGAGAGCAGGGTCCACCCCTGCCGCTCGACGCTCGTCCGCATCGTACGCAGGACGGCGAGCTTACCGCTGGCGACCTCCGCAATAAAGCTGCGTGTGCCCGCGTCATCGAACGAAGAACCGGGCGGCGCGCTTCCCCGCCCGACGTTGAGCCACGCGAGGTGGTAGCGGTCCATCCGACCCCAGACACGCTCGAGGAGCGCATCGGAGTCGATGAGCCAGACACGGAAGCGATCCCAGGCCGGCTCGGCGACCAGCGCGTCCCCGATCTCGATGAGCGCATCGGTTGCAGCAAGGAATGCTGCGCGGGACATGACGGCGGGACGGGCGTTCACGGGCGCCGAGTATAGGAGGCTCCCGATCCGCGGTCGTTTGTACCATTGCCGCGGTCACATCGGTCTCTGACACTCGCCGTATGGAACCGCGCCCAAGCCGCTCCGGGATTCGCGGGGTGCTCGCCTTGCTGGCGATCGCGTCACTGCTGACGCCCGTCCTCGTGCTGCGAGCGCTCCCGCCCGCGGACCTCGCCTCGAACGGCCTCGGGTGGGTGACGCTGGTGCTCGCAGCCGTCGGGGCGGCGACCGCCACGATTGCAGCGCTGGCGTCCCTCGTCCATGGGCTGCGCCATGGCTCGCTGGCCTCGCTGTTCCTGGCCGCAGGATCGGCCGCAATCATCGGCGGCTCGATCTCGCTGGTCAGCGGTACGGGGAGTGTCGCGCTCTCGATTGCGGCAGCCGCGCTGCTCTTCCTCGGCGCGTCGATCGGCCAGCGCGTCGGAGCCTTCGTGGCTGGCCCGCGGCGACGAGTCGTGACCGCCGGCCTGCTCCTCGGATTGGCCGAAGCGGTCCTCCTGGCCGGGCTCATCCCACCGCTGGCGGACGCACTCCGCCCCCACGGACCGGCGATCCTGCTGGCCAGCGGTGTGCTGAGCGGGATCGCCGCGATCATCGTCACCACCAGCGACCTTGCCCCGGCGGCAGGGACGCTGTCGGTCGCCGCCTTCGCCCGTGCGCTTGCTCGCGGAGACGGCGCGGAGATCTCCTTCGGCCTCGCTGCACTCACCGGAGCCGGGCTGCTGACCACCCGCTCGATCACGGACACCAGGGTCATTGAGACGGTCGAGGTCACCAGCGAGCCATTGCCGCCGCTCGCGACCCAGCTCTCGCAGGGCGTTCTCCGCTTCGACGGCCAGCTCCGACTGCAGTCCTGGAACCCGGCCGCGGCCACGCTCCTCGGACTGGACGTGGCCTCCGGTGGTGAGCGCCTCGAGGATCTTCTCGGCATGTCGCTGGCGCAGCTGCCAGCGGGTTCCGAGACCGTCCTGCACCGAACGCGGATCGGTGGTCTCGACCTCTCCGTCCACCGCGACGAGAGGGGCATCACGGTTGTGATCCACGACCCGGGGGGCTCGATCGACTCGCAAGGGCTGGGGCGCGAGCTGCGTGCCACCATCGAAGAGCTGCTGGGAGCGCGGCGCACAATCGAGCTGCAGCGTGTGGAGATCGAACGTGCCATGACCACCGATGCACTCACCGGTGTTGCGAGCCGTGGCGCGGTCCTCGAGCGGCTGCGCATCGAAGTGGCGCAGGCGCGCAGGTACGAGCATCCGATCGCGGTGGCAGTCATCGACGTCGACCGCTTCGGTGAGATCAACCTCGCGCATGGGATCGAGGGCGGCGACGCCGTCCTCCGTGAGATCGCGCTTCGTGTCCGCCTGCGCGTACGGGCCGCGGATGCGCTCGGCCGGTCGGACAGCGACGGGCTCCTCGCGATCCTGCCCCACACCGACGGTGACCGAGCGGCAATCTTTGCCGATGCCCTGCGTCAGCGGGTCGCTTTGCGACCGGTGACCATCGGCGATGCGGAGGTCATCGTGACCCTCAGCATCGGGGTGGCCACCATCCGGCCGGGCGAGGATCTCGACTTCGATGGGTTGCTGGTCCGCGCTGATGCGGCGCTGGTGAGCGCGCGAGGGGCGGGCGGCAACCGCACGATGCTCGACCCGTCGCAGTCGGACGAGCCGGCGGTCGACAAGGGGGCATGACCCCGACCGTGGAGGCAGCGCCGGCGTTCCGGTGTATGACGATGCGCTGGCCACCCTGTCCGGCGCGCGAACGGCGCAGCGGCCACTGTTATCCACCGATGTCATACAATCTGTGGGTATTATTGTTGATAACCCCCTTCCCATGCGGGCGCCAGGCTGGGAACGTTGAGGCTGCCACATGCCATCCACCTCCACCGATCTGTCCGCCACGCTGATCTTCCCCACTCGGGAGATCGTGGAGGAGTACTACCTGCCGATCATCTACACCGCGTGCCGGACGTGCTATTCGGAACAGATGCCCGACAGGATCTGGGACAAGGCGGTCAGCCGCGAAACGGCCGACGAAAAGCAGCAGAACCTGGTGCGCAAGGTGATGGAATCGGGACACGGCTCAACCATCGAGCATGTCAATTTCACGTTCGCCATCAGCGGTGTCACCCGCACGCTGAGCCATCAGCTCGTTCGGCATCGAGCCGGCACCGCATTCGACCAGCAGTCTCAGCGCTACGTCAGCTTCAAGCAGCGCGGCAACTACACGGTCCCCGACTCGATCACCAAGGGTGATCTGCCCGACGACCTCGCGGGCCGATTCGAGCGCGCGATCGACGACAACATGGATCTCTACGGACAGCTCCTCCAGGCCGAGGTGCCCGCCGAGGACGCGCGGTTCATCTTCCCCAACGCCATGCAGACCAACATGATCATGACGGTCAACCTGCGTCAGCTGATTCACATGTCGGGGCTGCGGCTGTGCACCATGGCCCAGTGGGAGATCCGCCAGCTCTTCAAGCAGATTCGTCACGAGGTCTTTCGCGTCAGCCCGTTCTTCGGAAGCTTTCTCGTGCCGAAGTGCGTTCCGCTCGGCTACTGCGACGAGATGGGTAACCGAGACGAGCACTGCCGCATCAAGCCGCATCGGGACACGGTCATGGCCGTGTGGGAAGCGTATCGCGGCGGCACGCTGGCCGAGACCGATGGACCGGTCGTTCCCGATACCAGCCCCTTCCGTCCAAAGCCGCGTCGCGTGCCGCTGCCGGTGGCGGATGACAACGTGCGCCCCGCCCACACCGAGGCATTGGGAGCCGTGCTTGGGCAGGCCGGAGGCTCCGACAGGGTCTGACGCGCGCTACGCTGCTGACGTGGCTTCGCGCACTGACATCCCGGCATGAACGTTCGGGGACAGCTCCCAGGAAACCGGCGCGTTCGCGTGGAGCGTACGCAACCACAGGCGTTCACCGTGCGTGCGCCGAAACGAATTCGAGTGGCGCCAACGCCGGCCGCCTCACTCCTCCTGCTGTTCGCATTCCTCGTCACGGTCGGCACCGGCCTGCTCATGCTGCCGATCGCGGCGAACGATGGGAGCGCCACTCGATTCCTCGATGCACTCTTTACCGCCACCAGCGCGGCGTGCGTCACCGGCCTGGTGGTGCTCGATACGGCGACGCACTGGAGCCCGTTCGGCCAGGTCGTGATCCTCGTGCTCGTCCAGGTCGGCGGCTTCGGGATCATGGCCGGCTCCACGCTGCTGCTCTTCCTGTTCATCGGACGCCGCACGACGTTGCGTGACCGAGTGCTGGTCCAGGAGTCGCTCGGCGGCCTCAACCTCGGATCGGTCACATCGCTCATCAAGCGAATCGCCATCTTCACGATCGTGTGCGAGACGATCGGCGCCATCATTCTCGGCATCGCCTTCACCTCGGGTCCCGAAGCGGGTCCGCCAGGTGATCCGCTCGGGATCTGGTGGGGCATCTTTCACTCGGTGTCGGCGTTCAACAACTCCGGCTTCGACCTGACCGGTGGCTTCCGAAGCCTCGGCCCGTTCGTCGACGACTGGGTCGTGCTCATAACGATCGCAATCCTGCTGACGGCCGGCGGCCTGGGATTTGCCATCGTGGGCGACGCGCTCGTCAAGCGACGCTGGTCACGCATGGCACTCGAGACCAAGCTGGTTCTGATGACCAGTGCCGTCCTGCTCGTCGGCGGTGCCGCCACAATCGGCTTCACCGAATGGACCAACCCGGCGACGCTCGGCGCACTGCCGGCCGAGCAGCGCCTCCTCAACGCGCTCTTCGAATCGGCGACGCTGCGCACCGCCGGCTTCACCGCGCTCGACACCGGCGCCTTCGCGGAATCAAGCCTGTTCGCGGTGATGGCGCTCATGTTCATCGGCGGCGCATCGGGGTCGACCGCCGGCGGAATCAAGGTCAACACCTTCAGCGTGCTTCTCATCGCGATCACCTCGACGGTGCGGGGGCCGCCATCGGCGCAGGCATTCGGCAGGCGGATCCAACACGCCATCGTCTACCGTGCGCTGGCGGTCGCGTTGCTGTCGATAGCCTTCGTCTTCGTCATCGGCCTCGGGTTGACGCTGACGACGGATGCGACGTTCGTGCAGACGCTATTTGAGGCGGTATCGGCCTTCGGCACCGTCGGTGCGAGCACCGGAATCACGCCTGACCTGACCGATCCGGCGCGCCTGATCACCACGTTCGCCATGTTCGTCGGCCGATTGGGTCCGTTGACGCTCGTCCTGGCCCTTGCGGCCCGCGCGCGGCCGATTCCGTATCGGCCGGCGATCGAGACCGTGCGCATCGGCTAGGCTCAACACCTATCCGGCGCAGGAGGGACACCATGGCGGGAGAGCAGGTGGTCGTGATCGGCCTTGGCCGATTCGGCTCGTCGGTCGCGCGCGAGCTCGAGCGGCTCGGTCACCAGGTGCTGGCCATCGACCGCAGCGAGCAACCGGTCAACGACATCGCGTCCGACGTCACGCACGCACTTCAGCTGGATGCGGCCGATGAAGACGCCCTGCGGTCTGCTGGCGCGGCCGATTTCCATAGCGCCATCGTGGCGATCAGCTCGGATGCGGAACCATCCATCTTCGCCACCATGGTTCTCAAGCGGCTCGGCGTGCGCAACGTCATCGCCAAGGCGGGCAGCATCCTGCACGGCGAGATCCTGGCGCGTGTCGGGGCCGACCGCGTCGTCTTCCCCGAACACGAGACCGGCCTGCGGCTTGCCCATTCGTTCAACGTGCCGAACGTGATCGACTACCTCGACGTGGCACCCAATTTCGGCATCGAGAAGATCCGTCCGCCGAAGGCGTTCGTCGGCAAGTCGTTGGGCGAGCTGGACCTGAAGGGACGCATGAACCTCACGCCGATCGCGCTGCGGCGCGGCAAGCAGGTTCTCGTGAATCCCGCGCGAGACGAACGCATCGCGGAGGGTGATGAGTTGATCCTGATCGGCCAGGACCAGAATCTCGAACAGCTGCGGGGCTAGTTGTCGGCCGAGACTCCGTCACCCAGCGTGAAGCGGCGAAGCTCGTCCGCACCCGCGTCTGTCAGGCGGCGCGCCTCGTTGACGAGGAAGGTCGTCATCTTCGTGGAGTCCACGATCAGGAGCGTATGTCCGCGCTCATTGCGATCGAGCACGATCCGGTCATCACCATGAAAGCTGATCCCCCAGTTCGCCTGGAGCTGCACAAGCTCGGCGAGCACGACCTTCTCACTGAAGTACCAGTCCAGGAACTCGGCGTTGAGCGCGGTGACGACGTCGCGCAGCTGGAGCGTGTCGTTGCGGCGCAGGCGAGAGACAAAGTGGACAATGCGGAGCGATGCGAATGGGTCGCCGCTCCGTGCCAGCTGGGGTGGCGCGAGCTGCGGGTCCGGCATCCCATCCGGGGCCGGACCTACAAGCGCACTCGCGGCCATGCCGTCCGTCAATTCGCGGACGCCTCACCTGTCTCGATGGGCACGCCCACCAGCGAGCCATACTCCGTCCAGGAACCGTCGTAGTTGCGCACATTGCGGTAGCCGAGCAGCTCATGCAGCACGAACCAGGTGTGGCTTGATCGCTCGCCGATCCGGCAATAGGCAACGACCTCGTCATCGCCGCTGACCCCCTTCGCCGCATACAGCTCGCGGAGCTGCTCGATCGGCTTGAACGTTCCGTCCTCCGCCACCGCCGTCGACCAGGGCACGTTGACCGCGCCCGGAATGTGACCACGCCGCTGCGCGGCCTCCTGGGGCAGGTGCGCCGGTGCCGAGAGCTCGCCGCGAAACTCCTCGGGCGAGCGGACATCGATGAGATCGCGATCGTGTGAGCCGATGCCGTCGATGACCTCCTGGCGGTAGGCTCGCAGCTCCTCGCGCGTTTCGTTCGGCAGGGTGATGCTGCCGGGCGCGTGGTCCGGGGCGTCGGTGGTCAGCGGGAGGCCATCCGCCTCGACCTTGGCTCGGCCACCATCCAGCAGTTGCACGTTGTCGAGGCCCTGATATCTGAGCTGCCAGTACGCCCAAGCGGCAAACCAGTTGTGGTTGTCACCGTAGAGAACGATCGTGGTGTCGTCATCGATCCCGGCCGCGCGCAGGAGCGTCTGGAGATCCTCGCGCGTCGCGAGATCGCGCATGACCCGGTCGGTCAGCTGGCGCCTCCAGTTGATGCCGGCGGCGCCGGGGAGGTGCCCGGTCTCGTATGCATCGGTATCGACGTCTACCTCGAGGAAGCGGACCTTCGGATCATCGAGGTGCTCCCGGGTCCAGTCGGTGCTGACCAGGGCGGTGGAGCTGTGTGCAACGGACATGAGGTGATCGGTGGCTCCTTCGAGCCTGTTCGACGGGCGCGCGGACTCTTGCCGCGCGGGCGGTAGGCATGGCCGGCAACTCCGACCGAACTGGTCGGAGTATCGCGCCTGCAATCGATCTGATCAACCGACGCGCAGGCCCTCGTCACATCCCGGCACGGGCTGGAGCAGATGGACCTGTCCGTCCGACCCCATGGCGCCAAGGACAAGAACCTCGCTCTCGAACCCGGCGATGCGGCGCGGCGGGAAATTGACGACGGCCACGACCTGCCGCCCGACGAGAGTCGAGGGGTCGGGGTACGTGACGGTGAGCTGCGCCGAGCAGACCCGCTCTCCGATCTCGGCGCCAAAATCGATCCGAAGCTGGTAGGACGGCTTGCGTGCAGCCGGAAACGCACGCGCGTCAACGATCCGGCCGACCCGCATGTCGATGCGCATGAAGTCTTCGAATTCGATCATCGGCTGCACGATAGCGATTGGGGTGTCCGTCGGCAGGACTTTCGACCCGTTGGTGACGGGCCGTCGGACGCGTATCGTGCGATCACGGCCCCGCTACTGGCCGGTCCGATCGGATCAGGAGAAATCGTGACGTTCTGGAATTGGCGCCGCAGCCCGGGCAGCCCGGCGACGCAGGGCAGCGCGGCCCTTGCCCTCGCCCCCGACCTGGCGGCGATCGAGATCTACACGACGGATTCCAGGATCGTCGGGTGGATCGCGCCACAGGGCCAGCGAATCACGGATCTGTTGACCACCCAGGACGAGCTGCGACTCTGGCGCCCCAGCCCCGGGCCCCTCGACGACACCACCATGCCTCCGAGTAGCGGCGCCAAGCTCCGGACCAACGGTGAATGGCAGTCATTGCCAACGTCGCGGGTCGTGCTGGCTATGCCGCCGGAATGGCGCGCAAGCCGTCAGCTGCGCCTGCACCGTCGGTTGCGTCGGGCGGCTGCGATTGCCGGTCCGTTCAGCGTGACCGGTAACGTTCATCTCCACCCGGGCGTCGAAGTCGGGCTGCACCTCGTTCGCAACCAGCCGTTCATCCCGCTCACCGACGCATACATCCTCCACAGCGGCGAACCGCCGTTCGAGCACGTCGTAAGCGTCGTGATCGTCAACAGCGCCCACGTCGCCCAGATCGTTCCCCTCGTCAGCCTCGCCTGATCGTCGTCAACGCGGCGCTATTCGCCGCCCGTTTTCAGGGGAGTGGCATCGCATGGCTCGCGGCCCACTGATCCCCTGGTACCGATGCCGGAGCAGCCGGCGTTGTTGGGTCAGCGTGCGAGGCGACCGTCTCTTCCGGCACGAGGACTCTCACCGCGACCATAATCGACCGAGATGGCCGTGCTCCGCACCTCAACCGATCCCAATGCTCCAGCCACGCAGGTCAATGCCGATGCCATGCGCGCGCTGGTGGACGACCTGCGCACGCGAACCGATGCCCTCACGCGCAACGGCGCCGGAGGCGACAGTCGATCCATCGACAGGCATCGTGAGCGCGGAAAGCTGCCCGTGCGCGAACGGATCGATCGGCTCATCGATCCCGGCAGCGCGTTCCTCGAGTTGAGCGCGCACGCTGCGAACGGCCTGTATGACGACGAAGCACCGGGCGCGGGCATCGTGACCGGCATCGGGCAGGTGGAGGGCATCGAATGCGTGCTCGTTGCCAACGACGCGACGGTCAAGGGCGGCACGTACTACCCGATGACCGTGAAGAAGCACCTGCGGGCGCAGGAGATCGCGCTCGAGAACCGGCTGCCCTGCCTGTACCTGGTGGACTCGGGTGGGGCTTTCCTGCCGCTTCAGGACGAGGTCTTCCCGGACCGCGACCATTTCGGACGCATCTTCTACAACCAGGCCCACCTGTCGGCCCAGCGCATCCCGCAGGTCGCCCTGGTCATGGGCTCCTGCACGGCGGGTGGGGCATACGTCCCGGCGATGTCCGACGAGACGGTCATCGTGAAAGGCACCGGCACCATCTTCCTGGGCGGTCCTCCGCTGGTACAGGCCGCGACGGGCGAAGTCGTGACCGCCGAGGAGCTCGGCGGCGCCGAGGTTCACACCACGCAATCCGGCGTGGCAGACCACTACGCCCTCAATGACGAACATGCCCTCGCCGTCGGTCGCCAGATCGTGCGAAATCTCGCGTGGCGCAAGCCGGAACCACCTTGGGAGATTGGCGAGCCGCGCGAGCCATCAGTCAACCCTGAAGAGCTGTACGGCGTCATTCCAGCAGACGCTCGGCAGAGCTACGACGTGCGAGAGGTGATCGCTCGCCTGGTCGATGGGTCTGACTTCCACGAATTCAAGGAGCGCTATGGCACCACCCTCGTCACCGGATTCGCCAGGATCCACGGCTATCCGGTGGGGATCATCGCCAACAACGGCATCCTATTCAGCGAATCCGCGCTCAAGGGCGCGCACTTCGTCGAGCTCGCCAGCCAGCGACGCGTCCCGCTCATCTTCCTCCAGAACATCACGGGCTTCATGGTCGGTCGGGAGTACGAGGCCGGCGGAATCGCCCGGGACGGCGCCAAGCTGGTGACCGCGGTGTCGACCACCAACGTGCCGAAGTTCACGGTCATCATCGGCGGCTCATTCGGCGCGGGGAATTACGGCATGGCCGGGCGCGCGTATTCCCCCCGCCAGCTGTGGATGTGGCCAAATGGCAGGATCTCGGTCATGGGTGGCACCCAGGCCGCTCGGGTGCTGTCGACCGTCCGGGGAACCTTCCAGACCGATGCGGACCGCGACGCCTTCGAGGCGCCGATCCTGGGAAAGTATGAGCTCGAAGGCTCCCCGTATCACTCCACCGCCCGGCTCTGGGATGACGGGGTGATCGATCCAATCGACACGCGACGAGTGCTGGCGATGGGCATCAGCGCCGCATTGAATGCGCCGATCCCGGAACCTGGATTCAGCCTGTATCGCATGTAGCGGATCGATGCGGAGATCCACAAGCGGCCATCCCGATTGGGCCCGCGGCCGCAACCATAGGGCAGACGCCCGGGAGGCCTGGCATGCACATCTGGAGCGAGCGTCCCGGATCGCGGGCTCGGGAGATCGGCGCCGATGTCGTTACGCTGCTGTGGCTGACGATCTGGCTCACCCTCGGCATCCGGCTCTACGCCTTTCTGGCCAATCTGGCTGGCGCCGGGCGCCTGGTGCGAGAAGGAGGTGCCGGCATCACGAGCGCCGGCGAGACGATTGGGTCCGCGCTCGAGGGGTTGCCGCTGGTCGGCGAGGGGGCGGCTTCCGGTGTGCGCGGTGCCCTGGCTGGAGCCGGAGATCCACTGATCACCTTCGGAACCGATCTCGAACGGCTCCTGCTGGTCATCTCCGCCCTGCTTGGTCTGCTGCTGGTCGCGACCGCGGTGGTGCCATGGCTCAACCGCTACCTGCCATGGCGCCTGGCGAAGTGGCGCCGCCTCAACGCTGCCGCCACGGCGATCCACGGTTCGCGGCTGAAGAGCCGGCAGCTCATCCCCGCGCCGGAGATGGAGACGCTCCTCGCATCTCGCGCCCTTCACCGACTCGAATACGACGAGCTTCTGGAGTTCACGCCGGATCCCTTCGGCGACTGGCTCGCCGGGCGCCACGAGCGCCTTGCCGAGGCGGAGCTGGACCGGGTCGGCCTGCGCGCCACGAGCGCGCGTTAGCCGTCCACGGACGCGGCCGAGACCGGCAGCTCGGCACGCTCGATGTTGAACCGCAGGCCGAGCAGTTCCATGGTGCGCGCCGAATCCACCTCCGCGGCCAGGGTGACGACCGCCGGCACTGCCATCTCGCGCCGCGGCACCAGCCGGATGACATGCAGCCCAATGTCGGCGACGGCGAGGTCCGCGACCGCCCAGAAATCGATCTCGAGTCGCTCGTGGATGGTGGCCGCGACCGATGGCGGATCACCGGTTGCCAAGTCGAGCCGGGTCAGGATGACGGGAGAGCCGAGCGGATGGCGAAAGCTCGCGCGATCGGCCATCGCCGCATGGCCCCATTCCGCGCCGACGTAGGCGTGCTGGATCAGAAAGGGTACTGCGTCCGGTGCGAGCGGAGCATCGGGAAAGGCGGCCCACCACTCGACGCGCTCGCCGTCGGCCCGCACCCGGCTGCCGTGGGTGACCGGTCCGAACGAGCCTTCGGGTAGGCTGCCGACCGTCCGCTCGATCTCGTCGTCGCAGAGCGCGTAGGTCGCGAGGCCTCCACCGTTGGCGTCAAGGACGGCAACCGCGGCCGCGCCGACCGGCTGCTGAAGTGCCGCCTCGCGATCGTCGACCCCTATCAGCTCGAGGTAGCTGCCGTCGGCCAACCACACGATGCGATTGAAGGTTCCCAAACCATCGTGCCTGCCGCCACCACCGACTGCCAGGCCGAGGGCAGACTCGAGCTCGGTTGCCGCCGCAGCGGGATCGGCACATGCGACGACGAGGTGATCGATGCCTCGGATCATGCCAACGATGCTACCAGCATCCGTTAGGCTCACCGGACATGAACCAGATCGATCGACCCGCGCTCAATTCGCACGATCGGAGCACCCCGTCCGGGTCGCTGGAAACGAGCGCGGCGAACCTGTTTGAAGCGATGCTCGCCGCCCGCGAGGCCGAGGAACGAGGTGCGGACGCCCGAGTGCTCGATGCGTTCTACCGCACGCTCATGAGCGGGACGCTGCTGTTGCCGGTTCCACCGGAGCATGGGGCTGAGGCGAGAGAGGCGCTTGCAGCGGCGGTCAATGACGACGAGCAGGTCGAGATCAGCGTCATGCTGGCGCGCGAGGGAGATGGAACACCGGTCGGCGTCGTCTTTGGCTCGATAGGCGCTTTGGCCGCCTGGGCCCCGGCGCACACCGGCAACCTTCCACTGCCGGCGCGCATCGCCATAGCCAATCTTGCGTCGGCCGGCATGCCGGCCATCATGGATCCGGCCGGCCCGGTGCCCTACCGCTTTGACACCGATGAATTGGCGTCCCTTGCCAAGGGCCATCTGCCCGGCGACCGTGGGCCACTCTTCGAGCCCACGGCACGCTCCTCGATCCGCATCCGACTGCCCGGTCACGACACCCGCGACATCGAGGGCACGCTCGTCGCAGCACTGCGCGACACCGCCGTCGAGGCGGCCTACCTCGTCGAGACCGATGGCCCGGACCAACGGCCGCGGCTCATGCTGGGCCTGGTCGGTGCACAGGGCGCGCAGGCAACCGTCGATGTCCCGGACGGCACCGAGGTCGTCTGGCTCGAGGAGCCGCTGCTCACCCAGGTGAGCGTCATCGCCGAGCCGTTCCACCGACGGGGCCGTGGCCGATGAACGAGCTCCTGCGCATCGAGCGGGACGGGCCATTCGCTCACGTGACCCTCACCCGCCCGCAGGTGCGCAACGCGTTCAACGCCGCGCTGATCGACGAACTCCGTCAAGCCTTCGAGCTGCTCTCGACGGAAGCTCCCGATACCCTGCGCGGCGTGGTGCTGGCCGGGGACGGACCGACGTTCTGTGCCGGTGCCGATGTGGAATGGATGCGAAGCGCCATCGGTCTGTCGCTCGAGGAGAACGAGCGTGGCGCCGCCGCCATGCAGGCCATGTTCACCGCATTGAACGCCTGTCCGGTGCCGGTGATTGCGCGCGTGCAGGGCGCTGCCCTCGGGGGAGGGATGGGTCTCTGCGCCGTGAGCGATATCGTCGTGGCCGCTGACGATGCCACCTTCGGATTCACGGAAACGAAACTCGGGATCATCCCCGCGGTGATCAGCATGTTCGTGATTCCGAAGATCGGCGAGTCCCATGCTCGCGCGCTGTTCGCGACCGGTCAACGCTTCGGAGCCGAGCATGCCATGCGCATCGGCCTTGTGCACGAGGTGGTTCATGAAGCGGCGCTCGATGCACGGGTGGACGAGCTCATCACGGAGCTCCGTTCAGCGGGTCCGACGGCAGCCCGCGCCGCCAAGGCGCTCGTCCGGGAGCTGCCCACGCTGGGCGTCAGCGATGCGATGCGTGTCACGGTGCGCCGCATCGCCGAGCAGCGAACATCAGCAGAGGGCCAGGAAGGACTTACCGCTTTTCTCGAGAAGCGGTCGCCGATGTGGCGCTCGGACGAGCACGGATAGATGAGCACCGATCTGACGCCTCGAGAGGTCGCTTCAGAACTGGGCGTAACGGTGCGGACCGTACAGCGCTGGATTACCGATGGGCGTCTGAAGGCGACACGAGTCGGATCCCGACTTCGGGTGTCGCGTTCGTCGCTGCGCGCCGTGACTGACATGGAGACGACGCGCCGGCATCCGATTCACTCGCTCCTGATTGCCAATCGAGGCGAGATCGCGGCGCGCATCGCCCGTTCGGCGCGCCGCATGAGGATCCGGGTCATCGGCGTCCACGAGGCCGATGAGCGCGCTCCCGACGGTGTGGACGAGAGCCACGAGATCGGCTCCTACCTGGACGGAGGGGAGTTGCTGGCCGTCGCAGTTCGGGCTGGAGCCGACGCCGTCCATCCGGGCTACGGGTTCCTCGCCGAGAACCCGGCGTTCGCGCGTGCCGTCACCACGGCCGGATTGATCTGGGTCGGACCGCCCGCCGAGGCCATTGCGGCCATGGGCGACAAGGCGGCGGCGCGGCGCCAGGCGGTGGCACAGGACATCGCGATCGTGCCCGGCTACGACGGCGAGGCGCAGGACGATGCCACGCTGATCGCGGAGGCAACCCGGGTCGGGTACCCGCTGCTCGTCAAGCCAAGCGCCGGCGGCGGCGGGAAGGGCATGCACGTCGTGCGGGCGGCAACCGCGTTGCCCGAGGCGCTCGAGGCGGCGCGCCGCGAGGCGCATCGGTCCTTCGGAGACGATCGGCTCATCCTGGAGCGCTATTTGGAAGGTCCGCGCCACGTCGAGATCCAGGTCCTGTTCGACGACCACGGCAACGGCGTCCACCTGGGAGAGCGTGACTGCAGCGCGCAGCGACGGAACCAGAAAGTCGTCGAGGAAGCGCCCGCACCATCCGTCACGCCGGAGCTCCGTGCGCGCATGGGGGAATCGGCGCTGAAGGTGGCCGGAGCGGTGGGCTATGTCAGCGCCGGAACGGTCGAGATGCTGCTGACCGATGCGGGGGAGTTCTTCTTCCTCGAGATGAATACGCGCCTCCAGGTTGAGCACCCTGTGACCGAGAAGGTCACCGGTCGCGATCTGGTCGAGGATCAATTGCGCATTGCGGCCGGAGCGTCCCTGGCGGAGCTGGGCATCGAGGAACCGCCCCGGATCAGCGGTCACGCGATCGAGGCGCGCATCTATGCCGAAGATCCCGAAGCTGGCTTTCTGCCGGCGACCGGTCGGCTGGTGAAGGTTGCGTGGCCCGCAGGCGTGCGCATCGACACGGGCGTTCGAGAAGGCGACGTCGTCATCGACCGATACGACCCCATGCTCGCCAAGCTGATCGTCCACGCCCGGACGCGCCGGCAGGCGCTCGACCGGCTCCGGGTGGCACTCGACGCCACCGCCATCCTCGGGGTGCGGACCAACGTCCGGTTCCTGCGATGGCTCGTCCGGCAGGAGCCGATGCGCACGGGCGAGGTGCGAACCGACACGATCGAATCCCTGGGCCCTCCCGCCCTTCGCGAGCTCGCCGACGAGGATTGGGCCGGGGCGGCGGCCGAGCTCACCTCTGGGGATGCCGGAACCTGGGGCGGCGGATGGCGCATGAATGGCAACTCCGTCGTTCGGCTCGCCAGCGAAGGCACCCAGCGCGCGACCATCGTCAGCCCGCAACCGATCGTGTGGGCCGTCGTCGATGGCGAGAAGGCTTATGTGGACGTTGACGGTCAGTCAGTCGAGTTCGAGCTCGCGCCAGCACCCAGCATCGAGGATGCGGTCCGCAGTGCCGTCGCCGGCGGTGCCGACGCCACATCGGTCCTGGCGGCGCCCATGCCCGGTCGGGTGATTGCCGTGCGTGCCACCGATGGCGCATCGGTGAAGGCTGGTCAGCCGGTGGTCATCATCGAGGCCATGAAGATGGAGCACGCCGTTCTCGCGCCGACTGATGGAACCTTGAAGGTCAGGGTCACGGAGGGACAGCAGGTCCGGCGTGGCGACATGCTGGCCGAGATCCTCCCGCCAGAGTCCGAAGCGTGATCACCGCGGTCGATTCGAGCGTGCTGTTGGACGTGCTGAGCCGCGGCTTCTATCGGCGCTGCTTCGGTGTACGCGAAGTCGTGGATCAAGCCACACCTGTCTCATGAGCGATCGCGACGTTCGCATCTACGAGGTGGGCCCGCGCGACGGGCTCCAGAACGAGACGGCTCCGATCCCGACCGAGGCCAAGCTGCGCTTCATCGAGCTGCTCGCCGATGCCGGCTTGCGTGAAATCGAGGCCACCAGCTTCGTCTCACCCAAAGCGATCCCGCAGCTGGCCGACGCCGGTGAGCTCATGTCACGCCTGGAACGCCGGCCCGGGATGCGATATCCCGTCCTGGTCCCCAACTCACGGGGGCTGGAGCGCGCCGAGGCCGCAGGCGCCGAGGCCGTCTGCGTGTTCACTGCCGCATCCGAGCCGTTCACGCGGGCGAACATCAACATGACGATCGTCGAATCGATCGATGCCTTCAAACCGGTCCTGGCGCGTGCCCGAGAGCGAGGCTGGTGGACGCGTGGGTACGTGAGCACCGCCTTCGGTTGCCCGTACCAGGGTGATGTGGGCGAGGCCGCGGTCGTGGGCGTCGCACTTCAGCTGCTGGAGCTGGGCGTCGAGGAGCTGAGTATCGGCGACACCATCGGCGTGGCCGGACCGGCCGATGTGCGACGCGTCGTCGGCGCGCTGCTCGGAGCAGGTATCGACGCTGAGCGGCTCGCCATGCACTTCCACGATACGCGCGGCACGGCGCTCGCCAACGTCAGCGCGGCGATTGATCTCGGCATCCGCTGCTTCGACGCCTCGACCGGCGGCACCGGTGGCTGTCCGTACGCGCCGGGTGCGGCCGGCAATCTCGCCACCGAGGACCTCGTGTACATGCTCGACCGTGAAGGCCTCTCGCACGGGGTGGATCTCGACCGGCTGATTGTCGCGGCCCGGTACATCAGCGGGGCCCTTGGCCGCCCCCTGGGGACGAACGTCGGCCAGGCGGGCGGCTGGCGCGTACCATAGGCGGCCGATGAACGCCGCCGCACCGCCCAAGCAGGAGCCGCGCCCCCTGATCCTGGACGTGGACACCGGGATCGACGACATGATCGCCCTGCTCATTGCCGCCACCAGCCCGGAGATCAACCTGCGCGGCGTGACGTGCGTGGCCGGCAACGTCGAGATCCATCACGTGGCGCGCAATACCGGCAAGATCCTGCGCATGGTCGGGCGTGGCGACGTCCCTGTCAGCATCGGGGCCGCGCGACCGCTCCAGCGTCGCCTGCGGACGGCACCCGACACGCATGGACCCACAGGCACCGGGTACGTCGAGCTGCGCGGCGAGGACCGTCAGCTTGGTACCACCGAGTACACCGCCATCCCGGCCAGCCGCTATCTCGGCGCTCACGTCAGCCGCCATCCCGGAGAGATGACGGTGGTTGCCCTGGGGCCGTTGACGAACCTGGCGTCCGCCACCCAGCAGGGCATCGATCTCGCTGGTGGGGCACGCGAGGTGATCTGGATGGGCGGCACGCTCGAGGAGCGCGGCAACACCACCGAGACGGGCGAGTGGAATGCCTGCGTCGATCCCGAGGCAGTCGAGGCGTGCCTGCGCGCCGGAGCGATTCATCGCATCTTTCCGCTCGACGCGACCCAGGACATCATCTTCACCATGGAAGACCTTCGGGACCTGCCCGAGACGCACCTCGCCGGAATCGTCCGCGACGCGATCCGCTTCTACGTGGGCTTCCACAAGCAGGCGGATGGCATCGACGGCGCGTACCTCCACGACCCGGTCGTGCTGATCGGTTCGCTCCTCCGCCCCGACCTCGTGACCGAAACCGTCGAGGAGCGTCTTGCCTGCGATACAAGCTCGGATGCGGCCATGGCCGGGAGTCTGTATCGCTCGGAGGCGGATGACCGGCCGCCGGTGTCGGTCGCAACGGCCCTCGACGCCGCCGGCATGAAGGCGGAACTGATCACGCGTCTCGGGCGCGCCGTCGGCGCCCCGCAGGACTGAGCCACACACCAAACGGAGGAGGGACCAGAACATGATCGCGCGTTGGATCGCCGCCCTCGCGGCCTTCGTCATCGTGATCCTGCTCGGCATGATCACCATCGGCAACTTCGCGACCGGCGTCGACACCGGCAACTTCTTTGACACCGAAGGAGCCAACTCGTTCGCCTTCATCGGCGCCATCGCGCTCGTCGGCGCATTCCTCGTTTACGCGGCAGTCGAGTATGCCCAGACCGGCGGCTTCAGTTCGATCGCCTCCCAGTTCGACACTCGCACGATCGTGTTGATGCCCATCGCCGTCGCGATCAACATCATCCTGGGCGCAACGGTGGCGAACGCCCTCAAGCTCCCGATTTATCTCGACAGCATCGGCACCATTTTGGTCGGCGCCCTGGCGGGACCGGTTGCCGGCGCCTTGACCGGATTCCTGTCCAACATCCTGTGGACGTACGTCGTGCCGCCGCCGTTCCAGAACGGCCCGGCCGCGGCGTTCGGCATCGTGGCGGTCGTGATCGGGGTGTTCGCCGGGCTTGCCGGACGCGCCGGCTGGTTGCGACCGCGCCCGAACCGGCCAATGGGTGAGCTGGCGATCGGGGGGCTCGTCGCCCTCGCGGTCGTGATCGGCCTCGGCATCTACGCCTACGTGCGGTTCTACGCCGCGGGCTTCGAGTTCTTCAATCCGGATAGCACCGACCCGATCTTTGCCGTCGTTGGCTGGCTGATCGGCGGGCTGTTCGTGGCCTTCGTCGTCGGCTTCCTGGGGCTCCTCTTCGTTCGCCGTGACCTGACCGTCGCCTACGTGACGGTGCTGGGCGTCGTCACCGGCCTGGTCGCTGCGCTGGTCAGCGCTCCGATCAGTGCCAACGTCTTCGGCGGGGTCACCGGCGGAGGGACCGATTTCCTGGTGGCCGCATTCCGGCAGGGCGGGGCGGATCTGCAGACAGCGACCTTCCAGCAGGGCCTGCTCTCCGATCCGGTCGACAAGCTTGTCACGTTCTTCGTGGTCTACCTGGTGCTGGCCGCGATGGCGCGTCGGACGAAGGCGCGATTCCCCCAGGGTGAGCGACTGATCGAGCAACGCAATGCGGAGGACCTGGAGGAGGGCGGATGGCGGGGAGCGGCCGCCTGAGCGGCAGGCAACCCGTCGGCGGGAGCGTACCGAATTTCCTCGGCCGCCCCGGCCCAACTGCCTACCACCGTCTGAATCCGCTCACCAAGGCAACCCTGGCGACGGTGACGGCCATCGCGGCGGTCGTGCTCGGTGGCCTCCCCGGGCCGATGCTCTTGACAGCCGGCGCCGTAATCGTGCCGGCGTTGTCAGCTCGAGTCCTCGGCCGGCTCTTCCGGACCGCGCTTCTGCTGGCCCTCCCCATCGCCATCTCAGCCTTCCTCGTCAACCTCTTCTTCTTCCCCGGCGGTTCGCAGGTACTGCTGCGCATCGGCCCGATCACGGCGACCGCCGAGGGACTCGGCTTCGCGCTCGAGATCCTCGTGCGCATCCTTGCCATCAGCGGCGCGGTCACCCTCTTCTATCTGACCACCCGACCTGGCGATCTCACCGTGGACCTCGAACGGCGTGGCATCAATCCCCGCGCGGCATTCGTCGCCAACGCATCCGTGCAGACGGTACCGGCCATGGTCGAGCGGGCGGCACAGATCACCGCGGCGCAGCGCGCGCGTGGCCTCGACACCGAGGGCAGCATCTGGCGGCGCGTCCGCGGTATCGTCCCGATCGTCGGGCCGGTGATTCTCGGCTCGATCGCCGAAGTGGAGGAGCGCACGATGGCGCTCGAGGCCCGCGGCTTCACACGGCCGGGTCGTCGCACGCTGCTCTGGACGCCCGCCGATTCCACGCGACAGTCGTTCGCTCGCTGGCTGCTGCTCATCGCGCTGCTGGGGCTCATCGTGGTGCGCATCAGCGCCGGGCTCACGTGACGATCACGCTGGCCGGCATCGGATACCGCTACGCTGACACCTCGAAGCCGGCATTGATCGACGTCGACCTGGAGCTGGGCGAGGGCGAGGTCGTTGGCCTGGCAGGCCCATCCGAGGCCGGCAAGACGACCCTCTGCCTCGTGCTCAGTGGCCTCGCGCCACGCACCGTCGGCGGCCAGATCCGCGGCAGCCTCACCCTCGACGGTGAAGACGTCGATTCGTGGCCGATGCATCGGCTCAGCCAACGCATCGGCATCGCGTTCCAGAACCCGTCGACACAGCTTTCGCAGGTGACCGACACCGTGTTCGAGGAGGTCGCCTTCGGGCCGATGAACCTGGGATTGCCGCGCGACGAAGTCATCTCGCGCACCTGGGCTGCGCTGAGCGCCCTGCGCATCGATGCGCTGGTCGAGCGCGACCCACGCCGACTGTCGGGTGGCCAGCAACAGCTCGTCGCGCTGGCGGGCCTGTTGGCGATGCGCCCGGCGCACCTGGTCCTCGACGAGCCGACCGCCCAGCTGGACCCGGCGGGGACGCAATTGATCGGTGATGCCATCGAACGCCTTGCTGCCGGCGGGGCGAGCATCCTGATCGCGGAACAGAAGACGGATCTGCTCGCCTCGATCTGCTCACGGCTCGTCGTGCTCAATGGGGGGCGCGTGGTGCTCAGCGGTCCCGCCGCGGAGGTCCTCGCCGATCCGAGCTTGGACGGGCTCGGCGTGGCGGCGCCATCACCGGTGAGGCTGCGGAGAGCCGCAGAAGCGGCTGGTGCGAATGACGCCCGCCTGGCTGAGGCGCTCACCGGTGACTGAGCTACGGACCGATGCGCTGACGCATCGCTACGTCGATGGAGACATCAGCGCGCTTGACGGCGTGGACCTCGAGATCACGGCGGGCGAGCGACTCGCGATCATCGGCCAGAACGGCAGCGGCAAGACGACCCTGGTGCGACACCTCAACGGGCTACTGCGGCCAACTGAAGGACGGGTCATCATCGACGGGACCGATGCGTCTCGTCTGACGGTCGCACAGCTCGCGTCGCGCGTGGGGCTCGCCTTCCAGGACCCCGATCGCCAGATATTCGCCGGATCCGTCCGATCCGAGGTCGAATTCGGACCGCGCAACCTCGGCCGCTCCGGGACTGACCTCGAGGATGCCGTGGATGCGGCCCTCGAGGCGAGCGGGCTCGGCGGGGAGGATGAGACGAACCCATACGACCTGGGCCAGTCGCGCCGCAAGCTGCTTGCCCTGGCCTCGGTGCTGTCGATGCGCACCCCGGTCCTCGTCCTCGACGAGCCGACGACCGGACAGGACGCGCGAGGCGTGGAGCGAGTCCGAGATGTGATCGAGGCCGTGGCCGCCGAGGGCAGAACGGTGATCGCCATCAGCCACGACATGCGGTTCGTGGCAGAGACGTTCGAGCGCGTGATCGTCCTGCGCGGAGGACGAGTCATCCTCGACGGCTCGACATCACAGATCTTCGCTCCCGAAGCGTGGGACGCGTTGACCTCGACTCATCTTGAGCCGCCGCTCGCGGCAGTCATCGGTCAGCGACTCGAACTCGGCTCAACGCCGACCGATGCTTCCCTGATCCGTGCGCTGGGTCACGAAGGTTTCCCTCGTGTCGGCTGAAGACCGATAGTTCGGCGGGATCCTGCCGGAGGCCCTAGTAGAAGCCGGGCGGCGGCGGGAGAGGGTTGCCCGCAGCGTCGAGGCGGTCATCCGACGGCAGGTCATCGCGGTGCTCGCGCGCACCGGCCGGACCGGGAATGGGCAGGGCCATCACGGAGGAGGGGACCTCGTCCAGTCGGTCCGTGATGCCGCGCATGCCCAATCGCCGCAGGGCAGGCGCGAATCGATCGGCGAAATCCGCGCTGCGCAGCAGGCCGAAGGTCAATGACGCATGGGCTCGGTTCAGCAGCTCGATGCCGCGGGAGGCTTCGGCGGCATTGACCTGGTTCAGGCCGAGCTGGCCATCGAGAATGTCGACCGCACGATTGGCCTCCCGGCGTGTCTGCCGGCTCAGATGCGGGGTACGGTTGACGAGTACGCGCGTGCGGTAGAGCGCGTCGCGAACGCGGCTGTCACGATCGAGGTGTCCCTGGGTCATGGACCGAATACTACGCGCTGCGGCGGGCTGGGAGGATGTGCTCGCCGATCTGCTGCATCGGGCCGTCCGACCGATCCCGCTCGATGAGCGCCTTCTGCCGCGAAACGCCCAGGGCGAGACAAGCCGGGGCCGATACGACCGCGCGACCTTCCCGGCGGCCCGTCCGGCCGCCACGCTCCTGGCGATCTACCCTGATGCCGACGGCAAGCTGGTGATCCCCCTCACCGTTCGCCATGCCGACATGCGCGCCCACGCTGGTGAGGTATCGCTGCCGGGTGGCGCGGTCGATCCCGCGGACGTCAGTCCCGAAGCCGCCGCCCTGCGCGAGGCCTGGGAGGAGATCGGCCTCGAGCCGGAGTTCGTTCGCGTCATCGGCGTGCTCGACGACGTCTGGATTCCGGTCAGCAATTTCGAGCTGCGCCCGTTCGTGGGGACCGTCGCCAGCCGGCCGGCACTCATACCGCACGATGCCGAGGTGGCCGCGATCATCGAGCTGCCTCTCGCGGCACTCTTCGATGAGTCCTCCATCGGAATCGAGGAGTTCAGCGTTCGCGGCCTGACCGTCCGGGCAGGGGCGTATCGGTACGGTGGCGTTCGTGTCTGGGGCGCCACCGCCCTGACCCTGGGCATGCTGGCCCATGTGCTCGACCGTGCGGTCAGCGACGGGTCTGGAGCTTCGTCTTGAGCGAGCCGAGCAACTCGAGCAGGGGGCCGTGCTGCGCCCGAGGTGCGGCCAGGACACTCGTCCGCGGGCCGGTCAGCTTCGGATTCCACCAGCCGGCACCGGTGATATCGGTGACGACCGCCCCCGCACGCTCGGCGATGAGTCCCGCCGCAGCGACGTCCCACGGCGAGAGGCCGCCGTTCTGGACGAACGCGTCGAAGCGGCCATTGGCCACGTAGACCAACGCCAGGGCGGCACTCCCCATGCGCCGATGGATCCGGATCAGCGGGGCGATCTTCCGCTCCCGTGCCAACCCTCCGCGCCCGATGACGGCGAGGCTGACAACATAATCCGACAGCGTCTCCTTGGTCGAGGTCGCGATCGGCTCACCGTTCAGCCGGGCCGGACCGTCCATGACGGCGCTGTACAGATCGTCGCGGGCGGGATCGAAGACGACGCCGACCGTCGGCACATCGTCGACCACCAGGCCGATGCTCACGCAGTAGTACGGAATGCCGTTGGCGTAGTTGACGGTTCCATCGAGTGGGTCGATGACCCACGTCCGTCCATTGTGAGAGCCGTCGTCGCGCAGAACACCGGCGTGGTCGCCCGACTCCTCGGCCAGGATGGCATCGCCGGGGAAGCGATCCTTGATGGCATCGATGACAAGGCGCTCGGAGGCATAGTCCGCGTTGGTCACGACATCGCGCTTGCTCTTGTAATCGATCCGATCGAGTTTCTCGTAGCTTTCGGTCAGGGTGGTTCCGGCGCTGCGCGCGAGGGTCGTGGCGAAGGTGAGCTCATCGGCCCAACGGCTGGTCATGTACCTCAGGGTAGCCTGAAGCCAACGACCTGCACGGTCACCTCGCCCTCCGGCGGCCCGCTGAAGCCGAACGAGACGTCGACATCGCTTCCCGGGGGCAGGTAATCGATGCTGATCTCGCTCTCCTCTTCGGCTCCGTCGATCGAGGCCGTCGCGCGCAGCGCGAGCGCCTCGGCCGCCTCGTCACCGTCGTTCGTCACGGTCGCGGGAATGATCCAACCGCCCGCGAACTCATACGCGGCCTGGGCCAACAGCTCCGTCCTCGGCTCGGGCGGCCGGCCCTCATCGGTGATGCCGTCGAAGATCAGGAAGCCGACGAGGCCGACCACCGCCACGACGCTGACGCCCAGGACCATCCATTCGAGCCAATTCTGACGCACGCTACGAGGCCTCCTGCTGCTGCTTTCCCTGGCCGCCGCCCACCAGGAGGCGACCGGCCGCGGCACCGAAGGAGGCCACCAGCGCCAGCATGAGGGTCTGCCCCACGATCGTTGACACCGATGCCCCATCCGTCCGGCCAAACGCCCACATGAGCAGCAGCGCCACGAGCAGGCTCACCGCGTAGGCGGCCAGCGTCTCGGTGAACGGATGGTCGAGCGGGCTATCCCCGACCTTGAACTCGCGGCCGCCGCGGAAGTCGGCGTAGAAGACGAGGCCCAGCGTGATCAGCAGACTGGCGGGAATCGTGAGGATGAGCAGCCACCACTCGGCTTCGATGCCGAGGAGCACCGGTTCCTCGGTCGGCGCGACATTGAGCGCGAACAGAAGCGCGGCACCGGCCGCGATGAAGAGCCTGCCAAAGGCCCCCACACCAGCTCCGTCGGCCACGTCGCTGCCCTGGTCCTCGGCATCGTCGGGATCGTCGTCGGACGAGGCGAGCTGGGCGCCCGCCAGCGACACTCCGAAGGCGACCGGGATCATCTCCAGCGCGATCTTGCCGATCGCGTCGCGCAGCCCGGTCTCCAGACCGATCCGGCCGAGCAGCAGCAAGGCCAGGGTCGCCACCACTGCGGCGATCCCCATCGTCTCCACCGAGTCGATCAGCAGCTCAGCCCAGGTCCGGTCGCGCCGGAAGCCGCTCACGGCGCTGTAGCCGACGACCACGATGAAGGCGACACCGATCAGGAGGACGATCTTCCACGACGGGAGGAGAAAGGAATGGGCCCACATCTCGAGGGTGTAGAACAATGGAAGACCGATCAGCAGCCCGCCGCCGGCGGCCCGCACCAGGTCACGGGCCGTGGTGCTCACGGAGGAATCCGCTGCCGCCGACCCTCCTGGCTTGCTTGCTTCGCTCACGATCGCTCCTCTGCACGCGTCGCGCCATTCTGTAGGCTAGACGCATGCCACAGATTCACCTCCGCGCAGAGGACGGCGATTACGCGCCGCTCGTCCTTCTCCCTGGCGATCCGAACCGCGCGCGCCGCATCTCCGAACGCTTCGATGAAGGCTCCGTCCGACAGGTGAATGACCATCGAGGGATGTTCGGCTTCACCGGCACCTACGCAGGCACCCCGGTCAGCGTGCAGACGAGCGGAATGGGAACGCCGAGCCTTTCGATCGTCGTCGAAGAGCTCCTGCGGCTCGGCGCCAGGCGCCTCATCCGCGTGGGCACCTGCGGCGGCATCGCGACCGACCTGAAGACCGGCGACCTTGTCATCGCCACCGCCGCCTGCCCGGTCGACGGCGCAACAACGACCTATCTGCGTGGCGAGGCGTACGCGCCGGCCGCCGATTTCACGCTGACTCGAGCGCTCGTCGATGCGGCCGAAGCCGCAGGCATCGGCGCCAGAACCGGCCTCGTCGCATCGGTGGACGTCTTCTACAACACCGACGACGACTACGCGTCGCGCTGGCGCGACCGCGGCGTGCTGGCCTTCGAGATGGAAGCCTCGGCACTCTTCTTCCTGGCCGCTCGAGCCGGGGTGCAGGCGGCGTGCGCGCTGACCGTGAGCGACGTACTCTCGGAGGAGATAGCCAGCGAGGAGAGCTACCTGCCGCTGGAGGAGCTCGATCGAGCCATCGACGGGATGATCGAGGTGGCCCTCAAAGCCGGAACCTCGGCCTGATTGCCTCTCCCGCGATGTATGAGGCAGTGCGGCACGCGAACACCGATTCCGGAGCCAAGCGGCCTCATCAATCGGGTCGTCCGGCGCGTGGAAGGCCGGGCGTGCGCTGTACGGCCCAATGTATCGGGCAATGGTGGGAGTCCTGAGACGGTGTCGGTCGTGCGGTAGACTCGTTCACCATGACCGATACCATCACTCGCGGTGCGGCGAACCAGGCCGGCGCGATTCTCAACAAGAACGCGGCTGCCGAGGCTCAGGACTTCCTCCCACTCAAGGGCATCGACCACGTCGAATTCTGGGTCGGCAACGCCAAGCAGGCGGCGCATTACTACCGCGCCCTGTGGGGTTTCACGCCGGTGGCGTACGCCGGGCTCGAGACCGGTGTACGGGATCGGTCCAGCTTCGTGATGGTCCAGAACGACATTCGGTTCGTGTTCACCGCGCCGATCTCACCCAACGGCGAGATCGCCGAACACGTGGCGCGCCGTGGTGACGGGGTGCATGACATCGCATTCGCGGTGGACGACGTCGAGAGCGCCTGGCGCGAGACGACCTCGCGCGGGGCGGTCAGCGCGTTGGAGCCGACCGAGCTGGAGGGCAAGAAGGGGACCCTGCGCCGCTCCGCCATTCACACCTACGGCGAGGTGCTCCACTCGTTCGTGGATCGTTCCGACTATCACGGCACCTTCGCACCGGGGTACCACAGGATCACGGAACCGGCACCGTCGGCGACGGGTCAGATCCTGCTCGAGGTCGACCATTGCGTCGGCAACGTGGGGCTCGGCGACATGAATCGGTTCGTCGACTTTTACAAAAACGTGCTCGGCTTCGCCCAGCTCATCCACTACGACGACAAGGTCATCCACACCGACTATTCGGCGCTGATGAGCAAGGTCATGACGAACGGGAACGGCCGCATCAAGTTCCCGATCAACGAGCCCGCGGCCGGCAAGAAGAAGAGCCAGATCCAGGAGTTCCTCGACTACTACGGCACCGCCGGGACCCAGCACATCGCATTGCGCACCGACGACATCGTCGGCACGGTGCGGACGCTGCGGGAGCGCGGTATCGAATTTCTGGGCATGCCGCACGCCTACTACGAGTCCCTGCCCGACCGGGTCGGCGACGTTGGTGTGCCGATGAACACGCTCGAGGAGCTCGGCATCGAGGCCGATCGCGACGAGGAGGGCTATCTCCTCCAGATCTTCACGCGCCCCGTGCAGGATCGGCCGACCTTCTTCTTCGAGATCATCGAGCGCCACGGATCGCGCGGCTTCGGGGTCGGCAACTTCAAGGCGCTCTTCGAGGCGATCGAGATCGAGCAAGCCCGGCGCGGCAACCTCTAGGTCCGCTAGCATCGGTCCTTCATGAGCACGAACAAGCTGCCGTCGCAGACCGACGATTTTCCGGCCTGGTACAACGAGGTCGTAAAGCGGGCCGAGCTCGCCGAGCATGGTCCGGCCAAGGGCTCGATGATCATCAAGCCGCACGGCTACGCGATCTGGGAGCTGACGCAGCGCGCGCTCGACGACCGCTTCAAAGCGACGGGTCACGAGAACCTCTACTTCCCCCTCCTCATCCCTATGAGCCTCCTCCAGCAGGAGGCCGATCACGTCGAGGGCTTCGCGCCGCAGGTTGCCGTCGTCACGCATGGAGGCGGCCAGAAGCTCGAGGAACCGCTAGCCGTCCGCCCGACCTCGGAGGCGATCATCTGGAGCACGTACAAGCGCTGGATCCAGAGCTATCGCGACCTGCCGCTGCTGTACAACCAGTGGAGCAACATCGTGCGCTGGGAGATGCGCACGCGCCTCTTCCTGCGCACCTCCGAGTTCCTGTGGCAGGAGGGCCACACCGCCCACGCGACCAGCGCCGAGGCACGGGAGGAGGCGCTACGCATGCTCGAGGTATACCGCGAGGTCGCGGAAGACGTCCTGGCGATACCGGTCCACAAGGGACGCAAGTCGGCCGGTGAACGATTCCCCGGCGCTGTGGAGACATATCCGATCGAGGGCCTCATGCTTGACGGCAAGGCGCTCCAGTGCGGGACCAGCCACTTCCTTGGCCAGAACTTCGGGAAGGCCTACGATGTGACCTTCATCAACGCCGAGGGCACTTCCGAGCACGCCTGGGGAACCTCCTGGGGCTTCACCACCCGCATGATCGGCGGCACCATCATGGCCCACGGCGACGACGCCGGCCTGCGCCTGCCACCCGCGGTTGCGCCCATCCAAGTCGCCATCGTGCCGATCCATCGATCCGAAGACGAACGCGCCGCGGTGCTGAGCGTCGCCGAGAAGCTGCGATCCGACCTTGCCGCGGCGGGCATCCGTGTGCGTCTAGATGATCGCGAGCAACACCGGCCGGGCTACAAGTTTGCCGAGTGGGAGCTCAAGGGCGTGCCGGTCCGGATCGAGCTCGGACCGCGCGACGTGGCCGCCGACCGCGTGGTGATCGTCAGCCGCCTGGGCGGTGACAAGGAAGAGGTCGCCATTGCGAAGGTGGCGGGCGGGATGGCCGCGCGCCTCGCATCGGTCCAACAGGCGCTCTTCGCGGATGCACGTGCCTACCGCGACGCGAACACGCACGAGATCAGCTCATTCGACGCGTTCGCGACGGGCCTCGAGGCGGAGGGCGGCTTCTGGGTCGGCGCATGGTGCGGCGATGGCGCCTGCGAGGCCGAGATCAGCACCAAGACGAAGGCGACCATCCGCTTCCTGCCCATCGAGCCGACGGATCCCGGCGCCGTCTGCATGCACTGCGGCAAGCCCGGCGTCGACATCGCGACCTGGGCTCGAGCGTACTGATCGATGGAGGAGGAGGCATGACCAACGCGATCACGAAGATGAGCTGGTGGGAGATCCCGGTGCCGGATCTGGATGACGCCAAGCGGTTCTACGGCGAGGTTTTCGGGTGGACCTTCGATCCCTTCGGTGAAGATTACTTTGCTGTCATCGGGCCGGATGGCAACATGCTGGGCGGTATCTCCTGGCTGCCGAAGACAAGCTCGGAAACGGCGTGCGCATCACCTTCGACACCGATGACCTCGAAGGCGCGCTGGATCGGGTGACTGCGGCAGGCGGCACGGTCGTGAGCCAGCGCACCGAGATCGGCGGCGACATGGGCTGGTGGGCAGCCTTCACCGACCCGGCGGGCCGATGGATCGGATTCGCGACGGATCGACCGCTCGGCGCATGAACACCATCCTTGCCCCGCACATCGTCTCCATCGAGGAGATTCGGGAGGCAGCCGACCGCATCCGCGCCGTGGCCACCCGGACTCCGCTGCTGCAATGGGACGACACCACCTGGCTCAAGCCGGAGTCGCTCCAGCCGGTCGGCGCGTTCAAGATGCGCGGCGCCTACAACAAGGTCGCTTCATTGACCGATGCGGAACGCGCGCGGGGCGTGGTGACCTACTCATCCGGCAATCACGCTCAGGCGGTGGCCCGCGCGGCACGCTTGCTGGGCGCGGCGGCCGTCATCTGCATGCCGGAGAACGCGCCCAAGGTGAAGGTGGATGGCGTCCTGCGCGACGGCGCCGAGATTGTCACGACCGGCAACGACTCGGAGGAGCGCCATCGGCGCGCGCTGCAGCTCGTCGAGGAACGAGGCCTCGTGATGGTGGAACCGTACGACGACCCCGCCATCATCGCCGGTCAGGGAACCTGCGGACTGGAGATCGTCGAAGATCTGCCGGAAGTAACGAGCGTGCTCGTGCCGGTGTCCGGCGGCGGATTGTCGTCCGGCGTGGCAACGGCCGCAAAGGCGCTGGTCCCGCGCGCGCGGGTGATCGGCGTCGAGCCTGAGCTTGCGGCAGATGCAAAGGAGTCGCTCGAGCGCGGCGAGATCGTGCACTGGACCGCGGATCAGACGGTGCGGACCATGGCGGACGGGCTGCGTACGAATTCCCTCGGACCACTACCGTTCGAACACCTGCGCCGTTTCATGGACGAGATCGTCACCGTCAGCGAAAGCGAGATTGCCGACGCGATGCGTCAGCTCGCCCGCCGCGCACGCCTGGTGGTGGAGCCGTCGGGCGCGGCCTCCATGGCAGCCCATCTCGCTGATCGTGCGCCACGCGTGAACGGCGACGACGCGCGGGTGGTGATCATCTCCGGCGGCAACGTCGACCCGGAGCTCTTCGTGCGCATCCTGGCGGGGTAGTTGCGCGATCCGCTCCGACCGCCGCTCAGCGGCGCCACCCCGCACGAGGCAGATACCGGGATGGCTGCCGCGTCCCCCGGTCACCAATTGAGCTGCTGAGCGGCGCAATGCCGACCCGGGCAGGCGGATCACCAGGCCCGGCAGTCCCGTGCGTGGTCCACTGGCTCAGTCAGCGCCGTTCAGCGGCGCCGACGGGCAATCCCAGGCGCCCGCGATCAGCCGCCGCTGAGCAGCTCAACGGCCCGGTCAAGCTGCGGATCATCGCCACCCAACGGATCCTCGGGCGAGGCGACGATCACGTCAGGGGCGATCCCGTCGGGCGCCGCGGAATTGTGCTCGGGCGTGAACCATCGGTCGGTGGTGATGCGCAGGCCGCCGCCGTTCGGCAGGTCGTTCCAGATCTGGACGGTGTTCTTGCCGAAGGTCGGCTCCCCAAGGATGGTCGCGCGGCCATTCTCCTGTAACGCCGCCGCGACGATCTCCGACGCGGAAGCGGACCCCTCGTCAACCAGCACGACCACGGAAATCGCATCGGTCTGGGCAAGGCCGCCCGGCTCCGATTCCCAGCGCTGCACATCCTCACCGGACTCGACGGTGAAGAGCAGCTCGCCGGGCGCCACGAACTCGCTGGCGATGCCCTGCGCGGTGACGATGAATCCACCGGGATTGCCGCGCAGATCGAACACGAGCGAGGTGGCGCCCTGCTCGAGCAAGGCCCCGAGCTCCTCACGGAAGAGGCCCGTGGCACGATCGGTGAATGTCGTCAGCCGGATGTAGCCGATGCCATCTGAGAGGATCTCGGCCTCAACCTCGCGAAGGTCGATCACCGCGCGCGTGATGGTGATATCGAGCTCCTCGTCGTCGCGGTCGACGGTGAGCGTGACATCGGTCCCGGCTTCGCCACGAACCTCGAAAACCAGTGAGCTGACCGACTCACCGACCGTGGAGACGCCGTCGATCTCGAGCACCAGGTCGCCGGCACGCAATCCGGCCTCCTCGGCCGGGGAGCCGGCGAGCGGCGCGACGATGACCATGGCGCAGTTCTGCGTCACAACCGTGCACGCGGCGAGGTCATCGGCCTCGATGAGGTTCTCCATGCCGACCTCGGCGCCGATGCCGCTGAACTCGCCGGTCAGATCGTCCAGTGCAGATCCGTACTGGTCGGGCGGCAGGTAGCCGGAGTACGGATCCTCGAGCCCGAACTCGATCATCCCGCGCACCGCGCCGTCGACGAGCTCCTCGTCGCTGATCTCGTCGACGTACTCACCCTTGATCTGGGCGTAGGTCTCGCACAGGACAGCGAACGCCTCGGTCGGCTCGGCGCAGGTCACCGTCTCGAGTGTCGGCGTTGCCGCTGGCGCGGATGCCTCGGAGGGCACAGCTCCCGAAGGTGCCTCGGAGGTCGACGGGTCCGCCTGCGCGGCCCCCGGCCCATCGCTGCCGACGGCGAGGCCGGCGACGAAGGTGAGAGCGCCGAAGAGGAGGAGGACCGCGATCAGCGCGGCGGCGCTGGCTGCCGGCGATCGACGGGTGCGTGCCTTGACGGTCATGGAGTCTGTCCTGCGGTACGGGGGACGCGGAGGCGCATTCTCCTGCGAAACGCAGTCGCGCGCTCAGCGCATCACCGGCGGACGGCGCGGAGCCCGAGGAAGATCGGGATCTCAGCGTTCGCGCGGGCGTCTCCGCGTGTCGCCTTTCCGGGCCGTCGGTCCGGTGGCAGATCCGGGGTCTCGAGCATGGCGTCGACGGCGAACCCGGCAACGGCGAAGGCGTTCACGTAGGTGCTGATGGGCCGATGGAATGACCGCGTCGGCAATCCACCGCCCAGCGACTTCATCGGCACCGCCATCTCGCCCAGGTAGGCATCGATGCGCCGATACGTCAGCTTCCGACCCTCGTCGAGGCCCCAGCCGGAATGGCGCGGCTGCCGAAACGCCGGGTGAGTCATCAGGAGCACGACGCGACCACGTGAGCCCAGCGCCCAGTCCACCCCGCGAACCACGTCCTCGAGTGGATCCATGTCCTGGATGCAGAGCAGGAAGACGGCCGCGTCGTAGCCACCCAGCTCGAGTCCCGCGACCGCCGGCAGCCGCCGTGCGTCGCCCACCAGGAAGCGTGCGTTGGGCAATCCCGCATGACGGCGCTCGGCCGCGGCGATCAGCCTTGCCGAGGCGTCGACGACGGTGACGGCCGCGCCTGCCTCAGTGAGATACGGAGCCAGCACTCCCTGGCCACCGCCGATATCCAGGATCTCCTCGCCGTGCTGCGCCTGGAGCAGATCGAGCACGGCCGGGATGGCCAGCTCCCGATGGTAGGTCGAGCCGTGGTCGCCGACCCAGCCGTCGTACCAGGTCGCGACGCGCTCCCAGCTCGTCTCGCGCGGCACGCCGCTGCCGCCGCCGTCACGAAGTCGGCTCATCAATCAAGTATGGCGAATCGCGAGCGACGTACGTACGGGCTCAGGGCGAGCAGATCCCATGTTCAACGCAGAGCGTGGCATCTCGCGGCGGAACCTCCGAACCGTCGAACAGGGACCGATCGCCGAGTGGCTCCGGAAGCCGGAGCAGATGGGGCGTCTCCGGGTTGCCCGGGCAGTCGTGTCCACCGTCGCGTGGTCGAACGGCGAAGACGACGGTGACGGCCGCATCGGTGAGCAGGATCGTTGGATCGGCGATACGCCCACGGGCATTCTCCCCGCTGTTACAGGCCCGCTCGGTGACGAGGACCGGGATCTCCGTCAGCAGGGGACCGAGCTCGGTCGCGGGGTCGACGCGGAACGAGGCCAACCCAAGCTGCGGTCCCACATCTGCCTGCAGCCGGCACTGACCCCAGCCGCCGATTTGCCATCCATCGCCGTCGTGCGTGACGGTCACCTCGGCATACGGCGGATCGGTCCCGGGTTCGGCATCGGCGACGTATGCCACCTCGGTGTCGGTCCGGACGACCTCCCGCCATCCGGTCTCGGGCAGCCACTCGGTTTCGGGACCGGACTCGGACAGGTGGCGACGGAGGACCTTTGCCGCAGGATCGTCGGACAGTTCGGCACTGCCCGGCTCGTCGAGGAGGGCTGCGGGAAAACCAGGCCCGCCACATGAGACCTGCGCTGCCGCACGCACAGGGTCGATCTCGGTGGATGGGTCCTGGGAGGGGACGACTGAAGGCATCGATCTCGGAACAACGTTGCATCCGAGGAGAAGGAGTGCGCTCATGGCGAGCGCGATCATGAACCGCATGAAGAGGGAGACGCGCTGGGTGGGCGATTGGTGGCACAACAGCTCAATCCCGGACAGCGACGACTGCCGGTCCGCGGCGCACGCCGGCAAGGACAACGGCGGCGACGACCGCCACGCCGACGCCGATGATGCCGATCACCCCGAACCCCCAGCCGAAGCCTCCGACATCGGCGACGCCGCCCGCGATGAATGGGCCGATGCCAAGTCCGGCCGACAGCGAGGTGCCGTAGCCGCCGAGGCCGGTGGCGCGCAGCTCGGGTCGCGCAACCTCGCTGATCGTGACCTGCACCATCATGAGCGTGAAGGCGAGCAGGACCACGCCGCCGATGAGGACGAGCAGGATGCCCGGCACGCCGCCCTGGAAGCCGAGCAGAGCCATGGCGATCCCGTACCCGCCGGCAGTCACCGCGGCCGCGATGGGTGGAATGGGGCGGCGGTCGATGAGCCTCCCGAGCGGGACGCGCGAGGCGCCGTTCGCCAGCGACTGCGCTGCGAGCAGGAGGCCGACCGTCCCGACGGCCAGACCGACGCCCGTGCCGAAGAGCGGGAAGAGGCCAGCCACCGCTCCCCACGGCAGGCCGATCGCGAGGGCCGCCAGCCACGTTCCGAGGATGGCGCGCTGCCGGGCAACCTCGGCAACCATGCCGGGCAACCGTGCGAAACGGACCCTGGTGCGCATGCTTGATGCGACGAACAGCGCGCCGACGATGGCCGTCATGCCAAAGAACGAGGATGCCAGGTAGGTCGGCACCGGACCGCCGAACTCCCAGATCAGGCCGCCCAGAAAGGACGAGCGGCGCATCGGGGTAGAATGCGACGATCGCATCAAGACCATCCGTCAGCGCGGCCAGGTAGCCTTCCCCATCGGTTCCGGCGCCGAGGGGTAGGTTCAGGTTCGTACCCTCGCCGCGACCCTCGCCCCGCTCGCCAGCGTAGCCGGAAAAGTACGGATAGATGCCTCCCGGATCTCCGTGGAGGCTGACGTAGAGGACGTCGTCGCGTTGCCAGAAGATCTGCTGCGTGCCGTTGCCGTGATGGAAGTCGACGTCCAGGATGGCGACCCGCTGAGCGCCGCGATCGATGATCGATTGCGCCACGATCGCGGCATTGTTGAAGAAGCAGTACCCGCCGATCAGGTTGCGTCCTGCGTGGTGTCCGGGTGGCCGGCACAGCCCATAGGCGAGCAGAGCGCCTTCGAGCACCCGGTCCGCCGCGGTGAGCGCGATGTCGACCGCGGCACGAGCTGCGTTCGCCGTCCCGGCCACGATCGGCGTGGCGGTGTCGAAGCAATAAGCTCCGAGTCTGAGATGGCGTCCGGCCGGCAGATCGTCAAGGGCCATCAGCCCGATGTAGCTCTGCAGCATGAAGGTGTCCGGCAGGAGGGGCCTGGACGCGTCCCATCCGTCGGCAACCGCATCGGTCCAGACATGCTCGACAAGGTCGATCAGCTCCACCTCGTGAACCGCGGAGATGGCGTCCGGACCGTGAGCACCTGGGGGCTCGAGGACATAGTCACCGGTGGAGAGCAGCGCCTCCCTGATGGCCGTCGCTCGGTCGGGGGATTCGTAGCACGGGATCTCGCGACCGGCCGCCAGCTCGATCAACCCGGCATGGGCGAGATGGTCGTCGGAGGCGATCAGCGGTGTCGGAAGAACGTCGGCCACGGCTCATCCATCGGCTGCTGGGAGGCGGATTGGCGAAACGATACGCGCGGGGATGAGCGTACCGGACATCGATGCCGAAGGCAGAAATGCTTCACGGTGAACGACTCCAGGTCCAAGACCGTATGCTCGGCAGACACAGGACTCGGAGAGCTCTTGACCGATCCCCATGGCGGCGCGCGACTGTGGCGAAGCTTGCGCGAAGAAGTTGCACGGGCCGTCGTCGGTGCGGAGGGCTCGCTGCGCCTCCTGACCGTGGCCCTCCTCGCCGAGGGTCACGCGCTGCTCGAGGATGTCCCCGGCGTGGGCAAGACGCTCGTCGCCCGGGCGTTTGCACGAGCGCTCGGCCTCGACTTCGGGCGCGTGCAGGGGACGCCCGACCTGCTGCCGTCTGACGTCACCGGCTCCAGCATCCTCGCCGATGGCGCGTTCCGTTTCATAGCCGGACCGATTTTCACGAACGTCCTGCTGGTCGACGAGATCAACCGGGCGACTCCCCGAACGCAGTCGGCGCTGCTCGAGGCGATGCAGGAGCGCCAGGTGAGCGTCGACGGCGAGACGCGCCCGATTCCCGCGCCCTTCGTCGTGCTGGCCACACAGAACCCGGTGGAGCTCGAGGGCACCTTCGCCCTCCCCGAGGCGCAGCTGGATCGGTTCCTGGTCCGCATCGTGCTCGGCTATCCGGACGAGGCCGATGAGCGCGCCATCGCGCGCCGGTACCGAGCGACGGACGAGCCACTCGACGCCGTGCGGGCGGTGATTGATCGCGCCGAGCTGGCACTCCTTCGCGATGCGACCCGTCAGATAGCGGTCAGCGACGAGGTCGAGGCGTACCTCGTGCGCATCGTTCGCGCCACCAGGGAGCATGCCGACCTTCAGCTCGGTGCCAGCCCGCGCGCCAGCGTTGCGCTCTATCGCGCGGCCCAGGCGCTGGCGTACATCGACGGCCGCGATTTCGTGCTCCCCGACGACGTGTCGGCCCTGGCCGACGCCGTGCTGACGCATCGGCTGGTCGTGGACATCGATCGCGAGCTGCGCGGAGCCACCGCGGGCGACGTCATCCGCGAAGTGCTCGCGACGGTGCCGGTCGGAGTCGGCGCGGACGTGAGCTGAGGCAGCGGCCGTGAACGGTTGGAGCCTGATCGGGCTCGCGATGGTGATCGCCGGTGCCCTGCTCGGCGCGCCCGGGCTCCTGCTGATCGGTGGGCTCACGCTGCTGTCGCGCTGGCTGACGACGCTCTGGTCGCGCTACGGGCTTCGCTCGATCGGATATGAACGGCGCATCGGCACGGAGCGAGCGGTGTGGGGTGACCAGGTCCCGCTGGACATCGAAGTCTGGAACCGCAAGCTGCTGCCGGTGCCGCTCCTGACCGCTGACGATCACGTGACCGATACCCTGCGCGTCACCGGGAGGACGCTCGTGGCCAGCGAGCGACCGGGCCAGAGCGTCCTCCAGAATTCATGGTCACTTCTCTGGTACGAGCGCGTCGTCCGGCACCTGGTCATCGACGCCCGACGCCGTGGCACGTTCACGTTCGGGCCGATCAGGCTGACGGTCAGCGATCTGTTCGAGCGGGGCACCAACAACGAGGATCGCGAGCTGCCGGCAGAGCTGCTCGTCCGACCGCGCACCGTGCCGGTCCGTGCACCACACACCGCGCAGGCGCCACTCGGAACAGCGAAAAGCCGTGCCAGCCTGTTCACTGATCCGTCCCGGTTCGCGGGCGTTCGTCGCTACGAGCCCGGTGACCCGATGCGTCGCATCCACTGGCGCGCCACCGCCCGTCTCGGCGAGCCGGTGAGCCGTCGCTACGAGCCGGTCCACGAGCGACAGGTCCTGCTCGCGGTCGATCTCCAGACCGTTCCGGGCCCCTACTGGCTGATGCTCTTCGACGACGACCAGGTCGAAGCCCTGTGCGTCGCGGCGGCCTCGCTCGCACGGCGCATGCTGCGCACCGATACGGCATGCGGCCTGCTCGTCGGAGCACAGCTCGCCGGAGGCCGCCGTTGGGCCTATTTGCCGCCATCGGCCGCGGCCAGCCAGTTAGGCCGTATCGAGGACATCCTCGCACGCGTGCAGCCGATCCTGTCGCTTCCGTTCGAGCGGCTGCTGAGCGTGGTTCCGAAGCGGCTCGCGCCCGGGGGCACCATCGTGAGCATGGGCGCACGAGATCCCGAGCCATATACCGATCGCCTTCGCCGGCTGTCGCGCAGCGGATACGCCGTCACACATCTGACCTTCGGACCCGACCGCGAGGTTCATCGGTCGCAGATGGCCGCCCTCGGCGTCCAGGCCCGCGTAGCCGAGCTCGACCCGAACTGGAGGGAGGCGGATGCGCTCGTCCTGGCGGGCTGACCGCACCATCGGCTGGCTCCTGCCCGTGCTGGCGATCCTCGCCGAGGGAGCCTGGCTGACGGTCGTCTATGTCGCCGTCGAGACCGCCATCGACGGGCGGGTCCCGATTCTGGGGACGTTCGAGCTTGCGGCGGTCGCCGGACTTGCGGCCGTCGCCGTTCGACGCGGGCTGCTGCGCCCGGACGATAACCCGGTCACCTTTTTCGGCGTGCTGATCGGGATCGGCGCGGTGGGCTGGCTCTGGGATGACGGCGCGCGGTCCCTGGTGCTGGAGGGCGACCTCCCGGCCGCGATCGGGCTCCATCCCGGCGGCTGGCTGCTGCTGGTGGCCGCCATGCGCGGCGTGGGTCGGGGAATCGAGATCGACGATCGGGCGCTCACCCGCCTCGTGCTCCTCGGCGTGCCAGGCCTCGCCGTCCCGTGGATCCTCGGACAACTTGCCGTGGGTGATCTGCGGCCGGTCTTCATCGAGCAGGCCTTCGTGGCCAGCCTGACGTTCGTCTCAGCCGGGTTCATGGCCGCCGGACTAGCTCGTCTCCAGGAGATCGGACGCGAGACCGGCGTCGACTGGCGCACGAACCGATCGTGGCTGGGCACCGTGCTGGGCGTGCTGGCCATCGTCCTTGCCATCGGGGTGCCAGCCGCCTCGCTGCTCGGTCTGCCGGTGGACGCCGTGACGCGCGGGCTCATCGGCCCCGTGCTCAGCCTGGTCGGATACCTCCTGCTGGCGGGCGCGTTCGTGGCGGCCATCCTGTCCGCTGCGCTCTATGAGGCATTGAGCCGGCTCGGCTTCACGCTCCCCGGGCCGCTGACGCCGCAGGAGATCGGTCAGCTGCCCGAGATCCGCGAATACACGATCGAGCAGCTCCAGGGACCGATCATGACCGTCGTCATTCTCTGGGCAGGCATCCTGCTTCTCGCCGTGATCGTGCTCCGAACCTGGGTCCGCAGACGTGCCCACGGAAGGCCACGCGGCGGCGGTGATGAGCGATCGTTCAGCATTCCGCAGGGCGCCTTCCGAATGGAGATGCCTCGGTTTGGTCGAGCCGCACGGCGCCGTTGGAAGGGGACGCCGACGGACGCGGTGAGCGCCTATCTCGCGGCACTGGACCTCCTGGCGCGACATGACCCCGCGCGCACCCGCCGCGAAACCGAGTCGCCGCACGACCATGCCGCCCGGATCGGCCTCTCAGACATCGGTGTCCTGCAGGCCGATTACGCGCTTACCCGCTATGGCGGTCGTCGCCTGACCGTTGCCGAGAACCGTCGAGGGATCGCTCGCTGGCGCCGCCTGCGTGGCCGTCTTCGCCGAGACGCATGAATCTCGCCGCACCGAGGAAATCGCACCCTGCCGCGCGCCTCAAGCGCGAGTCCCTCGATAAATCGAGACGCGACCACCCCTAGACTGGTATCGATGAAAATTGCCCACGTCCGGGAGCAGGTTGCTCCCGCCGGTGCCCCGTGGCGGCTCGCCGCCGCCCTGGACCCCGATGGCGCCCGCTGGCTCGACCTCGAGGTGGCCCGCCGCGCCCTCGTCGCGACGGAACCCGCCCGCGCCCACAACAGCACGCTCTTTCGCCAGCGCATCACGACGCTCGACGCGCACCTGGCGGGCGGTATGCGGGTCGACGCGCTGGCCGACCTGCTGGAGGCAGATGCCCAAGAGGAACTGGACGCATCAGTCCTGCGATTCGGTCCGCCGATCCTGGCGCCGCCCAGCTTTCGCGACTTCTACGCCTTCGAGCGCCACGTGGGGACGATGTGGAAGCGGCGCGACATGGAGATTCCCGAGGCGTGGTATCGCCTGCCGATCTTCTACTTCAGCAACATTTCGGAGATTCGTGGACCCGGCGATGCGGTGTACGCGCCCCGCGGTTCGCAGGAGCTGGACTACGAGCTGGAGGTGGCCGCGCTCATCGACACGCCGGTCCGCGATCTCGACGCGGCACGCGGGGAGGAGGCGATCGGCGGTTACATGATCCTCAACGACTGGAGCGCGCGCGATCTTCAGCGCGACGAATCGACGGTCAGGCTGGGGCCGGCGAAGGGCAAGGACTTCGCCAGCTCCATCGGTCCATGGCTGGTCACGCCGGACGAGCTTGCCGATGCGCGCAGGGACAAGGGCTACGACCTTGCGATGACCGCCAGCGTCAACGGCGACGAGCTGTCGCGCGGCAGCTGGTCCGCTCCGCAATTCTCCTTCGGCGAGATGGTCGAGCGAGCCTCCGCGGATGTCCGCCTGCGACCCGGGGATCTCCTTGGATCGGGGACGGTGGGCACCGGGTGTCTGCTCGAAATCCGGGACGAAATTCTGAAACGCTACCTGGAGCCCGGTGACACCGTGACGCTCGCAATCGAGCGCCTTGGCAAACTGACGGCACCCGTCGTGCAACGGCCAGCTGCATGAGCGCAGCCGTCGAAGCCCTCCTCGCCCGCCTGGCCGATGCAGAAGGCCGGCTGGTCGAGCATGCCGCCACCCCCGTCCCCGATCGCCTTACAGAGCCGGATCCCGGCGCAGACGAACGATGGGAGGCCGGACAGGTCTGGGCCCACATCGCCGAGTTCCCGGACTACTGGCTTGCGCAGGCGCAGCGCGTGGTCGCCCTGCCCACGCATGAGCCGGTGCCGTTCGGTCGGGTGAAGACGGACGTGGGACGCCTCGAGGCAATCGAGCGCGATCGCCACACCGATCCCGTCGCACTGCTGCAACGAGTCCGAACGTCGCTTGCCGAGGTCAGCGACGCCGCGCGCGCCCTGCCGCCCGAAGCTTGGACGCGGCGCGGCCAGCACCCGACCATCGGCGAGATGACGGTTGAACGGCTGATCGAGCGCTTCATCGTGGGGCACCTCGAGGAGCACGCCGATCAGCTCGATGCTCTCACTCGTCCCAGCTGAGACGAGGCTGTTGGCGCTCGCCGCGGCGCCCAGGACCGCATGGTTGAGTCGCGTGATTGGCATGCTCACATCGTGCCACTGCGGCCGCGCGGAGCGCCGCCGTACCAGTCCGCCCCGCGTGCGGGGATTCCCGGGCGCGATAATGGGCACATGTTCTACGTCCAGCGCGGCGACGTGCCGCACAAGCGCCACACCCAATTCCGTAAGCCCGACGGCGGCCTTTACGCCGAGGAGCTGTTCGGTGTCGAGGGCTTCAGCGGCCGCGCCAGCCTCCTCTACCACCACACTCCGCCCACCCAGACGCACCAGATCGAAAAAGTGCGCGATGTACTGATCGAGCAAAGCGAGGATGAGGCGTCCGGGCCGCATCGGCATCGGCTGGTCAATACGAAGGACCTTCCAGCCAGCGGGAACGGACTGACCGGACGCGTCCCGCTGTTCTACAACCCGGACGTGACCTTTGGCGTGGTCCTCCCCGCAGAGCCGATGGAGCGCTTCTACCGCAACGGCGAAGCCGATGAGATGTACTTCGTCCACAGCGGCACCGGCACCCTCGAAACCAATTTCGGGCCGATCGACTACGGGCCGGGCGATTACCTGGTGATCCCGATCGGCACGACGTTCCGGCTCGCGCCCGGCAGCGACGATCAGCGGATGTTGTGGGTGGAGTCGCCGTCGAGCATCGTGCCGCCGAAGCGCTATCGCAACGACTTTGGGCAGCTGCTCGAGCACTCCCCGTTCTGCGAGCGCGATATCCGCCCGCCAGCCGAGATAACGCCCTCACTGGACGAGGGTGATTTCGTCATCGAGGTCAAGACGCGCGGGCGGATCACCGCCTATCACTATCGCCACCACCCGTTCGACCTTGTCGGCTGGGATGGACACCTGTGGCCATTCGCGTTCAATATCGGCGACTTCGAGCCGATCACGGGGCGTGTCCACCAGCCGCCGCCGGTCCACCTCACCTTCCAGCCGCGCAACTATGTGATCTGCTCGTTCGTCCCGCGCAAGTTCGACTATCACCCGCTCGCCATTCCCGCCCCGTACAACCACAGCAACATCAACAGCGACGAGGTCATCTACTACGTCGCCGGCAACTTCATGTCGCGCCGCGGAGTGGACATTTCGTCCTTCACCATTCACCCGGCGGGCATTCCGCACGGGCCGCACCCGGGCTCCGTCGAAGCGAGCATCGGCAAGGAGGCGACCGAGGAGCTGGCGGTCATGATCGACACCTTCCACCCGCTCCACCTCACGCGCCAGGCGTCGGAGCTTGAGGACGATCGGTATCCGTATTCGTGGATGCCGCCGACAGACGGAGCGGAGCACGCGCGCGAGCTGGCCGAACGCGGCCCGGAGGCTTTTCCCGACTGACGGAGACAATGCTCCACCCCTGTGCCGCCCTATCGGGCAGCGGCACACCCAGAGCCGGTTCCCAGCGCCGTGTTGCTCGATTTATGAGGCCGCAACGCACGCGGCCCCGTCATGCTGTGCCTCACGGCCTCATTTATCGGCGCAGGACCTGAGCCTCGGGGTGGTGCGCTGCTTGCTGATCATTCATAACGACGATCGGCGCCGATGCCGTTCGACACTGATCCTGGGAGACTCAACGCCATGACCGATCCGATCGCCGTTCCCATCAACCTGTTCGAGAACGACCGCGAACTGATGGTCGTGGTGCCCATGCCGGGAGTGGCGCCCGAGGACATCAGCATCGACGTCACCGATGACGGACATCTCACGGTCCGGGCGGCGCAACACGGCGAGGGGCAGGAGCGTATCGCCTACCTCCTGCGCGAATGGTCCTACGGACCGTACGAGCGCACCATCCAGCTGCCGCGAGCGGTGGACGCGACGCGCGCGAACCTGACATACGGCAACGGCGTGCTCTCGATCACGCTACCCAAGGCCGATACGATCAGCGCCGGCCAGGTTCTGGTCCAGCGCACCGGCCATACGCGTGGCATGGCGGCCGGCCATAGCGGTCGGCGTGGGGGAGCGGATGATGATCCGACCCCCGACGATGGCAGCAGCGCGACGACCGTGGTGTGATCCTGTATTTCCTCCGCCACGGCAAGGCCGACTCGCCGCGCGCGATGAATGACGACGCCCGCGAGTTGTCGCGAACGGGAGTCTCCGCGCTTCGTTCCGCCGCGCCGCTCTGGCGTCGGCTCAACCTGCGCCCCGACGTCGTGATCAGCTCGCCGTTGACGCGTGCCCTCCAGACGGCCTCTCTCTTGTGCGAGGCGGTCGGAGGCAAGCCAACAACCGATGATCACCTGCGACCAGGCGCTTCGTGGGGAGGCATGGCGCGTGCGATGGCCACACGTCCGGACGCTCGTCGCGTGATGTTCGTCGGGCACGAGCCGGACCTCTCGTCGGTCATCTGCGAGCTCACTGGCGCTGCATCGGTGCGGATGCGCAAGGGTGGCCTGGCGTGCGTCGAGTTCTACGGCGTCCCCGAACCGGGCGGTGGCGAGATCGCCTGGCTGCTCGACCCCGATCTCTACACCGATGACGACGGAGAAGACTGACCGGGGTGCTGTAGGCTCACCCCATGGCCGACCTTCAGCTCCACACGCTCCTGCTGTGCGACTACGCACTGACCGCCCAGGACGGCAAGATCAGCGCGATCGGCGTCTTCAGCCAGATCAACATTGCGCGATTGCCGGCCACGCACGGCCGATGCTTCATCGTGGCCATCCTCGAGGCCTCGCCCGGCGCTCACGACCTGACGCTTCAGATGATCAGTCCGACCGGGAAACCGACCCTGCAGCAGGCTCCGCAGCTCCGGATCGAGGTGCCCGCGAATGCGACCAGCGCGAACATCGTGGCCGATCTCAAGGGCATGCGGATCGCCGAGATCGGGCGACACCGGATCGAGGTTCGCGCCGGCGACCAACTGCTGGGCAGCAGCCCCTTCCTCGTCAACCTGGTCCTGCGCCAGACGCCGGGCAACGCCTGAGCCCCCGACGTTCAACCTCACGAGACGCCGCTGCGCGTCGTTCCACGCCTATGAACGACATGGAACGCGCCTTCTACGCCGCTGATCCTGCATGGGACGGCCGATTCGTGGCCGCGGTGCGCACGACCGGCATCTTCTGCCGTGCATCGTGCCGTGTTCGCGAGCCGCTGCCGAAAAATGTCGAGTACCTGCCCCATCCCGTTACCGCCCGCGCCGCCGGGTACCGCGCGTGTCTGCGCAGCCATCCGGAGCGCGCAACGACCGTCATCATTCGGACCATCGACTCGCCGATCGGCCCGCTGCGGGTCGGCGCTACCGACCATGCCATCGTGCTGTGCGATTTCGCCGACCGCGCCATGATCGGCGCGCAACTCGCGGCCGTACGACGGCGCATCGGTCCCACGCGGGACGGTACTTCGCCGCTGCTCGACCGCCTGGAATCGCAGCTGGGCGAGTACTTCGCGGGGACGCGCCTCGAATTCCATCTGCCGCTCGACATCCCCGGGAGCAGCTTTCAGGAACGCGTCTGGGGCGAGCTGCTGCGAATCCCGTACGGCGAGACGATCAGCTACCGGCAGCTCGCGGAGAAGGTGGATGCGGGAGCCGCGTATCGCGCGGTGGGGCGTGCGAACGGCTCGAACCGCGTGGCCATCATTGTTCCGTGCCACCGGGTCGTCGCGGCCGGGGGCGGCCTCGGCGGTTACGGAGGAGGCCTGCCGGCCAAGCGCCACCTGCTTGATCTTGAGGCGCGCCGCGCCGTCATGCGTTAGCGGCGATCACCTCGGCACCGAACCGCTCGATCGAGTCACTGTCCGCGATGTCGGGTAGGACGATGAAGACGCCTTGCGATCCCGCCTCCGCAAGTGACCGCGATCGCTCCAGCAACGTCGGCGCATCGGCGATCGGCCCAGCCTGGCCGGCCTCCGGCTTCAGATCCAGGCCGCAGAATCGCTCGATGCGTTCGTAGTCGCGATCCTCGGCTTCGCAGTGACGGCGCAGGACCTCCATCTTGTGACGCATCACGTCCGGATCGGAGGTCGTCTGGTGCGTGGCATCCCCGTACTTCGCGACCAGCTTCAGCGTCTTCTTCTCACCTCCGCCGCCAATCAGGATCGGTGGGTGGGGGCGCTGGACCGGTGGCGGGTTATCCATCTGCTCGGTGAGCTGAACGGTCGTTCCGTCGAACGGGCCGGTCTCGCCGGCCCACGCGCGATGGGCAATCCGAAGCAGATCCTCCAGCATCCTGAAGCGCTCCGCGATCGACGGGAAGCGGACCCCGACGGCCGCGTGCTCGCGTTCGTTCCACGCGGCTCCGACCCCGAAGTAGGAACGACCGCCGGAAAGCACGTCGAGGGTGGACGCCTGCTTGACAAGCACCGCAGGATGCCGATACGTCACGCCGGTCACCAGGGTGCCGAGCTTGATCCGTTCCGTGGCAGCGGCAAGATAGGCCAGCATCAGCCATCCCTCCAGCAGCGGGTCTTTCCAGCGCCGGAGCTGTATGAAGTGATCCCATACCCAGATCGAGTCGAATCCCGCGCTCTCCGCGCGTCGTCCGATGTCGGCCAGGTGCGCCCCCATCTCCGCCGGCCCGCCGGACCAGTTGAACTCGTTGATCTCCAAACCGAATTTCAAGTGCGCGCTCCTGCTCTCATATGCGAATGGTGTTGCAATCTCCGCGCCTCACCCACGTCGGCGCTTCCGGCTCGCATTGATCTGCACTCACGCCAACGGTCAGCGTAATCCCCGCATATCCTCAGGCTTCCTCGATTCGCGCGCCACGGATATCGGTGCCCATGGCGTGGTAGCCGCCGTCGACGTGGATCATCTCGCCAGACGTCATGCGCGCCCAATCCGACATCAGGAAGCAGACCATCTGGCCGACCGGCGTCGCATCGGTCAGTGACCAGTCGAGGGGCGAACGGTCGGCCCAGTGGCCGGCGATCTGGTCGAAGCCGGGGATGCTCTTGCCGGCCATGGTCCGGATTGGTCCTGCCGAGACGGTGTTGACGCGGATGCCATCCGGGCCGAGATCCCGCGCCAGGTACCGCGTGATCGCCTCGAGCCCGGCCTTGGCCACGCCCATCCAGTCATAGATCGGCCAGGCGAAACGACCGTCGAAGGTGAGGCTGACGAGCGAGCCACCCCCGCGCTCCCGGGCCGCCGCCATCGGCTCACGAAGGCCCACCCCGAGCACCTTGAGCGAATAGGCCGATGTCTGAAACGCGGTCGCCACGCTCTCCCACGGCGTGTTCACGAAGTTGCCGCCGAGGGCGTCAGACGGTGCGAAGCCGATGGCGTGCACGACTCCATCCACGAATCCCCATCGGCTCATCAGGTCCTTGGAGACCGCCTCGATGTGGCTCTCGTCATTGATGTCCAGCTCGAGAACATCGGGGGCGCCGCCGGGCAGCTTCCTCGCCACGCGCTCGGTAAGACTGCGCGCGCGCCCGAAGCTGGTCAGCACGATCTCAGCGCCTGCCTCCTGGGCAACCCTGGCGACCGAATACGCGATGCTGTCATCGGTGAGGACGCCGGTGATGAGCAGCTTTTTCCCTTCGAGGAGCATGCGATCCGGAGCCTCCAGGCTTGCTTGGACCAATGCGCCTGCGGCGCATCTTGCCCGGATTGTACCCGCGGACCTCGGCACTCACGAGCGTATCGGGCTAGGATCTGAGCACCAATGATGGTTCGCCTCTACGACTACAACGTGCCCGCCGCCAACTCCGACGGCGAGGTGCCGAGCCTCCGGCCGCTGCTCGCAGGGCTGGGGACGGACGAGCGACGAGTCATCCTGACCGCCCTGTTCAAACCCGAGCGCATGCCGGGAACCATGGAGCGCCTCACCACCCTGGTCGAGGACGTCGACATCAGCTTCGAGAACGCCCTCATCACGCTCGACAACGCAACGCGTCCGCGGCGGTTCGTCGCGATCGACGAGGCAAAGGCGATCCTGGACCGATGGCTCCCGGAGAGCGCCGTAGCGGGAATCCGTGAGTGGGACGTCGCAAGGCTGCTCGAGCCCTACGGGGACGGCAGCTTCCACGGCAAGCTCCTGAAGCGAACGCGCAAGCAGCTGCGATCGGTCTCGAGCCGCGAGGCGCTGACGGTGCCATTTCTCTTCCGCCGAAGCTGGACGCCGTCATGAGCCGATCCACACGTCGCCGCCGAGGGCGTGCCTATCAGCCGCTCCCGCAACGCCGGTCGAGCGCCTGGGTCGCGAAGCTGCTGGTCGTGGCAATCGGGATCATCCTGGTGCTGGGCTCGCTCGCCTTCTTGGCAGGAACGCAGTAGGGGCGGCGTCAGAGCGTCTCCTCGATCAACGATCGCAGGTGGAAGAGCAGCTTCACGAGCTCCGGCGCTGCGGCCACCAGGTCGAGATCGTCGGGCTGCACGTGGTCGAACAGGCGGAACTCGGTGTGCGCAGCCAACCGGTCCATCGACTCCAGCGCCGATGCGAGGGCGCGCGACTCGACGAACGGCACGTGATGGTCCTCGGTCTCGTGCATGAGGTGGACGTCGGCGCGAATGGCGGCGAGATGCCGTGCCGGTGAGATGGCATCGATGAATCGGAGTGCAGGCGCGGGGAGAGCATCGATCGCCGCCTCGGCCTCGTCCAGCGACGGCGCGGTGAGCAGGTCGTGGACGGAGCGAGCTGCATCGGTCTCGAACGAGCGTCGCAGGGCTGCATCCGGAGACGGACGCTCCGCCCCCAGGATCTGCTCGCCGAGGGCATCCTCGAGCAGGCGACGGTCGTTCTCGTCCTGCACCTGGTCGAGCATGAACCGCAGGAACACCTCGCGGGCGAGTTGGGTCGGCGTCCACGCAACTGACGAGCCATCCGCCCCCCGGTACGCGTGCGCGGAAACGGCCGCCAGGTAGGTCGAGGCGTCAGCGAACGCGCCGAAGGCATTCACCCAGCGAACCTGGGAGGCAATCCGGGGATCGCCCGCGGCCAGGAGCGCGAGTGATCCACCGACGCTGAAGCCCACGATCCCGACCCTCGTGCGGTCGACCTCGGGCCGGGCCGCCAACAGTTGGAAGGCGCGCACCACGCCGTCGATCTCGCCCACCTCCAGCCGTCCCTCGAGCAACGTCCTCGAATCCGGCACCAGTACCGCGACCCCGGTCCGCGCCAACGCCTCGGCGACTCGCTCGATAACGGGGTGGTTGCGCCCGAGGTTATTGACTCCGAAGACGAGGAGCATCGCGCCGGCGGGCCGCTCGGCGGACGCCCAGGATGGAAGCCACAGCTCCGCGAGATCAGGTTCCTCTCCTGGTTCGGAAGCGCGGTACGGAAGGCTCATGCGCTGGGGGACATCGCTGAAGAGGCTGAGCGGCTTTGGACCGGCATCGAGCAGGTTCGGGAGCAGGACAGCAGTCTGGATCGCGACGCGACTCGGCTCCCAGGCCACGACGACCGCGACCAGGACGAGCAGCACCAGGCCGATCCGTCGCAGGCGGCGCATCGGCCTATTCAGCTTCGGCGTTTCGGCGCGAGACGTCGTGCTCGAGCTGAAGCCGCAGCCGATACAGAACGTTCCACTCCTCGGTATTGAGACTGGCAACGTCGATTCGCTCCTGGACCTCATCAAGGTTGGTGCGCAGGTTCTGCACGTCTCCATCCGCCGACTCGTGAAGACGGGACAGCTCATCCTCGAAGCCCTGCGATTCCTCGTTCCAGGTCAGGTAGGTGTTGCGGAACGCCAGCTCGCGCTCCATGGCGGCACGGGCGCGGTAGGCGTCCTCCGTCGGCCCCAGGATGGACACGTTGGTGGCGTACGCCAGGATATCGAGATCCCCGGCGCGCAACCGCATCGGCTCCCCACGCACGACCGCGCCGAGCAGGTGCCGCGAAGCGTAGCCGACCGTGCGCAGCGGCCACGATCTCGGACCTGTCGCCTCGGTGACCGTGACCTCATCGAGCCCGATCGCCTTCAGGGCACCCCGCACCGCGTCGAGCAGGTCATCGTCATCGGTCCCTTTGCGCATCACGAGCGGGACCTGCACGAGCTTGCGCTTCTGGCGCCAGCGCTGGAACAGCAGGATGGGCGTGAAGGCCACCATCTGGAGGACCGATACGCCGAGCATGACGGTCGCTGGATAGCTGACCGGGATCATCCGCACGGCGGTGCCCACGCTGCGATCGTCGTGGAAATTGGCGAAGACGGTCGTGGCCGCAATGACTGGCGGGGTGAGCACGATCGCCGCAACCAGGCCGAGATAGTGAATCGCCTCGACGTCGAAGTTCTCGTCGATCACGCCAGCCGTCTCCAGCATCGCGCCGCCGAAAATCGGGATGGCGAAACCGATGATGACGATCACCCACCCAGCCGCCAGCAGGCTGACGACCGACAGGATCCGGCCCTGTTTGCCGGGCACCTGTCCGAAGTAGATGGCGGTGGCCCATCCCAACGCGAATGAGGCCGATTTGCTCAGCGCCTGCCACGCAAGAAGCAGGACGAACGGGAGAAAGGGCATGGGACGGCGCTCAGTCGAGGTCGAGCGGACGAACGGTCATCGACTCCGCGACCCGGCCCTCCCATTCCTCGCGGGGCGCGTCGCAATACAGCTCGATCTCGTTGCCGTCGGGGTCGGCCGTGTACAGGCTGCGAGTCACCCCGTGATCCGCGGTGCCCCTGAGGAGCCCCTGCTCGACAAGGAGCGCGTGAGCAAGCTTCACGGCGTCCCAATCGGCGAGCTGGACTGCCACGTGATACAGGCCAACAGCGTTCGGCGCCGCCGAAGGAGCAGAATCGCCGATGCGCAGGAGCGCCAGGTCATGATGACTCTCGCCGGTGGCCGTGAGGAAGATCATCACGTTGCTCATCTCGCTCGACACCCGGAAGCCGAGGAGGTCGCGGTAGAACGCGAGCGAGCGATCCAGATCGCGAACCTTCAGCACCACGTGCCCGATTCCCTGGGGCTTCAGCATGCACCGATGATAGACGCGGCTACCAGCCGTGGATCAGGGAAGCCCCAGTTTCAAGCGACATGCCGGCCACGGCCCATAGCCGCGCGCAGCACGAAGGCGTTCGGCGACCGTGATCTGTTCCTCGCGGGACGCCTCATGGGGGTAGGCCGCGAACTCTGCGCCGCCATAGCCCTCCCAGGTGGGAACGCTGAACTGAAGGCCGCCGTAATACCCGTTGCCGGTGTTGATCGCCCAGTTGCCGCCCGATTCGCAGCGAGCCAGGTCGTCCCACACACTGTCGCCGTCGTAGGTGACGACGCGCTGCGGCGCGGATGCGGGGGGCGCTGCAGCCGGAGGTGGCGGCGTGGGGACGGGCGTCGGAACCGGCGTCGGAACCGGCGTGGGGACCGGAGTCGGAACCGGCGTGGGGACTGGCGTCGGAACCGGCGTGGGGACTGGCGTCGGAACGACGCGGAGCGTGACCTGCATCTGCGCCTCGGCCGGCGTCGGCAGGCTCGCGGCGTAGAGCTGCTCGGCGGCAGGACGATCAATGGTGGTCGCGGCGAGGGATCGCTCTCGCCCGGACAGGCCGCCTCGAGCGGCGACGAGCAGAGGCGCATCAGCGACCGGAAGCAGGCCCTCGGCGATGTCGAGCGGAACCGGTGTCGCCGACCTGGCAGCCAGCGGGGCCAGCAGGGCCACACCCGCCATGCTGATTGCGGCCAGAACGAGAATCCGTCTGAGAAGATCCGGCAATACAATTCATCCAATACGTGGTCCGGCCGGCACCAACCCTGCGCTGGAGGGAGATTGCCGGCGAACGGACACCCTAGCATCCGACTTCGCCCCTGTCGAGCGTGAGAGGTACCTATGCCCCGCAAGAAGAAGGAACCTGAGCACCGTCGAGGGGCGGTCGTCGTGCGCGGCAAGGCTCATGGGGACGGGGGTACGGAGGATCAGAAGCTCCTGCGTTCGCAGCAGCCGGAAGCTGGCTCCCAGGAGACCGATGCCTGGCGCACCCTTCGAATCTTGAGCGAATTCGTCGAGGGATTCGATGCGCTCGCCAACGTCGGTCCGGCCATCAGTATCTTCGGCTCGGCCCGAGTCGGGCGTCGCAATCGGTACTACGGAGCGGCCCGCCGGCTCGCATCGGCACTCGTCAACCAGGGATTCGCCATCATCACCGGTGGCGGTCCGGGAATCATGGAGGCGGCCAACCGGGGAGCGCGGGACGCCGGGGGCGTGTCCATCGGCGCGAACATCGAACTGCCTTTCGAACAGGGTCTCAACGAGTACGTGGATCTCGGGATGGAGTTCCGCTACTTCTTCGTGCGCAAGGTCATGTTCGTGAAGTACGCGGAGGGATTCGTCATCTTTCCCGGAGGCTTCGGGACGCTCGATGAACTATTCGAGGCGCTGACCCTCATCCAGACCGGCAAGGTCGAACACTTCCCCGTCGTCCTGTACGGCAAGGACTACTGGGAGGGGATGCTGCAATGGATTCGTGACAAGCCGCTCTACGAGGAGAAGGTCAGCCCCGAGGACCTCGACCTACTCACCATCACCTCGGACATCGACGAGGCCTGCGAAGCGATGACTCGACATCGCGACTCGCGTGGGCAGCAACGCAAGGAAACGGCGAGTCGGCAGGCGACCAAGGCCGCCGTCACGGATGCCGCCGAGGGACGAGGCGGTTAGCGTTGCCGGTAGAGACTCCGGCCGCAGGGTGCGGCTTGAAGTGTCGCGAGGTGTTGAGGCCCGTTGGGGCCTGACAACGCCCCGCCGCAGCCTTGTGCACGTCCAGTCGTCGGCCGTGCGAAGCGCCGAGGTCAGCCGATAACGCCGAGCAGCCACAGGACGATGATGATCAAGATGATCGTGCCGATGATCCCGAGTCCGAACATTTGGTGTTCCTCGTTTGCGTATTGGTAAGCGCATTCTACGCACGGCCCGTGCCAACGCTGCCTGCGCACCGTGCGCACTCATCAGAACTGATGGCCCGAACCTCGATCCGGAGTGGCACCACCACGGTGAGCAATCGGACGTAGAGCGGCGGATCGGCCAGCGCGAAATCCTGTGCCCGCCCGCCGACACTGACGATGTGGATCTCCGGTGCCGTGTCCCAGAGCGCAAGCGAGACGCCGCCGGCATGAGCCGAGGTGTAGCGCACGCCACACACGCGTGGATGCGCCGGACGGTCTTCAAGGATGGCGCGGGCCCATGCCTGTGTCTCGTGACGGGCGATGTCGCCGACGTTCATCATTGGCAATCCGCCGATCATCATGGCTCCGGAGCCACGCAGGTTCTGCGCGATCAGCTCGTCGGCGGGCACGAGCGCGGCGACCCGGTAGCGTGGGCATACCAGCGCCAGCCGGTGCGCGCCAAATACCTCCGCTGCCGCTGTGCGCAGAGAGTCGCTGAGATAGATGACGGAACGCCCGTCGGGGCATTCGGCCGGATCCGTGAACGGCGGCGTGTGGGGGTCGAAGCGCTCGATTGGGCCGAAGCGCCGGCGAGCTGTAGCCGGGCGATTCGGTCGGGCGTGATAGACGCGGAACCACGGGCGCCTGCCGTCCCAGCGCCACCACCGACCACCGGATAGCGGCCGCTCGGGCGCCGCGAGATGAGTGACCAACCGGCGAGCTATCCGCTACGTGCGGCGGCAACGACCTCGGCGACCGCACCGCGAAGCAGCGCGTCACGTGGTGTCAATCCATCGAGATCCGGGTTCGGGCGCCACACCCATTCCGATAGCGAGACCACGCCGTCGACATGGGCCGTCGCCAGCTCGCGCAGGCCGGGCAGGATGCCCGTGGGCAGCTCCGGAGCCATCTGCCATCCCGGGATCCGCCACTCGCGGCCGACCTTGAGCCCAAGCAGGGCCTGACGCTCGAGCATGGCGCTGACCGCCTGTTCGCTCTTTCCGAGTGCCTCGGCCACTCCGCGACGGCTGTCAGACGCGTCGATCACGCGGCGTCGACGGGCAACGGCGGTCGAGAGATTCTGGGCCGCGGCACCGCGAACCTGGCGCGCAGAGGGTTTGGTGCCCCAGACGTCACGGTCAAGATCATGGTCGGCGTCCGACTCGGGGCCTACCGCATCGAGGAGCGCCCGGACGAACGATTTCGGCTGACGACGCAACGCATGGGTCAGGTCACGAACCTGCTGGCGACTGGCGGGAAGAGAATCGGCGTCGATCACCTCAAGATGGTACGCAATCTACGCAACCTGCGCACGGTTGACCACGCTGACGCTCTGCCGTCAACCCGGTCGCCTGCCCAACGACCGCTATTCATCTTCGGCCGCTGCCCGTCCCCCTAGCTCATCGCCATGCCAGCTACGGCCGCCCTCGACCGTTTCGTACAATCCTCGGCTCCCTACCTCGTGACGTCACTCGTATCGGGTTGCCCGATCGTTCTCCAGCGCGCAGTGGCGCTCGACGGTTCGGAGGATCATGTCGAACGAAACCGGCTTCAGCAGGCGATCCTTCGCGCCGAACGGCAGCCGACCAGCGTGTGGCTCACCCGAAGCACAACCAATGGGATGGAGGCGGCCGTCGCGCCGAGGCTCGCCAGCCTCGTGGCGAACTCCCAGCCGTTCACGACCGGCATCTGCAGATCGAGAAGGATCACGCAGGGCTGAAGCCCGGCTTCGATGGCCCCGATGGCCTGCTGACCGTTGGTGGCCAACCGCACCGCGCACCCTTCGCTGGCCAACACTTCCGCGAGCACCGCGAGCTGATCGCGATCGTCGTCGACAACCAGAACGGTGTGGTGCTTGCCCATGCCGGCCTCGGGTGATTTTCGCCTCCACACGCATGTCGCGTGCCCCAGTCGCGGAGTTGTTCAGGCACTCGTCCGTGAGGCCTATCCTGTGCGCCTCGCCAGAGGAGCTCCGCCTTGGAATCCAAGACCGACGTCAGCGCCGACCACGCTCCACGATGCCCGACAGCCGATCGGCGCCGCGCGGCTGTCGGTCGAGATGGCGCAGCGCGCGATGGAGCGGCCGGAGCCTGACCTCGAAAAGGTTGGCGACGCTCTGCGCCGTGCGGTGCGCGCCCTCGACCGGATGAACATCATGCTGGGCCGCCTGGGCCGATGCGTCCCGCCTGGCGCTCGGCTCACTCGAGCTCCGTCACGAGGACACTGGTCTCGACGTGATCGTGCGGCGCGTGGTTGACGATCTCGATCCCGAAGCCGCAATGCGCGTCCGCCTCGTCGACCATGACGACACGGGGGGTCTGTGGGATCCAGGCGCCTTGGAACAGGTCGTGGCCAACCTCGTCAGCAACGCTTTCAAGTTCTCGCCGCCCGACTCGCCGATCGAGATCAACATCAGTGGCGACCCAACCGAGGCGCTGATGATGGTGCGTGACCACGGCAGGGGCCTTCAGCGCGAGGATTTTGAGCCGATCTTCCAACGGTTCATCCGTTCCCGCGAGGCAGAGAATGAAGGAGTTGCCGGCCAGGGGCTCGGCCTATACCTGTGTCGCGGCATTGTCGATGCCCATGGCGGGCGGATCTGGGTCGAATCGGAGGCGAGGGTCTTGGCTCTGCCTTCCGGGTTCAGCTACCGCGCCGTCCCCCCGACGAGGGTCAGGACTGATCGCTTTCGACCCGCAAACGGTTCGACCTCTCCCAGAGGCCCCGACACGGACAGCACTTCGGCGCGACGGCTGTCGGACGCGTCGATCCCGCGGCGTCGACGGGCGACGGCGGTCGAGAGGTTCTGGGCCGCGGCACCGCGAACCTGGCGCGCAGAGGGTTTGGTGCCCCAGACGTCACGGTCAAGATCATGGTCGGCGTCCGACTCGGGGCCAACCGCATTGAGAAGCGCCCGGACGAAAGCGTTCGGCTGTCGACGCAACGCATTGGTCAGGTCACGAACCTGCTGGCGACTGGCGGGGAAAGAATCGGCGTCCATCACCTCAAGATGCTACGCAACCTACGCAACCTACTCAAGGGCTACCCCGCCGGTTTGCTCTCCGAACTGAACGAGGATGCCAGCCGCCCACGATGGCTTCCTTGATGATCTTCCAATCGGTGTGCGATCGCGAAGCCAAACACAGCAAACGCGAACGAGGCTGCGCCAGGCAGTAGGAAGAGCGCGCTCCAGAACGGCGTGGCCACGAACGTGTAGGCGATCGCGACCGAGGGAAACAGTGCAACGGTCGCGGCAGCCCGCAGCGTGGTCTTCGTGGCTGGCATCGTCGAGAAGGCGAAGAGGAGGATGCAGATGGAGAGGATGTCGAATCCGCCATGGAACCACACCTGATCCGAAAACGCGCTCGAAGCATCGATGCCCTGCTGGGTCATGAACAGCTGCATTAAGCGGGGATAGAACGACGTGATGAGCCCGAACCCCAGGTAGAACAGTGCCAGGGTTCGGAGGTATGTGCGGGGCAAGTCTGCTCCTCGGTGCGATTGGGTGGTCGGGACCGTAGTGGCTCAATCAAAATCAGTGCCGGCGGCCATGTGCATGATTGTAGCAACGAACATCGGCTCGACAGCCGTAGCGGTGATGGCTGCTATGGCGGGCCCGACCGGGGACGAACCCGCGAGTTAGCTCACGCATCCGCATCCCCGTCGTTGGACGCGAGAAGATCATCTCCCGAGTCACTCTGCTCTCCGCGTAACGTGGCGGTCGAGGTGGTCGAAGATCTCCGCAGAGAGGGACCGCCGTCGACCACCGATCTGGTGGCCGATTACGTGCCGCGCGCTGATCCGAGCGGCAGGTCGCCGTCCCCGATCCAGCGACACGCATCCATGCGAAGTTCACCCTCATACCGGCCCGAGTACGGAAGACTACGCGCGGAGGTCGACACGCGGTCCGGTCGCGAGCGTGTGCAGATAGGCGAGAGCCGTCGCCCGACCTGCGGCGTTGAGCGAGGTGACCTCCGGCCCGGTGGGACGGTTGTACTCCCAACGTGGACGGACCTCCTCGAGCAGCCCGAACAGCCGCCAGTGATACAGCGGCCGATGGATCGCCCACCCGGCCTGCTGCTCATCGAGCGGGACTCCGCCGCTTGCCCAGCCCTGGGCCATGACGATCGGGGCGATGGCCTGCGCCAGCTCATCGCCGACCGCGGGACCTGCCAGCAACCGGTGCGCGACCAGCTCGCTGAGCATGCTCGAGAAGTCGTCGACCGCGCCGATGGTGGCGGCGATGGCCCGCCACAGCGCGACGGGATCGCCCAGCAGACCTCGCCCCCGGCGCGATGTGGCGAGCCGCCGCCCTTGCTTCGTGATCAGCTTCAGGCGGGACGTGCTCTCGCGCAGGACGCCGAGCTGGTGGACATCCGACTCCGAGCGGGCGCGGCCGGGCCAGTCCCACCAACCGAAGCGCTCGGTGGCCTCATGGACGAGCCGCGGAGGAAGGTATCCACTCGCGGTCAGCGTCACCCCGCTGCGGCAGGTGGTGAGCAGCCAATGCATCGGCTCGATCACCGCATCGGGCTCCTCGGGCGGCTCGGGCGGGGCCAGCAGGCGGTCGGCGACGCGAGCGCGCCATGCGCGTAGGCCCTCGGGGTGGCCAAGCTTGATCCACGTATCGACACGCTCGCGGATGACCACGGAGAGCCAGCTTTCAGGCGACGCGTGGGGTGCCGGCTCGCGCAAGGCCCGCTCGCAGAGCGAAGCGGCGCTCGCCTTCCAGCCAGCGGCGCCCGGCTTGAAGTCGCCCGCGACGATTGCGCCTTCGAGCAGCCGCTCGAGATTGGCGTGGGCAGTGGCCTCCTCGAGGCCCATGACCGCTCCCCAGTGCAGCAGGTCCGTGTCGGGCGGCTTCACGCCCGACGAGGCGACCGCGGCACGGTAAGCGGAGAAGCCCCTCCGAGCATCATCGGCCCAGGCCTCGAGGATGGCCGTCGTCGCGGGCGAGCCGGCGATCGATGCGTACCGCTGGCGACCGAGAGCGCCCATCAGGGCCACCGTGGCCCGCGCGATCGAGACCCACGTCTCGGAGGGATACCTCGTCGGCAGCCGGTACCAGAGGAAGGCCTGCACGGCGGCCTGGCTGAGCACGTCTGTGCCTTCCCCGGCGGTCAGGCCGTCCGCCGCAACCAGCGCCCACTCGCCGAGTGCGGCGTCCTGCCGGCC
>JBBSML010000010.1:0-84651 GCA_038233215.1 Candidatus Limnocylindria bacterium
ACCTCGGCCCAGTCCTCCACTCGATACACTCCTCTCTCCCTCGGTGTCAGGTTGGTCCCTGCCCGAGGGTGCCATTCGGAACCTGGGAGGTGTTCAGGTTGCGACCGGTGCGGAGTGTTCAGTTTTCAGCCGGTGGCGACACCTCGGCCCAGGTTGGGCGCTACCCCACCGGTGGGCGTATCGGCCACTCATTGGCCGATTGCCCAGTCGGTGGGTCGCGCAGCCAGGCAACCAGCCCGATCGTGGCTGTTGCAACCGGCCCCTGGGTAGGTCTGCCACTTCTTGGCCGCTAGACCCCGGCCCGGGGTGGCCACGCGGTCCAGCGGCCGTACGTGTCGTCAGTACTCCCGGCTCTCCACGTCCTCGACGATGCGGGCTCGAGGGGTGCCTCCGTCGAAGAGCGCCATCGCCTGCGGCGACTTCCAGAGGGTTTCCAAGGCATCCCGAAAGGCCTCGGCGCGGGGAGCGTCATCGAACTCGAGGTCGACGGCGACGAAGTTCGGGTCGTCGATCGGTCGCACGATCCGGTATCGACGCACGCCGGACTCCTCGCGCCGTACCGGATCGCGGTCGAAGGCCGCCTTCCAGGCCTCGAAGCTGCTGATCGGATGCTCCATCTGCACAATCGCCATCACTGATCCTCCTGCTCGACTGGATGTGTCATGTTCACTAAAGTGTCACTATATCCAATACAGTGCTACTGTAGTGCAATGACGAAGGCTGTCAACCCCCGTCGTGCGTATCAGTCGCCACGACGCCAGGAGCAGGCCAGGTCGACGCGCAGGGCGGTCCTTGACGCGGCCCGCGAGCTGTTCATCGATCACGGGTTCGTCGCGACGACCGTGGAAGCGATCGCGGCTCGCGCCACGACCTCCACCGCGACCGTCTACGCGACGTTTGCGAACAAGCGCTCCATCCTTGCGGCGCTGGTCGATGCCTCGATCGCCGGAGACGATGAGCCGATCCCGATCATCCAGCGGCCATGGGTCGGGGAGATGGGCGGCGAACCCGACCTTCACCGCCGCATCGGCATCCTCGCCCACAACGGCCGGTTGATCCTCGAGCGACGAGCGTCGATCGATGATGTCGTTCGGGCGGCGGCCGCGTCCGACCCGGATATCGACGCTCTATGGCGGCAGGGCAAAGCCCAGCGTCTTGCCGGCCAACGGGAGCTGCTGCGAATCGTGGTCGGGTCTGATGACCTCCGCCCCGGCCTCGAACATGAAGCGGCGGCCGACATCCTGTATGCGATCGGCAGCCCCGAGACGTACCGGTTGTTGACGAGCGATCGGGGCTGGTCGCCCGCCCGCTTCGAGCGCTGGTACGCGGGCACGCTCGAGCGGCTCCTGTTCGAAGATCCCCCCGCCGATTGAGGCACCGGGAAGATGCAGCGAGGCGGGAGTGGCGGCCGATGAATGTCCAGCTACGCCCGTGGGTTGGCAGTCACTCGGTCAAGCCCAGTGCAGCCGCAATCTGGCCAGCGCGAGCATCGTGGAGACAACGGAGAGCCCGGAGCTCCCACCAGGGGGCACCGTGCTCACGCGCCAGGTCGAGGGCAGCGCGCGCGGAGGGTGCCGACCCGGCAGCCCACGCGTCGAGCAGCGCCGCTGATGCACGCATCAAGTGAGTCGAATCCGATGCAGCCGCGATCTCCGCGGACCGAGCAGCCGCACGCGCCGCGAGGTCGGACCGGCCGGCGTCGAGCCAGGTGCGCACGACGGTCTCGATCGCGCCGATGAAGTGTGGGTTGCTCATCGTGACCAGCGCATCGGTCAGGTCATCCGGCGGGGTCGGCACGGCGCGTCCGCTCGCCTGGGCGGCCCAGACCGCGGTCGCGCCGTTCAGCAGCCGCCCATACGCCGACGTGGCCGACGATAGGGAGTTGCCGAACGGGGTGGCAACCCACTGCTCCCACCCAGCGGCCAGCGTCGCATCGCCACGAACGGCTGCCATTGAGAGCAGCACGACCCAGGTCCGGAACGCCAAGCGTTGATAGGCGTAACGGGCGGCGAGCTCGATCACTTCCTGACCCACGCGCAGCGCCTCGTCCCAGTTCCCAACGACCCACAGCGCCTCGCAGCGCGAATAGCTGATCCATCCGGCCTGCTCGGTCAACCCATGCGCCGATGCGACCTCGCCGGCCGCCCCGAGCTTGACGAGCGCCGCACGAGGATCGGTGTCGGCTTGCATGACGGCCTGGACGCGTGCCGCGACGGCCTTCTCCTCCAGCAATGCCCAGTGGTCGGTCGAGGCCTCGTCGATCTCGTCGCGAGCGGCGTTGACGTGCTCGAGCACGTCAAGCTCCAGCCCGGCGTCGCCCGACCCGAGGGCGGTCGCCCACGCCTGCTCTGCCTCATCATGAACGCCCTCGGATCGGCCCTGGGCGCCGATCGACCATGCGTGCAGGGCGTGGAGCCGCGCGAGATTGGTCGACGGCTCGCCAGACAATCGCGCCAGCGTCTCGGCGGTAAGGGCTTCGGCCTCCAGGAATCGAATTTGTTGCATGTACGCGCGCGCAAGCGCGGCTGCGGCGTCGGCAACGCCAATGGGGTCGTCACCGAACCCGGCGAGCGCGGCCTCCATCTCGCCGATGCCGGCGGCCAGATCGGCGCTGGCAGCCAGGATCTCGCCAAGGCGCAGCCGACGCCGAGCGAGATCGAGCGGTGCCAGCGCGTCGGTCAGCTCGATGGATCGGGCGAGGAGGCGCCGCGCACCCTCATGCGCCGAAAGCCGCAGAGCAGCCGCAGCAGCGCGCTCGTACCATCCGGAAGCCTCGCTCCGGAGCGTCTCACGGTCGGGCAGATCGCCGCCGGAGAGCGCCGAGAGACTGTCGAGCGCACTGGCGTAATGCTCGGCAACGCCCTCGGCCACGACGTCGACGCGTTCGCCGGCAGATTCGGTCAGCCAGCGCGCCATGGCGACATGAAGCCGCCCACGTTCCGCGCGGGCCAGCGAGGCATAGCCGGCATCGCGCAGCAGCGCATGGCGGTAGGCGTACGCCTCGCCGGTGATGGCATCGTCCAGCGGACCGTCGACGAACCCGCGTCGTCGGAGTGCATCCATACCGTCGCGGCGATCATCGAGATCCAGCGTTCTCAATGCCGCGATGGGCACCCGCCGGCCGGCGACCGCACCACGGCGAGCCACCATGCGAGCGTCGGGCGGCAGGTCGTCGAGCTGCGCCGCGTAGATGCCTGCACCGTCTGAGGCAGCATCACCAATTCTGGTTGCACCGCCAGCTGCCACGCCCCGTCGACGCGGACCAGCGTGCCGACACTCGCCCATGTCCGCAGCAGCTCCTCGATGAAGAGCGGCGTGCCGTCTGATCGTTGCACGACCGCGGCCACCAACGCTTCAGGGAGTGCGGATCCGAGGAGAGCATGCACGAGCGCCGCCGCATCCATCGGCGGCAGCGGCGCCAGGTCGATCCGCGGTCCCTGGCACCACGCCGCCGCGGTATCGAGCAGGCTTGGTCGTGCGGTCGCCACCAACAGCCTGCCTTGTCGTGCCGGCGCTCGGCCGGCGTGATCCAAAAAGGCGAGGAGATCGCTACCGGCCCAGTGCACGTCCTCGATCAGCCAAACCGTTGGGCTCGTCGTCAGCGCGTCGAGCGCGGTCACCCACGCGTCGAACCTGGACTCTCGTTCCGCCGCCAGGTCGCCCGTGCTCCGGACGCCCTCGCTCGGAGGCAGCAGCAGACGGTCCACCTCGAGACGGATGACCGATGCGCGAGTCTCCGGGATACCGGCCCGCGCGAGCCCCCGAGCGAGCTGCGCGGAATTCGCCGCGTTCAGCAATTGGGCGACCGTCTCGTAGGGCGCTCGCGTGGACGACCTCCCCCGTGTTGACGCCGACCCGCAGCTGCAGGGTGCGCGGGCTCATCCCCAGGCGCACTTCGAGCTGCTCGAGCGCGCCGATCAACGCCAACCCGGAGCGGACCGCGCGCTCGGCGTCGTCGTCGCGGGCGCGTGGTGCACCGAACACCGCCATGGCGGCATCCCCAATGAACTTCTCGACCACCCCGCCATAGCGCTGCACCGTTTCGCGAGTGCCAGCGGAATACGCGTCCTGGACGGTCGCCACGTCCTCGGCGTCCAGCTCCTCGGACAGTGGCGTGAAGCCGACCAAGTCGGCAAACAGGACGCTGACGATGCGACGCTCGACCGTCGCAGCCACAGCAGAGCGTCCAGGTGCCTCGGCCATGGGTCGAACTGTACGGGTGTTGGCAAGCTCGGCTGGTTGGTACCCCGCCGGTGGGCGTATCGGCCACTCATTGGCCGAATGCCCAGTCGGTGGGTCCCTCAGCAAGGCAACCAGCCCGATCGTGGCTGTCGCAACCGGCCCGTGGGTAGGTCTGCCACTTCTTGGCCGTTAGACCCAGGCCCGGGGTGGCCGCGCGGTCCACACGCGCGCTGGCGGTCGGCAGCAGGTCAGCGGACGGGCAGTCGGACGTCGAGCGACTGAGCGCACTGGCAGGACTGCGCATTCGAGTAGGTCTCTGGCCACAAGCCGCGTGGGGAAACCCTCACACTGTTCCGGTCGCGCCGTGTCCGGGCTGCTCCGAGTTACGCGCGCCGGGTGGGAGCGTCGGTGCTGACGTCCGGGTTATGGGAGTCCCCTGGCGGAACCCCTGCGCCGTCCAGCTCGCGGCGGGCATCGCGCAACGCGTCCTGCAGATCAGGATAGGGCGCCATCTCATCGCCGAGGCCCTCCAGCAACGACAGAGCGCGCGCGCGAAAGATCGCCATCGTTGCCGAGTCACGACGTTTCAGCTCGATCCGGTATGTCACCAACACCGCCCGAAGCTGGAGTTCGATATGGCGCCTTTCCACAGACGGGTATCCCTAGCCTGGTAGCCTGGAGTCAGGCCAAAGCAAGCGCCGTGCCGCGATCAGTGGTTTAGCCGGTTGTGGCCGCGCCGTCAGGACTATCGGTGGACGGCTCATCCGGGCTTGAGGTAACGTTCCCTGCATCGAGCTCTGGCGAAGCCGTGACCGCTGGAAGCTCGAGAGCGTGTTCGATGGCGTGCTCGAGGTGTTCAATCTTGAATGGCTTGAGGACCACCTTCACCGCGTTGGCCGCCAGCCAGCCTTCCTGCTCGCGAACCCAGTTCGTGGCTGCGGTGCAGAGCACGACGGGAATGTCCTCGGTTTCTCGGCTCATTCTGACCTTCTGAAGGAGTGCCCAGCCCTGCAGCTCGGTGGGACCGAGCATGAGGTCGAGCACAATCAGATCCGGCTTGACTTCGGTGACCTTGGCAAGATCGTCCGGCGAGTAGCTCCACGCCGTCATGCGATGACCCATGCCCTCGAGGATGTCGCGGAACAGATCAAGGATCTCTTCGGTGTCATTAACGACCAGGATGTGCCGAGGCTTTTGGTCGGTACCCGCCATGAACGCGCCTCCGATGGATCACGATAGTAGTCAGGCATAGCCCGGGAGCTCGTGCCCAAGTATGCACCTGCAAGATGCTCCTGGCCGTAGCGGCCCAACCTGTGGGGTGAGCCAGTGCCGCCGCCGCGGCGGGTGGTGCATGCCGCCCAGGGGTGTATCGGCCATTCATTGGCCGAATATTCTGCCGGTGGGTCACACGGCCACGCAGCAGGACCGTTCGAGGCTGCCGTACCCGGCCGCTGGCTATATCGGCCATTCATTGGCCGATGGACCCCGGAGCTGGGTAAGGGCAGCGGCGCCCCGGAGCAGGGGCGCAGCGGCGCAGAGGTTCGGAGGCCGCTATCGGACCAGCGGCACGCCGCTATCGGACCAGCGGCACGCGTGGATCGGGCGTGAGATCGGCCCGCGAGTCCATGACGGCAGCGAGATTCGGGTCAAACGATGCGGCCATGGTGCGATGGTCGCCGGCGAGCGCATTCAGGTAATACGCGTCGTCGCCGTGGGTGGCCACGAACGGATGGTAGCCATCGGTCACGAGCACGGTCTCGCCGGCGCGGACCGCCCACAGCAGGTCGCGCGAGCCATCGGCCCGATACAGGCGCTGGACGCCCCATGCCTCCGGCCTCCGGAAGCGGTAGGAGTAAACCTCCTCAAGGATGGCCTCGTTCGGCAAGTCGTCGGTGTCGTGCTTGTGCGGCGGCCACGAGGACCAGTTGCCCGAGGGCGTGTAGACCTCGACCACCTCCAGACGGTCCGCTGGGAAGTCGGGCGCGATGATGTGATTGATCTGGCGGGTCGCGTTGCCGGCACCGCGGACCTCAGTGCGAATGTCTTCGGGACCGATGCGGACGGGCGCGTCCGCCGTGGCACGACCGGATGCCGGCGCATTTGCAACCGCGATCGTCACGAAACCATCCGATGGGCTTACCGTCGCGGCAACCCCCGGAGGCAGGTAGGCCGCCGATGGCAGACCCTCCCAAACGGACACGCGGCCGGGCAGAGCCAGCTCACCCACGCGCGCTCCCCCGCCTGCCAGGATGACGACCGCAGTCTCCACACCCGGCCCACCAACCTCCATCGGCGCAGAGAGGTCGTGGACCGCGAACGAGAGGTAGCGCCAGCCCGCGCGCTGCGGGGTCACGGGCTCACCCGGTGGCAGGCGCAGGTCGTCCGGGTCGCTCATTCCAGCAGCGCCTCGCCGACCAAGTGCAACAGCTCGTGATACGAACCGATGAAGCCACGCAGCGTCTTGACCGATGGACCCCATGTATCGAACTCGTTCACGTCGAGGCCATCCGGCTCGAAGGCGCGCACGAAGTCCGGCAGGCACCGCAGTTCAGCCAGGTGTGCGGCATCCACGGGATCAGTAATCCGGGAGCGGACCTCGACCGACGAGGCGTTGAAGCGCTTCTGCCAGGAGGACGGCATGGTGATCACGACGTCGCCGCCGATGAGCTCCGACCAGTGCAGGTGGTGTCGGATGGCGGCCCCCAGCAGCCGGGCGCGCAGGCCGCGGGCTGCCCACTCCGCGTGGGCACGCTTGAAGACCGCGATGCCGGACCACGGCAGGGCCGACGGATGAACGGAGAGCCCGTCACGCTCGACCACCTCGCGCAGCCAATCCTCCAGGCGGCCCATCATGATCGTGATCACCGGGCCCATCTGCGCGACGGGCAAGCCCTCCGCCTCGCGGCGCGACAGGCCGCGCTCCACGGCCTCGCCAGCCGCAAGGGCCTGCGCACCGGAAAACGAGAGGGTGGCGTTGACGCTGATGCCCCGGTACGTCGCCTCCTCCATGGCCGCGACGCCGGCGGCCGTGGTCGGAAACTTGACGATGATGTTCGGTGCCAGGCCGTCGAATCCGAACGCCTGGGTGACCATGGCGGGCGCATCCCGAAAGAGGGTCGGATCCGTCTGGACCGATAGCCTGCCGGCGCGCCCGCCTGAGGCGACAAAGGCGGGCATCAGCAGCGGCGCGGCCCGCACGCTCATCTCGGCGACCATCCCCCACGCCAGCTCACGCTCCGACCAGGTCGACTGCTCCGCGGCAAGGTCGCGCACGCGCGATGCCCAGCGGGCCGGGTCCTTCTTCCAGTTGTCGACCACGATGGTGGGATTGGCGGTCGCACCGACGGCCCCAAAGGCGACGGCGTACTCGAGCTCATCAACCGCGCAGCTGTCGTTCCAGATGTCGGTTGGCGTCTCGGATATCGTGCGTGCCAGGGGGCTGGCGGTCAGCGTCTGCATCGGTCCCCGAGTGCTAGAGTGCCGCGACGTAATCGTGGGCATGGTAACGGATTGACGCATTCGGGCACGGACCTTCAGCGGCTCACCGGGGCGCAGATCATCGCCGAATACCTGGTGCGCACCGGGGTCGACCACGCGGCCGGGATCCCCGGCCACGGCGTCTGGACGCTGACCGATGCGCTCCTCGATCGGCCTGAGATCCGCACCGTGCAGGTCATGCACGAGCAGTCAGCGGTGCACCTCGCCGATGGCTACTACCGGGCCTCCGGGCGCCCGATGCTGGCCTTCACGTCGATTGGCCCCGGTGCCACCAACACGGTCATCGGGATGGCGACCGCGTACGTTGATTCCACCGCGGTCGCCCTCTTCACCGGCTCGACCCACACCTATATGCGTGGCCACGGCGTCCTCCAGGAGCTGGAGCGCCGACATCACGCCGATAACCCACGGATTTTCGAGCCGGTCGTGAAGGAGTGGTGGCAGCCGTCGCGCGTCGCGGACCTGCCCTTCGTCCTGCATCGCGCCTGGAACTCGATGCTCACCGGGCGCCCGGGACCGATCCTGATGGACGTGCCAATGGACGTCCAGGCCGCAGCCGCCGAGGTTCGCATCCCGGAGCCCGATGCGCGGGAGGCCCGCGGACGGCCGCGTCCCGACTCGGTCGAGGTCGAACGCGCGGCCGCGCTGCTGGGCGGAGCGACGCGACCCGTCATCGTCGCCGGTGGCGGTGTCATCTCGGCTGAGGCGACCTCCGAGCTGCTGGCCCTGGCCGAACGGCTCGGCGCGCCCGTGGTAACGACCTGGAACGGAAAGGGCGCCATCGACGAGACGCATCCGCTGGCCGGGCAGACGATCGGCGATACCGGTTCGACCATCGGCAATGCGCTCGCGTCGTCCGCCGACGTGGTCCTGAGCGTCGGCTGTCGATTCGTGGACTGGTCCGCCTCCTCGTGGCGGAAGGGCGTCACGTTCGCCATTCCGCCAACGAAGCTCATTCAGCTCGAGATCGACGAGCGCGAGTTCGGCAAGAACTACCCGGTCACCGTGCCGTTGCTGGGCGATGCCCGGGCGGGGCTGGTGGATCTGCTGGACGCGCTCGGGTCCGGGGAGGCGGCGACCGACTACGGCGACGAGATCGCGTCGCTGCGGCGTGCGTGGGAGAACCAGGTGGAAGTCAAGTCCGGCTCCGATGCCGCGCCAATGACCATGGCGCGGGCGGTACGCGAGGTCCAGGCGGCGACGCGCCCCGACGCGATCGTGGTGACCGGCGCCGGCCTCCCGCAGGGCATGGTGAAGCAGCGCTGGGTCACCCGGGAGCCACGCACCCACATCACCTCGGGCGGCTTCAGCACCATGGGCTTCACGCTGCCGGCCGCCATCGGCGCACAGTTGGCGAAGCCGGGTGCGCAGGTGCTGGCCATCTGCGGTGACGGCGACTTCCTGCAATCGATGCAGGAGCTGTCCGCCGCGGCCCTGGCCGACGTGCCGGTCTGTGCCGTCGTCCTCGACAACTCGGGATGGATCAGCATCAAGGGCGGGCAGGATGCGCACTTCGGACGGACGGCGATGACCGACTTCATTCGTCATGGAGCGCCGTATTCGCCCGATTTCGCCGCCATTGCCCGGGCATTCGACATTCACGCCGAGTTCGCCACCCGAGCAACGGAGGTGCAGCCGGCGGTCGAACGTGCCCTCGCGTCGGGGGGACCGTCGTTGGTGCACGTCAAGGTTGATCGCGACCTTGCCGTCGCGGGGCCGGACAAGACCGGCTGGTGGGACGTGCCGGTGCCCGAGGGGCGCCCGGTCCACGATGAGCAGTTGGCCGGGCGTGCGGAGGAGCAGCACGGGTGATCCTGCGCGAGGCGCCGATCGGATACGTGCCCATCGTCTGGAACAACGCCGACCTGTACGACCTGGCGCCGGAAACGGCCGCGGGAGTCCTCTTGGATGAGATCGCCCGCCTGGGATACGCCGGCACACAGTTCGGTCGTGGCTTCCCAGAGGGCGACGAGCTGCGATCGACCCTGGCGCAGCGCGCCCTGCGCTACGCCGAGCTGTATTCGGCCCTGCCGGCCGGGCCTGAGGGATTGGGCGACGGCGCTTTCGAGATGGCGCATCGCGACCTTGGGCGCTTGGTGTCGGCGGGTGGCGAAGTCCTCGTCGTGGCGCTCGACGGTGGGGGCGAGCGCGACGCATGGAGCGGCCGCGTCGCCGATGGTGCGCCCCGGTGGACGGCAGCCGCATTTCAGGGTCTGGCCAAGCTGCTTGCCGGGCTGGTCACCGCTGCCCCGGACAACGTGAAGGTCGCCTTCCACCCGCACACCGCCACCTGGATCGAGGCACCGGACGAGGTCGAGGCGCTCGCGACGCACCTGGCCGATACCGGCGCCGGCCTTTGCCTGGACGTCGGCCACTACCTGGTGGGCGGCGGCGAGCCGGCGCTCGCGATCCGCCAGTACGGGCCGCTCGTGACGCACGTCCATCTCAAGGACGTGGACGACAGCGTCCTGGCGCGGCTCCGTTCGCGGGAAATCGACGGGTTCGGCACGGCGGTGCGCGAACGCATCTTCACCGAGCTCGGCAATGGAGTCCTCGACCTGCGCGGGGTGCTCGGCGCCCTCGACGAGATGGAGTACACCGGCTGGCTGATGGTCGAGCAGGACTCCTCGTGGCTTGCCCCCGGCGAGGCGGCAGCAGTCGGCGGACGCGTGCTGCGCTATGCGCTGCGCGAGCTGGACCGATGAAGGTCGCCGTCATCGGCGCGGGCAGCATGGGCGGCATGCACGCCGATCTGTTGGGGGCCATGGACGGAGTCGACGGCCTCTACGTCGTCGACGCCGATCCGGTCCGTGCGCGAGAAGTCGCTCACCGCAGCGGCGGCGTTCCGGTCACCTTCGAGGCAGCCATCGGGGCGGCCGAGGCCATCATCATCGCCACGCCGCCCGAACTCCACCGCGGCGCGGTCGAAGCGGCGATCGATGCCGGCCGCCACGTCCTGTGCGAGAAGCCGCTGACCGAATCGCTCGAGACGACCATCGCGCTCACCCGCCGTGTGGAGGAGTCCGGCACGCACGTCGAGCTCGGGTTCCAGCGCCGCCACGACGCCGGGTTCATGGCCGCGCGGGATGCGGCGACCGGACGTATTCACCTCGTGCGCCTGACCGCTCACGACCCGCTCGTTTCGCCGCGTCCCGTGCCATGGGGACCGCCGCCGGAGGTCGCCCCGATCTTCCGTGACTCATCGATCCATGACTTCGACGTCGTCCGCTGGCTCACAGGGCAGGAGCTGATCGAGGTCTCGGTCACCGCCGGCCGTCGTGACGGCAGCCTCGCATCTGACCCTCGCGAGATCGAGAGCGCCATCGTCACCATGCGCATGTCCGGAGGCACCCTGGCCGTGCTCGAGGCCAGCTGGCTGCATCCGACCGGTTACGACACTCGCATCGAGCTGGTCTCCGATGCCACAGCCGTCAGCGGTGGCCTGTCACCACGGACGCCCTCACGCCACGCCGACTGGACGGATGCGACAGCCGGGTGGTCCGGGTATCTCGAACGCTTCGAGCCAGCCTATCGTGCCGAACTTGCCGCGTTCCTCGAGAGTTGCCGTGGCTTGCGTCCGCCGGCGACCAGTGCCCGGGACGGCCTCGAGGCGATGCGCATCGCGGTCGCCGCAACCCGGTCGTTCCGTGAGGACCGGCGGGTTGACCTGACGGAGATCGCCCACCTCGACAGGGCGATCGCCTGATGCGCGTGGCACAGCTCGGCGCGGGGCGCATCGGCGCCATGCACGCGGAGATCCTGGCGGGCCTGGTGGAGCCAGGCGCGCTGGTCGTGGCCGACATGGATCAGGCGCGTGCGCAGGCGGTCGCCAGTGCCGTCGGAGCGGAGGCGACCGCGATCGCTCCGGCCATCCAATCCGCGGATGCGCTCGTCATCGCCGCCAGCAGCACCGCGCATCCCGAGCTGATCCGGGCCGGCATCGCCCGAGGCATCCCGGTCTTCTGCGAGAAGCCGCTGGCCACGGACCTGGAAGAGACGAAGCGCCTGGTAGACGAGATCGAAGCCTCCGGAATTGCGTTCCAGCTGGGCTTCCAGCGCCGCTTCGACGCCGCCTACTGCGAGGCGAGGCGCCTTGTGGAGGACGGATCCCTCGGCCGGCTCTACATCCTCCGCCTGGCCGGGCATGATCCGGAGCCGCCGCACGAGGCATACATCCCGGCATCCGGCGGCATCTTCAATGACTTCAGCGTGCACGATTTCGACGTCACCCGTTGGCTGACCGGCCAGGAGATCGAGGAGGTCTACGCCGATGGCGACGTGCTCGGCTTCCCGGTCTTCGCGAAGTACGACGACGTCGACACGGCGGTCGCCACCTTGCGGCTTTCGGGCGGGACGCGCGCCATCCTCTCGGTGACACGCCATGACCCGCTCGGCTACGACATCCGGACCGAGCTGTTCGGTTCGGGCGACAGCGTGACCATCGGGCTGGGACCGCGGACGCCAATGCGTTCGCTGGAACCGGGAGTGCCGGCGCCAGCCGGTCCGGCATGGTCGATCTTCATCGACCGCTTCCGCGAAGCGTACGAGAATGAGCTGCGCGCATTCCTGCGGGTAGCTCGCGGCGAGGAGGAGAGCGCCTGCACGGCGCGGGATGGGCTCGAGGCGGTGCGCGTGGCGGTCGCGGCGACACGATCTCTGAAAGAGCACCGACCGGTACGGGTCTCGGAGGTAACGTAACGACCATCAGTCCCGCGCGAGTCAACGGCGCCGCCGGCGCCGTGACGTTCCAACAGCAGAGAATCGGAGGATGGAAACCCATGCGTATCACGAAGTTGACGGCCGTACTGGCAGGGCTCGCCCTGGTGCTCGCCGCGTGCGGCCAGCAGGCGACGAGCGAGAGCGCCGGTGCCAGTGGCGATGGCGGCGGTGACAGCGGCCGCGGCGACATCACCATCGAGGTCGTGGTCCACGGCCAGGCATCCGACCCCTTCTGGTCCGTCGTTGCCAACGGCGTCGAGCAGGCAGGTGAGGACCTCGGGATCACGGTCAACTACCGGGCGCCACAGTCCGACGACCTCGATGTCGTCGCCATGGCCCAGCTCATCGACACCGCCGTTGCGGCTGAACCGGACGGGATCATCGTGTCGATTCCCGATGCGGACGCGCTGAGCGGGCCGATCGAGGCGGCCATCGCGGCGGGCATCCCGGTGCTGAGTATCAACTCCGGCAGCGACGTGTTCAGCGAACTGGGACTGCTCACCCACGTGGGCCAGACCGAGTTCGAGGCGGGGGTGGGCGCCGGCGAGCGAATGGCCGAGGCGGGCGTGACGAACACGATTTGCGTTAACCAGGAGGTCGGCAACGGAGCACTCGATCTACGCTGCGAAGGCTTCGCCGAGGGCCTTGGTGCCGACATACCCTCCGAGGTCGTCCCGGTGGATCTCTCCGATCCGACCGGGTCGCAGGCAGCCATCGAGGCGGCGCTGTCGGCAGATGACACGATCGACGGCATCCTGACCCTTGGTCCGACCGGCGCTGCGCCCGCGCTGCTCGCCCTCGAGGGCAACGACGCGGTCCAGCTGGCCACCTTCGATCTGTCGCCGGAGGTGCTCACGGCAATCGACGAGGGGACAATGCTGTTCGCCATCGATCAGCAGCAGTACCTGCAGGGCTACATGGGCGTGAGCATCATGACCCAGTTCGTGCAGTACGGCCTGCTCCTCGGCGGCGGCGACGTGGTCCGCACCGGTCCCGGGTTCGTGACCCAGGATACGGCGGCACAGGTCATCGAGCTGAGCTCCCAGGGCATCCGCTGAGACTGGGGCGCTGGGGCCGGCAAGTCCGGCTCCAGCGACATCGCACGGAGGAGGTTTGATCGGATGACCACCGCTGAACGGCGCGCCGACGAACGCGTCCGCAAGGTCGGGCTCGCGAGCCTTCTGCTCACCCGCCCCGAGATCGGCGCAGTCGTCGGCGCGGTCCTGGTGTTCGTCATCTTCGCGGTCTGGGCCGGCGGCAACGGGTTCCTCTCGCTCGCGGGCACCGCGTCATATCTCGAGGTGGCGGCACAGGTCGGAATCGTCGCGTCCGCGGTCGCGCTGCTCATGATCGCCGGCGAGTTCGACCTGTCGGTCGGCTCGGTGGTGGGCGCGGCCGGCATGGTCGTCGCCATCTGTATCGGAATCATCGGCCTGCCGGTGTGGCTGTCCGTCATCCTTGCCTTCGCCTTCGCGCTCGTCATCGGCTTCGTCAATGGCTACCTGGTCGTCAAGACACGGCTGCCGTCGTTCATCGTGACGCTCGGAATGCTCTTCATCCTGCGTGGGCTGACGATCGGCATCACGCGCGCGGTGACCGGTCGCACCCAGGTCGGCGGGCTGGCCGCCACGACCGACGGCGATCCGATCGCGACGATCTTCACGGCCAATATCGGGCCATTCTCGATCTCCATCCTGTGGTGGATCGGTCTTGCGCTCCTGGCGACCTTTGTCCTGCTGCGCACCTCGTTCGGGAACTGGATCTTCGGGGTGGGCGGATCGGCGATCGCGGCTCGCAACGTGGGCGTGCCGGTCAACCGCGTGAAGATCATCCTGTTCATGGCCACCGCCGCATCGGCGGCGCTGCTTGCCGTGATCCAGGTCCTCGACGTCGGCAGCGGCGACGTGCTGCGCGGCAGCGACAAGGAATTCGAGGCGATCATCACCGCCGTCATCGGTGGCACGCTCCTGACCGGCGGCTACGGCTCCGCCATCGGCGCCGTGTTCGGGGCACTTACGCTCGGCATGACCAAGCAGGGCATCGTATTCGCCGGCATCCCCGGAGACTGGTACCAGGCCTTTCTTGGCGTCCTGCTGCTGGCCGCCGTCATCGTCAACAACTACATCCGCCAGCGCGCGACCATGACGCGGCACTAGAGAGGAGCGACGAATGACCGCCACGACCGCCGCCAGCGGCGCACCCCTCATCGAGGCGCGCGACCTCACAAAGTACTTCGGCAGTGTCGTCGCGCTGCACGACGTCTCGCTTTCGGTCCGCGCCGGCGAGGTGCTTTGCCTGCTCGGCGACAACGGGGCCGGCAAGTCGACGCTGATCAAGATCCTGTCCGGCGTGCACCCACCCGACAGCGGCGAGATCCTGGTCGACGGCGAGCCGGTCGTGTTCGGCTCGCCGCGAGACGCGCTCCAGCGCGGGATTGCCACCGTCTACCAGGACCTGGCCATGATCCCGTTGATGAGCATCAGTCGAAACTTCTTTCTCGGTGCCGAGCCCGTGTCGGGGTTCGGTCCACTCAAGACGCTCGACATCAAGCAGGCCGACCGCGTGACGCGGACCGCGCTCAAGCAGATGGGGATCGACCTGCGCGACACGTCTCAGCCGGTCGGGACGCTCTCCGGTGGCGAGCGCCAATCGGTGGCCATCGCGCGTGCCATCCATTTCGGGGCGAAGGTAGTCATCCTCGATGAGCCCACCTCTGCGCTGGGCGTCAAGGAGGCCGCGGTGGTGCTCCGCTTCATCGGCCAGGCCCGTGAGCAGGGCATCGGCGTCATCCTCATCACGCACAATATCAACCACGCATTTCCGATCGGCGACCGATTCACGATCCTCGACCGCGGCACCTGCACCGGCACCTTCGACAAGGCCGATCTGACCACCACGCAGCTGCTCGAACACATGGGCGGTGGCGCCGAGCTTGCCGAGATCGAGCATGAGCTCGAGAAGCCGATCCCGGTGGCCTGAGTGTCAGGGTGTAACGATCGGGACGGCGCGACGCGGTACATCGGCAAGCTCCGCTCGCTACGCCGGGCGGGCGTCGGCCGAATGACGAAGCCCGATTCGCGACCCGCGGCCGTGGTCCGTGGGATGGCCCGGTAGCGAACATGGAGCTCAAGGGCCGGGCGGCAGGTGCCCTCCGCCGCCGGCCCATTTTCCCTTCCCCATCCACCGCCACGGGCAAACTGGCACCGCGCTTGCGCATCAGTCCGGCATGGGAACACATCAAGCTCCGCTGGCGGTAATCGTCAAAGGTGCCCTGGCCGGGGCTGCGGGAACGGCCGTGATGAGCGCATTCATGGAACGCGCTCCCAAACTGCTCGAGGGAATGGGCGTCGAGCTACCTGCTGAACGCCCCGGGCCGACGGCGCCCGATTCTCCAAACGAGGCGATCGCTCAGCGCGTCGCCTCGGGGGTTGTCAAGCAGCCGCTCGACGCGGACGCAAAGACAACGGCCGGCGAGGCGGTGCATTGGACATACGGAGCAGCGTGGGGCGCCTTCTTCGGGGTCATGCAGTCGACGCTGAAGCTGCCCCACCTCGTCCACGGCACCATCTTTGGCGTGCTCGTCGGCGTCGTCGCCGACACACTGCTCCCCGCGATGCGGCTTCAGCGTGATCCCCGCACCAATCCGGCGCCGACGAACCTGATGCACATGGGCGCGCACGTCGTCTACGGCATCGCAACCGCCACCGTGTACGGGATCCTGAACTTCGGCCGGCGCGGCTAGGCGTCGCGCGCCACGAGATCCTCGAGCGTTTCTCGCTGGCGGCTGAGACGCAGCGTCCCGCCCCCGATCACCGCCTGCGCCGCACGCAACCGGCCGTTGTACGTCGAGGCCATCGCGAGCCCGTAGGCTCCTGCCTCGCCGATGACGAGCAATGCCCCTTCGCCGGAGGGCTGCTCGAGGTGGCGAGCAAGCACGTCGCCCGCCTCGCAGATCGGCCCGGATAGCGTCCAGTCCCGGTCATGTGGCGGCAAGTCGGCGCCCGGCGTGAGGAGGGTCACCGGGTGGTGGGCGCCGTAGAGCATCGGTCGCACGAGTTCGGTCATGCCCGCGTCCGCGATCAGGTGGCCGCGAGCCTGGACGCGGACCACGCGCGTCACCAGCCAGCCGGCATTCCCCACGATGCTGCGACCGGGCTCGACGATCAGGCGCGTCGTCTCCGCCAGATGCGGCCGAACCGCCGCAGCCCATTCGGCCGGCGCGCCGGCGAAGCCACCTCCGAGGTCGACCTGGGGCACATCGAACTCGCGGGCCAAGCCTCCCACCAGGGCCGCAAGCCGCCCGAACGGTTCGGTGTCATCGATAGCGGAACCGATATGCGCGCCGATGGAGCTCAGCTGGCGCCCGGCCCGCCCCAGCAGACCGATGGCCGTCGGCAGTTCGTCAAGCCCGAGCCCGAACTTCGCGCTCGCCATGCCGGTGGAAAGGTGCGGATGCGTGTCCGCCTCGAGGCCCGGGTTGACCCGCAGGCCAATCCTTCCGGGCCCCGCCCGCATCAGCGCATCGAGTGCGCCGAGGGATTCGGCGTTCACGAGAGCCCCGGTGGCAAGGGCATGCGCCAAGTCGGCATCGGTCTGTCCGACGCCGTTGACGACGATGCGCGCGGGCGGACACCCGGCGCGCAAGGCGAGCGCCAGCTCGACGGGCCCGACGACCTCGAAGCCGAATCCCTCATCGGCGAGACGGCGCAGGAGTGCCGGGTCGGGGTTCGCCTTGATTGCATACGCGACGAGCCCTCGTGGCAGGGCAGCTCGCCAGGCGTGAGCCGCGGCCGCCGCGGCGTCAAGATCGGTCACATAGAGCGGCGTCCCCCACCGCTCAACCGCCTCGCGCAGATCTTCAGCCGGCAGGTTCGTCACGGACCGGTCTCGTTCATGCCGCCATTGTCGCGGGCGAGAAACGGTCGCTAACCACAGATCAGCGTCCTTTCATACAGATGCGCCTCATCGTCGAGGTCGCGGGCAGCGACGGACCCGTCCCACGGGGCTAACGACGAACAGGCGCGGCACAGAGCTGGACTTCACCACGATTTGACCCGCAGGGCGGGCGAAATACCTGCAAGCCTCCCTTCGTTGTCCGTTAGCCACGTGCGACGGGTGAACACACCCGAGAACGGGCCTGCGACCCAGGATTCTGTCCGTTAGCCACGTGCGACGGGTGAACACACCCGAGAGCGAACCAGCAACCTCGGGATCTGTCCAAGGGTCAGCCGGTGCCCGAGACACGCCAGTGAAGCGGCTCCTCGAGGTCGTCGGCGCGACAGCTGATCGCGCGCGGCGGATCGGCGCGCTCCGCGACCAGCTCGAACCGATGCGCCATGCCATCCGGCGTGGTGAGCGTCACCCTCGCGTGATTGACCGCAACCTCGGCGGCCTCGAGACGGACATCCCCGCAACCGGAGATTCGCCGGCGGATGCGCAGCGCCTGCTCGGCGACCTGCGCGGGAGCCGGCCAGGCTGAGCGCCCACGCAGGAACGACGGATCAAGCTGACCGTCGAGAAAGGCATCGGCGAGTCGTGGGCCATCGGCGGCAGTGACGCGCCCGTACACGATTCCGTCGGGAAGGCAGACAAGATTGCCGGCGAACCGATGCCCGCCGAGATGCGTGCACTCCCACGTGCGCTCGGCATGGTGCAGCGCGAGAGCGGTGATCAAGGCTCGTCCGCGCAGGGCGCAACAGGCGTCTCGCTTACCGTTGGTGCAGACCAGGAAGATCGGGCCTGCCATGGGGGCACCGAACTCGGAGATTGGCTCATCGGCGACGGAGTCAACCGTCAAATCCAATGGATGGCGCACGGTGCGGACCGCCATCTCGCGCGTGCGCGTGTCCACCAGCATCACCCGCCGGACGGCGTCCGCGGCGGGATCGCCTTCCCGACGGCGCACCAGCAGCACCCGAATCCCTCGCTTCCTGGCCGCGCTCGCGAAATCAGCACCGAGCACATCGGTGACCGCCTGGGTCCCCCAGGCACTACGGTCCTCGACGAGCAGCCATCGAACACGCTGGTCGACGCTGCCGATCATCGGCTCGTCAAGCTCCTCGGCCAGTGCCGAGCAGCGCATCGGTGCCCGCATGGTCACGCCGGATCAGCGTCCGGGATGGACTGGAGCGTGCGAACCGGCGAGAGAAGGACGGGCAGAAAGCCGATGAATGAGCCGATGGCGCCGACCCAGATCGTGGCCTGCAGCCCGATCCCTCCACCGAGAAGGCCGCCGACGATGGAGCCGACCGGGATCGTCCCCCACACGATGAAGCGCATCGTGGCATTCATGCGGCCGAGCATGCGGTCCGGGGTGATCGCCTGGCGCAGGCTGACCTGGTTGATGTTGTAGATCACAGCCGTGGCCGCACCGATGACGCCGCTGGTAATCAGGAACGGGATCGGTGCATCCCGCGGAGCGACCGCCACGAAGACCAGGGCCAGCGGACTCGCGAAGGCGCTCCCCACGATGGTGCGTCCCATCCCGAACCGACGCGCCAGTCGCTCCGCGCTGAGCGCTCCGATGAGCACGCCCAGATTCGCGATTCCGAAGATGATGCCGATCGTGCCCGCGGTGATCCCGAGCTCCTCCACGATATAGAACAGCAGGATCACCCCGCCGATATTGCCGAACAGGTTGAGCGTCCCGGTGCAGGCGGCGATCGATCGCAGATATCGGTGGCCCAGGACGTACTTCAGCCCTTCGGTCGCCTCCGTCCGCATCGATGGACGCGGGCCTGTGGCCGGGTCGTGGGCCGGTGGTGGTGGCTCGGGCCGGCGGATGAAGAGCAGCATGACCACAGCCCCCATGTACGAGAGCGCATCAAACAGGATCGCGAATGGCGCACGGACGAGCTCGACCAGGAACCCCGCGATTCCCGGACCGATGACCGACGAGGCCGACACCGACAGCTCGAGCTTGGAATTCCCCTCGACCAGCTGGTCGCGCTCGACGACCGCGGGCAGGTACGACTGGTATGCCACGTCGAAGAAAACCTCGAGGCAGCCGACGGCAAAGGCGACAACGTAGAGCTGCGGGATGGTGAGCCAGCCACCCACAAAGGCGACAGGGATCGAGGTCAGGAGGAGCGCGCGGCCGATATCGGCGCCGATCAGGATCGGCTGGCGACGCATGCGATCGACCCAGACGCCCGCGGGGATGGTGAGCAGGATGAACGGCAGGAACTGGAAGGTGCCCAGCAGGCCGATCTGGAACGGCGTTGCCTCCAGCGTCAGGATCGCGACCAGCGGGAGCGCCAGCCCGGTGATCTCGTCGCCGAACTGGCTGATGGTCTGGGCCGACCACAGCTTGACGAAGTTACCGTGGCGCCACAACGACGGTCGGCGCGGGGTCGTGGCGGCCACCTCGCCGCGCGACGGCCCGCCAGGCGTCGGTTTCTCGAGCGACATCAGCCGCCCTCCCGCGTGGCGCCCGCCCAATCCGGGACATAGACGGCCGCCACGAAGCCGAACGTCTCTCCCTCGTCGGGCGCACCGTCCGCGAATTCTCCCGCGAGCGCCTTGACCAGGTTCGCAAAGCGCCGCGCACGCTCCGCGGGCATCCGGGCGCGCACCACGATCGACATCGATGGATCGTCGGTCTCGCTGCCCTGACCCGGCCTGGCCTCGGCGATGGCCTGGCGCAGTGGCATGTGGGTGGCCGAGGGCTTGCCCGCCGCCGGACCGATGCGTTCCCGGTCGCCCTCCTGGAGACGAAACTGGCGAGCGACCCGTGCGTAGTGCTTCTCAACCACGCCGCGCACCCGCTGCGTCTCGGCGATTCGGACCAGGCCGGCGGCGTGCAGGACCCGCACGTGGTGCGCCATGGTCCCCTTCGTCGCGCCGAGCGCACGGGCCAGCTCCTGGACGCTCGCCGGACCCTCGAGCAGGACACCGAGAACCCGCCACCGCGTGGCGTCACCCAACGCATGCAGCTGATCCGGGCGAGAGATGGTCAGGTGATCGTCCATGTTCTGCTCATAATGATTCGAAACCGTTGATTGATCGATTTCTATCGCATCATTAGAGCACCGATGTCAAGCCTGCTCAGTCGCGCCGCTGCGCAATGGTCAGGCCGTCGCCAAGGGACAGGATCACGTGGTCGACCCGCTCGTCCGCCGCGATCTTCTCGTTGAGCGCGCGGATCGCACGCACCGACTCATTGTCCACGGATGGGTCGGCCACATCGCCGCTCCACAGGACGTTGTCGATCAGGATCAGGCCGCCCGGGCGCACCAAGCGCAGGCAGCCCTCGTAGTAGGCGTGGTAGCCAGGCTTGTCAGCATCGATGAACGCGAGGTCGAAGCTGGCGTCATCGAGGGTTTCCAAGGTTGCGGCCGCAGGTGCCAGGCGCAACTCCACCTTCTCTTCGACGCCTGCATCGGCCCACGCGCGCCGTGCGATATCGGTCCATTCTCTGCTGACGTCACAGCACACCATTCGGCCGTCGGGCGGCAGAGCGAGTGCCATGACGGTCGAGCTGTAGCCGGTGAACGTGCCGATCTCGAGGATGCGCTGCGCGCCGGTGGCCTGCACCAGGAGCGCCATGAATGCGCCCTGATCCGGCCCGATCTGCATGTTCGATTCAGGCAGCTTCATCGTCGTTGCGCGCAGCGCCGCCAACACGGGATGCTCACGGACGCCGAGCCGATGGACGTACTCGACCAGGTTGTCGGTCATTGTCAGGGTGCGGTTCGTCATGGTCACCGATGGTACGCCGTCCGGCGCGACCGCCGCGCCAACCCCCGCTGAGGGGCGTCCGTCGCGGCGGAGCGGAGCGGCTACGCGCCGAGGAGCGAGGTGTCGCGGTGCGTGGAGGGAACGTCTGCGCCGTCCAGCCAGCGCAGTACGTAGTACTCGGTGGCGATCGCCTGGTGGGCGAGGTCGTCGGGCAGGTCCAGCAGCCAGCCGAGGTCCTGACGTTGAGTCTTGTGGCAGTCCATGCTGCTTCGCTTCGCTTCGACAAAGGCGGAGACGTCGATGCGGGTCGTGACATCGGCCTCGCTGCGGCCGAAGTCGAGCGCGTCGCTCTCCTCCGCCTCGATGGCGTCGCTCACCTGCGATAGCGCGGCCGCATTCGTCGGGTTGAGCTCGCCGGCGGGCGGCGACACGACCCGGTCAAGATCCCACGGCAGAGCGATCCCTCGCTCCTGCATGGCCGTCATCAGTTCGAACCAACGCTCCCGCACGAATGCAAGCTCGTAAAATCGCGCGACTGCCCACGGTTGATTCACCGATGCCTGGTACGCCTGGCGCGCAACGCGTGCCGCGTTGATGTGGTCGGGATGCCCGTAGTTGCCGTTTTCGTCGTAGCTCACGATCACGGACGGCCGAGCCATGCGCACGATCGCCATCAACCGCTCAGTCGCGTCGTCGAGATCGGCCTGCCAGAAGCAATCCGGGTGAGCGTTGGCATCGGTCCCGATCATGCCGGAGTCGCGGTAGCCGAGCACGTGATGGTGAATCGCACCGTGTCCCAGCGCCGAGACCGAGCAGTCGAGCTCAGATGCCCGGATCTCGGCGAGGCGAGGTCGCGCCTCCTCCGGGTCGAGGTTGGGATCGTGAACCTCGCCCTCGGCGCCATCGGTGCAGGTCACGAGATCGACGCGGACTCCCTCGGCGACAAGGCGCGCGATGGTGCCCCCGGTGCCCATCGACTCGTCGTCGGGGTGCGCGTGGACGAAGAGAACGCCGCCGGTTACCTCAGCCTGCATGGCGCAAAGCCTCTCTGCTGCTCAACGCGCCGATGGTAGCGAGTGCCAGCCGAGCATCGCGCTCCCCAATGGCGATGGCGTCCGATACGCGACCGAACTGGAGCGCATTCATACGGCCAAGGCGCGGCGCGATCAGGAGATCCGGCGACAGATGCACGACCGGATCTGCCCAGCGCCCGGTCAGCAGCGCGAGGTAGCGACGCGCAGTCAGTCGATCCTGGACGGTGCCGACGCCCAGCCGAGCTGAGACAGCCCTTAGAAACGCGGCACCGGCACGGCTGGCCAGAAAGGACGGCTTCGGAATGTCAGCCAGGACACCGATGACTGGCAGCGCGGCATCCCACGCCCGAGCGAGGGTGACCGGGATGCCCTCCCACGGACCCGCATCGCACCAGACGCCATGGGAATCGCGCCGCGGCGGGAAAAAGAAAGGCACGGCGATGCTCACCTCCAGGGCATCGACCAGACGTCCACGGGTGATCAGGCGCGGCGTCCCGGCAACAAGGTCATAGGTGGTGACGCCGAGCGGCATGGGAAGATCCTCGATCCGCGGGTCACCGAGCTCTCGGGAGAGATGCTCGAGCACCGGCCATGGATCGCCACCCCGACGTGTGCCCATCCGCGGGCGCCGCCGCCTCCGAGGGCCAACGTAAAGCCGTTGCTGAAGGTGCTCACGGCATCGGCTCAGGTCCCCGCCGCATGCTCCGCGCACTCGCACGATCCGCGCAGCTTCGTATACGTGAAGAGTCCGGTGTCGTGGCCATCGGCCCAGATTGGGGCCAGCGCGTAGCGGCCGATCCAACGCAGCTCGTTCATGTGCGTCTGCTGCTCGTCGAAGAACGTCTCGAGGGTGACGACGCCGGGCAGGCTTCCCTCACCGGCGCAGAGCGCGCACGGACACGCGCGCCGCAGAGCGAGCCACGACCATTCACCGAGATGACCGTCATCCCATCGAATCCGCATGCGCCGCGCGGTCTCGTCGAGCTCGACGCCAACGGGGTTCACGATATCTGCGGGCATCAGTCCCTCCAAAGAGTGTGCGAGCCGCGCCACTCGGCGCCGAATGCCGCTCCGGTCGCGGTCAGCTGCCGAGGATCCTCCTCGTTGAGGTCCCACAGGAACAGGTCCTGGAGTACGCCTGCACCCGCGTTCGACCGACTGGCGGTAAAGACCACGCGCTCGCCATCCGGGGCCCAGCGGATGTGGCTCACGCGCCCTTCGACCGTTGTCGTGACGAGCTCCTCGTCCGCCTCGTCGACGAGTGCGAGGGTACTCGATCCCTCTTCGAAGCGCGTCGTGATCCGGTTCTCGGCATCAGGTGCCCAGAGCGTGGGACGGTCATCCTCCTCGAGCTCGGTCACCGAACCGTCCTCAGGGTCAATGTCCCAGATTCCTGCGCCAAGCGCCCAGAAGCGGAGCATCCCTCCGTCCACCCAGTACAGGCGCACGGCACCACCCTCATCGGTGAAGTGGGCCTCTGACAGTGCGTCCTCCTCGCCGATGTCCGGACGCTGGTATCTCGGCGCGGCGAGCGCCGTCTCGTTCCCGCTGTCAAAGTTGATCTCCAGGATCCTTGCCACGTCGTTCGCTCCATCCTGCGTCACGCGCACCGCGTACAGGGTCGATGCATCTGCGCCGAAGGTGATGGTGCTGATCCCATCGGCCATCCGGCGTTTCTCCTTCCCCGGCTCGATCGATACGAGCACATCGGCGAGCAGGCCGGCTCCGACAGTGCCGTCGGGCGACCATGCGTAGCGACGCACGTCGAGGCTGGGGTCCTGTGCCAGCACCAGTTGCGTGTCCTCGCCCTGGGTGAAGTCACGCCTGAGCAGGTAGATCGGCGCAAGCGCGGCGCTCCGGCCCTGGTAGACCATCTCGAGAGCCCCGTACACCGGGACGGGAACCGGCGTCGGTGTCGTCTCAAGGCTTGGGGTGACGGTCGGGCTGGGAGCCTCGGTCCGCGTCGGCACGGACGTGGGCGAAAGGGAATGCGATGGCGAAGGGGAGGGCGAAGTGTTGGCGACCATGTCCGCGCTCGGAAGAACGGTGAGGCCGGAGCCCGATGGCACGGCGCCGGTGCTTCCCAGCGAGGCGTCCCCCGCAAAGATGAGCGCCAGGAGCACGATGACCATACCGGCGAGCAACAGGATGATGCCGATGAGCCACGGGACCGCCTGCTCCGCCGTCGATGCCGGCTCGTCCGCGTCGGCATCGACGTCGGCCTGCTGGGCCAACGAAACCCTGACCCGACCGACGGCCGGATCCAGGTCGGCCACCCGGTCCGGCGCGACCGCTTCAGGCGGCGACCACGACGCTGGCAGCACCTGGGTTGCCTCGCCGCGAACGGGCCATGCCGGCTCCGTGCTCCGCATCGGCTCCGTGTCAGGCTGGGCCTCCGGCTCGGACGGTCGGATTGCAGGATGTGCCCAGACATCATCCGGAGCCGCATCCTCCGGCGCGGAGGGAGTCCAGGCTGGCGCGGAGGGAGTCCAGGCTGGCGCGGACCATGGAGGATCGGCCGATGCGATTGCCGGCGATTCGTCGGTCCAGGACTCGGCCCACGGGTCGTTGACCTTGAGGGCTGCTTCGTCGGGGAGATAATCATCGAATGGGGTGTCGGCTGCGGGCCATGCCGCCCATCCGGACGACGCGTCCGGATGCGGGTCAGGCCACGGATCATCGGCGGGCCAACCCTCGGTCTCCTGGCCCTCGGCGGACGGATCGGGACGGTCGTCACTCGACCAGCTGTCCTCTGGATCACGGGCCGGCGCCCGATCCTGTGGTCCGCTCATTCGCGAGCTCCGCTCGGTACTCGGCTTGCGGCCGCATCATACCGAAGCGTCACGACAATGATGCCCATCAGCACCAGCACGGTGCCGAGGATGAGGCGGACGTCCATCCGCTCGCCGAGAAGCAGCACACCGAGCGCCACCCCGACCACGGGGAACATGAAGGTGACCATCGCGGCGACGGTGGCGCCCAGGTGCTCGATGAGAAAGAAGAAGCAGACATACGCGACGAATGACCCCAGGACACCCAGCCAGGCGACCGCCAGGATCGTATCGGGCTGCGTCGGGAGGATCACGCCGCCATCGGTGATCAGGGCGAGCACGGCGGTATCGAACGCCGCGAACACGAGGGTGCCTGCGGCGACCACGTACCGATGCGTCGAGCGGATCCGGTGCCGGGCATACGAAGCCCCGACCGCATAGCTGAGTGCGGCCAGCACCACGGCGCCCGCGCCGAGGAGCCCGGACGCATCGGCGCGCAAGTCAAGCTCACGACTGGCGAGGAGGACGGCGCCGAGAAATCCCAGCAGGAGACCGCCAACCCGAAGCGCGGTGACCGGCTCCACGCGCAGCGCAACGCCGGCGATGAGCAGGCTGAAGATGGGCGTCAGCGAATTGAGGACCGCCGCCGTGCCCGAATCCACGAACTGCTCGCCCCAGCTGATCAGGAAGATCGGGATCGCGGCGTTGACCGCCCCCAGCACGAAGAGCGGTAACCATTCGCGTGCTCGCCGCGGCATCGGCACCCGTATATACGCGAGCAGCGCGAGCATGCCGACGGCACCCAGGCCCATGCGCAGAGCGACGAGACTGGCCGGTGGGATCTCTTCGACCGCGACCTTGATCCAGGCGAATGACGAGCCCCAGATCAATCCGAGCAGCACGAAGGCAACGGGCAGAAGCCAGCGGGGACGAACGGACATCCCCCAAAGGGTAGCCGATCAGTCGGAAGCGGCCCACATGACGAGTCCGACCGTGAAGACGCCGAGAACGAGACCGACGAAGGCGGCCGTGCCCTCGGGTCCCTCACCGCCGACGGTGGGCGCCAGCCCGTCGATCACGCCGAGGCCGATGGCCATGTAGCCCAACCAGAGGACGGTGGCCACGGCCGCGATGATCCCGCGTTTGCTTCGATCTCGAACCATGCTGCGCCGAATCCTAGCAGACCGATTCAGGCGGTCGTGGCCAGCCGGGCGCGCTCAGGAACTCGGTGGAAAAGCGCCTGGTCGGCACGGCCCTCCAGCATGCGAAGCTTCGCCGCGGCGACGAGGCCGATCGTGACCTCGTGGCCATCCTGCGCGCCATCCGTGACCCGCCGAAGGGTCATGGTTCCGATGTGCGACGCGACATCGGTGACCGCGAAGACGTGGCCGGGCCGCACGCCATTCTCCTGGAGGAAGGACAGGAGGCGGGCATCCTCCTCCGCCTCCTCGGTGACGCGAAGAATGGTCACATCAGATCCGGCGGCCGCCTCCGACAACGCCAGCCCGGCAGGCCTCTCCGGGGTGCGGCCGTCACGTGGAATGGGGTTCCCGTGCGGACAGGTCGGCGGTCGGCCCAGGAGCTCGTCGATGCGATCCGTCACGCGGTCGCTGAAGGCGTGCTGGAGCTGATGCGCCTCCTCGTCCGCCTCCGCCCACCCAAGGCCGATGACCTCGGTCAGCAGCCACTCCGAAAGTGCATGCCGGCGGAAGGTGCGCTCCGCCGCCTCCCGGCCGCGATCGGTCAGGTTCAGCTGGCGGGTCTCGCCGTCAACGCCCAGCAGTCCCTCGCGGACGAGGCGGGTGACCATCTCGCTGACCGTCGCCGCGCTGACCCCCAACCGCTCGGACAGCCGAGCGGCGATCACCGGCTGACCCTCGCCACGCATGTACCGGATCGTCATGAGGTACTCGGCGGCGGCCTCGGTCGGCTCGACTCCCTCGGTTCCCTGCTGCGCCATCGCCCGATTCTAGCCGCGCAGGAGGTTGCTCACGGCCGGCTGATCGTGATCTGTGACTCTGTATTAGCCGATGCGACGTAGGCGAGCGAGGCGTGGGTGACGTCGCCCACGCTGAATGTGACCGAGCCGACGCTGCTCCTGGCCAGGTTGTCGCTGGTGACCAGGCACGTGCCCCCCGTCCCGGTTGTGCAGCTCTTCGACGAGCTCGGGGCGAATGACCCGCTGACGGTGGCGCCGGAGACGGCCCTCCCGGCGGCATCCACGACCGCGATGGTGACCGTGGCACGCCAGGTCTTGCGATTGACGTTGCTCGCGGTTCCCGACAGATCCGCCACGTGCATCGTCTCGCCGGGCGGCGGCGTGGTGGTCCACGAGTAACCCGCCGTCCAGCTGACGGATGCCAGCTTCGCCTGCCCCTGGACGGATGGATGGAAGTAGTCGCCCGAGACGTCACCGGTGGTCAGCTTCGTGTTGAAGGCGGCATTGCCGTCGAAGCGGCAGCGCGCGTGCGCGGCACACACCGATGCCAGCTGGGCGTTGTAGGCGATGTTGCGCTCTCTGACGGTCGCGCGTCGCTGCACGTCCGATTGCTGGGTCGAGGTGGGATTAGCGAGCAGCGACTGGCAGATATCGGCACTCGACCAGATGAAGCGTGCCCAATAGTTTCCCTTGAACAGGCTCCACAGCTGGTAGGCGTCGGGAATGCTGACGACGTAGACGTTCGTATCGGGCGATGCGGTCTCGAGCGTTGCCATCGCACCCTCGAACTGCGCTCCGAAATCGGCGGCCGAGGTCATCTGATCGACCGTATCGGTGCACAGATCATTTCCGCCGATCAGCACGGTCAGGTAGTCGGGGGCATAGGTCGCGGCGTCCTGCATCTGGTCGGCCAGACCCGCGACCTTGGCGCCACTCACCGACCGGTTGTATGTCGTACCGCTGAGCTGAGCGCCGAGCGACAGGAGCCGCAGGTGGTGGCTGTTGACCGTGGAGCTCGTTCCCGTCGACCACGAGTTCTGTGGGGCGTCCGCCCCGAGTGATCCAGCCGAGCTGGCGGCCTGGGTGATCGAATCGCCGACCGCGGCCATCGATCCCGGCAGGGGTATCGCCGTTTCGGCGCCTGCAGCTGCGGCTATCGGCAGGACGCTGAACAGCATCGTCGCGAAGGCGAGCGCAAGAGCGGGTGCGCGCCTGGTCATGATTCCCTCCGTGTCCACTCGGATCGGACAGCGGGACCAATGTACACCCCACCGCAAGAGCGATGGCCGGGCGTCGTCAGTCCTCGGCGGAGCCTGATTGCTCCCGGATCGTGTTGACGACGTTCGCGTCGGCGAGAGTGGCAACGTCGCCCAGGTCCCGCTGCTCGGCAATGTCGCGCAGCAGGCGGCGCATGATCTTTCCGGAACGGGTCTTGGGCAGGTCGGGGGTGAACAGGATCTGCTTCGGCCGGGCGAATTTTCCGATGACCTCCGCCACGTGCTCACGGAGCTCTCGGCCAAGCTCGTCAGAGGGCTCGTGGCCGGAACGAAGGATGACGTAGCTGAAGATGGCCTGGCCGGTGACGGGATCCGAGCGGCCGACGACGGCTGCCTCCGCCACGGAGGGATGGGAGACGAGGGCAGATTCGATCTCCGTCGTGGAGATCCGATGCCCTGACACGTTCATGACGTCGTCGACACGACCGAGGAGCCAGTAGTAGCCCTCGTCGTCACGCTTGCAGCCGTCGCCCGGAAAGTAGCGCCCGGGATAGCGCGACCAGTAGGTCTGCTCGTAGCGTTCCGGGTCGCCATAGATGCCGCGCAGCATGGCCGGCCACGGCCGCTCAAGGACAAGATAGCCGCCCCGTCCGAGGGGGACGGACGTCCCGGCCTCGTCCACCACGTCGGCGACGACCCCGGGGAACGGGAAGGTCGCGGACCCAGGCTTGAGGGTGGTGATGCCGGGCAGCGGCGCGATCATGATCATGCCGGTCTCGGTCTGCCACCACGTGTCGACCACCGGGCAACGGCCGCCGCCGATCTCCTTCCAGTACCAGGCCCACGCCTCGGGGTTGATGGGCTCGCCGACGCTGCCCAGCAGGCGCAGGGAGGAAAGGTCGTCAGCGGCGAAGGCATCCGCGCCGTACTTCATCAGCGCGCGGATGGCGGTCGGGGCGGTGTACAGGATGGTGGCGCGGTACTTCGCGGCGATCTGCGCCCATCGGTCCTGCTCCGGAACGTCGATGGCGCCCTCGTACATGACGCCGGTCGTCGCGTTCGCCAGTGGGCCGTAGACGATGTACGAATGCCCGGTCACCCAGCCGATGTCGGCCATGCACCAGTAGACATCGGTCTCCGGCTTAAGGTCGAAGATGTACCGGTGCGTCGTCGCCACCCCGGCCAGGTAGCCGCCGGTGGTGTGCATGATCCCCTTCGGCTTGGCCGTCGTCCCACTCGTGTAGAGCAGATACAGCAGATCCTCAGCGTCCATCGGCTCCGGAGCGGCGGTGGTCGACTGATCGGCGATGAGGTCGTGATACCAGTGATCGCGGCGCTCGTCCCAGGCAACCTCCTCGCCGGTCCGCTTGACCACCACGCAATGCTCGACCGATGAGGTGCGTCCGATCGCCTCGTCCGCGCTCTGCTTGAGCGCCACGGTGGCGCCCTTGCGGTAGCCGCCATCGGCCGTGATGACGACGCTGCACGCCGCGTCGTCAATGCGGTCGGCCAGGGCATCGGCGCTGAATCCACCGAAGACGACCGAATGCGGTGCGCCGATTCGGGTGCAGGCCAGCATGGCAATCGGCAGCTCGGGGATCATCGGCATGTAGATCGCGACCCTGTCGCCCTTCTTCACGCCGAGATTTCTCATGGCGTTGGTGAGCTGGCAGACCTCATCCAGCAGCTGCTGATAGGTGATGGTGCGCGTGTCTCCGGGCTCGCCCTCCCAGAAGTAGGCGACTCGCTCGCCCAGGCCGGCGGCGACATGGCGGTCGAGGCAGTTGACGCTGACGTTGAGCTTGCCGCCGATGAACCACTCGGCATACGGTGCCTTCCAGGTGTACAGCTCGTTCCATGGCTCCATCCAGTCGAGGCGGTTGCCCTCCTGCGTCCAGAAATCACGAAATCCTTGTTCGGACCGCGCGCGCTCGTAGACTCCCGCGTCCTGGATGAGGGCATCCGCGACGAACCCGGACGCCGGTTCGAACCTCCGATCCTCGCGCAGCAGATTCTCGATGGCGTCGGTGCTCATGGGTGGCTCGTCGGTGGGCATGGTTCCGATTCTAGTGCCGCCGGGCGATATGCCGCGGTGGTGCAGGCAAACCCGGATAGCACCTGAGGCGCGCCACTTGCTGATGCGAAGCGATCATGCGCTCACCAATCGGCCCCGTCCTCATCATCCTCGGCCTCGTGACGTCCGTCGTCCTGGTCCTGGTGCTCCTCCAGACCATCGGCCTGCGCGGCGAGCTGGTGGACGCACGGGCGGAAGTCGGCGTCCTGCGCACACAAGTGGAGGACCTCGACCGGGGCGTCCCGATGAGCGAGCTCTCGATGGAGCTTGCGGAACTGGAAAACGACATCCGGGACTGGGTCGTCGCGTTCGGCAACGACGTTTCGCCTGATGGCGACCCGGCCTCGCCCGCGGGAGGCGCGAACGCGGATGCTGAAGTGCTCGATCGGCTCGACGACGTGCTGGCGCGCATCGACGACCTCGACGCGCGCATCGACGAGATCTGCGCGAACGTGCCAGTCTGCTGATCGGTCAGGGTACCGCCGCCGAGGTTCCGCGTTCACGGACTGCAACGAGCAATATGGCCGCCGCGACGTAGGACGCTGCCATGATCGCGAAGGCGACCGGATATCCGAACTCCGCGGCCGCGAAGCCGATGATGAAGGCCCAGAAGGCGCCGATTCCGAACGCGAACGTGAAATAGACGGCGAAGGCAACGTCACGCAACGGTCCGTCGGCGCGGTCGGCGAGGTACGCCTGGAGGACCGGTGATTCGCTGAAGACAGCTGTGCCGAACGGAAGCAGCAGTGGGACCAACAAGAACAGGTTCGCGCCCGCAGCCAGGAAGGCCAGGATCCCGACCGCCGAGACCAGGTAGTAGGTGATGAGCGTCGGCCGCCGGCCGAAGCGGTCCGACAGCAGGCCGGCCAGGATCGGCCCGACCACGGCGCCGACCAGCAACAACGCGTACAGCACGCGCACCGTCCCGTCGTCGAACCCGAGCGGCCCGGACAGGTAGAGCACCATGAACGGCGCGACGATATCCAGCCCGCGACCGCCCGCCGCGACGAGGGAGGCGCCCAGGATCAGCCGCAGGTCACGTCGTCCGAACACCTCGCGCATCTGTCCGCGGACCGATCCGGATGCACGTGCTCGCTTGCGGTAGGCAGCATGGTCCTCGCGCACGAAGATCGCGAGCAACACCCCGATGACGAGCGCCGGAATGCCGAACAGGGCCAGCGTGGCCTGCCATCCGACCGCCAGGAGCAACGCGCCGCCCACGAACGGAACGGCGATGGTGCCGACATTTCCTCCGCTGATGTGGGCGCTGATCGCGAAGCCCCGCCGTCCGACCGGGTACATGTCAGAGAGAAGCGCGTTGCCGACCGGGTGCTGCGGGCTGGACCCGATGCGCGCCGCACTGATTGCCGCGAGCAACTGGGTGATCGACTGCGACAGCCCGGCCACGATCAGGCTGGTGCCGAAGATGAGCTGCCCGCCCGCCAGGATCAGGGGTCGCGCGACGTATCGGGTCAGAAAGCCGTAGGCCAGCTGCATCGAGCCGCCGACGGCGGTCGTGATGGCGATGAAGGTGCCGATGTCGCGCGCATCGAGACCGTACTCGATGATCACGATCGGGTAGATCAGCGGCATCAGGGCCGATTGCGCGTGGATCGCGGCATGCGCAACGGCGAGCAGGACGAGGGCGAGTGCCGGCCTCGTCTGACTGTTACGATCCACGCCCATGGCCCCCAGAACCGCCGACGTGCGGAGCCCGAAGACGCGGATCAGCGATCCGCCACCTCCCGAGCCACCCAGCCTCGAGGCGAGCCTGATCGGCACAGTCGGACCGGTGATGCGTCATCTCGTGGCGCATGCTCGTCGACACCAGACCTGGGGAGATCTCACCTACCAGCAGTACAACGTGCTGCGCATGATCGACACGCTCGGACCGCAGCCGCAGGCGGAGGTGGCGCGACGGCTGATGGTCACCGCCCCGGTGGTCACCCGCCTGGCGGGAACGCTGGCGGACGCTGGCCTGGTCGAGCGACGAACGGACCCGAACGACAAGCGCGCCGTCCTGCTGGCACCGACGACGAACGGCCGACGCCAGGCTCGCGCCATGCGACAGGACCTGCTCGTGGCCGCCCATGAGCTGTTGGAGCCGATCCCCGAGGAGCGCCGTGCCGGTGTGGCCGCTGCTCTCGAGGAGCTCCAGGTCCTGCTTCCGCAACGCTCAGCGCGCGGGTGAGGGCCGCGCTTCCACAGCGCGACCGTGTCGGTCGGGACGATCCGACGACGTATCCAGCATCGTCACACCCAGCGATCCGCGGCGCCCGGCCCAGCGCAGTCCAAGCGCCACGACGCCGACGGTGACCAGCGATAGGACCGCGCCGGTCACGAAGGCCGCCGGCGTCCCCCACGTCTCGGCCACGAAGCCGGCGAAGAGGCCTCCCAACGGCGCCGACCCGGCGAAGACGGTCACGTAGAAGCTCATCACGCGACCACGCAACGCATCAGTGACGTTGGCCTGCACCGTCGCGTTGATCGTGTTGATCATGAGCATGCTGAAGTAGCCGGCCGCAAGGATGAGTGGCGCTGCCAGCAGCACGTTGCGTGACGCGGCGATCGCGACCAGCAGGACGGAGAAGACGACTCCACCGCCGAGCATGAGCGGGATGGCCCGTCGCCGCTGCATGATTGCCAGGGTCAGGGATCCGGCGAGCGAGCCGATTCCCATGGCCGCGAAGAGCGCTCCGTAGCCGTCGGCGCGGAGGTCGAGGATTCCGGTGGCGTAGAGCGGCAGCAAGATCTGGAAGTTAAAGCCGAATGCCGCGATGCCGCCGAGCAGCACGAGGCACCACAGCACCAGCGGCGTTCGCACCGCGAACCAGAACCCTTCGCGCAGGCTCTCCAGCACCGGCGGATGCTCCTCGGGCCGGTCCATGCGCCTGATCTCGCGCGGGTTCATGCGCAGCAGTCCCGTGAGCACCCCCGCATAGGTCAGCGTGTTGATGCCGAGATTGATCGCCACGCCGGAAATCGTCGATCCGGTCACCCCGGTGCCGACCGCGATGATGACGCCCGCCAGGGCAGGACCGACGACGCGCGCCGAATTAAAGGCCATCGAATTCAGGGCAATCGCGTTATGAAGCAGGTGCCTGGGCACGAGGTCGGCGGCGAGCGCCTGGCGCATCGGCATGTCGACCGCATTGACCAGACCCAGCACGAACGCCATGGCCATCACCATCCAGATCTCCACGATCCCGGTCGCGATGATGACGAACAGCACGAAGGCCTGGAAGCTGGCTGCGACCTGCGAGGCGATCAGAGCATGGCGCTTGTCGATCCGGTCCGCGATCACGCCGCCGAATGGCGCCAGGAAGAGCGCCGGTCCGAACTGAAGCACCGCCACGAAGCCAAGCTGAATCGGTGAGCCCCCGAGCGCCAGGATCAGCCAGGGCAGGCTCACCTGCTGCATCCACGTCCCGATCAGGCTGACGACCTGGCCCCACCAGTAGAGCCGGTAGTTGCGCACCGAGAGCGCCGCGAAGCCGCGCTTCAGGCCGCCGAGTGCTGCGCGCAGCGGCAGCGGGCGTGGCTGGTCGGGGCGGGCGCCGGGAGCGGATTCGGTCAACGATCAGGTCTCCGAGAAGTTGCCCATGCGAACAATCATGGACCGGCCGTCATGCCGCCCGGCTGGCAATCTCGCGCGGACGCTCGGCAGGTTTCTGATTGCCTGCCGAGATGGTGCCGCGCGGCATCTGAACAGAGCGCAACTGCCATGCCACCAGCGCCAGGACACCGACGGCCAGGGTCGCACCGAGGCTGAAGGCGAATGGCGCTCCGAAGGACTCGGCGAGCGCACCGGCCAGCAGGCCGCCCAGCGGCGCGGTGCCGGCGAAGACGGTGACGTACAGCGACATGACGCGGCCGCGAAGGACGTCGGGCACGCTGTTCTGGATGGTGACGTTGATCGTATTCACCATGAGCATCGAGGCAAGGCCGATGCCCGCCACGATCGGGAACGCCGCCAGCGGGCTGCTGACAAAGCCGAGCGCGATCTCGAGTGCCAGGAACAGCGCGCCTCCGCCGAGGATGAGACCAAGCATCGGTCGCTGGCTGGTGGTGAAGGCGAGCATCAACGAGCCGACGAGCGAACCCGCGCCCATTGCTGCGAAGAGCGCACCGTATCCGCCCGAATCGAGGCCGAGGGTGTTGCGCGTGAAGAGCGGGAGGAGCGTCTGGAAGTTCATGGCGAACATCGCCGTCCCGCCGAGCAGGACGAGTGGCCACAGCACGGTGGGCGTGGCGACCGCGTACCGAACGCCCTCCGCCAGGCTGGCGCGGATGGACGGGTACTGATCGGGCCGCTCGATGCGCCGCAACGCGCTGCCATCGAGCATCCACAGGCCGACCAGCACCGAGAGGTAGCTCACGGCGTTGATGCCGAAGTTGATGGCAACGCCGAACACGGCAATCGTCACCCCTGCAATGGCCGGCCCGATGACGCGCGATAGGTTGAAGCTGGTGGAATTGAGCGCGATCGCGTTCGTCAAGTCCTCGGTCGGGACGAGCTCGGCCGCGAACGCCTGGCGAACTGGCATCTCGACCGCGTTCACGAAACCCGCCAGCAGGGCAAGGATGTAGATGTGCCAGATCTCGACCAGGCCGCTGCTGGCCAACCCAAAGAGCAGGGCAGCCTGGAGCATGGCGACGGCGTTCACGATCATGAGGACGCGCCGCTTGTCGACTCGGTCCGCGAGCACGCCACCGATCGGGGCGAAGAGCATCGACGGCGCGAACATCAGGGCCAGGACGGCTCCAAGCTGAAGCGGCGATCCGCCGAGCTCGAGGACGAGCCATGGTTGGGCGACCGATTGCATCCACGCGCCCACCAGGCTCCCGATCTGCCCGAACCAGTAGAGCCGATAATTGCGATGCCGCATGGCGCTGAAGCCACGCGCTAACCCTCCGCCCGCGCCGCTCGACGAACCCGCCGCCTGTTCGGGGCGACCTGAAGCACGGGGGAAGAGCCGGGGGATGGTCATTCGTTAGCTATGCTAACAAAAATCACGATCTGCGGCAAGTCGAGGGTTTCGAGGCGCGGGGTTGAGGAAAGCCGCCCCCATGAGCGATGATGGATGCTACGAACCCACCAATCCGACAGGTCCGGGCGATCCGTGTGCGGGAGAAGCGGCGCATCCGCGACCTGCCACGCTTGCGCGCGCCCATTTCCGCGATCCTCCTCTCCCTGCTCGTCTTCCTCTCCCCTGACCTGACCCTTGCTCCGCTGAGCGCCGGCGAGCCCCAACGCGCCGGTCCGGTGCCGATCGACCAGGTCGGCGTGAGCGTGCGGCCCCCGCGGATTCATCTGATCGATAGCGTCACCCCGACGCCCGTCGTCGCACCCGACGTAGTCCCGTCACCAGCAGCCGACGCGCAGTTCGAAGCAGCGATCGCGGCCGCCCGCTCGGCCGCTGGCGCGTATGGCATCACCTTCGCGGCCGTGCGCGACGGAGCGCTGCTGTGGAGCGGAGCGGACGGTCGGCAGCGCGACGCGTCGACCTCCCTTGCCGCTGACGATCCGCTCGTCATCGGCAGCGTCACCAAGACCTTCGTGGCGGCGACCGTTCTGCAATTGGTCGAAGAGGGGCGCCTCGAGCTGGACGATGCCGTCAGGGACCACCTGCCCGGGATGTCGAGTGTCAGCGCCGAGATCACCATTCGTCAGCTGCTGGATCACACCAGCGGACTCGCGGACGTGTTCAATGACCGCACGCGCAAGGGCCTCGAGGACGACCCCGAGCACGCCTGGACCACGGCCGAGGTTTTCGAGACGCTGCACGCCCCCTGGTACGGGCCGGGCCAGGGATGGGCGTACGCCAACACGAACTACTTTCTGCTCGGCCTCGTCGTGGAACGCGTCACAGGATCATCGTTGGCCACCGAGCTCGATGAACGGTTCCTGGGGCCACTCGAACTCGACCATACGCGGCTGACCGGCGCGACTGACGACGGAGGCCTGCTGGCGCCCGCGTGGGCCACGATCTTCTGGGCCTCCGGCTCGATGATCGCATCCGCCCCCGACCTGGCGCGCTGGGGGGATGCGCTGTACGGCGGCGACATCCTCAGCGCCCGGTCACGCGCGGCCATGACCGCGCTGAACAGTAACGATTACGGCCTGGGCCTCCAACGCCTCCAGTTGCCCGGCGCCGCGGGCTACGGGCACACCGGCCTGCTGAACACGTACACCTCGCTGCTCATCCATCTGCCCGAGCATGACCTGACGCTTGCGCTGCTCGTCAATCGCAGTGACGTCAGCATCGGCAGCATGCTGGCTGCCCGACCGCCCAATGGTCCCTCCCTGCTCGAGCTCGTCGGAGTCGGATGGCCGCCGGGGGCTCCCTGACCTCCTGTCTATCCCTCGCCGTACAGGATGTCGCGAATGATCGGCATCGGCGGCGTGCCGTGGCTGACCACCGACTCCAGGAACGGGCGCCATTCGAACGAATCGCCGCTCCGGCGGCGGGCCTCCCGCTCGAGCTCGGTCATCTCGACGCTGCCGAGGAAATACTCGCAGAGCTGGGTGGAGGAAAGCCGCGCACGGTTCCACTTCTCTGAGGCCTCCGAGCCCTCCTGGAAGCCACCATCCACCATCATCCCCATGGCCTCGTCCTCTGTCATCGTCCCTGTGTGGATCCGGATGTCCATGAGGGTGTTGGTGACTGCGCGCAGGAAGTACTTCCAATGGGCGAGGAGCACCGCAGGGTCCTCGGCTCCATACCCTGCATCCATCATCACCTGGGTAACGTAGACGGCCCAGCCTTCGGCGAAAACACCGGAACCGAACACGGCGCGCGGCAGCGAGTCGCATCGGTTCGACCATGCCAGTTGGAGATAGTGGCCGGGCGTCGCCTCGTGGATGGTGAGGATGCGCAAGCTGCGGGCGTTGTTCTCGCGCAGCATCGATTCGACCTGCTCATCGGTCCAGTCGTCCGGTGGTGGGGTGATGGCGAAAAAGCTGTCGAGCCCGCGGTCGAGCGGCCCGGGCGGGATCAGCATCGCACCGCCGAATGCACGCAGGAAGGGCGGCGTCCAGATGATCTGAAGCGGGTCATCGGCAAGGCCGATGAGATCGCGCTCGCGGATGAACGCCTCGATCCGTGTGTGCTCCGCAGTGCAGTAGTCGAGCAGCTCTTCGGCCTTCGGGTGATCGGTGGCGATCGCGTCGAGCACACGACGGGTGAGCACGTCGGGGTCATTCGGCATCGGCTCATCACCGATCCAGGAGGGCCACAGGTCTCGCGCCAGTCGAAGCATCACGGCGCGAACCTCGTCATACGCCGATGCAGCGCGTGACTCCAGCTCTGCCGGCGTGATGGTCGCCTTGAGCCGATGCGTGAACTTGCGCTCGTATAGGTCGCGGCCGAGTCGGAAGTCGCCGTTGGCGGTGGGAAGCAGCTCGTCGCGCATCCATTCGATGAAGGCGTCTACCGCCTCGATCGCCGGTCCGGCGGCGGTCGCGACCCGCTCCCCGAGGCGGGCGTCGGCCTCGGCGGCCATCTCGACGGCGGTGCGGCACAGGTCCGCCACGCCCGGCATGGTGGCGATCCCCTTCTCGACATGGAACCCGCTCGGTGCGCGGCCGCGGCCGGAGGTCAGGTTCGCGCGCGCCGCCTCCAGGACGGTCGGGATGCCCTCCATCCGGCCGGCGGCGCTCACCAGCCGATCGGCGAGCGGCGCGAACTCGCGGCTCATCAGGGCGAACAGTCCCCCGCCGAGGAGGTAGCTGTAGACGATCGGGCTCCAGGAGGCCTCGTCAAGATCCTCCTCGTCGAAGCGCAGCTCGTCGATCTGGGTGACCAGCACGCGCCGATCGATCTCCTCGTCGCGGGTGAGGCCCTCGGCGGCCTTGAGATTGGATCGGGCGCCCGCCAGCCAGGCCAGGCGCTCTTGGGTGCCCGCATCGGTCAAGTCTGGCCAAACACCGTCGTGATCGTGCTTCCCGGCGTTCGTCGCGTGTACCGGATAGTGGCGGAAAAAGTCAGCGAAGAATGCGTCGACGGCATCGGTGAAGGTCATGCCGCCATGGTGCCATGGAAACGCCGACCGCCGGAGGGTCCGACGGCCGGCGATTCGCGGGCCGGCTAGGGTACGTCGAGCTGAATCGAGTCGACGATCGCCTCGCGCCCGGCGCGATCGGCTTCGGACGTCCCTGGCATGAAGTTCGTTCTCGATCACGAGACGGTGGCCGTCGACGTCGAGGATGTGACCTGACTAACTTGACCGGGCGTTGGTGGTACAGCGCAAGCCAACTCCGGAACACGGTGTGGGCGTCTTTGTCGCCAGCAGGATCAATCTTCGACGCGCACGCAAGGGGCGAGCATGAAGAGGCCGGCCGCTGGACAATTCGGCGGCCGGCCGTGAGATCACAACAAGGTGCTTGGTCAGGCGGTCAGAGGCCTGAGCAGTTGCTTGCTCATTCGAGCGTTGGGATGAACGCAGGCGGGACCCGGATGTGCGTCGCCTGCTCGAAGGAGTAGGCGAGCGCGATGAGCGTCGGCTCGTCCCACCTACCTCCCATGAATGACACGCCGATGGGCAGCGCGCCGTCGACATAGCCCGCCGGCACGGTGATGTTGGCGTAGCCGGCGACCGCGGCTGGGGTGGACGACCCAACGAACGTCGAGAAGTCGCCGCCGAGGTCGCCGTTCACCGGATCGGTCACCCACGCCGGCCCATTCGTCGGCGCGATGATCGCGTCGAGGTCGTTGGCGGACATCGTCCCGTTGATCGCGTCCTGGGCGACGGAGGTGGCAAGCTCACGGGCCGTGGTGCACTCGGGGTCAGCCCGACCACCGGTCGCCTGGGCCAGTTCGAAGATCTCCGAGTTCCACGGCCCTTCGAGGTCCGGATTCGCCTCGTTGAAGTCGATCACGTCCTGGAGCGTCTTTGGGTAGCCCGGTTCCGTGTAGGTTTCGAGGTACGCCGGGAGGTCGGACTTGAACTCGCACAGCAGTGCTGTGAACTCAGGCTCGTACGCGGGCTCGATCGGAATCCGGGTGTTGTCGATCACGGTCGCGCCCTGGGCCTCGAGCGCCGCAACCGTGTCGTTGATGACCTCGTCGACCTCAGGGCTGACGAGTGGGTCGTACGTGCCCTCGCGCCAGACACCGATTCGCGCGCCATCGAGCGCGTCCGGATCGAGGAACGCGGTGTAGTCGGTGAAGGCGTTGCCGGCCTGGGCCGTCGTTGCCGGATCGAGCGGATCGACGCCGGTCATCGCGCCCAGCAGCACGGCCGCATCGGTCACGTTTCGAGCCATCGGCCCGGCGGTGTCCTGGTCGGCGGAGATCGGGATGATGCCCGACCGGCTGAGGAGCCCGACCGTCGGCTTGATCCCGACCACGCCGTTGGCGCCCGCGGGGCAGACGATGGAACCGTCCGTCTCCGTCCCGACCGCGGCCACTGCCAGGTCGGCGGAAGCCGCGACCCCAGAACCCGAACTTGACCCGCACGGATTACGGTCAAGCACATGGGCCATGTTGGTCTGGCCGCCGATGCCGCTCCAGCCGCTGGACGACGGGATCGATCGGAAGTTCGCCCACTCGGACAGGTTCGCCTTGCCGATGATCAGGGCGCCTGCGGCGCGCAGCTGCTCGGCGATGAACGCATCTGACGGGGTGCTGCCGGCCAGCGCCCAGGACCCGGCCGTCGTCGGCATCCCGGTCGTGTTGATGTTGTCCTTGACGAGGATGGGGATGCCCAGCAGCGGACGGTCGTCGCCCTGCCGGCGGGCCCTATCGGCTGCACGCGCATCGGCGAGGGCAGTGGGGCTCACGGTGATGACCGCGTTGAGCTGCGGGTTCAGCTTCTTGATCCGGTGCACGTAGAACTGGGTCAGCTGGACCGACGTGAGTCGGTGACGGTCCATGAGCGCCTGGAGCTCCGGAATGGTCGTCGCATCCACGTCGATGCCGGCGACGCTGGTCGAGGTCGCCTGCCGCGCAAGACCAAAAGGAGCGGCAATTGCCGAGACGACGAGCATCAGTGTCAGCAGGATGACGAGACCAATTGACCGTCGAGCCGGGCTGCTCATCGCGCGTGACCTCCGAGGAGTCGGGTGGGGCGGTGCGAGGAAGGCGCACCGGGGCACGCGTCCATTGAACGCCCGGCGTCAAGACTGCGCTAGCCTTTGGGCGTGAGCGAGAACATCTGCTACACCGATGCCTACGCGCGCCAGACCGATGCGGTCGTGGTCGAGCTCGAGCTCGACGCTGATGCGAACGCAGTCCTGCTGGATCGGACCGTCTTCTATCCCGGCGGCGGTGGCCAGCCCGCGGATACCGGCCTGCTGACCGGAGCATCCGGCGGGTCATGGCGGGTCATCGGCGCCAAGAAGCGTGGCGAGGAGATCTGGCACACCATCGAGGCTGGGACCGAGCTGCCGGCGCTCGACACCCAGGTCACCGCCGAACTCGATTGGGATCGCCGTCACGCTCTGATGCGGACCCATTCCGCGCTGCACATCCTGTGCGGTGTCGTGTGGCGCGACCACCAGGCTTCCGTGACGGGCGGGAACATGGAGCCGCTGTCAGGGCGCATGGACTTCGAGTTCGAGACGATGTCGGGCGATCTCGTCGGCGAGATCGAGAAGCGGGTCAACCTTGAGATCGAAGCGGATCGCGAGATCCAGGTCGCCATCCTGCCGCGTGAGGAGGCCATGGCCATCCCCGACCTCATCCGCACCAAGATCAACCTTCTCCCCGAGGGGATCAGCGAGATTCGCACCATCGAGATCGTCGGCCTCGACCTCCAGGCCGATGGCGGCACCCACGTGGCACACACCGGCGAGATCGGCCGCGTGAAGGTCACCGGCTACGAGTCGAAGGGTCGCATCAACAAGCGCATCCGCATCGAGGTCGTCGGTGGGTGAGCTGCTCCAGCTCCCCAGCTCCCCCGCACCGCGGGGCTAACGACCGGCCACAGTGAGCTCCGTGGTCGATCTGACCGCACCGCGGGTCAAAGCGCCACGAAACTACCCGCCTTGGCTCGTTCGTTTGCCGTTAGCCCCGCCATGCGGGTGAACGCACGCGGAAGCCCCGCTGGGAGGCCTCCATTGTGCAGATGCATCGGTCCTGAAGGCCGCCACCCGAAGGAGAACCGATGCCTGGACGCAAGGAGCTGCCGGGAACGCTCAAGCGCTCGCCGAAGAAGGCGCAGGAGACCTGGATCAAGACGCACGACAGTGCCGTGGATCAGTACGGCGAGGGCGAGCAGGCGCACCGCACCGCGTTTGCCAGCCTGAAGCACTCCTATGAGAAGGTCGACGACCACTGGGAGAAGAAGGACGAGAAGGGACCGTCGGATCCTCGCTCGGCGATCGGTGGACAGCGCGCGCGCCGAGGCGAGGGCGAGACCTTCGGAGGCGTCGACCTGTACGGCAACACCAAGGCGGAGCTGTACGAGCGAGCCCGCAAGCTGGGCGTGACGGGCCGCTCCAACATGGACAAAAAGGAGCTGGCCCGCGCGATTGACCGCAAGCAGGGCTAACGGGCGCGGATCCGGCGACGCACGATCGGTCGCACGGAAGTGGCTCGGTTCCACTGGCGCCTCTCGACGACCTCGAAGCCGGCACCCTCGAACATGCGGCGCGTGCCCATGTACGCGTTGGCTGACGGAATGCGACCACCATCAGTCTCGACCGGGTAGGCCTCGAGCAGTTTCGCGCCGTGCTCGCGGGCATAGTCGACCGCCGCATCCAGCAACTTCTTGGCAACTCCCTGGCCACGGGCCCTCCGGCCGACCACGAAGCAGACGATCGACCAGACCGGCCTGTCGTCGATGGGCGCGAGGATCTTCGAATGCTTGAGGCGCTCATAGTCCTCTCGAGGACCCAGGCTCACCCAGCCGATGGCCTCTCCGTCCCGGTAAGCGATCAGTCCCGGCGCTCGACCCTCCAGCTGGTCCACAGCTGCCTCGAGCACGGCCCTGTTCTCCGTGGCCGATGCATTCGGAAACGTCATGCCGCGAACACGAAACGAGGCGCACCAGCACCATTTCGGATCGCCACCCTGGCCGAACAGTCCCGCCAGGTGTGGCAGCCGTTCGCGCGTGAGGGGATGGATCTCCAGATCAGGCGTCATCCGAGCATTCTGGTCCGCGACGGGGTCCCGCGGTGGACGGTTGCTCACGGCGTGAGCGGTTCGATCTCGTCGATCAGGTCGGCCACCGAGTCCACGATGCGGGTGGGTAGGTAGCTGAAGCGCTGGGCCTCGTCGGCGTTCGTGATGCCGGTCAGCACGAGGACCGTTTCCAGGCCGGCCTCCAGGCCCGTGACGATATCGGTGTCCATGCGGTCACCGATCATGACGGTCGACTCGGAATGGGCGCCGATCTGGCGCAGTGCGGATCGAATCATCAGAGGATTCGGCTTGCCGATGTAGTACGGCTGCACGCCGGTCGCCGATGAGATGAGCGCCGCGACGGAGCCGGTTGCCGGCAGCGGACCGCTCGGGCTCGGCCCGGTCGGATCAGGGTTGGTGGCGATGAAGCGGGCGCCGCGACTGATGAGCTGGATCCCACGCGCGATGCGCTCGAAGCTGTACGTCCGCGTCTCGCCGAGGACGACGTAGTCGGGATCGGTCTCGGCAAGCGTGTAACCGACCTCGTAGAGGGCGGTGGTGAGTCCTGCCTCGCCGATGGCGAAGGCGGTGCCGCCCGGACGCTGATCGGCCAGGAACTTGGCAGTGGCCAGCGCGGACGTCCATATCGCATCCGACGTGACGTTCAGCCCTAGGCGGCTGAGCCGCGCCGCCAGGTCGCGGGTGGTGTACATCGAGTTGTTGGTGAGGATCAGGAACGGGTGGCCGGTCTCGGTCAGGCGCGCCACGAACCGATCGGCACCAGGGACAAGGTGGTCCTCCTGGACGATGACCCCATCCATGTCCATCAGCCAGCTTCGACGTTCGCGATTCATGAGCCGATGCTAGCGCTTGCGCTCGCGACCCCACGAACGTGACGGCGATTTGCTCGCCCGGTGCCAACGCGACCGGAACGTCAACGGCGTTCCAGCAGGAACAGGGTGCGTGGTGAATCGGCGACCGGCGCTTCCCGAAGGACGTTGAACGAGGCATTGAACGCGTCGCGAAAGCCGTCGATCGAGTAGTGCTCGAAGATGTCGCGCCGTGCGGCGAGCAGGCGCCGCGTCATGGGGTCCTCCTTGGGGACGAACTCGACGATGGCGCGCGGGGCCATTCGCGCGAAGAGACGAGCGACGCCGGGCAGCGGCACGTTGTTGCCGATCGCGAGGTGGTGAACGAGCGCCAGGGCGAGGATCAGGTCCGGCTCGCCGCGACCCAGGAACGAGGCACGCTCCTCCAGCCCCCAGCCGATGGCGGGCGAAGGATTTGCGAGGTCCAGGATGAGAGGCAGGATCGCCGGCGCGCCGGTACCGCGGACACGACGCCAGTGGGCTTCGACGCTCGCGGCATCCTGGTCCCAGGCAACAACGCGGTAGCCGGCATCGGCCGCGATGGCACTGTAGACGCCGGTGTTGGCACCCAGATCCCATGCCAACCTGCCGCCCACGGCGACGAGCATCTCGCGCACGAGCTCACCCTTGCTCGCTGTGGCCGCATCGGAGTACGACGTGGTGGAGGCGTATTCGGACCAGTGGCTGGACGGTTTCCAGCGCAGACCCTCGACGGTGCGCCGCAACGAATCGAGCAGGGCGCGCTGACCGGTCGCGCTGATCCTTCGCTCCTTCTTCGGTGCTCCGGCGGCCGGAGGCGGCTCGTTGGCCGCACGCCGTTGGGCTCCCGCGTGCAGGTGGATATGCGCGGACAGTCCAAGGTTGAAGCGAGTACGTCCCGGCAGCATCCTGGCGGCCAGGTCCAGCGGAATGCCATCGATGAACTCGCGCAGCATCAACCCACAACGGGCGTCGCGATGCGCGATCAACGCCAAGGGTGCCAGGAAATGCTCGCAGAATTGGCGATACGCCGGCCACGGCGCCGTTGCCGCGGCGACCTCGAAGCTGAGGCTGTCGATCAGGATCGGGCGACCCGCGTCGAGCTGAATGTTGTAGGCGCTCGCATCCTTGAGGCGCATCCCGACATCTAGGGCACGAGACTGGAGCTCGAGCGTGAGGAGTGCCGCCTCCTTGAGCTGCGAAAACGACCATTCGTACGGATACGAGATGACATCGATCATCCGGGGCCGAATCACGACCACGCTGTCCGGCAGCGCGGCGAGCTCGGAGGCCTCGACCACATGATCGACGATTAGCCGATCAGCGGCCAGACGCTCATAGAGACCGGTCGAATTGAAAGCCGCCCAATCGTCGGCAGCGGAGGCCTGCACCTGCCGGTACAACACCCCGTTGCGACGAAAGACGAAGCCGGATGGATCACGGAACGATGCCGGATCCACCATCGGCGGATCAGCGATCGGGGTTGGCGTCCTCGCCGCCTTCGGTAGGCGTGGCTTCGTCGCGTTCTCCGCGATTCCCGCGAATGCGGTGCAGGCCGTCGCTGATGACGCGACGGAAGAAGAACGGGACCGCCAGGGCGCCGGCCAGGACTACCTGGAGCAGCATGCTGCCTGAGCCGGGATCGATATAGGCCAGAAACGGCATGAGTGGAGAGCCTCGGTTAGTGTTAGGCGGATGTTATACGCAGAACGGCAGGGAGGCCACCGAGGGCGCATCGACTGGAGCGCGCTCCCGATCCATCCGCTCCTGGCAGCGGCGTACCCGGTCGTCTTCCTGTTCGCCACCAACGTCGCCGAGCAGGTGACGCTCGAGCCGCTGTGGGGTCCCCTGGGCCTGGCCGTCGGAGCAGCCGCAGTCTTCCTCGCGGCGGCCGCCCTCGTCCTGCGCAACTGGCACCGGGCCGCCCTGTTGACCACGGTGCTCGTCGCTGGCTTCTTCGGTTATGGCCACGCGTGGAATGCGGTCTCGGGGATCCTGGGAAGCCAATGGCCGCTCATCGGCGCATGGGTGGTCCTGGTCGGCATCGGTCTGTTCTTCGCCTGGCGTTCCGCCACCTGGGCACGAACCGCAACCCGAGCCCTCAACCTGGTCGCCGCCATCGCATTGCTCCTCAACGCCTGGACCGTTGCGGGCAGCATGGTCGCCCTGGGAACCGTTGACGCACCTCACGAGGAGCTGACAGACCTCCAACTGGCGCCATCAGATCCGGGCGAGCTGCCCGATGTCTACTACATCATCTTGGACCGCTATGCAGGATCGACCGCGCTGGCCGAGACCTACGGATTCGACAACGAGCCGTTCCTGACGGCCCTCGAGGAACGCGGATTCCGGATCGCGCGGAACGCTCACAGCAACTACATCAAGACACCGTTGTCGCTGGCCAGCTCGCTCAGCCTGGACTATCTCGACGCCGATGCGCTGAAGGCCGAGGCCGAAACTGGCAAGGATCGCGAGCCGATCCATCGGCTGCTTCGCGAACGGCTGGCAGTCCCGACCGCGCTCAAGGAGCTGGGCTACGAGTATCTCCACATCGGCAACTGGTGGACGCCGTCCGCGACAAATGTCGACGCCGACCGGACGTTCCATTACGACGGACAGGACGAGTTCTCGAGCGTCCTGGCACAGACAACACTGCTGCGTGCCGTCAACGAGCCCGAGTCAGCCCCCACCGACCCGTGGGATTGGCGCGTCCTGCGGGAGCACACGCGGTACGCGCTCGATAAGCTGGACGAGATCCCCGCGCTTCCCGGCCCGAAATTCGTATTCGCCCACCTCCTGCTTCCGCACGACCCATACGTCTTCGACACCGATGGATCCTTCATGGATCGCGATCAGGTCGCGCGACAGGGACAGGTCGACAGCTACCGACGCCAGCTCAGCTACGCCAACGATCGGATGCTCCAGATGGTGGATCGCATCCTTGCGCAATCCGGCCCGGATGCGGTGATCATGCTCCAGGCAGACGAGGGGCCATTTCCGGCGCGATACCGTGCCGACGAATGGGGCTTCGACTGGCATGATGCCCGGGACGACGAGCTCGAGGAGAAGTTCGGAATTCTGTACGCCATGCGCGTCCCCGACGCCGATCTTGACGCCGCGGGTTTCCATGACGCAATCACGCCTGTCAACACGTTCCGCATCATCTTCAACGCCCGCTTCGGCACCGACCTCCCGCTTCTCCCGGACCGTACCTGGGCTCACACCGACCTCTCGCACTTCTACGACTTCTTCGAGATCACCGACCGTTTGGTGCGATAGACACTGGCCGGCGAAACGGCTGCTTCACGCGACGATATGGTGTGAATGTGGGGTCATGAGGCGCGGTGCGAAGGCCGACGGGCGAGTGTCAGGCGGTTGCGAGCACGGCTCGTTCGGCGAGGGCGATCGGCAGGCCGCCCGAGGACGTGATGCCGTCGTGGAAGGCGCGCAGCGCATTCGTGTCGGATGAACCGTGGGCAGCGAAAAAGGCCTCGCGAATGCGGAGGATCTCGAGGCTGCCGGTCAGATATGAAGAAGCCTGTGTGGGCCAGGCGCAGTAGCGCGTGACCTCGGCCCGGGCGGTCGGCTCGGTCAGGCCGGTTTTCGTGGTCATGTAGATGACGGCCTCGTCCCAGGTCATCTCGCCCATGTGGAGCGACGTGTCGACGACGATCCGCGCCGCCCGAAAGATGGTCGCCTCGTACTGGTTCATCTCGTGGCGGAGGTCGGTGAAGAAGCCCTGCTCGCGCATCATCCGCTCGGCGTAGAGTGCCCATCCCTCGCTGAAATATGGGGTGCGAAACACCTGGCGCAGGCGCGACGGATTGGCCTTCGACATGACGAGATGCCAGTGATGTCCGGGGTAGGCCTCGTGCACGGCGGTTGTCGGGATGCCCGGATACGAGTTGGACGCGAGGCGCTTCTGGATCTCGTCCTCCGACGCGCCGTCCGGCGGGAATGGGACGAAGAAATGGCCGAGCATCCTGTCGCTGAATGGTGGGGGCGACATGTAGGACGCGACCGCCAGCACCGGACGCTGGAACGGCGGTGAGGGCACGACGGCGCACTCCTCGCCCTCCGGGAAGCTCACGAGCCGATGCTCCCGCAGGTACACGCGAGCGCGCTCGGTCCACGCTTCGTAACCGACCCGCATCTCTTCGGGAGTGCGCGGGTGGTCCTCGTTGAGCTCGTCAAGCACGGCCTTCCAGTCATCGGTCCCGCGCAGCTCGCGGGCGCACCGGGTCAGGTCGATCGCAAGTTCGTCGTATGCCGCCTGACCGCGATCTCGCAGTTCGCGCGCGCCGAAGCCGAGCAGCTCCTTCTCTCGCAGGAGGGCGCTGTAGCGCTCCTCACCGAGCATCCATTCGCCGGTCGCCTTCGGACGCATCGCCTCCAGGAAGGCGACGTAGCCGTCATAGGCCGATCCGGACGCCTCCCCCGCCTCGGCAAGCTTTGCGCTCAACGCCCCGTCCTCGACCTGCGCCCGCAGAATCTCGCGCACGTACCGGGCGCCAGCGCGCGCCTGGTTCGCCGCGCGGTCCAGGAAGATAGCGGGCACCATGTCCGGCCGCAGATTGCGCTTGCCATCCTCTAGGTTCTGCGGAATGAGCTTCATGCGCGCCACCGCCGCGTCGACGAGCTGTTCCATCGGCCGCAAGCGGTGCAGGAAGAGGCTGAAGATGCCCTGCATACCGGGATTCAGATAGGTGTCCGGCTGGCGGCGCCAGACCTCGAAGTCCTCGAGAATCTGCCGTCCGCGAAGAATGCTGATGACCAGGTCGCGGTCGATGGCATCGTCGAATGTGAGGCTGCTCACCTCGACGGCGCGGAGACGCTCCAGCCATTCCGTATCGGCCGCGCGGCGTCGCTCGAAGGCGGTCTCCGACAGATCGTCGAGACGCTCGTCGTACTCGGTGAGTCCCAGGCCGCTGGCGCGGACCGGCGAGTCCTCAAATTCGGCGTCGAGGAAGTCGTTGGTCAACTCGGCAAACGACGGCATGGGTCAACCTTTCTTGCAGCGCGGAGTCTTTGAGTCTAGACCGACATGACCCGCCCCACGGGGCTAACGGCCATTCGGCGATGGCTTTCCGAATTGATGACCCGCCCCACGGGCGAAACGGAGAAGGAGCGTGACCTGCCTACGGATCTTGCCCGCACCACGGTCAAACGGAGCATGAAAGGGACCCGCCTGCCTCGATCCTTGGTAGATAGCCACGCCCGGCGGGTCATCGGCGCGCGGGACCGATGATCTCCAGCACGGTCCCATCGGGACCGCGGAAATGGCACCACGTGACTCCTTGCCGGATCTCCCCAATGGCACAATGCTCTACACACGGCGATGGAGCTCGCCACGCACTGCCCACCCCCAGGGATGATGGCTCCTATCGATCACGTGGATCGCGCTTGGAGACTGCCTGTGGTTCCCTTCCTGCTCATCGGGATCGGCGGCTTTTTCGGAGCCATCGCCCGCTACACCGTCGACAACCGGCTCACCGCATGGACCGGCGGCGTAGTGCCGTGGGGCACCTTCGCCATCAACATGTCAGGCTCGTTCGCCGCCGGGCTCCTGTTCGCGCTCATCGTGGAGCGCACCAGTCTTCCGGCTGATCTGCGCGGTCCGGTGCTGGTCGGCTTTCTCGGCTCCTACACGACATTCTCGACCTGGACCCTTGAGAGCTGGCGCATGATCGACGACGGCGCCTGGCTATCCGCGGCGCTCAACCTCGGCGGGTCGATGGTCATCGGCGTGATCGCGATCATGGCCGGCGTTGCAATCGGGAGGGCGCTGTAGTTCTCTGCGGGTCATCGGCGCGCGGGACCGATGATCTCCAGCACGGTGCCATCGGGACCGCGGAAATGGCACCACGCGGCGGCGTCGGTGCGCTCGATCTCGGTCAGGATCTCCAGGCCATCCGCCTCGAGCCGCGCACGGGTCGCATCAACATCGTCGACCCGCAAGCCGACCACAGGACCGGTGGTGAAGAAGGCATGGTCGGGATCCGCATCGGCGTAGACGTGGAGCTCGGCGTCGGTCCCGAGCCGGAACCACGTTGCACCAGCCGTGTCACGGATCACCTGGAGACCGATGAGATCGCGGAAGAGCCGAACCATCGAATCGAATCGATCCGTTCGAAAGCCGATGAAGCCGATGCCGTCACTCACCGCGGCGGCGGAACGAGGCGACCGAAGCGCTCAGGAGCGGCGGCGGCGGCCGACTGGATGGCGTTGAGCGCCGCGCCCTTGCGCAGGTTGTCGCTGCTGACCCAGAGAGCAAATCCACGTTCCCGCCCGGGAATGGCGCGAAGGCGGCCCACGAGGACGGGGTCGCGGCCCTCGATATCGAGCGGCATCGGGTGTCGCTTGGAACCGTCGGCAGGCCGATACTCGAGCCCGGGAGCACGGCGAAGGGCGGCGTCCAGCTCCGCAACCGTCGTGTCACGCTCGGTGCGGATGTGTAGCGCGACCGAATGGCCGGTATGGACCGGGACCCGGACGGTGGTCGCCGCCACGTCCAGATCAGGCATCTCGAGGATCTTCCGCAGCTCGGCGTGGATCTTGTTCTCCTCACCGGTCCAGCCCTGCGCGTCGAGGACGTCGATCTGCGGCACCACCGAATCGGCAATGCGGCCGTGAAACGGCGACCCATCCGCGGCATCACGGTGGTCGGTCCCGCGCTCGGCCTCGAAGGCGTCCAGCCCCTTGCGGCCGGCGCCACTCACTGCCTGGTATGACGCCAGGTCGACCGACACGAGTCCCGCCAGATCGCGGATCGGGGCCAGGGCGACCACCACGGCGGCGGTCGTGCAGTTTGGGTTGGCTATCAGGTTTCCGGGTCGATTGCGAGCCGCGTGCGCGTTGGCCTCCGGGACCACGAGCGGCACGTGATCGGCCAGGCGGAAGGCTGAGGAGTTGTCGACGACCAGCGGGATCGATGCACCAGGCCCGGCCATGATCTCGCGGCTCTGCGGCCCGTCGACGGCAAGGAACAGCACGTCCAGCTCGCCTGCATTCTCATCGGTCAGCAGATCAACCTTCACCGATGCGCCGCGATACTCGAGCGTCTTGCCCTCGTGGTGACCGAAGGCGCGCAGGCTCTCGGCCGGCAGGCCGGCATCGGCGAGGATGGAGCAGAAGACTCCGCCGACGACGCCGCGCGCGCCAGCGATGCCGACGATAGGCCATGCATTCATGGTGGGACGATACCGCAGACGCCAATGGCTAGCCGCGAATGACCCTACGAAGGTCGGCCAAAGAGGATCGGACGCTCGCCGCCGACCAGGCGGGCAAGATCGGCGTAGACGGCTCCAGCAGTCACGCGCCCGCCGGCTCCTGGGCCGGACACCCGGAAGACCCCGGCATCGGCGACGGTGATCTCGAGCAGGTTCTCGATGCCCGCGGCGCGGGCAAGCGGATCAGCGCGGTCGAGCGGCATCGGCTTGACTGACATTCCTTGCTTCGTGGCTTCCGCCACGAGCCGGACGGTCTCACCCGCGGCAACGTTGAGCCCGACGATCCCGGTCGTGTCCACCTCCGTCTCGGGGAGCCAGGTGCCCCAGGCCACCGACGCCAGGATGGCGAGCTTCTGCGCAGCATCGCGGCCACCGACGTCGAAGCTGGGATCGGCCTCGGCGAAGCCCTGCTCTTGGGCCTCGCGCAGCGCCTCGTCGTAGCTGCGTCCCTCGCCCATGGCCGACAGGATGTAGGTCGTGGTGGCGTTCACGATGCCGCGGATACGCTCGATGGCCCCGGTCGCGGCGAGGTGCGTGACGGTCTCGATCATCGGTGTACCGCCGCCGACGCTTGCGCTGCCGAGGAGCGCCGCCACGCGCCGATCAGCCAACCGGGCAAGCTCACCGCCGTGTGTGGCCAGGAGCGCCTTATTGGCCGTCACGTATGGTTTTCCGGCATCCAGCGCCAGCCGTGCCCACGTGAGCGGGACATCCACGCCTCCTGCCAGCTCGACCACGATATCGGCCTCGAGCGCCAGCTCCGCCGAACCGATCTCCACGCCTTCGGGCAGGCCGGCACGCTCTCGATCGCGCACGGCAACGCATTGCAGCGTGAGGGGGAGGGATCCTGAGCGCACGAGCGCGCCAAGGGCGGAGCCAACCGTCCCCCATCCAATGAGCCCGATGCGAAGGCGTTCCATCGATGGAGTCTAGACGCATCCCGCGCTTCCCCTTCCGCGATCGCCTCGACCGGACGAGGGCCACCGGGTGCCGCTGCCACGGTAGACTGGGGTCGATATGGGTGCCACCGAGACCGTCGACCTGTTCTTCGAGCTCATCAACGACGACCACCGCGAGAAGGCCGTCGAGCTCTTCTCCGAAAACGCCGTCCTGGGCATCAGCGTTCCCGGCGGCGACGAGCGAACGAACCTGCGCGGCCGCGACAAGGTCGGCGGGTGGTTCATCCGGGCAGGCGACGGCTTTCGCATGTTCACCAATGACAGCCGCAACATGGGCGCCAGCTACATCGCCGATGTGACCGTCATGCGTCCGGGCGTTCCGTCCATGCAGGTCGAGGCCAACTTCCGCGTGGAGAACGGGCAGATCGTCGCCCTGTTCCTTCAACCGAACTAAGACTGTTCGAAGGCCGCCCCTACGCTTCGGCGGGCCTCGCGTCCCGGTGCGATTTCGGGCCGACCTCAGAGAAACAGGTCTCGTCCAGGCTCCATGACCAGCACCGATGCGCCCTCCGCCGATGGGCGCCAATCGAACCCCCGCACGAGCACGACGGGACGCTGCGCCACCTTGCCGCCCGCCAGGTCGGCCGCGGAGGCCAGTTGGTCCGCGACCGCGATCACCGTCGCCTGCATCTCGCGACCGGCGGCGTCGGGTGCTCCTCGGAGGTCGAGAAGCGCCTCGATCCCGGCCGAGCCGATCGCCACGTTGACGATCCCGTTCCGCCACGGCCTGCCGAACGAATCACTGATGATGACCGCGGGCGTCATTCCGGTACGTGCGCGCACCTTCTCGCGAATGTGCCGGGCGGACAGGTCCGGATCCTCCGGCAGCAGCGCTGCCACGTCGCCCCCTCCCACGTTGGACACGTCCACGCCCGCATTCGCGCACACCAGTCCGTGGCGGGTGCGGCTGATGATGAGGCCACCAGGTCCCATGCGGAGGATCGACGCCGACTCGCGCAGCACCAGTTCCACCTGGCGCGGGTCCTTTCCCCAGCGGCCCGCCCAAGAGCGCGCGAAGTCGGACGGCTCGACCGATGCCAGCTCAACCAGCCGGCCCTCCGCCTTGGAGACGACCTTCTGTGTCACCACCAGCACGTCGGCATCGGCGAGGCCAACGTCGGAAGCAGCGGCTGCGTCGAGGATCAGGGCCGCCAGGTCATCGCCCGGAACGACCTCCGGGATGCCGTCGAGGCCGATGAGCTCGATGGACGACGTCACGCCGCGTCGCCGAGCTCGAACCAGCGGGTGAGGTCCTCGGGCGTGTCGAGATCGAACGCGAGGCCCGCGCGATTGACCGCCACCAGCGGCACGCCCGCGAGCCGGACCTCTTCGAGATGCGCGGCGAAGCTGCCGACGCCGAATCGGAAGCGGATGACGCCGGGAGGCCGCAGCGCAAGCCCGTTGGTGCCGGTCCCGGCGCGGTCGGGCGCGATGGCCACGGCCGGTGCGTCGCCATCCGGCAGGGCGGCAGCCAGCACGCTGACATCGCTGGCCCGGAGGTTCGGCAGGTCCCCGTGGAGGACGATCAATGTACCGACATCCTCGACCAGCGCATCGAACCTGGCCTGTTCGAGGCCCTCGTTCAGGCCCATCCCGCGCTGCACGACGAGTCGGGCGCCCGACGGCTCGACGATCTCGGCCAGGGCGCGCGAGGGGGAGATCACAACGACGTCATCACACATCTCGCGGGTCACCTTCAGGACGCGCTGGAGAAGCTGACTCACGAGCATGATCCGCTCCTCGGGCGAGAGGCTGGGGGCGAGGCGTGTCTTGGCCGCCTCGAGCCCGCGGTGCGGGACGATGATCCGCGTCGATGTCACTCGGTGAGCATATCGCGATCTCCGATTGAGGTCCCGATTCAACGTCGACTCAGAAGTGCGGCGGCGAGCTCCACGCGGTCGGCGTCGCTGCGCATCACCGTCGGGAGGATTTCGGCCGACATGCCGAGCGCCTCGATCGCCGGCGCCATCGACGCATCGGCTTCGTCGAGAACGAACCGATCGGCCAGGCCGACATAGAGGCGGGCCACGCCGAGCGCTGTGGGCTCATGGCCCATGGACGCCATCATCCGGTCCGCCGGGCCCTTCAACGCTCGGCCACCGATGATCGGGCTGACCGCGAGCTTCGGCGCGTCCGCTGCCGCAATGGCATCCCGAACGCCGGGCAGCTCCAACGTCGGACCGATGCTGACAAAGGGATTGGATGGACCGATGACCAGGAGCTCCGCACTGCCAATCGCCTCCAGCACCGCGTCCGTTGGGCGGGCGTCGCCGTCGAACTGCACGGCGCGGACCTCTGGTTCCTGCCGGCGTCTCACGAAATAGTCCTGGAAATCAAGTGGGCCTTCATCGGTTTCAAGGCGGGTCCGATACCGGTCGTCGGTGGACGGCAGGATGCGGGCCCCGATGCCGAGCGCGGACGCCATCGCGGCGGTCGCATCGGTCAGGCGTTCACCCGCACGGAGTCGTCGAGTGCGCTCGACGTTCGTGGCGAGGTCCGCATCACCGAGCGTGAACCAGGTGGGTGCGCCGAGACGCTCGAGCATGGCGTGCCCCGAGTGGGTGTCCCCGCGGATCCCCCAGCCGCGTTCTTCGTCCAGGAGGCCGGCCAGCATGTAGAGGACTGCATCGATGTCCGGGCTGACGTTGAGCCCGTGCATCTCGACATCGTCCCCGACGTTGACAACAGCGGTCAGCGCGACGCCGTCACCAAGCATCGCAAACCCATGCGCGAGCTTCGCCCCGCCGGTGCCACCGGCAAGCAGCGTGACGGCCACGGGCCCGTGCGCTCCGCCTACGCGCCGACGAGCGCGGGCTTGACCTCGGTCATCAGGCGTTCCATCGACTCGGCGTCGTACGGCGACGGGAACCCGACGATGAAGTGCCTGAACCCGATCCCGAGAAACGGGCGCAGCTTCTCCACAACCATGTCGGGCGTCCCGACAAGTTGGTCCTTCCACAGCTCCGCCTTGCCGTTGCGCGCAAACATCTCCTCGAACACGCGCTGCGCTTCGGCGGGGTCGTCGCGGATGATGCAGGTGCCGATGCCGACAGTGCGCTCGATCTCCGACTCGTCGCGCCCGACCTCTTCACAGTGCCGGCGCAGAATCTCGTCCTTACGCTTCACCGTGTCGAAGCCTCCACCCAGGTTGCACGCATCGGCGTAGCTGGCAACGATCCGAAGGGTCTTCTTCTCGCCTCCTCCTCCGATGAGGATCGGCAGGCGATCCTGGACCGGTGGCGGGTCGTTCCGCACCTCGCGGGCCTGGTAGAAACGATCGCCCGAGGGCTCCTCGCCGTGGAGCATGCCGCGCATGATGCCTACCGCCTCTTCCAGCCAGCGGAGCCGCTCCCCCGGAGAGCCGCCGAACTCGATCCCCAACGCGGTGTGTTCGGTTTCGAACCAGGCGCCGCCGATGCCGAGCACCGCGCGCCCATTGCTGATGTGGTCGAGCGTGGTGGCCATCTTGGCGACGAGGGCGGGATTGCGGAACGTGTTGGCGCCCACCATGAGGCCGATGGTGGCCCGCTCGGTGCGCTCGGCCCATGCCGCCAGGGTCAGCCAGCCCTCGAAGATCGGCCCCTCGTGGGAACCCACGATCGGATGAAGATGATCCCACGTCCAGATCGAGTCGAAGCCGAGACGGTCGGCGCGAATGCCAGCCTCCCGCAGCGAAGCCCAATCGGAGTACTGGTTCCAGGAGTTGGCGCCGAATTTGATGGGTTCGTTTGTCATGCGCCCATGGTAGGCGCTATGCCGTCGGAGCCTCCGCAGGACCAATGCGCACGGTCTGGATGTTGGTGAACTCCCAGATTCCATGCCGGCCGAGCTCGCGACCGTACCCGCTGCGCTTCACGCCGCCCATCGGCAAGCGCGGGTCCGATGCAACGAGACCGTTGACGAAGACCGATCCGGCTTGAATCCGCCGCGCGATGCCCTTGGCGGCGGTGAGGTCGCGCGTCCATACCGCCGCGCCGAGACCATATTCGGTGTCGTTGGCGAGCTCGATGGCGTGGTCAACATCGCGGGCACGGATGAGCGCCGCAACGGGCCCGAAGGTCTCCTCGTGGAAGGCGGGCATCGCGTCCGTCACGCCGTCGAGGATGGTGGGGGCGTAGAAGTAGCCGCGACCGTTGACCCGCTCGCCGCCGACGATCGCCTCCGCCCCCATGCTGCGCGACTCCGCCACCTGGCGTTCCAGCGCATCGCGCAGGTCGGCGCGGGCCAGCGGTCCCACGTTCGTGTCGCGCGATGTCGGGTCGCCGACATGCAGCGCGAGAACCGCCGCGCTGAACAGTGCGCCGAACTCGCCAGCGACCGATTCCTCCACGATGAAACGCTTGGCGGCGATGCAGCTCTGGCCGTTGTTCTGGTTCCGTGCGCGGGCGGCGGTGCGCGCTGCATAGGCGAGGTCGGCATCAGCGAGGACGATGAATGGATCGGACCCGCCGAGCTCCAGGACCTGCTTCTTGAGACGGGCAGCCGCCAGAGACGCGATTCGCGCCCCGACCTCGGATGAGCCGGTGAGCGTCACCGCCGCGATGCGCTCGTCATCGATGAGGCGCTCGGTGGCAGCCCCTTCGATCAACACGGTGCGCAGCAGGCCGTCCAGGAAGCCGGCGTCACGAAGCACTTCCTCGCAGGCAAGTGCCGACTGCGGCACGTTCGAGGCGTGCTTGAGCACGATCCCATTGCCGGCCATCAGCGTCGGCGCCCCCGCGCGGAAGACCTGCCAGAACGGGAAGTTCCACGGCATGATGGCCAGGACGATGCCAAGTGGCTCATAGGCGACGTAGCTCTCGAGTGACTCGGTGGCGACCGGCGCGTTGGCCAGGTACTCGGCGGCGTGATCGGCGTAGTGGTCACAGACGAGGGCGCATTTAACGACCTCCGCCTCGGCCTCGACGATGGGCTTGCCCATCTCGGACGTGATGAGGGCGCCGTAACGGCCCGCGCGCTCCCGGAGCAACTGCGCCGCCTGGTGCATCGGCGCCGCGCGCTCTTCGATGCTCATGGTCCGCCACGCGCCCTGCGCGGCAGCCACCCGCTCGATCGCCTCATCGGCCTGGTTGTCGGACCACGGCTCGAACTCCGCGAGCTTCTCCTCGGTGGCCGGATTGATCGAGACGATCACCGCAGGGCCGAAATATCGGTACTTCCCAGCGTGGCGTGCGACTCCGGCCGGTTCTGGCGGAAATATCGGCGACGCGTCCCGCAATCGTCAGTCATGGCGTATGACCTTCTCGACGCGCATCCGGATGGTCGTTCGCTCCTGACCGGCGAACTCGTCACCGCTGCTGCCATATCGACGCGCCAGCGCCATGATGTCGCCCAGGGATCGCTCGCGGTCGTCATCCAACTCCGCGCGACCCTGGAGGGCGACCCAGGTCAGCTCGTCCTCGAAGCAGAGGCTGACGCGGGGGTCGTTTCGCAGGAAGCGCTCCTTTGCGCGACCGACCTTTGTGTTCATCAGGATCGTGTCCGGATGTTCCGCATCGAGATCGAACCACATCACCGACTGGTTCGGTGAACCATCGCCCGTGAGCACGGCGAGGACGGGGAAACGCAGGCTGGCCGACGTCAGCCACTGGCGCAGGTCTTCGGTCAGCACTCCCCCGACGGTCAGGGCGGGATCGGTCAAGGGTGGCTCCTTCGGGCATGGGATCGGTGCGGCAATGCTGGGCTGATTCGCAGTCTACACTCGGGCCGCATGACCACCGCTGAACTGCTCTCCGTCGGCGCCGAGCTGCTGCTGGGCGAGACGGTGGACACCAACGCCGCGTTCCTCGGTCGAGAGCTCGCGGCGCTCGGCCTGCCGCTTCATTCCGTCCGCATGGTTCCCGACGATCGGGCCATCCTCGCCGACGCGTTCACCGAGGCGCGTGGACGGTCGTCGGTCGTGGTGGCGACCGGGGGTCTCGGGCCGACGCACGACGATCTGACCCGCGACGGACTCGCCGATGCGCTTCGCGAGGAGCTCACCGAGGACCCCGCGCTGATCGCGGCGCTGGAGGAACGCTTTCGCGCCTTCGGACCGATGCCTGCAGCCAACCGGCGCCAGGCGACGCTGGTGCCCTCGGCGACCTCGCTCCCCAATCCGATCGGCTCCGCGCCGGGATGGTGGGTGGAACGCGACGAGATGATCGTGGTACTCATGCCCGGCGTGCCGTCGGAGATGCGGCGAATGTGGAGCGAGCAGGTCCGACCTCTGCTGGCCGCCCGCTTCGCGCTTCCGCCGCTCGCGATCCGATCCGTCAAGGCGTTCGGCATCGGCGAGTCGGCCATGGCGGAACGCCTGGCGTCTCTGCTTACCGATCCGCCCGCGGATGTCGAGGCAGGCATCTACGCCCGCGATGACGGCGTCCACGCTCGGTTCTCGACACGCGGCGATGCAACAGTCCTCGACAACTGCGTCGAACGCGCGCTGGCTGCCCTGGGCGATGACGCCTACGGGACCGATGAGGACGATCTCGCGTCGGCGGCTCTTGCCCGCCTGGGCACGCTGGGGGTGAAAACCTTGGCGAGCTGGGAATCCGATACGGAAGGCGCGCTGTTGTCCATCCTCAGCATGGCGGCCGAGCGAGAAGGTGCGGCGCGGTACCTTGGCGGCGTGCTCGACATGGGGACGCCCTCGGGTCCACCGGTCGGCGACGCGGTGCTCCAGGTCTCGCTCCTGGCGCAAGACGCCAATGGCCGCAGCCGGGTGCGAGTCGCGCTGAGCGGCCGCGTGCCAATGCCTCCCATCGAGCTCCGCATCCACGGCTCGGGGCCCCAGCGGATGCGGCGTGCGGCCTTCGCTGCACTGAATGCCACTCGTCAGCTCTGACCCCATTTTGAGACGGAGCGACATGGCCGCATACTTGCATGATGCCCACCATGCCAGTGAGGGGGAAGCGGATCGTGATCGGCGTCGCCACAGCGGCCGCCGTGACGCTCGCCGTCGTCACCCTCAACGCCGGAGCCGCCGAATCACGGCCGATCCTTCTGGTGATTCCCCCCACTCCGGCTGCAGCAGCCATCGAGATGCCATCGCAGATTGGCATCAGCACAGCTCCTCAGGGATTGCCGACGGAACTCCTGGCAACGCCATTGCAATCCCGGGCGCGGTCCGTGAAGACGGTGGGCCGTTTCGTCGATCGTCCACAGGCTGCCGTCCCACCTCAAGCTGCCGTCCCACCCCTCAACTCCTCGGGGTGGAGCGGGCAGCGAATTCAGGTGCCAGCGCTGGGGATCGACCTTCCGCTCTCCATGGCCGGTGACGCGGCCGTCGAGGACTTTCCTCCGCTCTCGGGCGCCTACATCCTGCGTTCGAGCTCACAGCCCGGGCGCGGCACGAACTCATACATCTTCGCCCACGCCATGCCGGAGCTCTTCAAGCCGCTCTGGGGCGCACAGATCGGACAGAAGGTCATCGTGACCATGTCGGATCGGCAGCAGATTCATTACCGAATCACGCGCATCGTGCCGAACGTTCCGTGTCCCGATCCGGCGGTTCCCAAGCCGGCCGGGCTGCCGCCTGTTCTCGCGAACGCAACGGAATGTGACCTGAGCTGGACGTTGCCGACGCCCACCGAACGGCTGACGCTCCAGACCAGCCAGGGATTCAACCGCAACTACGGCGAGTTCATCGTGATCGCGGAGCCCGCCCCCTGAGTCTCAGGCCCAGCGGCCGATGAGCCGAACGGCCGCCGGGCGGATCTCGAACGTCCACGCCGCGCGCGCCGCAACCAGGTCACCATCCCGTTGCACCGGGATCGGCGTACCGTCCAGCGCTCGAACCTCGACGCATCGCGCATCGATGCGCTCTGCATCCGGCGTTAGGTTCAGTATCCAGCGAGCGGTCTCGATCGCCATGCGCGGCGCCGGTCCGGGATAGACGCGGAGCGCCATCGTCCCCACGTTGGGACGGGCGCCGGGATTGACCCTCAGGCCGCGACCGTAGAAGGGCGTGGTGCCGACCACCATGAATTCCATCGGCCCACGGTGGGCCACCCGACCGTCGGCGCGTACTTCGACCTGCGGTCTTCGCCACAGGTCCGGGATCGATCGGACAACGGCCCACGCCCAGCCCGGGAGGCGACGTGCCCCCGCACGCGCGTAGCGGCCCGCCACTCGGGCGTCCCACCCGGCACCCGCGAAGAGTGCCAGGCGGCCGTCAACCGCCACGAGATCGAGCGGGCGCGCATCCGCGCGCACCAGGACCGCAACGAGATCCTCGGGCGTGCGCGGCAGGCGCAGCAGGTGGCGCGTCGCGTTGCCGAAACCGGCCGGGAGATACCCGAGCGTGAGTCCCGGGCGGTCGGCCGCAACGTTATAGGCCACGCCAAGCGAGCCGTCACCACCGGCAATGACCGCGGTCCCGTACCCGGCGATTCGTTCGGTGAGCCATGCGGTGAGCTCGCCGGCGTTTCGCGTGGCCGTTACGTGCAGATCCGCATCGAGCGCGCGGCGAGCCAGTTGAACTGCGAGCCGGACGTCATTGGTTCGGGCGCTGCCGGCCCCCTCGTTGAGGAAGATGGCAGCGCCCGAAGCCATTACGGGAGCGCCGCGAGAATCTCGGCGGCCTGTTCCTCCGTGCCGGTCAGAAAGTAGACCGTGTCGTCCTTCACATAGATGAAGGCCGACCCCGTCGTCTCACCCGATGGATCCGCGGCCGTCCACACATCCTTGCCACCGACCGAGGACTCCTCCAGGCCGGAGACGTCGCCCGCGTCCTCGCTGGCCGCCAGGAACTCCTCCTCCAACGTGTCCTCTCCCACACCAAGCACGCGGAAGGCCGCCACGCTGAACGCTTCCCCACCCGTTGCCGAGCCCCCGAACGCGACCGAGACATCCTCGATGTCGGCATCCGTGGCGTCGAGGAACTCCTGAAATGACTCGTCAACGGTGCCGGCCATCATCGGATCATCGCCGCGGAAGCTGAGAACCTGGAGCGGCTCACCACCCACGGTATCTGGGAAGCGGCCCGCGAGATCCGGATCTCCATTCGTGTCCAACGACGGAACGGCCGCCGCCGATCCAGACGCCCCGGGTGCCTGGCTTGACTCGGAGGTTTCAGTGGGTTTGATCGTTTCGGATGCTGTCGGCTCCGCGGTCGCAGGCGGCGGGCTTGCCGAGGCTGACTGGCTCGCTTCACCGCTCGAGCACGCCGCGACGACGAGCGCCAACAGCGGGACGAGCAGGATCGAAATACGCTTCAAGAGTGCTCTCCTATGGGAATGCAGCCCGAGCAGAATAGCCGCCCCGCCGCAAATCGCCCACCAATGCGGTCAGGTCTGGCCCAGGAGCGGACCCGTCGGCGCGCGCTTCAGGAAGCGGCCCTCCCCGGCGGCACCCAGCCATTCATCGCCGTCCACGATCACCTTGCCACGGGAAAGGACGATCTCGGCCCGCCCGGTCACCTCACGCCCCTCGTAGCATGAATAGTCGACATCCATGTGATGCGTGTCCGCGCTGATCGTGTGCTTTGCGGAAGGATCGTAGATGACGACGTCTGCATCGGCCCCGGCCGCGATGACGCCCTTGCGTCCAGAGAGTCCGAACATCCGGGCCGGGGCGGCGCTGATGACCTCGACCCATCGGTTCGGAGTCAGGTAGCCATCGGCCACGCCACCGGAGTGGAGCAGGTTCACGCGGTCCTCGACGCCGGGCAGGCCGTTCGGTACCTTCCGAAAGTCGCCCTCTCCAAGGTCCTTCTGGCCATGAAAGTCGAACGGGCAGTGATCGGTCGAAACAACCTGAAGGTCATCCTTGGCGAGTCCCTTCCAGAGCTCGGCGGCGTGCTCCGCTGGACGCAGGGGCGGCGAGCACACGAACTTGGCGCCCTCGAAGCCGTTGCCCATGTCGTCGAGCGTGAGGAACAGGTACTGCGGACAGGTTTCGGCGTAGGCGGGCAGGCCTTCGTTTCTCGCGCGTCGAACCTCGTTGAGCGCCTCGATCGCGCTCAGATGAACGATGTAGACCGGCACGCCGGCCACCTGTGCCAGCCGGATGACGCGGTTGGTTGCCTCTCCCTCCATGACCGGCGAGCGAGAGGTGCCGTGATAATACGGATCGGTGTTGCCCGCCTCGACGTTCTGGGCGGCCACCACGTCGATCGCCAGCCCGTTCTCCGCATGCATGAGGATCAAGCCGCCGTTTTTGCCCGTCTGCTGCATGGCCCGAAAGATGGCGCCGTCATCGGAGTAGAAGACTCCGGGGTAGGCGGTGAAGAGCTTGAAGTCGGTAACGCCCTCGTCGACCAGGGTGTCCATCTCGGCGAGGGTCTCATCAGTGACGTCCGACATGATCATGTGGAATCCGTAGTCGATGCAGGCATTGCCTTCCGCCTTGGCATGCCATGTATCGAGACCCTCGCGCAGCGCCTGGCCCTTGGACTGCACCGCGAAATCGATAATCGTCGTCGTCCCGCCAAAGGCCGCCGCACGCGTGCCGGTCTCGAAGGTGTCCTTGGCCGCGGTGCCTCCGAAAGGCAGCTCCATGTGCGTGTGCACGTCGATGGCACCGGGGATGACCCACTTGCCGGTGGCGTCGACGGTCCGATCAGCCTCGACTCCAAGCTCCGTGCCGACGAGAGCGATCCGCTCCCCGTCGACCAGCACGTCCGCCCGTGTGGTGGCATCCGCGTTGACGATCGTTCCACCCTTGATCAACGTGCGCATCGGTCCTCCTCTCCGAAGGGCTGGTCCGGGTCTCCCGGCTCATGGGCGACACTATCCTAGCGCTGCCCGCGATGACTCCCGGGCGTCTGGGGTTTAGTCCCGTCCTGGCGACGTGGGGCCCGGAGCCCGCGAGATGTGGAGCACCTCGCCCACCGTCTCGAAGCCGATGCGCGCGTAGGTACCCTCTTCGGTCGCGGATTCGGCCATGAGGAAGACGGTGGTGGCGCCGACGAGACGCGCCTCTCGCGCCAGCCAGCGAACCATTCCCGTGGCGATCCCGCGCCGCCGGAACGGAGCCCGGACCCCGACCGCGGCGATCTCGGTGACACCTTCCTGGGGCTTGGAAAAGAGCCCTCCGCCCACCGCCTCTCCCCCATCCGTGACTCGCGCGAGGACGACGCGACCGCCATGCTCGATCGTACGGCCAATCCCCGCCCCACCGTCGGGGCCCGGCGGTCCCTCACCGTATGCCTCGTTCTGCGCGGCGACCGTTGCCTGAAGGTCCGCGGCGGGCACGTACTCGAAGCGTGGCAGCCGACCGCGCTGGTGATACGCGTCGGTGAGTGCGGCGACGTCCGCGCTCGTCGGTACCGCGCCATCGTCGGGGATTGCGTAGTTCAGGAAACGAATCGGGTCAGCACTGGAGAAGCTCGCCAGGAACGGGCCGATCCGCACCGTTTCGCGCGCAAGCGTGACCGAGGCGCGCAGATAGGCACTCACCCCCGCCCCGAGCGCTCGCTCGCCGGCAGTCACTTGACCCCGCCCAGACTGTCATTGGTGAAGGAGCCGGGCGCGGCTTCCTCGAGATCGATCCCGAGGCCGTCGCGCCAGAGGCCGAGTGAGGCATCCGCATCGCGAGTGATTGGGCCGAAGCCAGCGACGATTGCGATGTTCATCGGCTCAGCCTACGCCTTCCGCCGCTCTCCTGACCGCCGGCGTACCATTGCGCCATGAAGACCGACCGCCTCTACTTCACAGGCGACGAGGAGGCCGATCGGCTGCTCGTCACCGAGCCGATGGCGCTGCTCATCGGATTCGCGCTCGACCAGCAGGTGCCAGTTCAGAAGGCCTTCTCCGGCCCGAAGGTGCTGCTCGGTCGTCTCGGAACGCTCGATGCCAGGAAGCTGGCCGCCCTCGATCCCGAGGAGATGGCGGCGGCGTCAAAGGGTCCGCCGGCCATTCATCGGTTCCCCGGCGCCATGGGCAAACGAGTCCAGGAGCTCGCGGCGTACGTGGCGGACACGTACGAGGGTGACGCTGCACGACTGTGGACCGATGCGTCCGACGCGCGCGACCTCAAGAAACGCATTGCCGAATTGCCCGGATTCGGCGACATGAAGGTTGCATCGCTGTTCGCCGTGCTGGTCAAGCTTCTCGATGTTCGCCTTGCGGGCACCGAGAAGGACCTACCGACGCACCCGACCCTCGGCGACGTCGACTCGCCCGACGCGCTCGCCGAGTACCAGGCAACGAAGCGAGCGAAAAAGGCAGCCGACCGAGCTGCGAGCAGTTAAATCCTGACGTTGTGTCGTCCTGGGCTGGAGGTTGTCGCGCTTCCAGACCTCGTGCCGTGAGGTTGACTACGACTCGGTGATCTGTTCGTCCGGTCGATCGTGCATCCACGGCGTGAAGGTAATGCCGACGAGCAGTCCCTCGGGGCTGAGCAGACGCGCCGTCGTCTGGCCCCAGGGTTCCTCGTGGGCCTCGCGCAGCACCCGATGCCCCGCGTTGGCCATCTCGGCGATGGCGACGGAAACCGCTTCGGCTGACTCGACGTCAAGCTCCATCCAGGCCTGCGGGGCGGGCAGCTCTTCCGGCCAATCGAGCGAGCCAAACGTCGCCTCCGCAGCCTGCGCCAACGGCCACATGGCAAATGCCTTCACGCCCTCCAGGCTGTCGTTGGTGAAGTAGCCGGGCGCCGGTTCCTCGAACTGGATTCCGATGCCGTCACCCCAGAAGGCGCGGGACGTATCCGTTTCGCGAATGATCGGTCCGAAGCCCGCGACGAAGCCAACCTTCATCCGGGCCCATCCTTCGGGAGCGACTTCAGGACGCAGAAATCATTGCCCTCCACATCGGCCATGACCACCCACGCCACGTCCCCTTGACCGATGTCGGCGCGGCTCGCGCCGAGGCCATCCGCCGAATGACTTCGGCGGTCTGATCGTCGGGTGCGAGGTCGAAGTGCCATCGGTTCTTCACGCGTTTATCGTCCGGATTGCGCATGAAGAGCACCGGGAAGACGCCTGGCTCTCGCTCGTCAAACGGGGCGATCATCATCTGGTCGTCAGACTCAAACAGGATCGGCCACTCGAGCGCGGCGGACCAGAACTCCGCCACACGCTTCGGGTCATGGCAATCGACGCTCAGAGAATTGATGGCGACAGTCATGCGCTGATGCTAGCAGCGACTTCGTGAAAGCCGCCGTCAGGAATCAGAGACGGAAGCGGAGGGTCGCGCCGACACCCTCGAAACGAAGCAGTGCCTGATGCTCGCGCACCACCTCGACGCGTGCATCGGTCAATGAAGCCTGCCGGATCAGCTCCGAGCGGAGATCCTCATCAATCGGCGCGGTCTCGTCGATGACGAGCTCGTCGACCTGGCCGGCCTCGAGCGCCGCCATGGTGGCATCCACGCCAGTCACGCCGAGATCACCCGAGGCACGGCCGGCTATGGCGCGGTCGGCGACGTCCTGGCCCTCCGACTCTTCCAGCGCCGACAGGATCGGGGCTACCTCGGCCCGGACATCCTCCGTACTCGATCGCATCTGAAGCCGCGCGACGTGGTCGACCAGCGGTCGGACGGCTTCGGTGAGCTCTGCCTCCAGGATCGGAACGGCGCGCTCATCGCCGGCCAGGATCACGTGCTGTGGCCTCTCACGCTGGACGAGCCGCTCGATAGCGGCCGCAGCCTCCTGCGCGAACCGCTTGTCCTGCATATCGACGTGACGCTGATAGTTCGCTTGCGACCAGCCGCCCGTCTGGTGCCGCTCATGCTCCTCGGTGTCCTCATCCAGTCCCGGGCGCTCCTCCAGGCCGCCACGCCTGGTGATGAACAGCCTGCATGTGTTCGTATCCACGACGGCCACCACGGCGCTGACGCTCTCGTCGAGCATGCGCGCGAGCTGAAAGAGGTCGGCGGTCGGACCTGCCGCGACCTGGGTCTCGAACTCGATATGCGATCCGATGGCCTCCCACAGACCGATTCGATCGCAGGCAAAGACCGCGATGCCCTCGCTGTCATTGAGGTCCTCGCTTTCGAGCAGCGCGTCGACCCGCGCACGATCCGCGTCGAATGAGTCGCGCGCTTCCGTATGCGGGTCGAGCGCCTCAGCGATGGCGTTCAGACGGTCACGGACGATGGTGAGCTCGTTCCGCTCACCGGGACGCTCGCCGTGGGCCTCGGGACGGATATCAACATAGAGGCTCAGGATCGGTGCTTCGGTCGAGGCGGCCTCGGCGAGGCGGCGCATCAGCTTTTTGAGCGCAGCCTGATCAGGCCCAAGCTTGGTGGTGGTGGGGGTGGCGGTCATGGCTTGGCCCGGTGCAAGGCATGTGCCGCGTTGCGCGGCTCCGGGCCGTGCTAGATTTGCGGCCGTGAACGATCGGTTGCTCGCTCTCGTCCGGATCGCCTTCGGATTGCTCGTGACCGCAGCACTGGCCTTCCAGATCAGCACCCTGTTGGGCGAGGGCGTGTTCAATCCGACCCGGTTCTTCCTGTTCTTCACCGTTCTCTCGAACCTGTTCGCTGCCGCCGTGCTGCTGGAGGGTGGGCGGCGCCAGCTCACCTCGGCATCGCCCGTGCCGGACATGGTGCGCGGCGCTGCGGTGGTCTACATGACGGTCACCTACATCGTGTTCGCCGTCCTGCTGTCCGACCTCCAGGAACAGCTCCAAACGAACGTCGTGTGGGTGGACAGCGTGCTGCATCGGATCACGCCGGTGGTGATGCTGGTCGACTGGCTCGTCGCTCCACCCCGTGCGCCGATCGCGTTGAGGCCCGCGTTGATCTGGCTCGCCTACCCGTTGGCCTGGACGACCTTCACGCTCATCCGAGGCGCCGTGGACGGCTGGTATCCGTATCCATTCCTGGACCCGGCCAATGGCGGCTATGGAGTCGTTGCGCTGTACGCGGTGGCCATCCTGGTCGGGTTCCTCGTCGTGACCTGGGCAGTGGCGGCCGTAGGCTCCGCCATGCGCGCGCGACGCTCCGACTGACCCAGGTCAGGCCGAGGCGACGGCGGACTCGCCGATGATGTCCGCCCCATACGCATCGAGGCAATCCTCCTCCTCGCCGTTCATCAGGTAGATGTTGAACTGGGTGACGCCGGCCTCGTGCAGCTGCTCGAGGCGCTCCTTCTGCGCCGAGACGGGACCGACGATCGCGAACCTATCCGTGATCTCATCGCTGACGAATCGCGCGTTGTCACTGCCCACCTCGGCGTGGTGGAGGTAGTTGTAGCCCTCGCGGTTCTCGACGTACTTCCACAGCGCCTCGGGCAGCTCGTCCTTCGGGTACTTGTTGATGAGATCGACCACGTGGTTGCTGACCAGCGCCGGGAACCATCGGACCTTGTCGCGGGCAATGGCGACGTCGTCGCTGACGTAGGCCGGGGCTGCGGCCATCACCTCGATCGCATCGGGGTCGCGTCCAGCTTCTTCGGCGGAGGCCCTGACGAAGGACATGCACCAGCGGATGATGTCGGGATCGGCGAGTTGGAGGATGATCCCGTCCGCGACGCGGCCGGCGGCCGCCAGCGCCATCGGTCCATAGCCGGCCACCCAGATGGGTACCGGTCCTCGAGTGACCCACGGCATCTGGATCTCGGTGCCGTCGAAAGTGACCGTTTCGCCGCCGGTCAGGGACCGGACCACGCGGCAGCACTCCTCGAGGTACGCGACGGTGGTGGGCTTCTTGCCCATGACCCGCCGCGCTGAATCTCCTCGGCCGATGCCCAGGTCCATCCGGCCGCCGGTGATCTCGTTGAGGGTGGCGAGGGCGGAGGCCGTGACGGTGATGTCACGGGTCGCGGGGTTCGTCACGCACGTACCCAGGCGCATGTCGCTCGTTGCCGCGCCCATCAGGGTCAGCAGCGGATACGGGTCACGCCACAGGACGTGCGAGTCGAACATCCAGCCGTAGCTGAAGCCGTTCGCCTCGGCGCGCTTTGCCAGGTCGACGCTGCGGTCGAACCGATGATCCGGCTTGAGCGTGATCCCGAACTTCATGCGTTGCGTGCCTCCCTGGCGCTTCGGGACCTCGTCGGTGTCAGCTTTGACGCTGACGTCGCGCTAGGCGCCATCCGGCCCGTCCACGTTGATCGTCAGCTCGCCAGCACCGACGCGGATGAGAATCATGGACAGCTCTTCATCGCCGGCGCTCACATCGCGATGGACGACGAGCCCCGGCATGCGTGCGGTATCGCCGGGACCGACCTCGGCCGCTTCCCGGCCATGCTCGCCATACTCCCATCGCAGCACACCGGAGAGCACGCACGCGTAACTATCCCACTCCCCATGGTGATGCCAGCCCGATGACGCGCCGGGAGGGAGCCTGATGTAGCCGAGCCAGGCACCAGCGTCGCTGAATGCCTCCTGGCCGGCACTGCCGGTCGGTAGGCCCGTGGCCGCACGGCGTTCATCACGGCGGACGAGCTGGACCGAGCGAGCTGGCTTGGTCACCGGATCATTGCCTCGCCGCACGCCCGTCGCGTGCGCAAGCCTCGCCGCATGCCCACTTCTCGCCACATGCCCAATGTACGATGTGTACGCGGCTCATCGGCCGTCCAGGGCGAGCCATCTCTCGCGGCACCGCGACGCGTCGACGGTTTGGCATCGGGCTACGGGCGAACGAGGTCGTCGTACGCGTCCGGGCGTCGGTCGCGGTAGAACTGCCACAGCTGGCGCACCTCGGTCACCGTGTCCAAGTCGAGATCCCGAACGATCAGCTCCTCGTCGTGCGCGTCACCGACATCCCCCACGAACTGGCCGCGCGGATCAACGAAGTAGGACTGGCCGTAAAAGTCGTTGTCGCCGAGTGGCTCGATGCCGACCCGGTTGATGGTTCCCACGTAATAGCCGTTGGCGACGGCATGCGAGACCTGCTCGATCCGCCACAGATATTCGGACAGTCCGCGTGACGTGGCCGAGGGAATGAAGACCATCTCCGCGCCATTCAACCCCAGCGCACGAGCGCCCTCCGGGAAGTGGCGGTCGTAGCAGATATAGACGCCGACCTTGCCCACCGCCGTGTCGAAGACCGGGTAGCCCATGTTGCCGGGGCGGAAGTAGAACTTCTCCCAGAAGCCCTTGACCTGCGGGATGTGGGTCTTGCGGTACTTGCCGAGGTACGTTCCGTCGGCGTCGATCACGGCCGCGGTGTTGTAGTAGATGCCCTGGGCGTGCTCGTCCTCCTCGTACATCGGGACGATCAGCACCATGCCCGTCTCTTTCGCCAGCTCCTGCATGCGCTTCGTCGTCGGGCCGTCCGGAATATGCTCGGTGTAGCTGAAGTACTGCGGATCCTGGACCTGGCAGAAGTAGGGCCCGTAGAAGAGCTCCTGGAAGCACATGACCTTCGCGCCATCGGCCGCCGCCTTGCGGGCGTACTCGATGTGTTTTTCGATCATCGACTCCTTGTCGCCGGTCCACTCCGCCTGGAGCAGCGCCGCCCGGACGTTTCGCGCCATGAACTTCGACCCTCCGCGAGCCTGTAGGCTCGTACTGACGTCTGGATGGAAGCCGATACTCTACACCGGAGCCGATGACGATCCGCCGCCCGCTCTCCGTGATGATTGCAGTCACCTGGCTTGCGCTGGCCACGCCTGTCGCCGCCGATTGCGACATGATCCGGAGCGTGGACGATGCGCTCGCCGACGGGAGCATCGTCTTTGTCGGTGACGTTGCAAGCCTCGACGGGTCGGACGCAACGTTTGCTGTGCGTGAGGTGTGGTCGGGAGACGTTCGCCCGTCGGTCACCGGACGCAAGCCTTTTGGAGCTGAGACCCGCGGATGCCCGGGTCGTGGCGCAGCTGGCTACGCCGGAGGGACCGCCATTCGTTGGCATCGGCATGCTGATCGCCGCGTTCATCGGCATCTCCTGGTTCGCGTTCCGTCGCAGATTCAGCTGACCCGATAGGCTGCGCAGCCCATGAACCTCATCGATGCGAGCGTGCTAGTCCTGCTCGTGGTCGGGCTGATCGCCGGCGCACGTGCCGGGTTTCTCGGGCCGGTGCTCGGCCTGATCGGCGCTGCCATCGGCTTCGGCCTGGCCATCCTGCTGGCAACCGTCTTTCGAGAGCAGCTCGCGTCGATCGAGCAGCCGATCCGTGCCATCACCACCCTCCTGATCCTCGGCGCGTTTGTGGTTGTCGGCGAAGCGACCGGAGCAGCCATCGGCGCCTCCATGACCCTCGGCATCCGACGGTCCGGGCTGCGGCCGCTCGACGCGCTGGGCGGGGCGGTCGTGGGCGTCGCACATATCCTCCTGCTGGTTTGGCTGGTCGGAGGCATGCTGGCGGTCGGAATGGCTCCAGGCATGAGCGAGGTGGCGCGCGATTCGGTGGCCCTGCGCATCGCGAGGCAGCGGTTGCCGGCACCCACGGCGGTCGCCGGAGAGCTCCTCACCCTGCTCGACACGACCGACCTGCCCCAGCTGTTCGCCGGCATCGAGCCGCGACCGGCCGACCCGGTCGCCCTGCCGGCCGACGCTGAAACGCGCGCCCTCGCGCAGTCCGCCCTGGCCAGCACGGCACGCATCAGCAGCAGCGGCTGTGGCGCCGGGCTCTTGGTCGGCAGCGGGTTCTTCGTATCGGCCACGCACGCGATCACGAATGCGCATGTCGTGGCCGGCAGCACCAGCACGACCGTCAGCATCGGCGGAGCCGAACTCCCGGCCGTGGTGGTGGCCTTCGACGACGAGACCGACCTCGCACTGCTCCACGTCGCCGGGGCACAGGCACCCGCCCTCACCCTCAACGCGCAGCGGCCGGAGCGCGGCACGGCGGGCGTGGCACTCGGCTACCCGGGCGGCGGCGACCTGACGGTAACCGCTGCCGCCGTCACCGCCGCGTACGAGATCAGCGGCCCCGATATCTATGGCAGTGGGGCCTCACCGCGCAGCGTGGTGGAGCTCCGTTCGGGGATCCGACGTGGCAACAGCGGCGGGCCGCTCATCGTGGCACCCGGGACGGTGGGTGGAGTCGTCTTCGGGGCTTCGAGGCTGAATGCCGAGGTCGGGTACGCCATCGGCGCCGACCAGGCGACTTCGAGCCTCGGTCCGTTCATTGGCTCAACCACGGCCGTTGACACCGGCGGCTGCCTATAGGCTGTCGTTTGGCAACTACCAGAGCGGAGTTACGAGCGTCACATGCTTGAAGTCTCCCGTATCGGCCTAAATCGTTCTTGAGCTGCCGGTGGTTGGGATCTGGGAGACAGGGACGCAGACGGGTTCCGGGGCGTATCGGTCAAATGTCGCTTCTCAAGCGGCGCGACCCGATGGCAGAATGCCACGGCCGGCGTGGTCACGCTGGACCGAGATGCCGACCCGAGGACTACTGGTGCTGAATCCGCTGCGGGCGCTCTTTGCCGCACCGTTCCTGCGGCGCATCGGCTTCCACGCGCGGCGCATCGGCGGGCAGATGGACCGGCACTTTTTCGGCTCGCTGCTGACCGCCATCACCGGGTTCGTGATCCTCACCGCCGTCGTGGTGACGCTGCTGGAGGAAGAGAAGCGCACGTTCGCCGGCTTCGGCAGCTCGTTCTACTGGGCCATCACCACGGTTATCGGCTCCGGTGACGCAAGCTACGTGACCTCGCCGGGAGGCTTCCTCATCGGCTGGCTGCTCGCCTTCTTCGGCGTGGCCATCGTGGCCGCGATGACCGGTGCGGTCGTCGGCTTCGTCATCGACTATCTCCTCAAGGAGGGACAGGGTATGGGCGCCGCGGGCTACACCGACCACATCGTCGTCTGCGGCTGGAACGAGACGGCCCGCGACTTGATCGAAGAGTTGAAGGGGGACGAGTTCACCACGAAGGTGGTCGTGCTCCACGACACCGAGCGCAATCCCGCCGGCGACGGGGTCTACTTCGTTCGCGGGGACATCACCAGCACCGATGATCTCGAGCGCTCCGGCATCCGCGAGGCAAGCTCCGCCATCGTGTTCCCGTCGGACCGTTCCAACGAGGCGGACATGCGCTCAATCCTGTCGGTCATGGCCATCGAGTCGATCGCTCCACAGGTGCGCACCGTGGTCGAGGCCAACAATCCGATGCACGTCCCCCACTTCCGCCGCGCCGAAGCCGATGAGATCCTCGTCACCTCCCGCCTCGCGTCGCGGCTCCTGGCCAGATCGGCCCTGTACCCCGGCCTTTGCGAGCTGGTGACCGACATCGTCTCTGGCGGGGATGGCTCCGAGCTCTATCGCGTGGCGCTCCCCGGCGCCTACGTTGGGCTGTCCGTTGACGAGCTTTCGGCCAAGCTGCGCGGCGAGCATCGGGCGACGTTACTGGCGGTGACGCGTGATGGGCATTCCATGACGAACCCCCAGACGGACTTCCGGCTCCAGGTCGGTGACGATGCCGTGGTTGTCGCGGAGGGCCTGGGGGACCTGCGCCCGCTCGAGCTTCAGCACGAGTAGCCGCGCCCCTCATGCTCTACACCGATCCGCTGTTCATGGCCGTCGGCGGCCTGGCAGCCATCGTGCTCGGTCTGGCGGTGCACGTGCTGCAGCGAAGGCGCGTCCGCGACGCACCCGTGCCAATCTGAGCCGATGGATCTCGAGCTTCGCGGACGGACCGCGGTCGTCGGTAGCGCCACCTCCGGATTGGGTCGAGCATCGGCGAATGCGCTGGCGGCCGAGGGCTGCCGCCTCCTGATCTGGTCGCGCGACGAGGATCGCCTGTCGACCACCGCGCAGGAGCTTCGCGCCGCGCATGGCGTCGACGTTGCGTTCGTGGCCGCCGATGCGCGACCTGGTCTATTCGAACGCCGGCCGGTCGGTTCTGGCTTCGTGGCTGAAGACGACCGCGCGCACGATTGCCGCCGAGGGCGTGACGCTCAATGGCGTGCTGCCCGGTCGCATCGCAACACCGCGCATCCACGAGCTGGACTCCGGACGCGCCGAACGCCAGAAAAGCACCGAGGATGTTGTCCGCGCAGCTCACATCGCGACCATCCCGGCGGGACGATACGGACGACCGGAGGAGCTCGCTGCGCTCGTCGCGTTCCTCGCCTCCGAGCGCGCCTCGTACCTCACCGGACAGCTGATCGCGGTCGACGGAGGGTTGATCCCCGGCATGTAGGATGCTCGCCATGAACGAGCACCCCGAGCTTCTCAGGCGGACCGCCGAGCTGGCGATCGAGTACCTCGATTCCCTGCCCGATCGTCCCGTCACGGGCCATCGTGACGTCCACGACCTCAGGCGCGAGCTTGTCCGCGAGCTGCCCGATGAGGGTGAGGACGCGCGGGCGGTCGTCGAGGAGTTGGCTCGCATCGGTGGAGAGGGGGCCATCGGCATCGCGGGTCCGCGCTACTTCGGCTTCGTCATCGGCGGCTCGTTGCCGTCTGCCCTGGCCGCCGACTGGCTGACCTCGACCTGGGATCAGAACGCCGGACTCTATGTGGCGGGGCCGGCCGCGTCGGTCGTCGAAGAGGCGGTCGGGCCATGGCTGATCGACCTGTTCGGGCTCCCGCCGACGGCCAGCTATGGCCTCGTCACCGGATGCCAGATGGCGCACTTCACCTGCCTCGCCGCAGCGCGGCAGGCCGTGCTGGAGCGTGTCGGCTGGGATGTGACCGGCCAGGGCCTGTTCGGAGCGCCGGAGATAGAGGTGGTCGTCGGGGCCGAGGCACACAGCACCGTCCTCACCGCGCTCCAGTACCTTGGCCTGGGACGTGAACGGGTCCATACCGTCGAGGCCGATGGCCAGGGCCGTCTCATCACCGCCAGCCTCGCAGACGTGCTCTCCAGGGTGCCTGCGGGCGCGCCGCTGATCGTCAACCTCCAGGCCGGCAACGTGAACACCGGCTCATTCGACCCGATCCGCGAAGCCGTCGGTCTCGTGCGGCAGCGCGAAGGGGCCTGGGTCCACGTCGACGGAGCCTTTGGCCTGTGGGCGGCCGTCAGCCCGGATCTGGCGCACCTCGTCGACGGCATCGACCTGGCGGATTCGTGGGCCACGGATGCGCATAAATGGCTGAACGTTCCCTACGACTCAGGGCTCGCCTTCGTCGCCGATGCGCGCGCCCACGCCGCGGCCATGGCACCGCCCCTTGCCGCATACCTCGAGTACGGCCCCGAGCAGGAGCGGGACGAGGTGTCGTGGGTTCCCGAATTCTCGCGCCGAGCCCGTGGCTTTCCGATCTACGCCGCTCTGCGCACGATGGGTCGCCGCGGAGTAGGCGATCTCGTCGAGCGCTCCTGCGGGCTCGCGCGCCGGATGGCGAAGCGGCTGGAGGCGGCTCCCGGCGTCGATATCCTCAACGAGGTCGTGCTCAACCAGGTTTTGGTCCGCTTCACGCCACCCAATGGCGGGGAGCAGGATGCGTACACGCGGGAAGTGGTTCGGCGCGTCCAGCAGGACGGCACCATCTGGCTCTCGGGCACCACGTGGCATCAGACGGGCGCGATGCGCATCAGCGTCAGCAACTGGTCGACCACCGAGGCGGATGCCGACCTCGCCGTGGACGCAATCCTGCGCTGCGCATCCGCAGCCGCTGCGTCCGCCTCCGCATCCGCATCCGGCGCCGATACATGAGGCACTGGCGCCCGCGGAAGTAGATTGGCGTGCGCCGCGGACCAATGGATCGGGCAGCTGGGCGCTCAGGTCGGTAGTTGTGCGCGCGGCTGCCCCATCCATGCGCATCGGAGGCTCACCGTCTTCGATCCAGCCTGCGTCCTCCAACGCCCGCCCCACCGGCGTCGCGTCGCGAGCGAGCCAGCCGAGGAACCGATCCGGCCCGACCGCGATGGCCAGGCAGAGCACGATCATCGACAGCGGCGCGAGCAGCGCCTCGCCGGACGCAGCCGGCACCAGGGCCAGCCATACGCCCGCGGCCGCATAGGCTGCGACGCTCAACCTGTTGAAGCACAGGCAGCCGATCAGGACGGTCGTCGGAAGGGCGATCAGAGGAAGTTGATCCCCAGCCACAGCGATGCCGGTCAGCATTCCGCCGATACCGGCAGTCAGCGAGAAGATGGCGCGCACGACGGTCACGGCATCCTCGCCGTAGGTGGGGAGCTGATGAACTGTCGGGTGGGACCGCATACGGGCCTCAGTCTAGATCTGGAACCATGCATCGGAGATCGTCGCCTGTGGTCTAATCGGCCTTCCCGCGAACGCACTGACGGAGTACCGATGGCGATCGAGACCGAACAAATCACGATGACCGGCGACGAGATCGTCGCCCTCACGAAGCGACACACCCTCTTCGAGTGGTCGGCGCAATCGAAGGTGGACCCGATACCGGTGGCCGGTGCCAAGGGTGTTTACTTCTGGACGCCCGAGGGCAAGCGCTACCTGGACTTCAACTCACAGCTGATGTGCACCAACATCGGCCACGGCCATCCGAAGGTGATCGAGGCCATCAAGCGTCAGGCGGAGACCCTCGCCTACGTCAATCCCTTCATGGCCAGCGAGCCCCGCGCCCGCCTGGGACAGAAGCTGGCCGAGATCACACCGGGTGACATCGATACCTTCTTCTTCACCAACGGCGGCGCGGAGGCGAACGAGAACGCCATCAAGCTGGCCCGCATGTTCACTGGACGCAACAAGATCCTGGCCCGATACCGCAGCTACCACGGTGGGACCGCGGGGGCCATTTCCTTGACCGGCGACCCGCGACGCTGGGCCGCGGAGCCCGGCATCCCGGGAGTCGTGCGCGTCATGGATCCGTATCACGGCATCCAGCGCGGATGGGACACCGCTGACGAGGCGCTGGCACATCTCGAGGAGACGATCCAGCTCGAGGGACCGAAGACGATCGCCGCATTCATCCTCGAAACGGTGACCGGCACGAACGGCATCCTGGTTCCCCCAGATGGATATATCCAGGGTGTCCGCGAGATCTGCGATCGCTACGGGATCCTCATGATCGCCGACGAGGTGATGGCGGGCTTCGGGCGCACCGGCAAGTGGTTCGCCATCGATCACTGGGACGTGGTCCCCGACCTGATCACGATGGCCAAGGGCCTTACCAGCGCCTATGTGCAGCTCGGGGCGCTGGGCATGCGGCGCCAGTACGCGGAGCACTTCGAGAACAATGTCTTCTACGGCGGGCTCACGTACAACTCGCATCCTCTGGCCTGCGCCACGGCGCTGGCGACGATCGAGGTGTACGAGGAGGAGAACCTGATCGAGCGCGCGGCTCAGATGGGCGAGAAGCTCACCGCGCACCATGCCGATCTGGCGGCGAAGCATGCGAGCGTGGGAGCGGTGCGCAGCATCGGCCTGTTCGGCATCGTCGAACTCGTTCGCAACCGCCAGACGATGGAGCCCATGGCGCCCTTCAATGGCACGTCGGACGAGATGGCCGCGCTCGGGAAGCGCTTCCGTGAAGACGGCCTGTACACATTCGTGCGCTGGAACTCGTTCTTCACGAACCCGCCGCTGACCATCAGCAGCGACGAGTTGGACGAAGGCTTCGCGATCATCGATAAAGCGCTCGAGATCACCGATGCCGCGGTCGCCTGAGCGCGGCTGGCCCCGTCGCGTCGGCACCTTTTTCGCCTTCGCGGCTGTGATCTTCCTGGCGTGGGAGGGTGTCAAGTTCATCGGTGGCGATCCGTGGCGCGGCGAAGGCTGGATCTGGCGGCCACCGCTCGAGATCTGGTTCGCCAGCGATCTGCTGCTGCCGCACACGTGGGACATCTTCGGTGCCCTGGCCGCCCCGGTGCAGCGCGGCTCGGACGCGTCGCTGGCGCAGTTCCTGGTGGGGGCGGCGCTCTACACCTGGCGCGAGGCCGCCATCGGCTTCGTCGTTGGCAGCATCATCGGCATCAGCCTGGCGGCAACCTTCGTGCATTCGAGGCTGCTGGAGCGGGCCTTCGTGCCATACGTGATCGCCAGCCAGACGATCCCGATCGTGGCGCTGGCGCCAATGATCGTCTTCGCCTTCGGGCCCGACGTGCTCAGCGTCGTGATCATCGCCACCTACCTGACCTTCTTCCCGGTCACGATCGCCATGATCCGCGGGCTGCGATCGCCGGACCCGCGGGCGCTCGAGCTGATGCGCTCGTATGCCGCCAGCCGGCGAAGCATCTTCTGGAAGCTGCGCATGCCCGCCTCCCTCCCGTACCTGTTTACCGCGCTCAAGGTGGCGGCCACGGCGAGCATCGTTGGCGCCATTGTCGGCGAGGGGCCCGGGCAGATCCGCGACGGCCTCGGCCGCGCCATCGTGAACTTCAACAACCAGTACATCAGCGGACCGGAGAAGCTGTGGGCCACCATCGTCGCCAGCGCACTGCTCGGCATCGTCTTCTTCGCCCTCATCCGCATCGCTGAGCTCGTAACCCTGCGCGGCCGAGGTGCCGTCCCCGATGCCGCATGAGGTACGAGCAATGACCGAGCCAGGGGCGGCTTCCGTCGTGCGCATCTCGGGCATCGACAAGCAGTTCCGGGCCGGAGGCGACGTCATCACCACCGCCCTGTCGGGAATCGACCTGGAGATCGGCCGTGGCGAGTTCGTCAGCCTGATCGGCCCATCCGGGTGCGGCAAGAGCACCCTACTGCGGCTGATCGGCGACCTCACAGCGCCCACCGCGGGAACCGTCGAGGTGAACGGGAAGCCGGCCCATGCGGCCCGCACGGGACGCGAGTACGGCATGGTCTTCCAGGCGCCGGTCCTGTTCGAGTGGCGCAGCGTCGAGGACAACGTCAAGCTGCCGCTCGAGCTGCTCGGCATGAGCCGATCCGAACGCGACACGCGGGCGCGGGAAATGCTGGACCTCGTGGAGCTGGGAGACTTCGCGCGTCACCACCCACACCAGCTTTCGGGCGGCATGCAGCAGCGAGTGGCGATCGCACGGGCGTTGGCCCTTCGGCCCGCCATCCTCCTCATGGACGAGCCCTTCGGCGCGCTCGACGAGATGACCCGCGAGCGCATGAACTCCGAGGTGCTGCGCATCTGGCAGCAGACCGGTACGACCGTCGTGTTCGTGACCCATTCGATTCCCGAGGCGGTCTTCCTGTCGACGCGCGTCGTGGTCATGAGCGCGCGTCCCGGTCGCATCACGACGGTGGTGGACGTGCCGCTCCCGCAGCCGCGCAACGACGAGACGCGGGAGGATGCGCGCTACTTCCGCGTGGTCACCGAGGTGCGCGAGGCGCTACGCGCCGGCGGCGGGCTGGGCGGGGAGCCGGCCCTGGCGTCGGATGAGCGGCTGACGGCCGAGGGCCGCATCGGATGACGGCGGCCGCATCGTCGGTCGGCGTTCCGGTCCCACCCCCGCCGAGGCGAGCGGGCCGCATCGGACGGATCGTCCGTCACTACCTTCCGGCGCTGGCCGTGCTTGTCACGATGCTCGGGCTGTGGGAGCTGCTGATTCAGATCTACCAGGTGCGCGCCTTCATTCTTCCGGCGCCATCGGCCATCTGGGCGGCGCTGGTCGACAACTGGGGTGCGGGCCGTTGGCCACTTTTCGTATCGGCGCAGACGACGCTGTTCGAGGCGGTGGGTGGCCTGATCATCGGAACCACCGTCGGCGTCGTCATCGCGTTCGCGGTGGCCCGGTGGGCCAACGCCCGGGATGCGGTCCTGCCCTTCGCGGTCGCTGCCAACGCGATCCCCATCATTGCCATCGCGCCGATCTTCAACGCCTGGTTCGGCGTCACCAACCCTCTATCAAAGATGATGATCGCGGCCCTGCTCGTCTTCTTCCCGGTCATGATCAACGTCACGCGTGGGCTGACGCAGGTCGAGCCATCGGCGATCGAGCTGATGCGCTCGTATGCGGCCTCGGAATGGACGATCCTGCGCAAGGTGCGCCTGCCGAATGCGCTCCCTTATTTTCTGACCGCGCTCAAGGTTGCGACGACGCTCAGCCTCATCGGCGCCATCGTAGGCGAATACTTCGGCGGTTCCTCCACCGTCATCGGTCGCGTGGTGGTCCAGTCGGCATCCGCGCTGCGCTTCGACGTCACCTGGGCGGCCATCCTGCTCGCCGCCGTGACCGGCATCGCCTTCTACATGGCCGTCGTGGCCCTTGAGCGCGTCTTGATCCCGTGGCATTCCTCCGTCCGTGGTGAGGAGCGCGGTTGAGCGGCGCATCGCCAGCCTTAGAGGCTGCTCGATGATGACGACACGCGATACCCGTGCGACGATGACAGCGTTGTCACACGATCGTCACGCATGAACCATAGGCTCCCATCATGAACCGCCGCGCGAAGACCCTCCCGTCATTCCTGTTCCTCGTGTTGCTCGTTGCATGCTCGGGAGGTGATGCAACCGCACCGAGCGAGAGCCAGCCGGCATCGACGGCCCCCCGAGCCAGCGCCCCGGACGAGGAATCGAGGGCCGCGAGTCCGTCTGGCGCCCCCATGCAGTCGAACGTTCCAGCGAGCGCCACAGCAAGCGCCGCAGGTCAACCGACGGAGGCGCTGCTCGCCGTTGAGCTCACAGACGTGCGCAGCGGCGAGACGTTCACCCTCGGGGAACTGGCCGGGGCCAGTGGCCCCGTCCTGCTCGAGACAATGGCGGTGTGGTGCAGCAACTGCCGCGCCCAGCAACAGGAGGTGGTGACTGCCCACGAGGCAGGCGACTTCGCCTCGGTCTCGCTCGACGTCGACCTCTCCGAGTCGCCCGAGGACCTGGCGGAATACGCGGATCGAGAAGGGTTCGACTGGCACTTCGCCATCGCGGATCCGGAGCTGTATCGAGCGCTGCAGGACCGTTTCGGCGTTGCGTCGACGAATCCGCCGTCCACTCCGTTGATCATCATCGGCGCCGATGGAACGGTCACTCCGCTCGAATTCGGGCGTGGCACCCGTGGAGCGGAGGAGCTGCTCACCGAGCTGGGAGCCGGCTAGACCCATGAGCGAGCTCCTGATCGCGGTCGCCGCGGGAGTCGGGGCCACCATCACGCCGTGCGTGCTGCCTCTCTATCCCGGATTCCTGGCCTATCTGACCGCCACACAGCCGGTACCCGTCGGTGCCGGCGCGGGTCCGGGCGATCTGATCCGTCATCGGCCACCGGCGGCGGTCGCCGCCATCATGGTCTGGCTGGGCGTGGTCGTCGGGATGGTCGCGATCGGCGCCCTGCTGGCCGTCCTCACGGTGAGCCTCGGGGGCGTCCTGCGAATAGCGCTGCCGATCATCGACCTGGTGCTGATCGCCCTCGGCGTCATGCTGCTGTCCGGCAGGAACCCCTTTGCGAGGCTGCCCCAACCATCCCCGCGCGCCCTCGGTGGGGCTGGTCCGTTGGCCGGCTCGTTCGCGTACGGTCTGATGTTCGCTCCGATTGCGCTGCCCTGCTCGGGGCCGTTCCTGATCGGCATCTTCGTGGCCTCGCTGACCATCGGCGATGCCGTGCGCCAGCTCGCCTTCTTCGGGGCCTTCGGCGTCGGCTTCGGGCTTCCGCTTCTCGCGCTCGGGCTCATCGGGCAGGTCAGGGCGAAGGAGATCGCCCGCGCCGTCGTTCACTGGGAGCGGCCGCTTCAGCTCGTCCTCGGGGTGCTGTTGGTCGTCATCGGCGCATGGGACCTGTGGGTCAACCTGCCCCAGGTGCTCGGGTGAGCAGGGGGGCGACCGTGCTCGTGGTGGATGACGACCCGAAGATCCGGGACCTCGTGCGCCTGTATCTCGCCCGGGATGGGTACCGGACGCTGGAGGCTGCCGACGGAGCGGGCGCTCTCGAGATGGCGCGATCGAACCGATGCGACCTCGTCCTGCTCGACATCATGCTTCCGGGCCTCAACGGTCTCGAGGTGTGCCGCCAGCTCCGTGAAGAGGGCGACGTCCCGATCATGCTGCTGACCGCGCGCAGCGGGGATTCGGACAAGGTGATCGGGCTCGACCTGGGCGCCGATGACTATGTCGTGAAGCCCTTCAGCCCACGTGAGCTCATGGCACGCGTGCGGGCCCAGCTACGTCGACGGCGACCGCCGGAGCACACCGATCCGTCGCTGACCGCCGGGGACCTGCTGATCGATCCGAGCGCCATGCGCGTCGACCGCGAGGGACGCGAGATCGCGCTCACCGTAACCGAGTTCCGCCTGCTCTACGCGCTCATGTCGCGTCCGGGTCGGGTCTTCTCGCGCGACGATCTGATCGCTGCCATGTACGGGGATGACGATCCGGGGATCATCGACCGCACAATCGACGTGCATCTCGGTCGACTGCGGCACAAACTCGGCGACCGGGCGACCGACCCGCGTTTCATCGGCACCGTACGCTCCGTCGGCTATCGGTTCGTCCATCCGGTGGTGCGAGCCGATGCGCAGGCAAGCCGATGAACACGCTGCGCGTCCGCTTCGTCGTCGCCATGCTGGCCACCTCGCTCATCGTGGCCGCCGTCATCCTCGCCGCCGTACGGTGGTACAGCACGGAGCAGATCGCCTTTCTGCTCATGGAGGGAGTCCACTCCGAAGCCGAGGCGCGCGCCATGGCGGACGAATACGTGGCACGCGTGGCGGTAATTGGTGCCATTGCCGGCCTGATCCTCGGCGGAGCCGCCGCCTGGTGGCTCTCGCGTCGCGTCCTGCGTCCTCTCGCTCGCCTCACCGCCGCCACGCGACTGGTGGCCGCGGGCAACCTGGCCGCGCGCGTTCCGGTGCCATCCGACCGCGAGCTGCGGGACGTGGCACACTCGTTCAACCAGATGGCGGCCACCCTCGAACGAGTCGAGCAGCTGAGGACCGCATTGGTGGAGGATGTGGCCCACGAGCTGCGGACGCCTCTCACCAGCCTGCGCGGCTACACCGAAGCACTCGCTGATGGGGTGGTCGAACCGTCGACCGAGATGCTGCGGACCATCCACGAGGAGATCGAACGGCTCACCCGACTGGTTGAGGGACTCGACATGCTCGCGCGGACTGACGCGGTGACACGCGACCTGGCACGAGCGGAGATCGACCTGGGCGATCTCGTCCGTCGAGCGCTTGCGCTGGTGGCCCCTGAGCTTGCGACCCGCTCGATCGTCGTGCGCTTCGAGGAGAGCCCCGCGCTCCCGCGCCTGGACGCTGATCCTGACAGCATCGGCCAGGTCGTCAGCAACCTCGTCCAGAATGCCGCCCGCTACACGACCGATGGCGGCGACATCCACGTTCGACTCGAGGCCGAGGGCACCACCATCCGCTGCGCCATCGCCAATACCGGCCCCGAGATTTCGAGCACCGAACTGCCGCTCATCTGGGAACGGCTCCATCGCGTGGATCGCTCGCGAGCGCGCGCCACGGGCGGTGCGGGGATCGGGCTCGCCATCGTCCGCCAGATCATCGAGGCCCACGGCGGTGAGGTCGGCGCACGGTCCGGGCAGGGTCGCACCGAGATCTGGTTCCGGCTGCCGGCGACCGGCTGAGCGCCGGGCGGACCGTCGATCGGACGAGTCACTCAGCACGGATCTCGGCAGGTCCCTAGAATCCGCCCATCACAATGGGGCATTCCCGAGGAACGGCACACGAGGAGTCCGAGCGCAATGAAGCGATCCCGAATCTGGTTGAGCGTCGCGGTGACCGCGATGCTCGCCCTGGCCGCCTGCGGCACGCAGACCGGCAGCAGCACCGAACCAAGCGATGGCGGCGATGATAGTGATGGCGGCGAAACCGCATCGGTCCAGCTCCAGCTCCAGTGGGCGCCGCAGGCGCAGTTCGCCGGCTACTTCGCGGCCGCCGAGCAGGGCTTCTATACCGATGAGAACCTCGACGTCGACATCCTCCCTGGCGGTCCCGACGTGGTTCCGCAGCAGGTCGGCTCCGCGCCGGACGGCCCCGAGTTCACCATCAGCTGGGTGCCGAAGGTGCTCGAGGCTCGCGTCGGCGGATCGGACCTCGTCAACATCGCGCAGATCTTCCAGCGGTCGGGCACGCTGTCGGTCGCATGGGCCGACGCCGGCATCAGCTCACCGGCCGACTTCGCCGATAAGAAGGTCGGCGTCTGGGACTTCGGCAACGAGTTCGAGGTCACCGCGGCTGCCAGCGCCGAGGGGCTGGAGGAAGGCACCGATTACGAGAAGGTGATCCAGCCGTTCGACATGCTCCTCCTCCTCTCGCGTGAGATCGATGTCGCCGAGGCGATGATCTACAACGAGTACGCCCAGGTCCTTGAGGCAGAGAACCCCGACACCGGTGAGCTGTACCAGCCCGAGGATCTGACCGTCATCAACTACAACGAGGTCGGGACGGCGATGCTCCAGGACGCCATCTTCGCGCGTGCCTCATGGCTGGCGGAAGACGGCAACGAGGACATCACCGAGCGCTTCCTGCGCGCCAGCTTCCGCGGCTGGATCTACTGTCGTGACAACCCCGAAGACTGCGTCGGGTACACGACAGCGGCAGGCTCGACCCTGGGCGCCGGCCACCAGGCCTGGATGATGAACGAGATCAACCCCCTCATCTGGCCGTCACCAGACGGGATCGGAATGCTGGATGCCGACCTCTGGCAGCAGACGGTCGACATCAGCCTGGACTCTGGAATCATCACCGAGGCGCCGTCGGATGACGCCTCCCGAACCGACCTCGCTGAGGCCGCCCTCGAGGGTATCGAGGAGGACACCACCGGCGAGGACTTCACGAAGGGCACCGTCGAGGTCACCCCCAAGGGCGACTAGCCTCGGCCGAGCGCTCGTATCACGAGATCCCGCCCCGATCCGTTGGGGCGGGATCTTCGCTTGCCGATCTACCGGCGAATCAGCGCCGGAATGGCGTTCGGGCGCCGCCAGCCGACAGATCGGCGATCCACCCGGGCGCGTCAAATCTAGGTCGGGCCTCTATTCGTCCCTGCGCGCATTCGGCATCCCGTCGGCATCGTCCTCGACACCGGGCGTCGGGCCGGAGGTGGGTCGGGCGTCGGTCTCGGGACCCGTGGAGGCGCCACGCACCAGCATGGGCAGGAACGGCGGCACGATGAGCGTGGTGATGACGGCCATCGCGACGACCACCGTGTAGAGCTCCCCCTCAATGGCTCCCACTTGGAGCCCCAGCCCCGCCACCACGATGCCCACCTCGCCGCGCGGCACCATCCCCCAGCCGATGAGCGTCGCCTCCGCGCGACCGAGCCGGATGGCCCCCAGGAATGCGCCGATGAACTTCGTCGCCACCGCCACGACCGTCACGCCGACGACCAGGAGGATGACGCCGATGTCGGCCAGCCCCACGAGGTCGACCTGCGCGCCGATGAACCCGAAGAAGAACGGCGTGAAGAATGCCGCCACCGGCGCGACCTCCGCCTCGAGCGCGTGCCGCTCGCTCGACTCTCCGACCACCATGCCGGCCAGGAAGGCGCCGATGATGGCCGCGAGGCCGATCTGGGTCGCCAGCGCGGCAAGCCCGAGCATGATGATCATCCCGGGCAGGAATGGCGTCGCAGCGAACACCGGGTCCGTCAACAACGATCGGCGCCGCGCGAGGATGCGCGTCCCCCCGATGAGCACGATCCCGATGAACAGGAGAGCCACGACGACGAGCAGCCCGAGCTCGTCGAGCGCGACGTTGCCCGCGGCCAGCCCGCTCGCGAAGGCCAGGATCAGCATCGCCAGCACGTCGTCGATGACCGCCGCGCCCAGGATCACGCGGCCGCTGCGCGCGTTGAGCGCCCCGAGGTCGCGCAGGGCGCCCGAAGTGATCCCGACGCTGGTCGCTGTCAGCGCGGCAGCGAGGAAGACGGCCACCGACAGCGGGGATCCGAGAACGCCGGCCAGCGCGAATCCGCCGGCAAATGGCAGCACCACGCCCAGCGCCCCAACGGCAAGGGCCGTGGGGCCGACGCGCAGCAGGTCGTGCAGTCGCGTCTCGACCCCGACCTGGAAGAGGAGCAGCACCACGCCGATCTCCGCGAAGAGCATCGTCTCGGCGTTGATCTCGTACCAGCCCAGCACGGCCGGACCCACGATCACACCCGCCAGGATCTCGCCGATCACCGGAGGCTGGCCCAGCCGCTTGAACACCTCGTCGCCGATCTTGGCAGCAAGCAGAAGCAGGAAGAGCTGTCGCAGGACCTCCGCCATGTGCTCCATCGGCTACAGCAGGTACCGCAGCCACACGTAGCCGGTGGCAATGACCATGGTGCCGAGGGTGACCGGCAGTCCGTACTTCAGGAACCGCACGAAGCTGATCGGGTGGCCCTCGCGCTCGGCCATGCCGGCCAGGATGACGTTCGCGCTGGCCCCGATGATCGTGGCGTTGCCGCCGAGATCCGCGCCGATGGCCAGGGCCCACCACAGCCCGTCGTTCGGCTGTCCCTCCGCCAGCTGTGTCACCACCGGGATCATCGTGGCCGTGTAGGGGATGTTGTCGACGATCCCGGAGAGGATGGCCGACATCCACAGCAGGAGGATCGACGTCGCGGCCAAAGCACCCCCGGTCAGCTCGAAGATCGCGTCGGCAACGGCATCGATGAGCCCGATCTCGATCACCCCCGCGACGAGCATGAACAGGCCGATGAAGAAGAACAGCGTCGGCCACTCGACCTCGCGGAGGGCCTCGTCCGGGCTCTCGCGGGCCAGGAGCATGAGCACCACCGCGCCGGCCAGTGCGATCGTCGCGGGCTCGAGGTGCAGGACGCCGTGGAACAGGAAGCCGACGAGCGTGAGCCCGAGCACGATGAGCGCGACGCGCAGCAGG
>JBBSML010000011.1:0-81916 GCA_038233215.1 Candidatus Limnocylindria bacterium
GCCGGAAACCGCATCGGCGAAGGCGCCGGCCAGGGCCAAGCCGAAGCGTGCGGGCGCCAAGGCGGCGTCTGAGGAAGTGGGGCCGAAGCCCAAGCGGACTCGGAAGACGGTCGCGGCCGCCGGATCGGCAGGTGACGATGGGAAGGTCGTCGATAGCGCGCAGGGAGCGGTCGTCGCCGACCTGTTGGCCCGTGGGCAAGAAGAAGGCTTCCTCACCCACGACCAGATTCTCCAGGCGATTCCGCACCCGGAGGCCCAGATGGGCGCGATCGAGGAGCTGTATGCCGCCGCCACTGAGGCGGGCGTGGAAGTCCTCGACGCCGCCAATCAACCGACCCTTCTCGGGGTGTCCGACGAGGAGGAGGAGGAGCAGGCAGCTGCGCCGAAGGCAGCCGCCAAGGCCAGCGCCAAGACCAGACAGGGGCAGGAGGACCTCGAGGCGCTTGCCGCTGATCTCATCGGGATCGACGATCCGGTGCGGATGTACCTCAAGGAGATCGGAAAGGTCGCCCTGCTGACGGCCGAAGAGGAGGTGGTGCTGGCCAAGGCCATCGAGCTCGGCGAGCTCGCCGTGGAGGATCCGGCACGTGCCCTTGTCAATCTCTATACCTGGGTGACCCTGGACAGCGAGCCGAAGGCACGCAGCATGGCGGCGATGCGCGCATTCGACCTGCCGAAGGAGGCGCCGCGCGTCACGCGCGACGCCGTCGATTGGTGGGTCGGTCGCAAGCGCCAGACGATCGAGGTGCCGTCGATCAAACTCTCCAAGGCTCGCAAGGCACCGAGCCTCGATGACGAGGCGCGCACGCGCCTGATGGAGGCCGAGTCGATCCTCAAGGTGCTGGCTTCGGATCCCGCCCAGGGGTTGAAGGACGCCGTCCTGTTCGGATCGACATACCGGTTCCGCCCGCCGAGCCATGCCGGGGCGCCGGAGCTCGTCGAGCTCGAGCTGTGGGCTCGCGAGACTGCTCAGCGCATCGTGGGCGAGTTCATCACCTCGGGCCACGATGCCGAGTATCTGCTCAGCCTGGGGTATGACCCGACCATCCCGGTGGACGTGCCCCTGGAGAAGCGGACCGGTCGCCTGGTGGAGCAGAGCACCGATGCGCGCAAGCGCCTGACCGAGGCCAACCTGCGTTTGGTGGTGAGCATCGCCAAGAAGTACATCGGCCGCGGCATGAGCTTCCTGGACCTCATCCAGGAGGGCAACATCGGCCTCATCCGGGCGGTCGAGAAGTTCGACTACGAGAAGGGCTTCAAGTTCTCCACGTACGCCACGTGGTGGATTCGGCAGGCGATCACGCGCGCCATCGCTGACCAGGCGCGCACCATCCGCATCCCGGTCCACATGGTCGAAACCATCAATCGCCTGATCCGGGTCAGCCGCACGCTCCTCCAGGAGCTCGGTCGCGAGCCGAACGTGGAGGAGATCGCGCGACGCATGAGCCGCGATGAGATCATCCGCGAGCTGCGCGACAAGCTTCAGCGTGAGCCGACCGAGGGCGAGGTCGACGTTCGGGTGGCCGAGGGACCACAGACGGTCTCGCCGGAGAAGGTGCGCGAGATCATGAAGGTCAGCCAGGAGCCGGTCAGCCTCGAGACGCCGATCGGCGAGGAGGAGGACAGTCACCTCGGAGACTTCATCCCTGACCTCGCCTCCGTGGCACCGGCCGATGCAGCATCGCATCAGCTCCTCAAGGAGCAGGTGGAGGGCGTGCTGGACTCGCTCACGCAACGAGAGCGTCGCGTTCTCCAGCTTCGATTCGGTCTCGAGGATGGCCGGTCCCGAACCTTGGAGGAGGTCGGACGAGATTTCCAGGTGACGCGTGAGCGCATCCGCCAGATCGAGGCAAAGGCACTGCGCAAGCTGCGCCACCCCAGCCGCAGCCGCAAGCTCAAGGACTATCTCGAGTAGCCGATCCGTCCTTTGACCGGCTGCGGGGCGTCGCGGTATGATCCGCGGCGTCCCCGACAGCCTCCGCGGAGGCTCCGGCACGCGTTCCGGCGTAGCTCAGTGGTAGAGCGGGCGGCTGTTAACCGCTTGGTCGTAAGTTCGAATCTTACCGCCGGAGCCACCTTCACGATCGGCGGTGGCATTCTGCGGCGCTGAGGGCTAACGCTGGGGCCTACCGAACGTTAGTACTACTGAGCCGGACACTGCGTTGGCGGCTCTGCCGCCAGGGCAGCCGCAGTGTCCGGCGTTCCGCTGCCTGCACTCAGGGCGTGCGCTCGTGCCATTCGGGGTCGACCGGCGCCGTCGGGCCGACGTCGCCGAAGGTCGGGACCAGGATCCATCCCATCAGCGCCATGGCGATACCGAAGATGATGATCATGGCCGTTCCTGCCGCCTCGTAGGACAGGAACCAGTAAACCGCCCCGACGATGACGATGATCGCGGGAATGATGAGGTACTTCAGCAGCGTCATGCGGGCATCATACTGAGACGAGGCAATTCATGAACATCGTTGAGCTAAGTGATCCAGCCACAGTCGGTCCTGTTGACGGGGCCGGACGAGAGCTCGTTCTCGGGGCGTAATCCATCATCGGGAGCGTGTGCGCGGACGAGTGGCCTGACGCCGAGCCGGCGATCTGCGCTCACGAGGGTTGACCGTCGGACGCGCGCATCGGTGACTGACGTGCCGGTATCGGACGGTTCGGTGACCATCTGTCGGGTGCTCAGCTCGCTTCCAGGACGTGCGGTGACGACCGACCCGTCCGGATAGCTCAGCCACAGGCCGCGGAGGCGCGCAATGAAGTGCTCCGGCATGCCCGGCACGAGCATGTCCACCATGCCACTCCCGCTGCGTCGGTACCCCCGCGGACGCTCATCTGCCTGGATGCGATCGGCGAAACCCCGGGACAGCAGCTCTTCGACGGCGATCTTCACGCCTTCTGGTGCATCGACGATCGCTTGACCGCCGCGGAAGGTAGCGCGCCCGACCACCTCCGGGTTCGTCGCGCCACGAGTCGCTCGCAACAGCTCGTATTCGAGGGTATCTTCCGTGCGCGGATCGGCGGTTCTGTCGACCATGGCCCGAGGATAGCGCAGCTGGCGGGCGGCGCGTTGCCTCACACAGCGTCAGAGCGGCCTCCGCTAGAATCGATTCGCGACCGGACGACAGCTGAGGAAGAAGCATGAGCGAGATCGAAGAACAGGGATACCGCAAGATGGTGACGGCCCAGGAGGATGCCCAGGTCGACACATGGGCGGCCGACCTGTTCGTCGACTTTGCCAAGCGGATGGGGGTCGGCTCCGCGATAGGGGCGTTCTGTCACGCGGCCGGCCTCGATGCACGCGGATTCCAACGCGCCTTTCTTGTCGGCGGGGGGCCGGATCACGTCGTCGGGATCGACACCGCGGGATCACTCGCTGCGCCGATCTTCGAGCTCCCGAAGGCGGTTGGCGGTCTCAGGCGGATTGATCCTGCCGCACGACGCAAGCTGATCGACTTTCTTGTTGACCACCGCGAGGTCATGTCCTACACCGCCTGACGGCGGCGCCGGCTACTCCGTATCGTCCCGATGGGGTGCACCGGATCGGATGATCGCGATCGCGTTCTCGATCTTGAGCTTCGTGATGGTGAGGTGTTTGGCGAAATTCGCGCGGTTCACCTCGGGAATCTGTTCCATCATCGCCGGGTTTCGGAGGATGTCGACGAGGTCATCCACCCCTTCCGACAACTTCGAACGAGCCCCCATCAGAGCGTCGTCAGCTGCTCTCGCCGATTCCCGCTCGCCGGCGACCGTTTTCGCCCGACGCCGGGGCCGCTCTCCGGCGACGGGCTCGTCACCAGGATTCCCCCCACCGGTGATGATGCGAAGTTTGGCGAGTGATAGGTCGCCGGCCACGATCCGTTTGGCGAGCCGACGACGCTGGCGCTCGTCCCCGATCTTCAATAGCTCATAGGCGTGGCTGATGGTGTCTTTGCGCAACGACACGAGTTCACGGATGTCAGCCGGCGCATCGGAGAGACGCAGCCGGTTTTCGATATAGCCCTTGTCCTTGCCCAGTTTCTGAGCGAGCTGGCGAACCGAGTAGCCGAACGCCTCGGTCATCCTGCGGAACATCGTTGCTTCTTCGAGCGGCGAGACGTCTTCGCGCTGGAGGTTTTCGATGATGCTCACCTCGAGAGCCGTGCTCTCGTCGAATTCGACCACGATCGCCGGAATGGTTGCGCGCTCGGCCATCCGCGATGCGCGCCATCGGCGCTCGCCGGCGATCAGCTCGAACTGGGCTCCACTCGGTCGCACGAGGATCGGCTGAAGGACTCCATGCTCCCGGATCGAGCTGGCGAGCTCCGTGAGAGAGTCCTCGTCGTAGGACAGGCGCGGTTGCGCGGGATTCGGCAGGATCTTGCCGACCGGCACCTCGCGGATCTGCGCTTGAGTCGCACGCGACTCGATGAGCGAGACGATGCCCGGTGCGAGGTCCGTGCGCTGCGCCTCATCAAAGAGGCGGTGGATGTTTTCCTTGAATGCGGGCCGCTTGTCAGCCAAGCTCGATTACCTCCTGGGCCAGATCCCGGAATGCGCGTGCCGCCGCGGAGCCGGTCGCATAATCCGTGACCGGCTTGCCGGTCAGCGGCGCCTCGCCGAGCTTCACCGTTTGCTTGATCATGGTATTGAAGACTCGGTGATCGCCGAGCTCACGCAGATTTTCGAGCATCTCTCGTGCGAGGACGGTGCGGCCGTCGTAAAAGGTCGGTAGGAGCCCGAGTACCTCGAGGTCGTGATTCAGCTTGACCTTGATGGTGTTGATCACCTTGATCAAGGCGGTCAGTCCCTTGATCGCGTAGTACTGGGTCTGGACCGGGATGATCACGCGATTGCTCGCGACCAGCGAATTGATGGTGAGCAGACCGAGGGTCGGTGGGCAATCGATGATGATCACGTCGAATTCTTGCTCTGCCCACCCGGCGAGCGCGTCACGCAGGACCATCTCGCGGCCGATGGCCGTGAATAGCTCGACCTCGGTCGAGGCGAGCTCCAGCGTTGCGGGTGCGACCCGCAGGCCATCAGCCTGGGTGGTCCGCACGACATCATCGAGCGACACTCGGTCTTCGGACAGAACATCGGCCATGGATTCCCGCACGTCGGAGAGCGACACTCCCAGCCCGACGGTCAGGTTTGCCTGGGGATCCATGTCGACACACAGAACTCGGTACCCGCGTTCGGCCAGTGCCCCACCGAGATTGATCGAGCAGGTCGTCTTGCCGACGCCGCCCTTCTGATTTGCGATCGAGATTACCTTGGTCAACGCGCCACCTAGTGCGATCCGACGGGTCCGTCCGCGTTGTGCGGCTTGACGATCATAGGGCGATGCGCGTGTATCGGTCCATCGGAGTTGTCCACAACGTGGAGAAATCCGCCTGTCGTTGTGCAAAGACATCGGTCTATACTCGAAGTTGTCCACCGTCGTTCCTGAGGGCCCGTAGCTCAATGGTCAGAGCAACCGGCTCATAACCGGATGGTCGCAGGTTCGATTCCTGCCGGGCCCACCAATGAACGCAGTGCAAGGAGTTCCTTCGTGTCGACCGCCGACAAACTGGACCAGCTGCGCGAGCTTCGCGGCCACGCACAGATGGGTGGGGGAGCGAAGCGGTTGGAGCAGCAGCACGCGCGTGGCAAGCTTTCCGCTCGCGAACGCCTGGAGCTCCTGCTTGACGACGGCAGCTTCACCGAGATGGATGCCTTCGTCACTCATCGCGCAAGTGACTTCGGACTTGATGACGAGAGCTACCTCGGTGACGGGGTGATCACCGGATTCGGCCGTATCGACGGCCGGTCCGTGTTCGTGTACAGCCAGGACTTCACGGTCTTCGGTGGGTCGCTGTCGGAGGCGCATGCCGAGAAGATCTGCAAGGTCATGGACCTGGCAATGGAGAATGGTACTCCGATCATCGGCCTCTCGGATTCCGGCGGAGCGCGGATCCAGGAAGGCGTTGTCAGTCTCGGCGGGTACGCCGATATCTTCCTGCGTAACACCCTTGCATCGGGCGTCGTGCCGCAGATCTCGCTGGTCATGGGACCGTGCGCCGGTGGGGCGGTGTATTCGCCCGCTATCACCGACTTCGTCGTGATGGTCGAAGGGAGCAGTTACATGTTCGTGACCGGACCGAACGTCGTGAAAACGGTGACGCACGAAGAGATCGATCTCGAGGGCCTCGGTGGAGCACGCATCCATAACGAAACCAGCGGCGTAGCGCACTTCCTGAGTTCCGGTGAACCGCAGGCACTCCAGCTGGCGCGCACATTGATCGGGTATCTACCGTCGAACAATGTGGACCGGCCGCCGCGCCACGAAGCGTGGTCTGAACCGAGTGTCGACGGCGCTGCGCTCGATACCCTCATTCCCGACTCCGCGAAGCAGTCCTACGACATGCATCTCGTCGTGCGCGGCATCGTCGATGAGGGCTCGTTCACCGAGGTCCATGCGGAGTACGCGCGCAACATCATCTGCGGATTTGCTCGCATCGAGGGCCGCAGTGTCGGGATCGTCGGGCAGCAGCCGGAGGTCCTCGCCGGCGTCCTGGACATCGACGCCTCCGATAAGGCGGCCAGGTTCGTGCGGACCTGTGATTGCTTCAACATCCCGATCGTCACGCTGGTCGACGTGCCTGGATTCCTGCCGGGAGTCGAGCAGGAACATCGAGGAATCATCCGTCACGGGGCAAAGCTGTTGTACGCGTACTGCGAGGCAACTGTTCCGAAGGTCACTGTGATCACGCGCAAGGCGTATGGTGGGGCATACGACGTCATGAGCAGCAAGCATGTGCGCGGCGACATGAACTACGCCTGGCCGACCGCTGAGATTGCGGTCATGGGCGTGGAAGGAGCCGTCAACATCATTTTTCGCGAGCAGATCGCGGCGGCGGACGATGCGCCGGCAGAACGATTGCGCTTGGTGGCCGAGTATCAGGAACGGTTCGCGAACCCGTATGTCGCGGCAGCTCGGGGATATGTGGATGAGGTCATCCTCCCCTCTGAGACGCGGATGCGCATCGCTGGTGCACTGTCGGTGCTTCAGCAAAAGCGCCAGACGGTACCGCCCAAGAAGCACGGCAACATCCCGCTGTAGCGGGCAGCCGTCTTTGCGCAAGGACAGATCGATGCCGCCATTTTCCAGGCTTCTCATTGCCAACCGTGGCGAGATCGCGATTCGCGTCATCCGCGCCTGCCGCGAACTTGGGATCTCTCCGGTCAGCGTCCATTCGGATGCCGATGTCAACGCCCTGCACGTGCATCTGGCCGATGCAAGCGAGCGGATCGGGCCGCCGGCTCCACGGGAGTCATACCTTGCGATCGACGCCGTGATCGCGGCGGCTGTGCGTAGTGGGGCCGAAGCGATACACCCGGGGTACGGCTTTCTTTCGGAGAATTCCGAATTTGCGCGAGCCGTCGAGGTCGCCGGCCTCGTGTGGGTCGGCCCACCGCCGGCCACGTTGGAGTCGCTCGGCAACAAATTGGCGGCACGCCGCGCGGCACAGGCCGCCGGGGTACCCATCGTCGCTGGCACGACCATGGCGCTGACAGATGACCCACGTGAACTCGAGGCCATCGGATTTCCGCTGATGCTCAAGGCCAGTGCCGGCGGCGGTGGGCGGGGCATGCGCCGGGTCGACTCCCCTGGCGAGGTCGCCGATGCCCTGGTCGCCGCACGCCGCGAGGCACTCTCCGCGTTTGGTGATGGAACGGTCTACGCTGAACGTCTCCTTGCCCCCGTTCGCCACATCGAGGTTCAGCTGCTCGGCGACCGCCATGGCCGGCTGGCAGTACTGGGGGAGCGAGACTGCAGCATCCAGCGCCGCCATCAGAAGCTGGTGGAAGAGTCGCCGTCGCCAGCGATCGGTCCGAGTACGCGAGAGGCTCTCTTTGACAGCGCGCGCCGAGTCGCCGGCACGGTTGATTTCCACAATGCAGCAACCGTCGAGTTCCTCCTTGATGCGGCAAGCAACCACTACTTCCTCGAGATGAACACGCGGCTTCAGGTCGAGCACGGGGTCACCGAGTTGGTGACCGGGGTTGACCTGGTGGCATGGCAGATCCGCGTTGCCGCTGGCCAGCCCCTCCCCGACGCCGTGATGCACGCCAGCAGCCGGGGACACGCCATCGAAGTGCGGCTGTACGCTGAGGACCCCTACAACGACTTTCAACCGAGTACCGGCAGCATCACTGCCTGGCAGATGCCGGCAGGGCCGGGGGTCAGGGTCGACGCCGGTGTCGGGGCAGATACGGATCTGCCGCCGGAATACGACCCGCTGCTCGCCAAGCTGATGGTGCATGCTGGTGACCGCCCGGCGGCCGTCGATCGGCTGCGGCGCGCCCTGGACGAGACCGTCATCGGTGGAGTTCAGACCGATGCCGGCTTCCTGCGCTGGCTGGTCGACGACGCGTCATTCGTCAACGGTGCGTACGACACGGGTCTGATCGCTGAGCGGTGGGGGATCGACCATGGCCTGCCCGAGGACCAACGGGCTCTGGCCGCCACGGCGGCGATCGCGGTGCGGGCGGCGTCGGAGGTAGCTCCGAGACATGCCACTGATCGCACGCGGGCCGGGTCGGCATGGGCCGACCTTGCCAGGCGTGAGGCCATGCGTTGACGGGCGACCTCGAGATTCGGATCGAGGATGAGTCCGTCACGCCGGCTGAGGGATGGCGATTCGAGATGATCGATCCGGCTCGGGGGTTCGGGCGGCTCGTCAATGGTGCGGCCTCGGTCCCGGTCCTCGTTGAGGGCAGTGCCGGCGACTGGGTGGTGACGCTTCACGGTCGGCGGATTCCGGTCACGGTGCGCTCCTGGCGGGAACGAATGCTCGTTGGCGCGGAGACGGCGGCCACCGGCCGCGCCGGCCGTGCGGCGGGCAAGGCGACATTGCCCGGTCTGATCCTGACCGTCGCGGTCTCGGTCGGTGACACTATCGACGAGGGTGGAACGCTGTTGACCATCGAGGCTATGAAGATGCAGAACGACGTCCGGGCGCCGCGCAGTGGGCGGGTGATCGAGGTAGCGGTGCGGCCCGGCGAGACGGTGACGACGGGCACGCTGCTCATTCGGCTCGAGTGACGGCGCGTACAATCGACGGCCGATGAGTGATCCCGCGACGGCCGATGAGTGATCCCGATCGTCCGCAGACGCGTCCGTATCGGTCCACCTCCGGCATGGAGATCCGGACCGTTTATGGGCCACAGGACAGGCAGGCCCTCGATGCGGCCGGTGGCCCTGGCGCCCCGGGTGAGTACCCGTTCACGCGTGGGATCCATCCCGACGGGTACCGAGCCCGGCCATGGACCATGCGCCAGTACGCAGGTTTTGGTTCCGCCGACGAGACCAATCGTCGGTTCCGCTATCTGCTGAAGCACGGCCAGACCGGCCTCTCGGTGGCCTTCGATCTGCCCACGCAGATCGGGTATGACTCGGACGATCCGATGGCACTCGGAGAGGTCGGCCGAGTCGGAGTGCCGATCGACTCGGTCGAGGACATGGAGGTCCTGTTCGACGGGATCGATCTGGCCGAGGTCTCGACCTCGATGACGATAAATGCCACTGCCGCGATCCTGCTGACGATGTACGAGGCTGTGGCTCGGCGTCGCGGGACCGATCCACGCCGGCTGCGTGGCACGGTCCAGAACGACATCCTCAAGGAATACATCGCGCGTGGGACCTACATCTTTCCGCCAGATGCCTCCCTGCGCCTGGTGACCGACACCTTTTCGTATTGCCGGACCGAGCTTCCTGACTGGAACACGATCAGCATCAGCGGCTATCACATCCGTGAGGCCGGCTCGACGGCCGTTCAGGAGGTGGCGTTCACAGTGGCCAATGCGATCGCCTACAGCGAGGCGGCCATTGCCGCAGGGCTCGACTTCGACGAGTTCGCGCCGCGCCTCTCGTTCTTCTTCGCCGCCCACAATGACCTCCTCGAAGAGGTCGCGAAGTTCCGAGCGGCGCGGCGGGTGTGGGCTCGGATCGCCCGTGATCGCTTCGGCGCTCGCGACCCGAAGAGCATGGCGATGCGCTTTCACGTTCAGACCGGCGGTTCGACCCTCACCGCTCAGGAGCCGGATGTCAATGTCGTCCGCACCTCGGTCCAGGCCCTGGCGGCGATCCTGGGCGGTGCGCAATCTCTCCACACCAACGCGCTCGACGAGGCGCTGGGTCTCCCGACGCCCGCGACCGCGCGCCTGGCACTCAGAACGCAACAGGTGCTGTACCACGAGTCCGGCATGACTGCGACGGTGGATCCGTTGGGCGGTTCGTACTACGTGGAGGCTCTGACGAACGAGATCGAGGAGCGTTCGTTGCTCGAGATCGAGGTCATCGGTCAGCATGGTGGCACCCTCGCGGCGCTCGCGGACGGCTACCAGCAGGACGCGATCGGCGACGCGGCGTACCAGCAACAGCTGGCCGTCGAGTCGGGTGAGCGCATCATCGTCGGGGTGAACGCGCACGTCGCGGACGGGGAGGAGCACGGGCCGGAGGCGCAACGAATCGATCCGGCGCTCGAGGCGACCCAGGTCGAGCGGACCCGTTCGCTCCGTGCGCGGCGCGACGCGCCGGCGGCGGAAGCCGCCGTCGGCGATCTCGAACGCGCGGCCGCCGGCACGGCGAATGTCCTTCCCAGCATCCGGTCCTGCGTTGAGGCGTCCGTCACGCTCGGCGAGATCTCTCACGCGTTGCGCCGCGTCTGGGGAGAGCACCGTCCGTGAGCCGGGCACCCCGGGTCGGGCCAATTCACCACGTTGCCATCATCGTGCGCTCCATCGACGCGGCGCTGCCGCGTTACCGAGAGCTGTTCGGTCTGCTGCCGGAAGCCGATCCCATCAATTTCGCGTCCCAGGCAGTGCGGCTGTGCTTCTTGCGCACTGGCCCCGGGCAGGCAGCGCGGATCGAGCTCATCGAGCCGCTCGATGATGCCAGCGGGGTTGCGCGCTTCCTCGCCACCCGTGGTGAGGGGCTGCATCACATCTGCCTTGTGTCCGATGACCTCCCGGTCGAACTGGATCGGCTGGCCTCGCATGAGGCAGAGCTGATCGACCATCGGCCGCGGGCAGGTGCTCATGGCCCGGTCGGCTTCCTTCATCCGCGGACGTTGAGCGGCGTCCTCTGGGAGCTGGTCCAATTTGACCATGTGGATGGAGCGGAGCGGGATCAGGAGCAGTCGAACCCATAGCGACCCGTCGACAGCTGCTCGCGGCCGCCCGTTTCAATTTCGAGCGCGACCGCGAGATCCTGGGCGGCCGCGCCATCGGCGAGCGAGCCGGCGCCGTTGATGAGCGTGATGATCTGCGATCCGAGTAGTTCATCCAGCGAGCGGCCCGGTTCCCAGACCGGGAGGTCGGTGAGCGCATCGTTCGCTGCGGCAACGTGGCGCTCGACGGCAAGGGCGGCCATCTCGCGCCCGGCAGCATTGTCGTCCTGCACACCACGCTCGAGCGCCCGCGTCCCATGGCTCAACTGGTCGAAGGCAGCACACACCGCCGTTCGATACGCGGCGGGCGCCGGGTTCCGACCGGGATCATCGCGCAGGTAGCCGATCAGCGTGACCACGCCGACGGTCAGGACGAGGGCGATGGTGACGCCGAGGCCACAGCCTGCGAACCGGAACAGGCCCACCCCCGGACGTTGCTCGGGTGCATCCTGGCGTTCTGAGGGCGGTCGAGCGGCATACGGGGCTCGGTCGCGGTCCTTGCCTGATCGCGTCTCGTGAATCGGAGGCGGCGCATCACCGCCGCCGAAGCCCGTCGGAACGAGCGTTGTCACCCCGGTCGTGCGCCTATCGAACGCCGGCGTCGCGAAGGAGCTGCGGAATGCGGCTTGGCGAATCGGCCACTCGGATGCCGGCCTCCTCGAGCGCGGTGCGCTTCGATTCGGCTGTCCCGGCGCCGCCGGAGATGATCGCGCCGGCATGGCCCATTCGCCGCCCCGGCGGAGCCGTGCGCCCCGCGATGAAGGCAGCCATCGGCTTACGAACCTCGCGTGCGCAGAAGGCAGCAGCCTTCTCCTCTTCCTCTCCACCGATCTCGCCGATCATGACGATCGCCTCGGTCTGGTCATCCTGGTTGAACATGTCGAGGATGTCGATGAAATTCGTCCCGATGATCGGGTCGCCACCAATGCCGACGCAGGTGGATTGCCCCATGCCCGCATCGGTCATGGCCTGGACCACCTCGTAGGTCAGCGTGCCGGAGCGGGAGACGAGGCCCACCGGTCCGCGCGCGTGGATGTTGCCCGGAATGATGCCGACCTTCGCCTCGTCGACGCTCGTCAGCCCCGGACAGTTGGGTCCGATCAACCGCGTCCCCTTGGCGCGCAGCACGTGGTAGACGCGCAGCATGTCGAGGGCCGGCACACTTTCGGTGATGCAGATGACGAGGGGCACGTCGGCGTCCGCCGCCTCGAGCATCGCGTCGGGCGCGAACGCAGCAGGCACGAAGATGCAGGTCGCATTGGCACCGGTCTGGGTGACCGCGTCCGCGACGGTGTCGAAGACGGGGACTCGTCCATCGAGCGCCGACTGGCCTCCCTTTCCGGGCGTCACGCCCGCGACGATGTTCGTGCCGTACTCGAGCATCGCCGTGGAGTGGAACTCGCCCTCGCGACCGGTGATGCCCTGGACGAGCAGGCGCGTGTCGCCATTGACGAGGATGCTCATGCTGCAGCTCCCGCGGCTGCCACAGCCTTGGCAGCCGCGTCATCGAGCGAGTCGGCGGTGATGAGGTTCGCCTCGGCCAGGATCGGCTTCGCCTCCTCCGAGTTGGTGCCGACGATGCGCACCACCATCGGTACCTCACGGGTCAGGTGCGAGCGGGCTTCGACGATGCCGCGGGCGACCTCGTCGCCGCGGGTAATGCCGCCGAAAATGTTGATGAGGATCGCCTTCACGTTCGGGTCGTCCAGGATGATCTTGAAGGCAGCCGCGACGCGCTCCGCCTTGGCCCCGCCGCCGATGTCGAGGAAGTTCGCGGGCTCGCCGCCGGCCAGCTTGACGAGGTCCATGGTCGTCATGGCCAGTCCCGCGCCGTTGACCATGCAGCCGATGCTGCCATCGAGCTTGATGAAGCTGATGCCGGCCTCGCGCGCCGCGATCTCCGACGGTTCCTCCTCGTTGAGGTCGCGCATCGCCTCCAGATCGGCGTGGCGAGGAAGCGCCGAGTCGTCGAGCACGATCTTGGCGTCGAGGGCGAGGAGCCGCCCGTCATCGGTCACGACCAGCGGATTGACCTCCGCCAGGTCCGCATCGGATTCCACGAAGGCCTCGAACAGGCCGCGCAGCACCGAGGCGAAGTCCTTGCGCAGCTCGTTCGGAATGCCCAGGAAGAAGGACGTGCGTCGGACTTCGTGCTCCTGCAGGCCGATGAGCGGATGCAGCGGCAGGCGCAGGATCGCCTGGGGATTCGTCTTGGCCGTCCCTTCGATCTCGACGCCACCTTCCGCGCTGGCGATCACGGTGATGGCCCTTGACGCACGGTCCAGGATGAGGCCGAGGTAGTACTCGTGCGCGATATCCGCCGCCGGCGCGATCAGGACCGTCTTAACCGTCGTCCCCTTGATGTCCAGGCCGATGATCTCGCGCGCCTTCTCCGCGGCCTCTGCTGGCGTCGACGCCAGCTTCACGCCTCCCGCCTTGCCGCGTCCGCCGACGAGCACCTGCGCCTTGACGACGACCGGGCCGCCGATCCGCTGCGCTGCGGCGCTCGCCTCCTCCGCCGTGGTCGCGGTCTCGCCCTCGAGGAGCGGTACGCCATGACGGGCGAGGATTTCCTTGCTCCGATATTCCTGGAGCTTCACGGGACTCTCCTGTGCGAATCTGGGACGCCGCCGCGCACTCGGATCGGTGTTGGACCGGCTCGATGGGGATTGCGATTGTAAACCGGCGGGGAACGGGTGCGGGCGGGGAGCGCGTCGACACCCTAGACTCTCGAGTCGTCACGCCGACGCTTTGATCGGCCGCACGAGAGGTCCTCATGAGCTACGCGGTCACGCTGATCCCCGGCGACGGGATCGGCCCCGAGCTTTCAGATGCGACTCGCATGGTCCTGGAGTCGACCGGCATCGGCTTCGACTGGGACATCCAGGATGCCGGAGAGGCGACCATCGAGCGCGAAGGAACCCCGCTGCCGGACCGCGTCGTGGACTCGATTCGCGCCAACGGGGTTGCCATCAAGGGACCGATCACGACCCCGGTCGGTTCCGGCTTTCGCTCGGTCAACGTTGCCTTGCGCCAGGCGCTGGAGCTGTATGCGAATGTGCGGCCGGCTCGGACGATGGAGGGCGTGACGACGCGTTACGAGGACGTCGACCTCATCATCGTGCGGGAGAACACCGAGGATCTCTACGCCGGGATCGAGCACCGGGTTGGCCCGGACGCCGCCGAGAGCATCAAGATCATCACGCGTGCCGCGTCGCAGCGCATCGCCCGCTACGCCTTCGAGTACGCCGTCAAGAACGGCCGTCGCAAGGTGACCGCCGTGCACAAGGCGAACATCATGAAGCTCTCCGACGGCCTTTTCCTGGAGAGCTGCCAGCAGGTCGCCGCGGACTTCGTGGGACGAGTCGAGTTCGAGGATCGCATCGTCGACAACATGTGCATGCAGCTTGTGCAGAAGCCGGAGCTGTATGACGTGCTCGTCCTGCCGAACCTCTATGGCGATATCGTCAGCGATCTCGCCGCCGGCCTGGTGGGCGGGCTCGGGGTCGCCCCCGGGGCGAACATCGGTGAGAGGGCGGCGGTCTTCGAGCCCGTCCATGGCTCCGCTCCCAAGTACGCGGGTCAGAACAAGGCCAATCCGACCGCCCTCATCCTGAGCGGCGCGCTCATGCTGCGCCACGTCGGGGAGCTGAAGGCTGCGACTGCGGTCGAGGCGGCCGTTCGCCACGTCATCGCCGAAGCCACGACGGTGACCTATGACCTTGGTGGCTCCGCCGGCACACGCGAGTTCGGCGAGGCGGTGGCAAGCCGTATTGCCACGACAGCGTGACCCCGGATCCCGCCTGGTGGCACCAGGCGATAGAATCGGGCGGCCGCTCGTTCTGCTCCGTGCAGCGTCGGGGCAGCGGCTCCCCGGGAGAGTGAACACGCTTGATCAACTTGTTCGGATACCGCGTTTCGTGGACCCAGCTGGCATGGTTCGGACATCGCGCCAGCGGCCTGGGCGTGCTCCTCTTCCTGTTCCTTCATATCGTGGAGACTTCGACCGTTCTCCTGGGCCCCGAGGTGTACGACTTCACCCAGACCCTGTATGCCAACCTGCCGGCCAAGGTCGGCGAAGTGCTGCTCATGGCCGCGCTCGTCTACCACTCGCTCAACGGGCTGCGCGTGATCGTCATGGACTTCTGGCCGGCGTCGACGATCTACTACCGGCCGCTGACCTACGGCGTGATCGCGGCAACCGTCATCTCCATGGTTCCGCTGGGCGCGATCATCCTCACACCCTATCTGCCGTGGGGATGAACCGATGACCGTCACGACCCGGCGTCCGCGCGTCATCTACACGAACCCTTCGCGCGCGGCGCGTCCCAAGCCGGAGGCATCGGGTCGTGAGCGGTTCTGGTGGTACTTCATGCGCCTCTCGGGATTGGCGCTCGTCTTCCTGGCGTTGGGCCATATGTTCATCATGCATGTGCTGGTGGCGATCACCGGGCAGGAGATCGACTTCGCATTCGTCCAGAGTCGCTGGGGCACGCCCTTCTGGAGGATCTACGACCTGATGCTCCTCGTCCTCGCGCTGGCGCACGGCGTCAACGGGGCACGGATCGTGATCGGCGACTACGTGACCCATCGGACCGCGCGCGGCCTGTTGCTCACCCTCTTGCTCGCCATCAGCGCCATGTGGCTCGTGGCTGGCATCGCCATCATCGCCTTCTTTGACCCGAGCGCCTCGTGACCCTGGTCGGAGGGACGCCGCGCGGCGCCATTCCACCGACGCGCGTCCATGAGCTCGACGCGGTCGTCGTTGGAGCCGGCGGCGCGGGCCTGTACGCGGCGCTGGAGCTGAAGCAGGAGCTCGGCGCGGATGCTCGCATCGGCGTCATCAGCAAGCTCTATCCCTCACGTTCGCACACCGGCGCCGCTCAGGGCGGTGTATGCGCGGCCCTCGGCAACACCGAGGAGGACCACTGGGAGTGGCACTGGTTCGACACGGTCAAGGGTGGCGACTACCTGGTCGACCAGGATGCGGCCGAGGTGATGTGTCGCGACGCGGTCGAGACGATCATCAATCTCGAGCACCTGGGCCTGCCGTTCGACCGAACGGATGACGGCATGATCAACCAGCGGCGCTTCGGTGGTCACACGCGAAACTACGGCGAGGGGCCTGTACGGCGCAGCTGTTTCGCCGCCGACCGTACCGGTCACGCCATCCTCCAGACGCTGTTCCAGCAGTGCATCAAGCACGAGGTCGTCTTCTTCGACGAGTACCAGGTGCTCGATATCGCCCTCCCGCAGGGGCCGGGCGGCCCGGTGAGCGGCGTGATCGCGCTCGAGCTCAGTACGAGCGAGCTGCACTCGTTCCTCGCGAAGGCGGTCCTGTTCGCCACCGGCGGCTACGGCAAGGTGTTCAAGGTGACCTCCAACGCGCACACGCTGACCGGAGACGGGATGGCGATCCCGTATCGACGCGGGCTGCCGCTCGAGGACATGGAGTTCTTCCAGTTCCATCCGACCGGCATGTACAAGCTCGGGTTCCTCCTGTCGGAAGCGATGCGCGGGGAGGGCGGCGTGCTCCTCAACGACAAGGGCGAACGGTTCATGGAAACGTACGCTCCGACGATGAAGGACCTGGCCTCGAGGGACGTGGTGAGCCGCAGCATCTACCTGGAGATCGCGGAGGGGCGCGGGATCGGCGGCAGTGATTTCGTGCATCTCGATGTGCGCCACCTGGGCGCCGAGGTGCTCAACAAGAAGCTGCCGGATATGAGCGGGTTTATCCGCACGTATTTCGGCCTCGAGCCATTGACCGATCTCGTGCCGATCCAGCCGACGGCACACTACGCCATGGGCGGTGTCCCGACCGACGTCGACGGCCGTGTCCTTGCCGACGAGACCGGCCGCGTGGTGCCGGGGTTCTACGCTGCGGGCGAGGTTGCGTGCGTGAGCGTCCACGGGGCGAATCGGCTCGGGACGAATTCGCTGCTCGATATCCTCGTCTTCGGCCGCCGAGCGGGGAAGAAGATGGCGGCCGAGCTGGCCGACCTGCCAGAGCCGATGGTGGACGCCGCTGCAGAGGCATCGGTCCAGGCCCGCGTCTTCGGCCTGCTGGCGGCCGCCGATGGCGAGCGTCCGGCGGTCATCCGCGCGGAGCTCCAGGAGGTCATGTTCGAAAAATGTGGCGTTTATCGTACCGAGCAGCTGCTGACCGAGGGCCGGGACGCTGTGGCGGCACTGCGCGTCCGGGCGCAGCGACTGCTGGTCGAGGACAAGGGCTGTCGCTACAACACCGACCTGGGTGATGCCCTGGAGCTCGAATACCTCCTGGATTGCGCCGAGGCCACCGTGGTGTCAGCGCTCGCGCGCAAGGAGAGCCGCGGCGGCCACGCGCGCGAGGATTTCGCGGAGCGGGACGATGTGGACTGGCTGAAGCACACGTTCGCCTCTCGCGAGCCGGAGTCGGGTGCTGTGACCCTGGCCTACAAGCCGGTGACGATCACGAAATTCGAGCCGAAGGCAAGGACCTACTAGACCGATGATGGACGTCACGCTGCGGATACGCCGCTACAACCCCGAGGCCGACGAGGCGCCGCACTGGGAGGAATACGCCGTCACGGCGGAACCGACCGACCGGGTGCTCGACCTCCTGCACCAGGTGAAGTGGTACCAGGATGGGACACTCACCTTCCGCCGCTCCTGCGCCCACGGCGTGTGCGGATCGGACGCGATGCTCATCAACGGTCGCAACCGCCTGGCCTGCGAGTATCTTGTCAAGGACGCGGGTCCCACCGTCACCGTCGAGGCGATCCGCGGCATGGCGGTCGTCAAGGACCTGCTCGTCGATATGGAGCCCTTCTGGGATTCGTTCAAGCGCACGATGCCGTTCCTCGTCAATGACGAGCTTCCGGACGACGGCAAGGAGCGGCGCCAGTCGCCGGCGGATCGAGAGCGGTACGAGGACACCAGCCGCTGCATCCTGTGCGCCGCATGCACGTCCGCCTGCCCGGTGTTCTGGTCGGACCAGTCGTATGTCGGTCCGGCGGCGATCGTCAATGCGCATCGGTTCATCGTCGACTCGCGCGACACCGCCAAGCAGGAGCGGCTCGAGATCATGGCCGATCCCGACGGTGTCTGGCGCTGCCGCACGGTCTTCAACTGCGTCGAGGCCTGCCCGCGTGACATCAAGATCACGAAGGCGATTCTCGAGGTGACGCAGGAGATCGGCAGGGCTGGGATTCGTTGAGGATTCTCATCTATACCGATGGCGCCGCTCGTGGGAACCCCGGTCCGGCCGGTGCAGGCGCGATCCTGCGCGACCCATCCGACGGGACCGTGCTCGCCGAGATCGCACAGGGCCTGGGGCACGCCACCAACAACGTCGCCGAATGGACCGCGGTCCGTCTTGCACTCGAGGAAGCTCTCCGACTGGGCGCGACGCATGTCGATCTGCGCATGGACTCCGAGCTGGTCGCTCGCCAGATCACCGGCATCTACCGCGTGAAGCACCCGGCTCTCAAGCCCATCCACGCCGTCACGATGGAGCTCCTGCGCTCGTTCCAGGGTTACACCGTGGGTCATGTTCCGAGGGCACTCAACAAGGATGCGGACCGCCTCTCCAACGTGGCCATCGATGGAGGGGAGATTCGACGTGCCGGGCAACGTCCGACGCCCATCTAGCCTGGCTCTCGTGGCGCTCCTCGTCCTGGCGGCCTGCGCCACGGATCCGGATCCTTCTTCCACCGCCACCCCAGTGCCCATCGGGAGCGCGTCCTCGCTTGCATCGGCCGCGGCGTCCGTGGATGCCGCACCTCCGATTACGGCGGCGCCCACGCCGAGACCGATGCCGGACGAGGGCGGCGTGTACCTCGCGCTCGGCGATTCGATCACATTCGGCGTCGGGGTTCCGAATCCTCGACGCGGCGGCTACGTCGGACGCCTGTCCGAGCCTCTCGCGCTGAGTGACCCACCGATCATCGAGACCCGGGTCTTCGCCGTTCCCGGCGAGACGGCCGCCGGATTCCTGGAGCGACGCATTGACGACGTGCGGGAGGCGATCGAGGAGCTCGGGCCGCGCGTCGAGCTGGTGACCATCGGGCTCGGGGCGAACGAGCTGCTTCGCGTCCGACGCGACCCGGCCTGCGCGGCCGACCCCAATGGATCTGCATGTTCGGCCGCCGCGTCGATCGCCATGAGCGAGGCAGCCGAAGCGTTGGACGGGGTGATCGCGGGTATTCAGGATGCCCTGGATGCCGAGGCGGCCGACGCGAGAATCCTGGTCCTCGCCTACTACAACCCGGACGTCGAACCGATCGCGGTCGCGACGGTCGTCGGGTCGGACGGTGTCGTGAGCTGCGATCCTCTCGATGGTGCTCCGGGTCTGAACGACCGCATTGCCTGCGTCGCTCAGAGGCACCAGGTCGAGCTCGTGGATCTCTATGCGGCGTTCCTCGGGCGCGAGGCAGAGCTCACCGGCATCGGCAACGGCGACGTTCACCCCAACGCTGCGGGGTATCAGGTCATCGCGGACACGATCGCCGCCAGGCTCGATGTTGCACCATCGGAGGAAGTCTGATGGGTCGTTCCCCGCTTCTCACCATCGTCCTCGTGGCCGCGTGTGGCACTCCGTCGGCGAGCTCGTCATCCGCGAGTCAGCCCGACACAAATCTCCGCCCACCCGCGGCAGACGAACGTCTTCCCGTCGACGCTGCGGCCGCCACCGACTGGGACGAGTCCCATGGCCGCCTCCCTGCCGGTTTCGACGCAATCGAGTTCCATCCTTCCCACGAGGTACTGGTCGATGCGTTCTACGCCGCACTTCGACGCCGGTTCAACGGCGATCCTGTGCCCGCAGTCGAGGTGGCGGCTCTCGATCGCACGTCCGCGCAAGCGGTGGTGCTCGTCACGAGCACCGGCTTCGGGGGCGAGGGCAGCTCCGGCGATCAGTTTCTGCTCGTGCTGCTTCGCGAGCAGGACGGCTGGCGCGTCGAGCGCACCCTCCACCGCTTCCTGTGTCGCGTGATCGGTCCGGACTGTGGCGGGGACTGAGATCCCGTAGGCTGCGGTGCGTGACCGAACAAGTGTTCGACTCGGGTACAATGCCCGTCCCTGGAGGCGGCTGGACGGTCGCGGGCGCATCGGCCGAAAGGCTGCGTCCGAGGAAAGTCCGAGCTCCTCAGAGCAGGCTAGCGGGTAACACCCGTCCGCCGTGAGGCGAGGACCAGCGCCACAGTGACGATGCCCGCTCCTTTCGGGGAGCGGGAGTGAAACGGGCAAGCTCTAGCCGGAGCAAGACCGAATAGGGGAGCGCAAGGCGGCCTTCGGGCCGCAGCAGGTGGCTCGCTCAGCTCCCGGGTAGGTCGCATAGATGGATGGCCGTCCATGAGACCGATGCGAATCGGGCTCGGGACAGAACTCGGCTTACAGGCCGCCTCCAGGGACTACTCCTCATCCTCGCGCCAGACCGAGCGTGCCGTGCATGCGTTGCAGATGGGTCGGGCCTCGTCCATCGTTCCGAGCGGGAGAGGATGGTCGATGCCGCCGAGCAGGCAGTCGACCTGGACGGATGCCGGATCGGCGGGAAGGATGCTGACATGGCGCACCGAGCAGCGACGGATCCGACCGGATCGCGCGATCGGTCGGCGCTCCTCGCCCCCCTGGACCGGGTTCAGCGCCATGGAAGTGATCCGCCTCTGTGCTGTGAGTGAAGGTCCATCCGACTGGCCACGGTCCTGAGGCTAGCGACGGGTGCGTGCGATCAACACTGGCGCGTTCGTACCATGAGCCCTGGTCCACCGGCTCCGTCGCCTATTCGAGACGGCGCACGCTAGACTCACGCGGGTCGCGCCCACGCGGCGTACGGAATCGAGGAGGGGTTCGTGTTCGGACGACGAAAGCGCGAAGAGGCCGCCGCGGCAGAGGCGTCTCGCGAGGCCGAACGTCACGCGCTGTTCGCTCGATTGGCCGAACGCCCCGAACAGATCTGCCCATTTCTCGGCCTCGAGGCTGACCGCACCGGGTATATCGACGGCGTAAGCGATGACCATCGCTGCTTCGCATTCGGCGACCCGGCGCCCATCTCAGCCGAGCAGCAGACCCGCGTCTGCCAGGAGCGCGGCTATGGCAACTGCCCTCGCTACCTTCGTGGGGTCCTGGTGATACCCACGGAGGAGCTGGAGGCACTTCGACGGCCCCGCGCCGCGGTCGAGCCGCCGCTCCCCGTGGCGGTCGTCGATCCGGAGCGTCGTAGCCGCGGGCCGATCGTGGCGCTCCTCGCTCTCCTGCTGCTCATCGGTGGGGGTGCTGCCGCCGCGTACCTTCTGCTTGGCCAGGACCCGGGCGTCGCCATCATTCCCAGCCCGAGCGTGACTCCGTCCGTCCCACCGACGGCGGGTCCCACCGTCGCGCCCAGCGCGACCGCTGCGCCGACGCCCACGCCCACGCCAACGGCGACGGCCTCGCCGACACCGACACCGGCACAGACGCCCTCTCCAACGCCGACCGGATCCACGCCGGCCAGCCCGACGCCTGAGCCGACGCCTGTTGCCGGCGACGCCTTTGCGTTTTACGAGGTCTCCGTCAGCCCAGGCGGTTACACCCTCTATGCATTCGATGACGGTTCGGTGGGTGCCGAACGAGCCGTGAGTTTCAACCAGTTCTCATCTGCGCGAGTCGAGCCCGCGACGGGCGACGATGGCGAGGTCTACTGGGTCACGCAGAACGGCGCTCTTGTCGGGTTCGGGTACCGCTCTCCGGATTCGGGTGATTTCCGGATTCGGGCGGTCTTCCTCAACACCGACGGAGACCGACGCTCCGCATTCCTGGATGAAGCTGAGCTCGACCAGCTGCCCGAGGCGACACCCGCTCCCTGACCGCCGGAGCCCCTCGCTCCAACCAGCGCACAGATTTCTGTGCTGCGGGCTCGCTGGCCTCGACATGTCGATGTCGCCAGACCCCATGTTCCTGCGCGCCAAAAAACTCTTGACGGGGATGCCTTGCCCTGTATAGTGGCGGTGCGTGGTTCCAAATGGGGCCATATGGGGATTAGTGGTGAACGACCGACACGATGGAGCGAACGACATTCCTCACCGGGGAATTCCGGCATGCGCTGGACGACCGAGGCCGCGTGGCGGTTCCGGTCCGATTTCGCGCGCGGTTGGCACAGGGAGCGACCCTGGCCCGCTGGCTGGACGGCTGCCTGGCGATTTTCCCCGCCGATACGTGGGAGGAGCTGGCGGCCAAGATCCAGGCACTGCCGACGACGAACGCCGCCGCTCGCCAATTTGGTCGATTCATGAGCTCGGGAGCGGTAGAGGTGGAGCTCGACCGACAGGGACGACTCCTCGTTCCGAGCTATCTGCGCGAATACGCCGGCCTGGCTCAGACCGAGGTGGTCGTCGTCGGCGCGCTGAACCGGCTCGAAATCTGGGCGCCGAAGCGGTGGCAGCCGTATCGGTCTCAGATCGAGGACCAGCCGGAGGCACTCGCCGAGCATCTTGCCGACCTGGGCATCTGACGGTGTCCGGGTCATTCATGCGTTTCCGGGCCGGTCGGCCCGCCGTCCGACAGATGAGGTGCAACGCCACATGGGAGAAGGGCACCTGCCGGTGCTGGTCGACGAGGTTCTCACCTCGTTGGCTGTCGCTGCCGGCAGCTCCGTGGCTGACTGCACCGTCGGCGGCGGTGGGCACGCCGAGCGGCTGCTGGAAACCGCGTCTCCGGGTGGCCGCCTGCTCGGCATCGATGCCGACCGGGCGGCCATCGCGGAGGCGGAACACACACTTGAGCGCTTCGGCCCGCGCGTCACGCTGCGCCAGGCCAACTTCGAAGCTATCTACGACGTTGCCGTCGAGACGGGCGCCGCGCCCCTTGACGCCGTCCTTTTTGACCTCGGACTCAGCAGCTACCAGCTTGCTGACGCCAACCGGGGCTTCAGCTTTGCGGCCGATGCGCCGCCGGACATGAGATTCGATGAAACGAGTGGTCTATCAGCCCTTGAGCTCATCGAGCGCTCCTCGGAACGAGAGCTCGCCGGCATTATCGCGACGTTTGGTGAGGAGCGCCGTGCAGGCCGCATCGCGAAGGCGCTCGTGGCGGCGAGTGCGGAGGGCCGGATCCTGACCGCAACCGACCTGGCGGCGGTGATCGCCGCGGTTGCTCCGGCGCGGCGCGGTGGCGCGGACGCCGGACGAATCCACCCGGCGACCCGCACATTCCAGGCGCTGCGCATCGCCGTAAATCGGGAGATCGAGGTGCTCTCCGCCGGCCTTGCCGGAGCACTGGCAGCGCTCCGCCCCGGTGGGCGGATGGCCGTGATCAGCTATCACAGCCTCGAGGATCGCATCGTGAAGCGATTCGTCGTTCGCGAGAGTCGCGACTGCGTCGAGGAGCCCCTGCCACCCGCCTGCACCTGCGGGCATCGCGCGCAGCTGCGCGCCGTCACCAAGGGCGTCATCACCGCGGGCCCCGACGAGGTCCGGCGGAACCGCCGCGCGCGCAGTGCCAAGCTGCGTGTCGCCGAGAAGCTGGCGTGAGCCGAGCGAAGGAGGAGGGTCACCGATGAGCAAGGGACGTTCTCGACACCAGGCCAGCCGACGCCGCATGTATTCGGCGCGGCAACGGGACCTGCGCGAGCGGCGGGTCCGCGCCGTGACCGAGGAGCAGTACTGGTTGAGTGACGGGGTCACGGCCGTCGAAATCGAGGAGAGCCTCGATTTCGAGGCACCAACCAGCTTCAGTGCCTCGGCGGGCGACCGCGCGACCGCGGCCTAGACACCGAGCAGCAAGGGCGAACAGATGGCAGTCACCGGCGCACGACCCGCGACAAACCCCTGGTTCCTGGGGCGTCCCAGCGCACCTCGCGCACGGACGCGTCCGGAACCGGCGCGCCGCACCAGGCGCAATTCGGCTGATCGACGAGCTCCGTCGCGAATCGACATCCGTGCGTTGCTGGTGGCCATCGTGGTCGCGGCAGGGCTTGCGTTGTTCTACCTGAGCCAGTCCACGCGCGTTGCGGCGACGGGCTACGAGATCGATGCGCTCGAGGCGACGCTCGCCCAGAGCCACGCCGATCAGCAACAACTCATCTGGGCCATCGGTCAGGCCCGCTCGCCTGGTGAGATTACGCAGCGCGCCAGGAGCGAGCTGGAGCTCGTCCTCCTCGAGGACGGGGCGGTGACCTTCGCCTCGTCCGCCAGCCAACCTGCCGATTGATCTAGCCCGCGGCCGACTGACGGCCGTCGCACGGAGACCAACATGCTCGCCAGGACCGACAGTCGTGCCCGCGCCTTGGTCCTTCTGATCGTTGTCACGCTGGTGGCAATGACGGTTGGCGGACGCCTGATCTGGTGGCAGGTCGTGGAGCGTGATTCGCTCGAGGCGATGGCGCTGCACCAGCTGGCCCAGGAGCAGACACTCCCGGCCGAGCGTGGCGAGATCACGGACCGCAACGGCGAGCTGCTCGCGACGTCGGTCGAGGTTCAATCGGTGTTCGTGACACCCCCATCGATCCCCGACCCCGGTCTGGTTTCCGCCCTGCTTGCATCGGCGCTGGACATGCCGGCCGCCGAGGTGCGAGCGCGGATCGATAACGACCGCAGCTGGGTCTTCCTCAAGCGTCGCGTGTCTCCCGAGGTCGCTGAGCGCGTTCGGGCCCTCGACATTCGCGGGGTCGGCCTCATCCCGGAGACGAAGCGTGTGTACCCCGTCACCGGAGCGACGCCGAAGACCACCCTCGCGGCCCAGGTGCTCGGTTTCGTGGATAGCAATGGCGCTGCGTCCCACGGGGTCGAACAGGCCGAGGACGCCGTGCTTGCCGGCACGCCGGGAGAGATTGCTGCCCAAGAGGACGTCATCGGCCGACGAATCGCCGATTCGGTGACGCTCCTGCGTGAGCCGATCGATGGTCGTGACCTCCGACTGACGATCGATGCCGGCGTGCAGCACCTGCTCGAACTGAAGATGTGGGAGACGTACAGGGCCAACCGGGCCGCGGGGGCGACCGGCGTCATCATGGATGTCGAGAGCGGTGCGATCCTCGGGATGGCCAGCTTCCCGTCCTATGACGCCAACCAGTTCGCCACAACCGATGGGCAGCTCTTCGCCAACCCGGCCGTCTCACGGCAGTACGAGCCCGGTTCCGTGATGAAGGCGTTCACCATCGCAGCGGCACTGGACGCGGGCGCAATCACCACCAAGGACACGTTCGATGATGACAACAATCTCCTCATCGGCAGGATCCGAGTCCAGAACGCCGACCGTGGCACGTGGCCGGGCGGGCACGGACCGATTACGGCCTCCGACGTCCTGGCGCTGTCGAATAACGTCGGCGCCGCCAAGATCGGCCTCGAGCTGGGCGGCCAAGGACTCTATGACGCCTTCCGGCGCTTTGGGTTCGGGTCGCCGACGGGTATCGAGCTGACGAGCGAGCAGAACGGCGTTGTCTGGCATCCGGATGATGCGTCGGGAGATCTGACCACCGCTCAGAACGCCTTTGGCCAGGGTCTGAGCCTGACCGCGGTCCAGCTGCTGGCCGGCTATGCGGCGTTCGCAAACGGAGGCGACCTTGTCACCCCGCACGTCGTCGACGGCTGGACCGATCCGGACGGGACCTACCACGCGGTTGATCAGGCGCCTGATGAACGGGTCATGCGGCCCGAGACCGCCGACACGATGGTCGACCTGCTCACCAACGGCGTCGACAACGGCATCGCCGAGGGTGCATCAGTCCCCGGATACACCGTGGCCGGCAAGACGGGGACTGCCCAGATTGCGGGTCCGGTGCGGGTCAAGAACGCCGAGGGCGATATGGTCGAGAGCTGGCAGTACATCGATGGTTGGGTCGACTCGAGCTTCGTCGGCTTCCTCCCGGCGGGCGACACCAAGCTCGCGGTGGTCATCCTCATCAACCGGCCGGCGGGCGCCGGTGGACCGCAGATGCCTGAACGTCCGGAATGGGTGTTCGCCGATCTCATGCCGCAGGTGCTCGACTACCTTGCGGTGCCGCCCGACCGTCCCGCGCAGCCGGTCGCTCGCCCGTGAGGCTGCTAGACTCGCCCGCAGTCCGCAGCCTGGTATGTGTGCCTCCCACGATCCCGCTCGATGACGTGTTGGCCGCCACCGGTGGTCGCCTCGAGCGACCGACCTCGGTCACCTCGATCACCGGGGCCAGCGTCGACTCCCGTCGGGTGACTCCCGACAGTTGCTTTGTCGCCCTGAACGGCGAGCGCGTCGACGGCCATGACTTTGTCGCCGCAGCGCTCCGCGCCGGAGCGATCGCGGCCTTGGTCGACCGACCCACCGAGCTCCCGCGAAACGTCGACGCTGCGGTCGTGCTGGTCAGCGATCCGTTGATCGCGCTCCAGGAGTTGGCTGCGTGGTGGCGCCTTCGTCACGACGTGCGCGTGGTCGGAGTCACCGGCTCCACCGGCAAGACCATCGGCAAGGAGATGATCGCGGACGTCCTGTCTCGCACGCTTCGGACCCTTCGCAACGAGGGAAACCTCAACTCCGAGACCGGCCTGCCGATGACGCTGCTGCGATTGACCGCGGAGCACGAGGCCGCCGTGCTGGAGATGAGCATGTATACCGTCGGCGAGATCGCGCGCCTCGCCGAGATCGCGGCGCCGGAGGTCGGCGTCGTGCTGGCCGTTCACCCGACCCACCTGCAGCGGGCCGGCAGCATCGAGTTGATCGCCCAGGCCAAGGCCGAGCTGCCACGCTCGCTCCCGCGTCACGGCCTCGCCGTCCTGAATGCCGATGACCCTCGCGTCGAGCCGATGCGGGACGTGACGAGCGCCCGGGTGCGCACCTTCGGCCTGGGCTCGGCCGCGGACGTCCGCGCCGAGGAACTGGTCTCGCGCGGACTGGACGGGATGGAGTACACGCTGCGAACGCCGTGGGGATCACGGCGCGTGTTGAGCGCGACCCCCGGCCGTCACCTCGTCCCGCACCAGCTGGCCGCCGCGGCGGTCGGCGAATGGTTTGGCGTGCCGCTCAACGAGGTCGTTGACGCGCTCGGCGTCGGGAGCCACGCGCCGCACCGCATGCACCTCGTCGAGGCCGCCTCGGGCGCGCGACTGCTCGACGACACCTACAACGCATCGCCGATCAGCACGGCGGCCGCGCTGGACTTCCTGGCCGAGACGCCCCTCCGCCCCGGACATCGCCGTCTTGCCGTCCTTGGCGACATGCTCGAGCTCGGGCCGGACGAGGAGCGCCTGCACCGCGAGATCGGCGCACGGGCCGCGGCCGTGGTTGATGGGCTCGTCGCGGTCGGCGAGCGCGGACGATGGATTGCCGAGGCGGCTCGGGATGCCGGCGCGACGTCGGTCGCGATCGCCGCGGACGCGGACGAGGCGGCCGCCATGCTGGAGCGGGCCATGGCGCCCGGCATCGGCGACCTCGTGCTCCTCAAGGCATCGCGCGGCATCGGCCTCGAGCGCGCGGTCGACCTGCTGCGCGCCGGGGACGCCTGACCATGACGCTCGTCCAGGTCGTGATCGCCCTGCTCCTCGCCTTCGTCGGCATGGTGCTGCTGGCGCCGATCTACATCAGCCTGCTCCAGCGGCTCGGCTTCGGCAAGCAGATCCGCAGCGAAGGTCCGGAGGCGCATTACGGGAAGGCCGGCACGCCGACGATGGGCGGCATGCTCATCGTGGGGGTCGTGCTCTTCCTGGCAATGGCGCTCCGCATCGAGGACGTCGACACCCTGACCCCGATGCTGGCGCTGGCCGGCGTCGGCATCCTAGGCGCCATCGACGACTTCGTGAACATCCGGTCGGGAATCGGGATGCGCGGTCGCTGGAAGCTCGTGTGGCAGACGATCGTTGCCCTGCTGGCCGGCTTCTATATCCAGCGTCATTTCGACATCACCGGCATCAACGTGCCCGGTCTGGGCGAGGTCGTCATCGGCCCCCTGCTGTTCATCCTGTTCGTGGCCTTCGTCATCGTCGGGGCCAGTAACGCCGTGAACCTCACCGATGGCCTGGATGGCCTCGTGGGCGGTGTCCTCATCTTCAGCTTTGTCGCCTATCTGCTCATCGCCCTCTACGACCTGCCAGGTCGTGGGCCACAGCCGAATCTCGCCATCTTCTGCGCGCTTGTGATCGGCGCGCTCATGGGGTTCCTGTGGTTCAACGTCCATCCCGCCCAGCTCTTCATGGGTGACTCGGGCGCGCTCAGCCTGGGCGCCACGCTGGCCGTGGTGGCCACCATCACGACCCAGCTGCCCCTGCTGGCGGTCATCGGTGTCGTGTTCGTGGCCGTCATCATGAGCGTGGTCCTCCAGGTCCTCAATTTCCGCCTGCGGGGCAGGCGCCTCTTCCGCATGGCGCCGCTGCATCATCATTTTGAGCTGATCGGCTGGGCCGAGGAGAAGATCACGCTGCGCTTTTGGATCGTGGCCGCGCTCGCCGGCCTGCTGGGCGTGAGCATCTTCCTCGTCCGCGCGACCGCCATCTGATGGACCGATGATGAGCCCGCCTCGCACCCCGATTCGGACCGCCGACGATCTTCGCGGTCGCCGCACGGTCGTGCTTGGGCTGGCGCGATCGGGCGTCGCCGCCTGCCGTTTCCTGGCCGATGCCGGGGCCGTCGTGGTGGCGTATGACCGCCGGCCGGCATCGGAGCTGGCTGATGCGGTGACCGCGCTCGGCGCTCGCCCTGTGCGGCTGGCGCTTGGGGTCGATGAGATGGCCGCCGTGGCACTCCTGGAGCACGCAGATCTGCTCGTCACCAGCCCGTCGGTTTCGCCGCGATACAGCACTACGGATCCGTGGCTGCGTGATGCGCTCGGCGCGGCGGAGGCGCGTGGCGCCGAGCTGGTGAGCGAGGTCGAGCTGTTCCTGCGCCTGACCCGCGCCCGGGTGCTGGGCGTGACCGGCACGAAGGGGAAGACCACGACAGCATCACTGGTGGCGGCAATGCTCGCGCGGGGGGGCGTGGCGCACGTGCTGGGCGGCAATATCGGCACGCCGCTCATCGAGCGGGCCACGGAGCTCGGGACCGACGATTGGGCGATCCTCGAGCTGAGCGAGCTTCAGCTGCCGACGATCACGCGCGGCGCGGACGTCGCCTTGTACACCAACATTGGCGAGGACCACCTCGATCGCCACGGGACGGTGGAGGCGTATCGGGCGGTGAAGGCGCGATTGGCCGAATTGACCGCGCCGACCGGCCGGGTCGTCCTCAACCATGACGATGCCGGCTGCCGGGCGCTGGGTGACCGCCTCTCCCCGGCGAGCGTGGCCTGGTACGGCATCAGTGAGCCACGGCGCGGGCGGGTCGAGGCGTGGGTCGATGATGAGGAATGGATCATCGCCGCGGGGGAGCGGCTGCTGCCCGTTCGGGAGGTCCCGCTTCCCGGACGCCACATGCTGAGCAACGTGCTGGCCGCGTCGCTCGGTGCGCTGCTGGCCGGCACGGACCCGACCGCCATCGCTGCCGCGATCGGTGCCTTCGAGGGCGTCCCGCATCGGCTCGAGCTCATCGTCGAGCGGGGCGGCGTGCGCTGGATCAATGATTCGCAGGCCACGATCCCGGTGGCTGCGATCGCTGCCCTGGAGGCGTTTGACGCGCCCGTCGTCCTGATCAGCGGCGGCAAGGACAAGGGACTCTCGTACGACGTGTTTGCCGATGCCGTCGCGACGCACGCGCGCGCGGCCGTCCTGATCGGTGAGACCGCGGACGAGCTGGCCACGCTGATCGCTGATCGCGTGCCCGTCGAGCGTGCCCCGGACATGCATGCCGCCGTCGCGGCCGCCGCGGCGGCCGCTCAACCTGGTGACGTGGTCCTCCTGGCTCCAGCAGCCGCCAGCTTCGACATGTTCACGGATTACGCCGCGCGCGGCGACGCGTTTCGGGCTGCGGTCGATGCCCTGACGGAGGAGCGATGAGCACGGCCGCCGCGACGATGACTGCCCGTCGTCCGGCGCTGCGTGGCGGAGTCCGACGCGAGCGTCATGAGCCCGCCTACGCGCTGCTGCTGGCGGTGACGGCCCTCACGGCCATCGGCATCGTGATGGTCTATTCGGCCTCCAGCGTCCGGTCGTATTTCAGCAACGCCGACCCAGCGGCGCAGGGGCTCGAGCAGATCTTCTGGGCGGCGCTCGGCCTGACCGGGCTGCTCGTCGCCAGTCGGGTCGACTTCCGCCACCTCCGCTACCTGGCCATTCCGACCTTCGTGATCACGCTGGCGCTGCTGGTGACAGTGCTGATCCCGGGTATCGGCTCGGAGATCAATGGCTCGCGTCGCTGGATCGTGGTCCCGGGGATCGGTTCGCTGCAGCCGGCCGAGTTCGCGAAGCTGGCGGTCATCCTCTACCTGGCGCACTGGCTTGACCGGCGCGGGAAGGAGGCCGGATCGCTCTGGAATGGGCTCGTCCCGTTCGTGTTGCTCGTCACGCCGGGATTTGTCCTGATCGCCCTCGAGCCCGACCTGGGGACGGCGGGGGTGTATGCCATCGCGGCGGGCAGCGTCTTCTTCATGGCGGGCGCGAATCTGCTCTACATCGGCGTCATCGGCGCTGCGGTCCTCGGCTCGGCGTGGTGGATGGTCAGCACTACGAGCTACCAGCTGGAGCGGGTGCAGACCTTCCTCGATCCATTCCGGGATCCGCTCGGCGCGGGCTACAACGCGGTCCAGTCGCTCTTCGCGCTGGCATTGGGCGGGGTCACCGGCCTCGGCCTCGGAGAGAGCAAGCAGAAGTACTTGTACCTGCCGGCGCCGTCGACCGACTTCATCTTTGCCATCATCGGGGAGGAGTGGGGACTGGTCGGAACATTGACGGTCGTGGCCCTCTTCGTCGTTATCGCCTACCAGGGCTACCGGATCGCGATCACCGCCCCGGACACGTTCTCGGGCCTGCTGGCCTGTGGCATCACCACCTGGCTCGTGGTCCAGGCGCTCATCAACATGATGGTTGTGACCGCGCTCATGCCGGTGACCGGCATTCCCCTTCCATTCATCAGCGCCGGCGGTTCGGCGTTGACCATCAACCTCGTGGCGGTCGGCATTCTCCTGTCGATCAGCCGCGAGACCTCTCAGACAGGATCATTGCGCGATGCGGTATTCGGTATCGGGCGGCGGGACCGGCGGGCACATCTACCCCGCGCTGGCCGTCGCGCGGGCACTGCGCGACGCCCGGCCCGGCGGTGAGCTCGACTACATCGGCGGGGTCCGCGGCTTCGAGCGCAGGCTCGTGGCCAATCACCCGATGCGCGGTCAGTTCAGCTACCACGAGCTCGTCGTGCGCTCGCTGCGCTCGGCGGGCCTATCGGTTCATTCGGTGCTCGACCCCGTCCGACTGGCGGCAGCGGCGCCGCAGGCGTGGTGGCTCCTCGGTCGCCTGCGTCCGGCCGCCCTGTTCACGACCGGTGGCTATCTGGCCATGCCGCTGGTACTCGCCGCCAGGGCGCGCGGCGTTCCCACGCTCGTCTGGGAGGGCAATGTGCAGCCGGGTCGCGCTACCCGCGCCATCGGTCAGTTCGCCACGCGGGTGGCGGTCAGCTTTCCGCCGACGCTCGATGCCTTCCCGGGTAACAGCTTCGTCTCCGGCACGCCGATCCGATCGTTCGAGGGGATCGACCGCACCGCAGCCCGCCACTCGTTCGGGCTCGACCCCGACGACCGGCTGCTGGTTGTCTTCGGTGGATCGCAGGCGGTCGCTCGAATGAATGCGGCCGTGGCCAGGGCCCTGCCGCAGCTGGTGGCCGATTGGCATGTCCTGCACCTGGCCGGTGATGACGGTATGGCCGATGCCGGCGCCGCGCGCCAGGCGTTGCCCGATATGCTCCGGGCGCGCTACACCGCCGAGCCGTTCCTGACCGATCGCATGGCCGATGCGCTGGTCGCCGCCGACCTGGTCGTCGGTCGAGCAGGATCCTCGACCTGCGCAGAGCTCGCCGCCGCCGGCGTCCCCTCGATCCTGGTCCCGTACCCGTACGCCGGCGCCCACCAGCGCTATAACGCTCGCTACCTCGTGAACGAGGGCGCGGCCGTCGAGGTCCCGGACGACGAGCTCACGGACGAACGTCTTCTGGCCGAGACGACCGATCTGCTCGATGATGACCGTCGTCGCGCCATGGCCGACGCGGCAAGGCGTCTTGGCCGTCCAAACGCGGCGCGGGATTTGGCCGATGCATTGCTGGCGCTCGCCGAGGGCGGCCCGACGCCATCGACGACCCCCTTGTGATGGCTCCCGCCCGGCATCCGACGTTGCTCGCTGAGCAACTGGCGCTGCTCGATCAGCTCGCCGCGAAGTCGGGCATGCATCTCGAGCACGCATGCCCGATCGGCCCGCTCACGACCCTTCGGGTGGGCGGTGTCGCCGATCGGCTGACGACCGCCGAAACAACCGAACAGCTGGTTGCGGCGCTCGATTTGGCGCAGAGCGCCGGCGTGCCGGTCGGCGTGCTGGGCAAGGGCAGCGATATCGTCGTGTCGGATGACGGCATCCGGGGCCTGGTCATTCGAAATCGGGCGGGCGAGATCGAGGTCGATGGTGACGCGGTGCGCGTTGCCTCGGGGCTCGCCATGGCGACCCTGGTCAAGCGCTGCACGGCGGCCGGGCTGACGGGCATCGAGTTCGGCATCAGCATTCCGGGCAGCGTTGGCGGCGCGGTCTGGGCGAATGCCGGGGCGCACGGTGGAGAGATGAAGGATGTCGTGCTCAATGTCGACGCACGGAGTGCGGTGGACGGCGTGGCGTCGATTCCGAACACCGGATGCGAATTCGCATACCGGGACTCACGATTCAAGATGAGCGCTGAGATTGTGCTGGCGACCTCCATTGGATTGGCGCGCGGCGACCCCCGGGAGATCGCGGCGCGGGTCGCCGCCAACCAGGCGCAGCGCCGGGCGACGCAGCCGCTGTCCGACCAGAATGCAGGCAGCGTCTTCCGGAACCCTCCGGACGACCACGCGGGGAGGCTGATCGATGCCGCGGGTCTCAAGGGGTACCGCATGAATTCCGCCCGGGTGAGCACGCTCCACGCCAATTTCATCGTCGTCGACCGCGGTGGATCCGCCGCGGATGTCCGCGCGGTTGGGGACCATGTGCGAAGCGTCGTGGCCGACACGCACGGGGTCGAGCTCCAATACGAGATCGAGTTCGTCGGCGAGTGGGGACCGGCCGATTCATGGGCGACGCCAACCGGCGGATTGGCCGGATCATGAGCGAGCCCCGTCTGCGCGTGGGGATCTTCACCGGCGGCCGGTCCGCCGAGCACGAGGTGAGCGTCGCTTCGGCCGAGGCAGTGCTGCGTGCCATCGACCGCCGCCGTTTCGAGCCGTTCCTCGTCTACATTGATCGCGAGGGACGCTGGCTGCTGCCAACCGGACCGGCGCCTGAGCTGGAATCACGATCACTGGCCGGCATCCTCGGCGCGATGACGCCGGAAGAGGAGGTCGAGCATTCCCGAGCCAAGGACACCGCGCTGCTGCGGGCAGGCCCAGACCCGCGCACGCTCGCTGCGCCCGTCGCGGTCAGGTCCCTGGCAGATACGATCGACATGGCGTTCCTCGTCGTTCACGGCCCGTACGGCGAGGACGGCACGCTGCAGGGATTCCTCGAGCTAGCCGGGATTCCCTACGTCGGTGCCGGGGTGCTGGCGAGCGCGATCGCCATGGACAAGGTCGTCTTCAAGGACCTCATGCGCGGGCACGACCTGCCGGTTGTCGAATCGGTCTGGTTCCGACGCGCGGCCTGGGAGCGCGAGCCGGCGCACGTGGTGCGTGAGGTGGCCGAGATGATCGGCGACCGAAGCGTCGTCAAGCCGGCCCGGCTCGGGAGCAGCGTCGGCATGACGCTGGTGCATACGCTCGACGAGCTGCCGGACGCGCTGGCGGAGGCGTTCATCCATGACAGCAAAGTGATCGTCGAGCGGTACGTGGAGAGTGCGAGGGAGCTGGAGTGCGGCGTCCTGGGCAACGACGATCCGATCGTCTTCGAGCCCGGTGAGGTGCGCTCCCTGCACGAGTTCTATGACTACGAAGCGAAGTACGTGGAGGGACTGGCCTCGGTCGAGCCCCGCGCGCAGGTGGACGCCGATCTGGCCGCGCGCCTGAAGGAGCTCTCGCTGGCGGCGTATCAGGCCATCGACTGTGCCGGCCTGGCCCGGGTCGACTTCCTCGTCACCGCGAACGAGACCTACATCAGCGAGATGAATACGCTGCCGGGATTCACGTCAACGAGCATGTATCCCAAGCAGGCGGAGCTCGCCGGCCTCCCCTTCGATGAGCTCATCGCCCGGCTCATCGAGCTCGCCCAGCAGCGGGACAGATGAAGCCAAAGTCGCAGACACGTCCTGAACCGCGGCGCGTGGCACGAACCACGCGCGGCGCGACACCGACGCGGAACGCTGCAAAGCCACGCGGCCGGCAGGCGAGGCGTTCCGGCGTTCCGCTCCGGCGACGGCTGGGCGGACGTCTGCCGTCTCTGCAGCGCGTGGTGGCGGGGCTCGCCGCCGCGGCGGTCGCGGCCGGCCTGGCGGCACTGCTCGGTGGGCCATGGCTTCGCGTCACCGAAGTCACCTGGGCGGGAGAGCAGTTCACGGTCGACCGCGACCTCGAGCGCATCCTGGATCGGCAGCGCGGGACGAGCGTGCTCGCGGTGGATACCGGTTCGCTGCGCGAGCGGCTGGAACGTCTGCCGGCGGTCGCCAGCGCCATGGTGTCGGCGTCCCTGCCGGGACACCTGGACGTCACGATCGAGGAGCACGAGGTGGCGTTTGTCTGGGAGACGCCATCTGCTCGGCTGTTCGGAGCGACGGACGGCACGCTCTTCGCGGCCATGCCTCCCGACGCTGCGCTCGATGCCGAGCGTGCCACCCTGCCATACGTGGTTGACGAGCGCTCGATGTCGCGCCTGCTGACGCCTGGGGATCAGATTCCCGATGGGCTGCTGCGGACCGCCATGTATCTGGCCAGCCTTGACCCCGTCACGCTCGGGTCCGAGGCCGAACAACTCAGCGTCAGGATCGACGACGAGTTCGGTTTCGGGCTGGTGGCCGGGGTGCCGGGATGGGAGCTGGCCTTCGGCGTCTACGGCATGGATCCCAACGAAACCACGGCAGGCGCGGCGGCCCGGCTCGAGCGACAGGTGACCGCGGTCCGCACGCTTTTCGCGACGCGCGCGGAGGCGGATATTGAGTGGGTGGATGCTCGCAACCCGGGGAAGGTATATTTCCGTGCCAAGGGGTGAACCGCGTGCCGTCGCGCGACGCCTCGCTCGTCGAGATGCTCGCTGCGGTACCAACCTCCATGTGGCTCCCCCTCATCGGTCTTGCGCTCGGGATCGCGCTGGGGCTCGCGCTCAATGTCAACGTGAGCCCGGACCTTGCGCGCTACTCGGCCGTGGCCATCCTGGCCGGGCTCGACTCGGTGCTGGGTGCCATCCGCGCAGAGCTGGATGCGCACTACGACAACCGTATCTTCCTGTCTGGCTTCATCACCAACGCCCTCGTCGCGGTTGCCCTCACCTTCGTGGGCGACCGGCTCGGGATCGACCTGTACCTGGTCGCCCTCTTCGCCTTCGGCCTGCGCATCTTCCAGAACGTGGCGTTGATCCGCCGTCACTTCCTGTAGGCTCGAACGGCACCGATGGCGCGCTGCGGCGCGCCGCTAGCAGGAGGTAGCTTGGAACGCGAAGCAGTCCTCGTCGCCATCGACGCGGGCACGACGAAGGTCACGACCCTCATTGGCGAGGTGAGTCGGACCGGTGACGTCAACGTCATCGGATATGGCATAGCGCCCTCGGTCGGCATGAAGAAGGGGATGGTCGCCAATATCGACCAGACCGTGAACTCGATCGCCTCGAGCGTCGAGAAGGCCGAGCGACTGTCCGGCTACAAGATCAGCTCGGCCTTCGTCGCCGTCGGTGGCAGTCACATCAGCAGCCAGAATTCGCGTGGCGTGGTGGCCGTCTCCGGCCACAAGCGCGAGGTGAGCCGCGAGGATGTTGCGCGAGCCACAGAGGCCGCCAAGGCTGTCCAGGTCCCTTCGAACCGGGAGATGCTGCACGTGGTGCCCCGCGGGTACATCGTCGATGGCCAAGAGGGGATCAAGGATCCGCTCGGCATGAGTGCGGTGCGGCTCGAGGTGGAGACCCACATCGTCGCGGGGGCCGCGACATCGGTCCAGAACCTGAGCAAGTGCGTGATCACCTCTGGCGTCCAGATCGACGAGATGGTGATCAGCTCGCTGGCGGCGTCCGAGGCAACATTGACCGACACCGAAAAGGAGCTCGGCGTGCTCATCGCCGATATCGGCGGCGGCACGACCGACATCGCCATCTTCGTCGACGGCGCGGTCTATCACACGGCCGTCCTCCCGGTGGGTGGCATCAACGTCACGAACGACGTCGCGATCGGCCTGCGCACATCGCTGAACCTGGCGGAGGAGATCAAGATCAAGCACGGCACGGCGAACCTGGCGGAGGTCCAGCCGGAGGAGCTGCTCAACGTGGCGGTTCTCGGCGAGTCGGGCGGCCAGACCATCCAGCGCCGCAAGCTGTCCGAGATCATCGAGGCGCGCATGAGCGAGATCTACAGCCTCATCCTCGAGGAGGTCAAGCGCTCCGGTCACGCCGGGATGCTGCCGGCCGGGACGGTGCTGACCGGTGGCGGTGCTCGAATCGGCGGCGCCGAGGTGCTCGCCCGTGACGCGCTCGACATGCCCGTCCGCGTCGGTTCGCCGCAGGGGGTCGGTGGCCTGATGGACCAGGTCGGCAATGCCGCTTTCAGTACGCCGATCGGGCTGCTCCTGTGGGGAGCCAACCACGTCGCGGAAGAGCCGATCGGCTACGGTGCCGGCGGCAATGGCGTCAACCCCCTCTCGCGCATCGGCGAGTGGATCAGAAACCTGTTCCCCGGCTGAGGACCGTCGGGGGGAGGCGCGCCGTTTGCGCCCCTGCCTCGCACTCGACATCGTGGACAGGGGACGCGCTCATCCACGGCGGTGTTGCGACGTGTGGATAACTCGTCCACGCATTGTGGAAAACCGCCGACGCGCACGATGGCGCATCGCTAGAATCGGACAAACCCGTCGAAGCCCTCGGGTTCATTCATTCCAGCCACACTGCCGTGCAGAGGAACACCCGACATGCCGCTCCGATCGGACTCCGAGAACTTCGCCCTCATCAAGGTCATCGGCGTCGGCGGTGGGGGCAGCAATGCCGTCAACCGGATGATTCGCGCCGAGATGATGGGCGTGGAATTCATCAGCGTGAACACCGATGCCCAGGCGCTCCTGCAGAGCGACGCGCCGCACAAGATCCGTATCGGCGACAAGATGACGCGAGGCTTGGGCGCCGGCGCCGACCCGCAGGTCGGACAGCGAGCGGCCGAAGAGGATTCGGAGAAGATCTATGAGGCGCTCAAGGACGCGGACATGATCTTCATCACCGCCGGCATGGGCGGTGGCACCGGTTCGGGAGCGGCACCGGTCATCGCGGAGATCGCGAAGGACCTCGGCGCGCTCACGGTCGGCGTCATCACCAAGCCGTTCAGCTTCGAGGGCGTGCGCCGCAAGCTCGTCGCTGAGCAGTACTCGGAGCTGCTGAAGGAGAAGTGCGACACGCTGATCACGATCCCGAATGACCGGCTGCGCGAGGTCGTTGACAAGAAGACCAGCATCGTCGACGCGTTCCGGGTTGTGGATGACGTGCTGCGCCAGGGCGTGCAGGGCATCAGCGACCTGATCACGGTCCCCGGCCTCATCAACCTCGACTTCGCTGACGTGAAGACGATCATGCGCGACGCCGGCTCCTCGATGATGGGCATCGGGATCGCAACCGGCGAGAACCGTGCCGTCGACGCTGCTCGCGCAGCCGTCATGAGCCCGCTGCTCGAGGTCAACATCCAGGGCGCGCGCGGCATCCTGTTCAACGTCACCGGTGGCAGCGACCTCGGCCTGTTCGAGGTCAACGAGGCGGCCGAGGTGATCAAGGAGGCCGCCGATCCAGAGGCCAACATCATCTTCGGCACCGTGATCGACGATCGCATGCGCGACGAGGTCAAGGTGACTGTCATCGCCACCGGCTTCGACGGTACGAAGAAGACCAAGTCACAGAGCCGATTCGGCGCAGAGGGCGCCGCCGGCGTCGAAGGCACCCTGGATGACCGTAGCCGGGAGATCCTGGCCGAGATCGAGCGAGATCGGGAGCAGCGTCAGAGCCTGGAGGAACAGATGGGTACCGAGTCGCCCTTCGCTCGCCCGACCGAGCGACAGGCGACCGAGGTGCGCCCGGCGGAGCGCCAGCCACTGCCGGTGCGCTCGCCAAGCCTGGAGCGACCGTCATACGGCGAGACCGATCTCGACATCCCCAGTTTCCTGCGCCGCAAGAACGACTGAATCGGTCCTGCGGCCGCTCCGGATGCGGCCGAGGACGGGTGAATCGACGCGCGCTGATTCGTGGCTCGCAGACTTCCCATGCAGATCGTAGGAAGCGAGCCGCCGAGCAGCAGCCAGATCCGCCAGCGGCACGACCGCCTGCTCGCACGGCTCCGTCGCACGGCCGAGGCCAACGGTCACGATCCCGAGCGCCTGCGGATCGTTGCGGTCACCAAGACCTGGCTGGCGGACGTGGCGCGGGCCGCGCATGACGCCGGGTTGACGTTGCTGGGCGAGAGTCGGGTGCAGGAGGCTGAGCCGAAGATTGCCGCGCTGCCGACGATGGAGTGGCATTTCATCGGTCGGCTTCAGTCAAACAAGGTCCGACGGGCGGTCCGGGGCTTCGCGGTGATCCACTCGGTCGACTCGATTGACCTGCTGCGGCGCATCGGCGAGATCGCACTCGAGGAAGGCCGGAGCCCCCGGCTCCTGCTTCAGGTCAACATCAGCGGGGAGGACGCCAAGGGAGGTCTGTCCCCTGACGAGCTCGTGCCTCGCGCGCTGCCGACGGGGGGACTCGTGGGCCTTATGACCATTGCGCCGATGGGCGCATCGGTTGGGCAGGCGCGGAGCATCTTCGGCCGGCTTCGCGACCTGCGGGATCGCCTCGAGCATGAGGCGGGCATCGGTCTGCCGGAACTGTCCATGGGCATGAGCGCCGATGCCGGCGCGGCGGCCGCTGAGGGCGCGACGCTGGTCAGGATCGGCACGGCGTTGTTCGGGCCGCGGTCCTAGACGCTGCTATTCTCCGACGGTGAGTGCCGTCTTCGTCAACTTCATCCAGATGCTGGCCACCGTGCTGTGGCTCCTCCTCATCACCCGTGTGGTACTGAGCTGGACGAACCCTCGCGGCGGCGGGGGGTTGGTGGCGTTCGTCTACCAGGCGACGGAGCCGATTTTGGCGCCGATCCGGCGAGTTCTGCCGGCGACCGGGGGCGTGGACTGGGCGCCCCTGGTGGCCATGCTGATCCTGGGGGTCATCCTCCGCGTTGTCGTGCGTCTGTAGGGCATCGGCCTGCGGGATGAACAGCGTGGGCGGCTATACTGCGACCCCCGCGATGGGCGATTGGCTCAGTCGGTTAGAGCGCACGGTTCACATCCGTGAGGTCACTGGTTCGAATCCAGTATCGCCCACCACCCTTTCATTCTGACCCAGATGCGGATCGTCCTGACCACCGAGTCATACCTCCCGTACCTGTCCGGGGTGACCGTGTCGGTCGACGCGCTGGCGCGAGGGCTCGGATCGATGGGCCATGACGTGCTGGTCGTCGCTCCGCGTCCGGCCGAAGATTGTCGGGTCGAGCCGGTCGGATCGCCTGGACCGTCCCCGCGGCACGCGTGGCTGCCGTCGTACCAGCCGCCGGCGATTGCGCCGCACTCGTATCGAATGCCCTGGCCGAATCCGTGGGCGGCAGCTGCCCGAGAGGCGCGCGCCTTCGAGCCAGATGTGGTCCACGCACACTCGCCGTTCGTGACCGGGCTGGTCGCGCGCCGGCTGGCACGAGGGCTGGGTGCGCCGCTCGTCTTTACCCATCACACCAGGTTCGCCGACTACGCGCATTACGCGGGGCCGCTGTCCGCTTCCGCCGGACGGCTGACGGATGCGTACCTGCGCCGATTTTGGCGTGCGTGTGCGGCCATCGTGGCTCCGTCTGATGACCTGGCGGAGGCGATTCGGGCGGGCGTGGGCGGGGATCGTCCCGAACGTGTGCACGTGATTCCGACCGGCGTCGACGTCGCCGCGATTCGAGCGTTGACCGCGATCGACTCGCGCCGCGCGGCCGGGTGGCCGTCGGACTCCGTGATCGTCGCTTCGCTGGGGCGGCTCGCCCCGGAAAAGAGCCCGGAGATCCTGTTCGATGCGCTGGCCGTCGCCGCGGCCAACGACCCACGGTTGCGGCTCCTCGTGGTTGGCGGCGGTCCCTCGGAAGCGGGACTGCGCGCGCGGGCCGCAACGTCCGCCATGGCGGGTCGGGTCCTTTTCACGGGCTCCTTGCCGCGGCCCGTCGCGATGGAATGGATCGCGGGCGCAGACATCCTGTTGTTCACGTCGCGCACCGAGACGCAGGGGATCGTGCTGGCCGAGGCGTTGAGTGCCGGCCTGCCGTCCGTCGCGGTCGAAGGTCCGGGTGTGCGCGACTCGATACGCGATGGCATCGACGGGATCGTCGTTCCGTTCCTTCCGTCAGCGTCGCTCGTCGATCGTCTGTCGAGCGCGGTCGCCGGCCTGGCGGATGACCATGAGGGTCGATCGGCGATGGCGCAACGCGCCCGCGCCGATGCGGGCCGTTTCGCGGTCGAGCGCCGAGTGGCACAGGTCGAGGCCCTGTATCGGACACTCGCGGGCACTCGCCGCTGACCTTGACGCGATTTGCTTGCGTCGGACCTGCTGGGGCGTACAATGCCGGCCATGCGAGTGAGTCTGGTGGCGCGATTCGTTTCCCACCCAACGATCGATTTCGGAGCACGACGTCGGTCGATGCATCTGCCCCGCCTCGGCTTGTCCACCACCCGGACCGTCTACCACCGCCCGCGCAGCGCAACGGTGGCGAACGCAACGGTGCGCGCGCTCCGATCCCAGACCAGTCAGTTCCGTTTCCCGGCCGTCGGACGCGCGGCGCGCCTCCCCGCGCGTCGGCCGGCGCTCCCGTTCGGGGTACCGCGCGCGCGCCGCTCCTAACGGTAGCGGTGCCTGCTCTGCGAACTGCGCGCGCCACGTCGGCCGGGGGAGTCGTGCATCGATCCGTGCACGATCGGCAGGAGATCATCGTCGTCCACCGCCGCGCGCCAGTGCTCTGGGCACTGCCGAAGGGTACGCCCGACTCCGGGGAGACGATCGAGGAGACGGCACTCCGCGAGACGCGCGAGGAGACCGGTCTCGAAGTCGAGATCGAGGTGTCGCTGAGCTCGATCCGCTACTTCTTCGTGCGCGGAACCACACGCTTTCACAAGACCGTGCACTTCTTCCTGATGCGTCCCATCGGCGGGGCGCTGGAGCTGCATGACCATGAATTCGATGAAGTCCGATGGGCGGCCGGACCAGAAGCGCTCGCCCTCCTCACCCACGCCACCGAGCGGACGGTCGTGGAGCGCGCGCTCAAGCTGCTGGATGGGGTCGACGAGACGGAGGCGACCGCATGAGCGAGCCCGCGCCCAGCAATCTGAAGCACACGCCGCTGCATGATCTGCACCGTGAGCTCGGCGCCCGCCTGGTGCCGTTCGCCGGGTACGAGATGCCGGTGCAGTACACATCCATCCTCGAGGAGCACCGGACCGTCCGGAGTGCCGTCGGCCTGTTCGATCTGTCTCACATGGGCGAGATCGGGGTGAGCGGCGACTCCGCGGTCGAATACCTGCGCCACGCGCTGGTCAGCGATCCCCGCACGCTGGAGATCGGCCAGGCGCAGTATTCGATGGCGTGTGATCTCGACGGCGGCATCATCGACGACCTCATCGTCTATCGGCTTGCCGACGAAGCGTTCCTGGTCGTCTGCAACGCTTCGAATCGGACCGCGGTGGTCGCGCAGCTCGCTCGACTGCTCGCGGAAGGGGACTTCAGCGCCTCGCTCGACGACCGCAGCGACCGCACCGGGCTGGTGGCACCGCAGGGCCCCAGGGCTGCGGCCCTGATCGGCGAGCTGACGGACCTCGACCTGGACAGCATCGGCAACTATCGATCGGCTGCGGGCACCGTCGCCGGCGTCGAGTGCCTGGTGGCGCGCACCGGCTACACCGGGGAGGATGGATTCGAGCTCTTTTGCGATGCGGACCGCGCGCGGGAACTCTGGGAGGCATTGGCCAAGGCCGGTGACCGGCTTGGGGCACGTCCATGTGGGCTCGGTGCTCGCGACACGCTGCGGCTCGAGGCCGGAATGCCGCTCTACGGCAACGAGCTTGGCCGTGACACGAATCCGTTCGAGGTCAACCTGGGCAGGGTCGTCAAGCTCGGGAAGGGCGATTTCGTCGGTCGCGCCGCGCTCCAGGCGGTCAAGGAGACGGGGCCGGCGCGCAAGCTCATCGGGCTTCAGATGGTCGACAACGCCATACCGCGCTTCGGCTATGAGGTTCGCGCCGGGGGCGCCGCCGTCGGTCGCGTCACCAGCGGCACCCTTTCGCCGACGCTGGGTACCAGGATCGCGATGGCCCTCGTACCCGCCGGGATGGCAAGCGTCGGGAATTCGTTCGAGGTCGTGGTGCGGGACCGCCCGTATCAGGCCGAGCAGGTACAGTTGCCCTTCTATAAGCGTCCACGCGACTGAGCGTGGCCAGCGTCGCCCGCCCCAGGAGGATCGACACGCCGATGGCTTATCCAGATGACCTGCGCTACTCGAAGGAGCACGAGTGGGTGCGCATGGATGGCTCGCGCGCGACGATCGGGATCACCGGCTATGCGGCCGATGAGCTGGGCGACGTCGTGTTCGTCGAGCTGCCCGAGGTGGGCGCCACCTTGACCCAATTCGGCACCTTCGGCGTGGTTGAGAGCGTCAAGGCGGTCAGCGACCTGTACGCGCCCATCTCCGGCGAGGTGGTCGAGGTCAACGAGGCGCTGCGGGATGCGCCGGAGCTGCTCAACGCGGACGCCTACGGCGAAGGGTGGATTGCGAAAGTGGAGTTGACAGATACGGATCAGCTCGATGGACTGATGGACGCGGCAGCGTACGCGGAAGCGACCGCCTGAACGGCGGATCCTCATGACCTATTCGCCTCATACCGATGCCGATCGTGCCCGGATGCTTGACGCTGTCGGCGTCGCCTCGGTCGAGGACCTGTTCGCTGATATCCCGGCGGGCGTGCGTGCCGGCGCCTGGGCCGTGCCTCCACCGCTCGTCGAGCAGGAGGTGCGCGCGGAGCTGGCTCGCCTTGCCGGCCGCAACCGAATTGCGGAGGTCAGCTTCCTGGGTGCCGGCGCGTATCGGCACCTGATTCCGTCGGTGGTGGGCGAGGTGATCGGTCGTTCGGAGTTCGCCACCTCCTATACGCCCTATCAGCCCGAGGTGTCGCAGGGAACCCTCCAGAGCATCTACGAATTTCAGTCGCTCATCTGCGAGCTGACCGACATGGAGGTCGCCACCGCGTCGCATTACGACGGGGCGACGGCGACCGCTGAGGCCGCAATGATGGCCTGTCGTCTCACGCGCCGTTCACGCGTGGCCGTGTCAGCTGGCGTCAATCCGGACTACCGCCGCGTCCTCGAGACCTACTGCGCAGGCCCCGGCATCGAGGTCGTGATCGTCCCTGTCGACCTGGCCGAGGGCGGGGACGGCACGACCGATCCCGCGGCAGTCGCGGATCTGCAGGAGGTCGCCTGTCTGATCGCCGCTCAGCCGAACTACTACGGCCAGCTGGAGCCAATGCGCGAGCTCGCCGATGCGACCCACGCCACAGGCGCGCAGTTCGTGGCCGTGGTCGAGCCCACCTCGCTGGCGCTTCTCGAGGCACCCGGAACCTACGGCGCCGACATCGTAGCGGCGGAGGGCCAGCCGCTAGGCATACCGATCAATTTTGGCGGTCCGTACGTCGGACTCATGGCGGCTCGCATGGCGTCGGTGCGCCAGATGCCGGGCCGACTGGTCGGCGCGACGCGCGACGCGCAGGGCAGGAAGGGATATGTGCTCACGCTCCAGGCACGCGAACAGCACATCCGGCGCGAGAAGGCGGCGAGCAACATCTGCACAAACCAGGCGCTCATGGCCCTGGCCGCAACCGCCTACCTGATCGCTGTCGGACCGAATGGTCTGCGCGAGGTGGCCGAATTGTCGATGACGCAGGCCCGTCAGCTGGCTGGCGCGCTCGAGTCGGCCGGCCTCGCCGAGCGTCGCTTCGGCGGCGCGTCTCGGCCCGCGGTGGCGCGGCGGCGGCCGCCCGCCGCGCGCCGCCACGCGACACTGGCCGAGCGGGGCATCGTGGCCGGTCACGTCCTCGAGCGCGCCGAGCCGATGCTGCGCGACACCCTGCTCCTGGCCGCGACGGAGCTCACCACCGACGACGACATCGCGTGCCTGGTCGCCGCCCTGGAGGAGACGCGATGAGCGTGGCCGAGGCACCGAGGTCCAATGCCTCGGGCCGTGGTGCCGCCTTCTCCGGGCCGAACGCGGGGGATGACCTGACCGTGGTCGAGCCGCTGATCTTCGAGCGGTCGCGAGCCGAACGGCGGGCGGTTCGCTTTCCGCGACCCTCGGAGCGGGCACGAGCGGCGGGGGATGGGCAGCCGCAGCTACCCGCATCGGTCCTGCGCGCGCAAGCGCCTCGTCTGCCGGAGGTGAGCGAGCTCGACATGCTGCGGCACTTCAACCGGCTCGCTCGTCTCAATATGGCCATCGACCTGAACTTCTATCCGCTCGGGTCGTGCACCATGAAGTACAACCCCAAGGTCAACGAGTGGGCGGCACGACTGCCCGGCCTGGCGGAGTCGCATCCCCTCGATCCGCAAGCGCTCAACCAGGGCAGCCTCGAGCTGATGTGGCTCTTGGCCGAGCTCCTCAAGGAGATCAGTGGGTTCGAGGCGGTCAGCCTCCAGCCGGCGGCCGGGGCGCACGGCGAGCTGACCGGAATGCTCATGACGCGGGCGTATCACGGCGCCCACGGGGAGGGCGAGCAGCGCATGAAGGTGCTCGTGCCCGATTCCGCGCATGGGACGAACCCGGCGACGGCGACCATGGTCGGATATCAGACCGTCACCATTCGCTCGAACGAGCGTGGCGGCATCGATCTCGAGGCGCTGCGCTCCGCTCTCGGCCCGGACGTCGCTGCGCTGATGATCACCAACCCTTCGACGCTCGGCATCTTCGAGGACCAGATCGATCAGGTGCTTGCCGCGGTCAGGGAGGCGGGTGCCATTGCCTACATGGACGGCGCCAACCTGAATGCGATCCTCGGCCGTTTCAGACCCGGCCAGGTGGGTTTCGACATCATGCACTTCAACCTTCACAAGACCTTCTCGACCCCGCACGGAGGTGGAGGTCCGGGAGCCGGTCCGGTGGGCGTCAGCGAACGCATGGAACCGTTCCTGCCGGCGCCGATGCCGGTGCTCATCGATGGGGATGCGGCTGAGGTTCGCGCCAACGCCTGGGCGGGTCGCTCCACCGCCGGCGCTCGATTTGCGCTGAACGACGCCAGACCGCAGAGCATCGGCAAGGTGCGCTCCCTGTACGGCAACTTCGGCATGTTCGTGCGCGCCTACACCTACATCCGCTCGAACGGCGACGCCGGCCTGCGGACGATCAGCGAGGACGCGGTGCTGGCCGCCAACTACCTGCGCGTCAAGCTCCACGACGTGTACGACCTGCCCTATGACCGGCTCAGCAAGCACGAGGTCGTCTTCAGCGGGCGACGCCAGAAGAGAGAGCACGGCGTAACGACGCTGGACATCGCGAAGGCGATTCTCGACCACGGCATCCACCCGCCGACCATCTATTTTCCGCTCATCGTCGAAGAGGCGCTCATGGTCGAGCCAACCGAGACCGAGAGCCTCGAGACGCTCGATCACTTCGTCGATGTGATGCGCGAGATCGCTGAGCTGGCCGCCTCCGATCCTGCTGCCATGAAGCGAGCTCCGGTCACCACGCCTGTCGGTCGCCTGGATGAGACGGCGGCCGCCCGCAGGCCCGACCTGCGCTATGTCTTTCCCGATGAAGGCGATGTGCCCGATGCACCATCGATGGCGCCCGCCCGCGAGGCGCCCACCACCTGACAGGGCGCGAAGGTCTGAACCAATTCGGGGGGCGCGGCGTACTATGGCAAACCGATACGGCAATCGAGCGAACCAGGTGTCAATGGAACCCGGACAGCCGGAAAACCTCGTGGAGCGCATGCAGCGCGGAGATCTCGACGCGTTCGAGGAGTTCTTCAACACGTATAAACGCCCGGTCTACGCGACGGCGCTGGCCATCACGCGCGATCCATTCCTGGCCGAGGAGGTCCTCCAGGACTGCTTCGTGAAGACCTATCGCGTTCGTGAGCGTCTCGATCCGGGGCGTTCGCCGCTTCCCTGGCTCCAGCGCGTGACGATCAATCTGTGCTACAGCCGCGTCAGTCGACGGAAGACGCTGGCGGAGCCGATCACGAGCCTGATCACCAATCTGGTGGTCGACCTAGCCGCGCGGCCCGACCAGGTCGTCGAGTCGCGCGAGCTTCTCGAGGTACTCCAGCGCGGCATCGATGCCCTGCCACCCAAGCAACAAACGGCCGTCATCCTCTACTACCTTCACGGCTATTCGCTGGCCCAGGCTTCCGAGATCGCTGCGTGTAACGTCGGAACCATGAAATCGAGATTGCACTACGCACTCAAGGCCCTCCGCGTGCGTCTGCCGGTCGAGCGCCGTTTGCCGATCGGTCCTGCCGCTGTCGCACGGGGGCCAACTCGATGAGGTGCAGGAGAATCTGCAGAGAGCTCCTCTGGTTGGCACGCTTCGGCGAGTTCGGCCCCAGCTCGGCCCCGCATCTCGATCACCTCGCGTACTGTGGCAATTGCCGCGATGAGGTCGGCTTCGACCGTGCCCTCGTCCAACAGCTGCGCACTGCGCTTGCGGAGCGGGCTGAGTCTGCCGCGCCTTCGCCGGGCGCCTGGAGTGCGATTCTCGAACGTGCGCAGGCCCCGGAACGTGGTCTCGGCGCATTTCTGCATCGCCATGCCGGCGCCCTCGCGGCGCGGCTGCGGACGGCGACCGCCATCACCGCCGTTGGGCTGGCGGGAATCATCGCCACATCGACGCACGTCACGATTGCCCCTTTGGAGGCTGGACCGCCCGAGACGAGGACGCGCACGAGCGCTGAGGGTGAGCAGTTCGAGCGTCAGGCGATGCTCCCTCGATCACTCGCCGCCGATGAGCGCGTTCCCGTGGTCTACATCGTGGCCGCGGCGCCGTCGGACCCGGAGACGGCATTTCTCGTGAGCGCGTCGATGGCGACCACGCCGACCGTGACCACGCCGACGGTGACGACGCCGGAGACCGTGATCGCGGCCGAGCCGCAGCTCGAATCGTCCACGATCCGCTCGACGCTTGTGCTCGGCGCGACCCCGGGTCGCGCGACGCTGATCGACCCGGTCGGTGGGGGCCAAGCACCATCGGCCCCGACGGTCGTCCTCCTCGAGGAAGTGGTCATCGTAGGCGAGCCCTTCTAACCGATGCGGGAGTGTGCAAGACTATCCAACCCTTGATCCGAGCCTTCTGAGAGCAGGAGCTGTACCCGTTGATGACCGGAGGCGGTGCCGTCATCGCGGAGCGGAATGAGTCACACCGCAGCGTTATTGCCATATGTTGGAGGAGAGTGGATGCGAACCTGGAGATGGGTCTCCGTCCTTGCCGTGCTCGTGCTGGTGCTGGCTGCCTGTGGGCAGCAGCCGGCCGCGACGCCGGATGAGGGATCCGAGCCGCCGGCCAGCGGGTCTGAGTCCGAGGCCCCCGAGCCATCGGCAAGCGAAGATGTTGACGGCGGTGAGCCGACCGCAGGCGGGACCTTGGTCTTTGCCGGCGCGCGACTGGCGGCCAGCCTCGACCCGGCGCTCACGAGCGACGGCGAGTCGTTCCGAATCCTGCAGCAGGTGTACGAGCCCCTGGTCGACCTGGCACCCGGCACCACTGACGAACTCGTCGGCGTGCTCGCCGAAAGTTGGACGGGCGAGCCGTCGGACACCGAGTACGTCTTCACCCTGCGCGAGGGCGTGACGTTCCACGATGGGACGCCACTCGACGCCGAGGCCGTGAAGTTCAACTTCGACCGCATGCAGAACTTCTCCGAGGAGTTCCAGGGCGACGCGTATTACTACGGCGCGTTGATGGATGGTTTCGGTGCCGAAAACCTCATCTCGAGCGTGGAGGCCACTGACGAGCTGGAGGTCACCATCACGCTTCGCGAGCCGAGCCCGACCTTCCTGTTCGGTATCACCTTGACGCCCTTCAGCATCGTCAGTCCGGCGATCCTGGAGTCGACCAACGCGGATGATGCGGCGACCAGCACCTTCGGCACCGACGTGGTGCAGGGCGGCACCGGTCCGTTCGTCCTCGACGATTACGTTCCCGATGACAGCGCGACGCTGTCGCGAAACGAAGACTACTGGGGCGATCCGGCGCTCCTTGACAGTTTGATCATTCGCCCGATCGCGGATCCCGCTGCTCGCCTGCAGGCGCTCCAGGGGGGCAGTGTCCAGGGCTTTGACCTGGTGAACCCGTCCGACTACGAGACGGTCGAGAGCGAGGGCTTCTCGCTCGTGGAGCGCCTGTCCTTCAACACCCTCTACCTGGGTCTGAACCCGGTCGCTCGTGAAAATGCGGCCGCAGCCGAGAGTGGCGTTGCCGAAGTCTACGAAGGCGAAGAATCGCCTCTTCAGGATCTTGCCGTTCGCCAGGCCATCGAGATGGCGATCGACAAGGAAGCGCTGATCGAGCCCTTCTATGGTGGCCGCGGATCGGTGGCGGACACGTTCATGCCGCCCTCGAGCGGGTGGTCCGACGCGATCCTGGCCGGAGTGGAACCGGCGGAGTTCGATGCCGAGGGAGCTCGACAGCTCCTGGAGGATGCTGGCTTCAACGCGGAAAACCCTGCCACGATTCACTTCTGGTATCCGACCGAGGTGACCCGTCCGTACATGCCCGACCCGCGTGGCCTGCACGAGGCGATCACGCAGATGCTCGAGGATGTCGGGTTCGTGGTCGTACCGAACAGCGACATCTGGGATAGCCCCGGCTACCTGTTCGATGCGCAGAACGGCTTCTACGATCTGCACTTCCTCGGGTGGACCGGAGACTACGACGATCCGTCGAACTGGTACGGCGTTCACTTCGGCTACGCGCAGGGTGAGCCGGCGGCCCAGTTCGGCTGCGACGTTGATGGTCTCGAGGACGCGATCAGTGCTGCCGATGCCGAGCTCGACGAGGCGGCCCGTGGCGAGGCCTGGGCCGAGGTGGCCGGTCTGATCCACGAGAACGTCTGCTTCGTGACCCTCGCACATGGTGATACGGCACTTGCGTTCACCGATGTGGTCCAGGGCTACGAGCCCAACCCGACCGGGTCAGAGAGCTTCCAGAGCGTGTGGCTCTCCGAGTAACCGACCCGAACCAGGCATAGACGAGAGGGCCTCGGCCGAGCGCCGAGGCCCTCTCTCCATTCGACACCGGGAGTGACGTGGGAAAGTTCATCCTTCGCCGCCTGCTGCTTCTCATCCCGATCATGCTCGGGCTGACGGTCCTCGTCTTCCTCTTCATCCGTCTGCTTCCCGGTGACCCGGCCGGTGCGATCCTCGGAGAGCGAGCAACGCCCGAGGCCGTCGAGCGGGTACGGACAGCACTTGGTCTCGATCGGCCCTTGATCGAGCAGTACTGGGAGTACGTGTCCGGCCTGGTGCGGCTTGACCTGGGCACCAGCTTCATCACCAACCGCGACGTGACAGACGACTTTCTTCAGCGATTTCCCGCCACGGTCGAGCTCACCGCCGCGGCGATGATTTTCGCCCTGACGCTCGGGATCCCGCTCGGCATGCTGACGGCGAAGCGCCGAGGCTCGTGGTTGGACTCCGCCGGCACCGTCGTCTCGCTCATCGGTATCAGCATTCCCATCTTCTTCCTGGGCCTGATGCTGAAGTTCCTGTTTGCCATCCATTGGCCGATCCTGCCCGATTCCGGCCGCATCGACCTCATCGAGTACGCCATCCCGCGGGTCACGAACATGATGACCGTCGATGCCATTCTGGCCGGCGAATTCGGTGGCTTCGTGGATGCCCTGCGCCACCTCATCCTGCCCGGGATCGCTCTCGGGACGATCCCCCTTGCGATCATCATGCGCATCACGCGCGCCAGCGTGATCGACGTCCTTAACGAGGACTACGTGCGCACGGCCAACGCCAAGGGACTTGCTTCGAGGGTGGTCGATAACCGCCACGTGCTGCGCAATGCACTCCTTCCCGTCGTCACCGTCATCGGCCTCCAGATGGGACTCCTCCTCGGCGGAGCGATTCTGACCGAGACGATCTTCGGTTGGGGCGGCGTCGGGAAGTGGATCTACGATGCCGTGGTGAATAATGACTACCAGGTCATCCAGAGCGGGGTTCTCGTTCTTGCCGTCATCTTCGTGCTCGTCAACCTGGCGGTCGACGTGAGCTACGCCTTCCTCAACCCCAGGATTCGGTACTCATGACGCAGGCAACCGGCGTCATGACGGCGACGCACGAGGATCGTCCCATTGGTCTGTGGACCGATGCGCTGCGGCGCATGCGTCGCAGCCCGGCCGCCATCATCGGCGGAACGGTCGTGGCCATCTTCGTGCTGATGGCGATGTTTGCGCCCTTCCTGGCACCGTTCGATCCCACGCGCGGCAACCTCGCCGACAGCTATCTGCCCCCGTCCCCCGAGCACTGGTTCGGCACGAACGTGCAGGGGCAGGACGTGCTCTCGCGGATCATCTTCGGGTCGCGCCTTACCCTCGGCATCGCCGTGCTGTCGGTGATCTTCGGGGTCGCGGCGGGTGGCCTCCTTGGTGCGCTGGCCGGGTACTTCCGTGGCTGGGTCGACTCGGTGATCATGCGCGGCGTCGATATCATGCTGTCGATCCCGGGCCTCCTCTTCGCCATCGCGGTGGTGACCTACCTCGGCCGGGGATTCGTGCAGATCGCCGTCGCGATTGCCATCCTCAACGTGCCGATCTTCGCGCGGCTGCTGCGCGCCAGCCTTCTGAGCCTGCGCGAGGCGGATTACGTCATCGCGGCCCGGTCGGTCGGGGTGGCTGGCCCGACGCTCCTCCTGCGCCACATGCTGCCGAATGCGATCAGCCCGCTGATCGTGCAGGGCACCCTGGCGCTGGCGACCGCGGTGGTCGATGCCGCCGCGCTCGGCTTCCTGGGCCTCGGCCCGCCGGACCCGGGAACGCCTGAATGGGGAATGATGCTTTCCGACACGTACCGCTACCTCAACAACGCGGTCTACCTGGCATTCTTCCCCGGCATCGCCATCGTGCTCTCGGTGCTCGGCTTCAACCTCCTGGGTGACGGTATGCGCGAAGCCCTCGACCCGAAGCTGCGCCGATGATTCGACGATCGGACCCCGCCCCCGACCAGCCCATCCTGGCCGTTCGGGACCTCTCCGTCACGTTCGGATCGGGCGACCGAACGGTTCACGCCGTCAACGGCATCAGCTATGACCTCGCGCGGGGCGAGACCCTGGGGGTGGTTGGTGAATCCGGCTGCGGCAAGAGCGTCAGCTCGCTGGCACTCATGCGCCTCCTGCCGAAGCCGGCGGCACGAATCACTTCGGGGGAGATCCTCTTCGACGGTGAGGACATGCTGAGCTTGTCCGAGGAGGCCGTGCGCGCGATACGCGGTGACCGGATGGCGATGATCTTCCAGGATCCGATGACCTCGCTGAACCCGGTGCTCACCGTCGAGCGGCAGCTGACGGAGGTGCTCGAGGCGCATCGGAACCTCAAGCGCCGCGGCGCCGTCACGCGCGCGGTCGAGCTTCTGGAGCTCGTGGGCATCCCTGCGGCCAGGCGACGCCTGAACGACTTTCCGCACCAATTCAGTGGTGGCATGCGTCAGCGCGTGATGATCGCGATCGCGCTCGCGTGCGATCCGCAGCTCCTGATTGCCGATGAGCCGACCACGGCACTCGATGTGACGATCCAGGCGCAGATCCTTGACCTCATGCGCATCGCGGTGAGTGAATCCGACACGGCGCTCATCCTGATCACCCATGACCTGGGCGTTGTCGCCGGGATGGCGCGTACCATCAACGTCATGTACGCCGGTCACATCGTCGAGCGCGCTGAGACCGGCGAGCTGTACGGACGTCCGCGTCACCCGTACACGGTCGGGTTGTTGCAGTCGATCCCCCGTCTCGACGCACAAGGACGGGGCTCCCTCGTGCCGATCCAGGGCCAGCCACCGGACCTTTCGCGGGACATTGCCGGCTGCCCGTTCGCGCCTCGCTGCTTCAACGTTCAGGATCGCTGCCGGGTCGAGATGCCGCCACTCGAGCACGCGCCGCAGGCTGCGGACAGTCACGAGGTTGCGTGCTGGTACCCGGCCGAGGGCGAGCGCCTGGTGCCGTCGGGGTTCGAGGCGGAGCAGGCGTCATGACGGCCACCGCCACGCCTGCGTCGGTGCCGAGGTCATCGGCCGACGAGCCGCTCCTCCGCACCGAGGGCCTGCGCGTGCACTTCCCGATCACCGAGGGACTGATTCTCGAGCGGAAGGTCGGTGCGGTCCGCGCGGTTGACGGAGTCTCGCTCGACGTGCGGCGCGGGGAAACGCTCGGGCTGGTGGGGGAGTCCGGCTGCGGAAAGTCGACGTTCGCGCGAGCGGTCATCCGCCTGGTGGATGCCACCGACGGTCGCATCATGTTCGACGGCGTGGACGTGACCACCCTCAAGGGCGATGCGCTGCGCCGCATGCGACGCCGGATGCAGATGATCTTCCAGGATCCATACGCGTCGCTGAATCCGCGCATGACCATCGGCTCCATGCTCGCCGAACCGCTTCGCGTGCACCAGATCGCCAGTGGTTCGCAGGCCGCCAGGCGCGCTCAGCAGCTGGTCGAGATTGTCGGCCTGCCGCGCAACGCCATCAATCGGTATCCGCACGAGTTCAGCGGAGGCCAGCGCCAGCGTGCCGGAATTGCCCGAGCATTGGCGGTGCAGCCGGAATTCATTGCCGCCGATGAGGCCGTGTCCGCGCTCGACGTTTCGATCCAGGCCCAGATCATCAACCTGTTGGCCGATCTGCAGCGCGAGTTCAACCTGACGTACCTCTTCATCGCCCACGACCTGTCGGTGGTGCGCCACATCAGCGACCGCATCGCCGTCATGTACCTGGGCGAGGTCGTGGAGCTGTCGCCGTCGCGCGAACTGTACGAGAGGCCCCTGCACCCGTACACCGTGGCACTCGTCAGCGCGGTGCCCATTCCGGACCCCAGGGTCGAAGCGCGCCGGAAGCGAATGATTCTGCGTGGAGACGTGCCATCTCCAGCCAATCCGCCGTCCGGTTGCCGCTTCCATACCCGATGCTGGCTGCGGCGCGAGCTCAGTGACCCTGAGCGCTGCGTCACCGAGACGCCGGAGCTGCGCCAGATGACCCCCGGCCACGGCGTGGCCTGTCATTTCGCGGAGGAGCTGGCCGGGCAGGAACGTCGCGATGAGCTCGTGGCCGCTGCGGCGTTGCATTCGCACGCACGCGACACGGATTCCGAAGAGGCCGTGACGTCGCCTGACAGCGGACCGCCCCCCGAGCCCGAGCACATCATCACCGGAGACGCCATCCAGCACTGATCGGCTAGGCTTCGCGGCGTGGAATACCGCATCGCGCTGGCGCAGGTCGCGCCGCAGCTGGGCGACCTTGATGCCAATCTCGAGATCGTGCGCGACGCCATTGTTCGCGCTGACGCGGAGGGAGCCGCGCTCACGGTGCTGCCGGAGCTGGCGCTGACCGGATACTTCCTCCAGGATCTCGTGCCTGAGGTCGCGATGCGTCGCGACGATCCTCGCCTTTCAGAGCTCGGACTAACCCGGCCCGACATGCTGATTGCCGTCGGTTTCGTCGAAGAGACCGATGACCACCGGTATGCCAACAGTGCTGCGTTGCTGCGCGCCGGGGAGCTGGTCGGCCTGCACCGCAAGGTCTACCTGCCCACCTATGGCCTGTTCGACGAGGGACGTTTCACACGTCCCGGAGAGCGAATCCGAACGCACGAGGTCGGACCGCCCATCGGGCGCATCGGCCTTTCAGTCTGCGAGGACTTCTGGCACGCCAGCCTTCCCATGATCCAGGCGCTCGATGGCGCGTCGCTGCTCGTCAACCTCGCCGCCGGTCCGTCGCGGGCGCCGGGCAGCATGGCCGGCCTCGCTGCCATCGCCGGTTGGCACAAGATGCAGGACACGTATGCGTTGCTCGGCACGGTGCCGATCGCCTTCTGCAACCGGGTCGGCAATGAGGAGGGGCTCACCTTCTGGGGCGGCTCCCGCATCCTGGCTGCCGACGGATCGACCGTCGTCGAAGCTCCCCTGTGGGATGAGGCGCTCGTGGTGGGCACCATGAACACCGATGATCTGCGCATGCAGCGCTATGGCATGCCGCTTCTCGCCGATGAGCGCCTGGAGCTCACGCGGCGCGAGCTCGACCGCATCATCACCGAACGCGCCGGCCTGCCATTGGCGACGGACAACGCGTGAGCGACCCGCGCAACCTGCCACCACTGCCCGGCATTGAGCCGGCGCAGGCGGTCGACGTGATCATCGGTTTCATCCGCGCCCAGATGGAGCAGACAGGCTTCCGGCGCCTGGTCCTCGGGCTTTCCGGAGGGGTGGACTCAGCGACGGTCGCCTTTTTGTGCGCACGTGCCGTGGATCCCGACAATCTGCTGGCCGTGCGCATGCCCTACCGGACCTCGTCACAGGCATCGGAGACGGACGCGCTGCGCGTGACCACCGCGCTCGGTTGCGCGACTGAGCGGGTTGACATCACGCCGATGGTCGAGCCGATGCTGTCACTGATGACTGATCCAGCCCAGACGGCGGGAGGCGACGAGCTCAACGTGCGACGAGGCAACGTCATGGCGCGCCAGCGGATGATCGTGCTCTACGACCGTTCGGCGGCCTCTGACGCGCTCGTGGCCGGCACCAGCAACAAGACCGAGGCACTTCTCGGCTACGGCACCCTGCACGGCGATATGGCGGCAGCCATCGCCCCGATCGGCGACCTCTACAAGACCCAGTTGCGGAGCGTCGCCGCCGAGCTGGGCGTGCCTCGCGAGATCCTCGACAAGCCACCGTCCGCAGATCTGTGGCCCGGTCAGACCGACGAGGGTGAGCTGGGCCGCTCGTACGACCTGCTGGACCGCACCCTGTTCGCACTGGTGGATCGGCGCTGGACGATCGATCGCTGCGTGGCTGGTGGCCTGGACCGTGATCTGGTCGAATGGGTCTCGCGCCGCGTGGCCCAGATGGAATTCAAGCGCCAGCAACCGCCGGTGGCCAAGCTTTCGCTCCGGACGCCCGGGATCGATCACCTGTATCCGCGCCGACGCCCGGGCTCACGCCGGTAGGGTGCGAGACCGTCGGCCTCCGGGGCATCTCGGTAAGCCGGTGGTAACGGGCGGGTAATCGGCGTCCCCTAGGCTTGTCCTCAAGCGGCCGAACTCGCCCCCGGTGCGCTGTGGATGAAAGGAGCCATTGGATGAACAAGGTGATGCTCGTCGGTCGACTGACGCGAGATCCGGAGCTTCGGTCGCTGCCGTCGGGCAAGCATGTCGCCACCTTCTCGGTCGCGACCAACGAGTACCGCGGTGGAAATGGCGAGCGGACCGAATACCATCCCTGTGTCGCCTGGGATCGCCTGGCCGAAATCTGCGGTCAGTTCCTGTCGAAGGGACAATTGGTGGATGTCGAGGGCCGACTGCAAACGCGGCAGTGGGACGATGACGCCGGAAAGCGCCATTGGAAGACGGAGGTCGTCGTCGCTTCGCTCGAGATGCTGTCGGGTCGCTCGAAGAAGGAATACGCCAAGGAGGCGGAAGCCGCGGCCGGTGCCCCGGACGCTCCGGCAGCGATTGCCACTAATGGTGCCGCGACGGATGCCCTCGAGGCGGTCGTCGCGATGTGACGCATCGGGCGGCGGGTCCATCCCCCGGCCCGTCGCCCGAGCCGCCCTGACCCACGTCTATACTTGCCACCCGCGGCAGCCGACCTGACGCTGGCGCGCGCATGCGAGGGATGGATGACGGGCGAGTACCCCTACAACGGACGCTTGAGCCGGTGGGAAGAGGTCGCTCCGGGATTGGCGATCGTCGGCGTGCAGGCGCTCGAGGAGCCTTTCCCCTTTGCACCGGGCCAATACGCCACGCTTGGCCTGCTGGGTCCGGAAAAGTTGATTCAGCGACCGATGAGCATCTCCTCGTCGGCCGACGACCTGTCCGAGTACGAGTTCTTCATCCGCCTCGTTGAGAGCGGTGGCCTCACACCGCTCCTCTGGCAGATGTCGGTCGGCGATCCCATCAACATCAAGGGAGCCAAGGGCAAGTTCCTGCTCCAGGACGACGGGCGAACATGCCTCTTCGTTGCGTCGGGGACCGGCCTGGCACCGTTCATCAGCATGATCGAGACGCTGCGCGCTCGCGGCCAGGAACGCGACGTCGTGCTTCTCCACGGCGTCAGCTACGCCTACGACCTCGCCTGGCGCGCGGAGCTCACCGAGCTGGCGACCGGCGGTGGCTTTCCACTGCGGTACGTGGGAACGATCTCGCGGGCCCAGGCCTCTCCGGATTGGCTCGGTCCCAGCGGCCGGGTCGAAGCTATCCTCGCCGACCAGCTCGACGTGCACGGCCTGACGGCCGAGAACACGACGATTTACCTGTGCGGCAACCCCGACATGGTGAGCGCGGTGGAAGGGATCGCCACTGAGCGCGGCTTTGCACCGGAGCAGGTTCGCAAGGAGCTCTACTGGCCGAAGGGCCGCAATCATTGAAGGATTCACGATGAGCGAGCGCTTCTACCTGACAACGGCCATCTTCTATCCCAGCGAACGTCCCGCGCTGCACTCGATGTTCGAGGCCATCGGCGCCGATGCGATCGCTCGCTATCACCGTCTGCTCGGGCACGAAACGCGCTTCCTGACCGGCATGGATGAGCATTCCGCCAATGTCGAGCGCGACGCGCGCGAGCGGGGGATCGACCCGCATCAGCTCATCGATCCCTGGGCAGCCACCTGGCAGGCGACCTTCGAGCGCTTCGGGATCAGCGCGGATCGGTTCATCCGCACCACCGACTCAGACCACGCCGAGGCCGCCAGCGAGATGGTCCGTCGTGCGCAGGCGGCCGGCGATGTCTACGAGGGCGCCTACTCCGGCTGGTACTGCACCGGTTGCAACGAGTTCAAGACGGACCAACAGCTTGTCAAGGGTCGCTGCCCGGACCATGCGACGCTGGATCCGCAGTGGCTGGAGGAGCACAACTACTTTTTTCGGCTCTCCGCCTACCAGGAACGGCTCGAGGAGCTGTACGCCCGCAATCCATCATTCTGCGAACCGGAGCACTTCCGCAACGAGGTCCTCGGTTGGCTGCGCGACGGCCTACGTGACTTCAGCATCAGCCGCTCGGGCACGACCTGGGGCATCCCGTTCCCTGGAGACGAGAAGCATCGGATCTATGTCTGGTTCGATGCCCTGACCAATTACCTGACCGGTGCCGGTTTTCCGTACGATCAGGCCGAAATGGACCGATGGTGGCCCGCTGACCTTCACGTCATCGGCAAGAACATCACGCGCTTCCACTGCCTGTACTGGCCCGCCATGCTCATGAGCGCCGGCCTTCCCCTGCCGAAGCAGGTCTTCGCGCACGGATTCATGCTCGACCGTGGCGAAAAGATGAGCAAGACCGCGGGCAACACCGAAGATCCCGATGCCGTGGCCGACACGTTCGGCGTCGACGGCGTGCGGTATGTCGTCCTGCGCGAGGTCCCGTTCGACCGCGATGCAGATGTCACGTACGACGGCTTGGTGCGGCGCTACAACGCCGACCTCGCCAACGACCTCGGCAATCTCGTGAACCGTACGGTGAGCATGAGCAGACGCTATCTCGAGGGCACGCTGCCGCCCGTGACCGATGCAACGCAGCCGGCCGATGACGAGGTCCGTGCCGCGGCCGCCCGCACCGTGGCGACCTACCACGCGGCGATGCGGCGCCATCACCTTGACGAGGCCCTGGCTGCCATCATGGACCTCGCGGGAACCGCGAACGGCTACGCGGAGGGGCAGGCTCCGTGGAGCCTCAACAAGGCGGGTGAGGTCGAGCGCGTCGGCCAGGTGCTGGCGGTGATGGCCGAGGTCTGCCGCATTCTCGGCCACTTGCTGGCGCCGGTCGCGCCTTCGGGGGCGCGTACGATCCTGGAGCAGCTTGGTGTACCGCCGCCCTACGACGAGCGAGGCGCCGGTGGTCCGGGGCTGGATCAGCTGCTGGCATGGGGTTCGCCCGGCACCGGCCTGAGGACGGGCTCTCCGACCCCCATCTTCCCGCGTATCGAGGCGGAGGCGGCGGTCTGAGCCGACGCCATGGCCCTGCACGGCTGTCGGGCTTGATCGATTCTCACTGCCACCTCCAGCACGAGCGGTTCGATGCGGATCGTGGCGAGGTCCTCGAGCGCGCCGCGCGGGCGGGGATCGAGCGGATCATGGTGCCAGGCTGGGACCTGCCATCCTCCGTGGCGGCGCTCGAGATGGCTGAGCTGCACACGCCGCTCATCCAGGCTGCGGTGGGCGTGCACCCCCACCATGCTGCGGCGATGGACGAGAGCGCGTGGCGCTCGGTCGAAGCGTTGATCAATGACCCGCGCTGCACGGCGGTGGGGGAGATCGGCCTCGATTTCTTTCGGAACCTCTCACCGCCGGTTGTCCAGCGCGCCGCGTTCAAGCGGCAGCTCGAGATGGCCGCTGCCCGCAACCTGCCCGTGCTTGTACATGACCGTGAGGCGCACGATGAGGTAACCGCGGAGCTGTTGGGTTGGGTCGGTCGGACGTCGAGTGATGCGAGAGGCGTCTTGCATGCGTTCTCGGGCGATGCGGCAATGGCCGGAGCGCTCACGGCGAGTGGTTTTCTCATCAGCTTTGCGCTGCCGATCAGCTTTCGCAGCGCGACCGGACCACGGGCCGCGGCCGCCGCGCTCGGACCGGGGACGTGTCTCATCGAGACCGACGCACCGTTTCTCGGTCCGGACCGTGAGAAGCGCAATGAGCCGATCACGGCACTTCGTGTCGCCGCCGAGCTGGCACGCTTGCGATCGATGGAGCCGCAGGCGGTGGCGGATGAGGTGCGAGCAGCCTATGACCGCCTGGTTGGCGAGTGAGCGAGCACTTACTCGTACGCCGGGGAGGGGTTTGGCACGCCGGTTGCTCATTGCACCGGCCGGTGGCGCATGCCATCGCACGACACATCGAAGGAGGAGGACCCAGCGCATGGGCCAGGTCAACGTCAATACCCCGGGCGGCGGGACCGCCGGCGAGCCTGCCGGCAGCAGCGGTGCCGGGTTCATTCTCGGGATCATCATCGCGATCATCGTCATCGCGGTGCTCGTGTATTTCCTCGTCCTCGCACCCGGTGGCGGCAACGGGAATGGCGGAGGGACAGACGGCGGTGACGGCGGCGACCCCGAGCCCGTCCCGAGCGCGTTGATGGTCACCTATCGCGCCTGAACGCGCTCTCCTGTGAACGCGATGCCCCGGTCAGGGCCCCGGGGCATCGTGGCGTCGGCGACCTTGACATTGGCGCTCCGCGGGTGATACCTTGCGTATTAGCACTCTCGTCGGTTGAGTGCCAGTCACACGGTCTAGGTGGACCGTTCTGGCGCTCCTGCGAGAGGCACCACCGCACCATTCTGCACCGGTTGCGCACGCAAGGAGGCATTACGCACACATGACCAGCACGGTCAGCGGCACAGCGACCCAGCTCAAGCCCCTGGGCGATCGACTCGTCGTCAAGCCCACTCCGCGCGAGGAGATGACGAAGAGCGGCATCGTTCTGCCGGACACGGCCAAGGAGCGACCCCAGGAGGGCACGGTCCTTTCGGTCGGCCCCGGTCGAACACTGGACGACGGCACGCGCGAGGCGATGGAGGTCGGCGAGGGCGACAAGGTCCTCTTCCAGAAGTACGGCGGCACAGAGTTCAAGCTCGACGAAGAGGATCTCCTGATCCTCTCCCAGAAGGACATCCTGGCCGTCATCGCATAGCGGCGGATTTCCGACAGACGATTGCGTCGCGCGTCGCGCGGCGACCACTAGGAGGAATTGATAGAACCGTGGCGAAGCAGCTGCTGTTCGAGGAAGAGGCGCGTCGCTCCCTGAAGCGCGGCGTCGACAAGATGGCCGATGCCGTCAAGGTCACGCTAGGCCCCAAGGGTCGATACGCTCTCCTCGACAAGAAATTCGGCGCACCGACGATCACCAACGACGGTGTCACCATTGCACGCGACATCGAGCTCGAGGACCCATACGAGAACATGGGTGCTCAGCTGCTCGAGGAAGTCGCCACCAAGACGAACGACGTGGCCGGCGACGGCACCACGACGAGCATCGTCCTGGCACAGGCCATCATCACCGAGGGCCTGAAGAACGTCACCGCCGGCGCCAGCCCGATGGGCCTGAAGCGCGGGCTCGAAAAGGGCGTCGCAGCCATCGTCGAGGAGATCAAGCGCCTGTCGAAGCCGGTCGAGACGACCGAGGACATCGCCCACATCGCGTCGATCAGCGCCCGAGACACCGAGATCGGTCAGATGATCGCCGATGTCATGGACAAGGTCGGCAAGGACGGCGTCGTCACGGTCGAGGAATCCCAGGGCCTGAAGCTCGACAAGGAGTTTGTCGAGGGCATGCAGCTCGACCGCGGCTACCTGTCCGCCTACATGGTCACCTCGACCGACGGCGGCAAGATGGAGGCAACGCTCGACGCGCCGTTCGTCCTTGTCACCGACAAGAAGATCAGCGCCGTCGCCGATATCCTTCCGACGCTCGAGAAGACGGTATCGACCGGCAAGCCGCTCCTGATCATCGCCGAGGATGTCGACGGTGAGGCGCTCGCCACCCTGGTGGTCAACAAGCTGCGGGGCACGATCAACGTGCTAGCGGTCAAGGCCCCCGGCTTCGGCGATCGGCGCAAGGCCATGCTCGAAGACATCGCGACCTTGACCGGCGCACGTGTCATCAGCGAGGAGGTCGGCCGCAAGCTCGACAGCGTGCAGCTCGAAGACCTCGGCCAGGCGCGCCGCGTGACCGCCACCAAGGACGCCACGACCATCGTCGAGGGCAAGGGTGCCGAGGGTGCCATCAAGGCCCGCATCGGCCAGATCAAGCTCCAGATCGAGGACACCACCTCCGACTTCGATCGAGAGAAGCTCCAGGAGCGTCTCGCCAAGCTCAGCGGCGGCGTCGCCGTCCTGAAGGTCGGCGCGGCCACCGAGGTCGAGCTCAAGGAGAAGAAGCACCGCATCGAGGACGCCCTCTCGGCGGCTCGTGCGGGCGTCGAGGAGGGCATGGTCGCCGGTGGCGGCTCGGTCCTCATTCACTCGCTGCCGGCACTCGACAAGGTCGAGGTGCTCGGTGACGAGCTGATCGGCGTCAACATCCTGCGTCGCGCGCTGGAGGAGCCGCTCCGACAGATCGCGATCAACGCCGGCCAGGAGGGCTCGGTCGTCGTCGAGGCGGTTCGCAAGCTGTCCCCGGGCAGCGGCTATGACGCTCAGAAGGGGGAGTACGGCGACCTGTTCGCGACCGGCGTCATCGACCCGGCCAAGGTGACCCGATCCGCTCTCGAGAACGCGGCTTCGATTGCCGGCCTGCTCCTGACCACCGAGACGGTCATCACCGATCTTCCTGAGAAGGATAAGTCGCCGATGGGTATGCCTCCCGGCGGCGGCGGGATGGACTTCTAGGTCCCGAACCTCGCTCTGATTGCGAAGGGCTCCGGCTTCGGCCGGGGCCCTTCGTCGTGCGCGAATGAGACGATTGGTCATTCGCAGCACTGCCGCCACGGAGGCGCGCATGAAGCTACTCATGGGCACGCTGTAGCGCCGTTCGCAGGGCGGGCGTGATCGCCCCCTGCGGGGGGCGGGCACCACCTCTAGAATCGATACCATGCCCGATGCCGCCGCGACCACGCCCACACCCCGGCTCGCTCCCCAGGAGATCCTGGCGAGGCTGAACCCGCCTCAGCGCGAAGCGGTGGGGCACCTGTCAGGCCCCCTCCTGATCCTGGCGGGAGCGGGGAGCGGCAAGACGCGCGTGCTCGCCCATCGCGTGGCGTTCCTCATCGCGTCCGGCTACAAGCCGTGGCAGATCGTCGCGGTGACGTTCACCAACAAGGCCGCCGGAGAGATGCGCGAGCGCATCGCCGGCCTGATCGGCGAGGAGGCGGCTCGCGAGGCCACAATCGGCACCTTCCATTCGATCTGCGCCCGGATCCTGCGGCGCGACGGCACCGTCATCGGTCTCACCCGGAGCTTCACCATTTACGACCGTGCGGACCAGGTGGCGCTGGTGAAGTCCGTACTGCGCGGGCTCGACCTCGACGAGAAGCGCTTCAGCCCGAACGGGATGCTGGCCTGGATCGGGCAGCGCAAGGACGAGCTGGCCGATGTCGCCACCGCCAAACGGCAGGCAGCGAACTACTACGACGAGACGGCCGCGCGCGTGTACGAGGCCTACCAACGTCAGCTCGGTGAGGACGACGCGGTCGACTTCGACGACCTCCTGATGCGCACCGTCTTCCTGTTCGAGCAGCATCCCGACGTGTTGGCCCGGTACCAGGGTCGCTGGCAGCAGATCAACGTGGACGAGTACCAGGACACGAACCGCGCGCAGTATCTGCTCTGCCGGCATCTGTCGGCCAAGCACAAGAACCTGGCCGTGGTGGGCGACGACGACCAGAGCATCTACTCGTGGCGCGGCGCGGACATGCGCAACATCCTCGACTTCGAGACCGATAACCCCGACGCCAGGGTCGTAAAGCTCGAGCAGAACTATCGGTCAACGCAGACGATCCTGGACGCGGCGCACGCGGTCGTGAGCCGCAATGCCGGCCGTAAGGACAAGAAGCTGTGGACCGATCGCGGCGGCGGCGCGCAGATCACCCTGTTCGACGCCTACAACGAGTACGAGGAGGCGGAGTTCGTCGCGCGCCAGGTCGAGAAGCTGGTGGGCGGTGCGGGTCGCGGCTCGATGTCCCGTCTGCTGACCAGTCGCGCAGATGACGAGGATGGCTCTCTGAAGTACGGCGACGTGGCGATCGCCTACCGCATCAACGCCCAGAGCCGCGTGATCGAGGAGTCGCTCATGCGCTTCGGGATCCCGTATCAGCTCATCGGTGGCACCCGCTTCTACGAGCGACGCGAGGTCAAGGACGCGCTTGGCTACGTCCGCCTGGCCCGGAATCCACAGGATCGCGTGGCGCTGGGACGGATCATCAATGTGCCCGCCCGGGGGATCGGCGCCAAGACGATCGAGGAGCTCGTCGCGTGGAGCGAGTCCCGGGACGTCAGCATGTGGGAGGCGGTCCGGGCGGCCGGCGAGAACCCCAACCTGGCGCCACGCGCGCGGGCGCAACTGGGCGTCTTCGCCGAACTGATGAGCGCGCTGATGGCCATGGTCGGGACCGAATCACCCTCAGCCATCTTCGACGCCGCCCTCGAACGCTCGGGCCTCCAGGCGTCCATTCAGGACGGGTCGGATGAGGGCGAGGAGCGCTGGACCAACGTCGCCGAGCTGCGCAATCACGCGGCCGAGTTTGACGAGATCGCCGCGCCCGAGGGCCTGGCGCGCTTCCTCGAGGAGGTGGCCCTGGTCAGCGACCAGGACGAGCTTGACGAGGCGCCTGACCGGGTCACCCTGATCACGCTCCACGCAGCGAAGGGCCTCGAATTTCCCATCGTCTTCATGGTGGGCATGGAGGAGGGGCTGCTCCCGCATCGACGCGCGCTCGAGGACGAGCGGGAGCTGGAGGAGGAGCGGCGCCTTGCATACGTCGGCATGACGCGCGCGAAGGATCGGCTGTACCTCGTGCATGCCCACCATCGGTCCACGTACGGCGTCGGCGCGCAGTCGGACCCCTCGCGATTTCTCTCCGAACTTCCCGACGAGCTGCTGGCGGCCGAGCGTTCGGCGGCACCATTTCGACGCGGCGGCGACTGGCCGCGCGGGACCGATGACGACAGCAGCTGGCTGCCCGGTGGCTACCGTTCGCCGACGCGGCGGGTGCGAGAGCCGCTGAGGCCCATCTCCCTCCCGGACATGGCCGCCCCTCCCGTCCCGCGGCCGGTCGGCCGCCACCTCGACGCCGCCCGCGAGCGCGTTGCCGCGGCCAGCTATACGGGAGCCGGCACGGTCGATCTGGGCAGTGGCACATTCTCCGCGCCGGGAGCGGGAGACGCGCTTGGTGCCGAGGAGGATCCGGCGTGGCGGGCCGGGGATCGGGTGAAGCACCGGAGATTCGGTGACGGAATCGTCGTCACCAGCCGCATCGTGAAAGGCGATGAGGAGGTCACCGTTGCCTTTGTCGGCGAGGGCGTGAAGCGCCTGATCGCCGCCTACGCCGGGTTGGAGCGAGCATGACTCACCGGCTCGCCGATGAGCTCGTCGAAGCACGGGCCGACCTCCTGTCAGCGCTCGAGCGGATCGGTCCCTCGCGCCTGAATGCACCCGGTCTCACCGGCACGTGGAGTGCGCGAGAGCTGATTGCGCATCTCGGCTACTGGGTCGGGCATGTGGCGGAAGTGATCCATGCCGTCGAGAGCGATCGCGTGGACGACGTCGGCGACGGTGATGGCTCGGTCGACGAGCGGAACGAGACGGTGGCGCGCGTGGCCCGTCAGGCCGATCTGACGACGGTTCGAAAGCGCGAGGCCGCATCGGTCCAGGCGCTGCTGGAACGGCTGGCTGACATGGACCAGACTCGTCTTTCAGAACGCCTGCCCGACGGCGTCACGTTGGAAGAGAAGATCCGCGAGGAGGGAGCGCTGCACTACCGAGAGCATCTCAGCGATCTCCGTTCCGGGCCGGGATCGTCATGAGCCGTACCCAGGACATGTCGGCTGAGCTGGCGTCCGAGCGCGACGCTTTTCTGGATGCGCTCGACGCGGTAGACCTCGAGCTGGTGACCGTGCCGGGGGTCGTCGATGGCTGGAGCGTGCGCGACCTGATCGTCCACGTCGCTTTCTGGGCAGAGCACGCGACGGGGGCCCTGCGCCTGGCGACCGAGGGCCGCGGCGCTGAGTTCGACTATGACCCCGTACAGACCGATACGATGAACGCTCGACTGCTGAAGGAGGCTCGGCAGGCGACGCCCGAGGCCGCCGTTGAGCGCGAGGCCCGTGCCTACGGTGGCTTTGCTGATGCTCTCAATGATCTTGACCCGGAGCTGCTCGACGTGGAACTCGGAAACGGGCACACCCCCGCCATGGTGATCCGTTACGACGGGCCAGAGCACTATCGGGAGCACGCCGGCCACCTGCGCGCCTGGTTCGACGACGCGGACGAGGCCGATGACGAGATATGAGGCTGGCTCCGCCGCGCAGCGTCGTTAACCCAGCCTGACCGGCCGTTCAATGGTGGCCGGGCACGTGCGAGGTGTCCGGCGAGGCCCTTAGAATCCGTCGGATGACCGCGACCGATCCCGAAGCTCGCGCCGCGGAGCTGCGCGCCGCGCTCGACGAGGCGAACCACCGCTACCACGTCCTCGACGCGCCGGCCATGCCGGACCGCGAGTACGACATGCTGTTTCGCGAGCTGATCGACCTCGAGGCCGCGCATCCCGAGCTGATGACTGCGGATTCGCCGACGCAGCGCATCGGCGCACCCGTCGAGGGCGGCTTCCCGTCAGTTCGTCACGAGGTGCCGATGCTCAGCCTCGGCAACACCTTTGGAGCCGATGAGCTCCGGGAGTTCGACACGCGAGTGCGGCGTGGCCTGGGGCGAGCAGCGGACGACGCACCGGTGACGTACGTCTGCGAGCTGAAGATTGATGGCCTGGCGGTCAGCCTGTGCTACGAGGGCCGTCGGTTCGTGGGCGGTGCCACCCGCGGGGACGGCACCACCGGCGAGGACGTCACCCCGAACCTGCGCACCGTTCGCGCGATTCCCTTACGACTGAACGCGGCCCCGCCCGGAGATCGGCTCGAGGTTCGTGGCGAGGTCTTCATGACGCGCGGGGGATTCGCTGCGCTCAACGAACAGCTCGAGCGCGACGGCAAGCCGCTGTATGCGAACGCCCGAAACACCGCCGCCGGCACGGTGCGCCAGAAGGATCCTGCCGTGACCGCCGGCCGTCGAATGAGCCTGTGGACCTATCAGCTCGTCGGGGCTCATGGGCTGGCGACTCACTCAGCGTCGCTCGAGCTGATGCGGCAGCTCGGCTTTCCCGTCAATCCGAACGTGCGCCGCGTCGAGGGCATTGCCGCGGTCATCGCCTACACCGAGGAATGGGGCGAGGCGCGCAAGGAGCTCGACTACGAGACGGATGGCATCGTCATCAAGGTCGACTCGCTGGCCGATCAGCAGGAACTCGGCTTCGTTGCGCGTGCTCCCCGCTGGGCGACCGCCTACAAGTTCCCGGCCGAGCAGGTGACGACCAAGCTGGAGGAGATCGACGTATACGTCGGCCGGATCGGCGCCCTCACCCCGGTCGCGCACGTGACACCGGTCCATGTCGGCGGTACCACCGTGCGCAACGCCACGCTCCACAACATCGACGAGATTCGGCGCAAGGACCTTCGGGTTGGCGACACGGTCGTCCTCCAGCGCGCCGGCGATGTCATCCCCGAGATCGTGAGCGCGGTGATCGACGCGCGGGACGGAACGGAGACCATCTGGGACATGCCGGTCCACTGCCCGGTCTGCGGTACCAAGGCTGTGCGCGAGGAGGGTGAGGTCGTCACGCGCTGTCCGAACCCGTTATGCCCGGCGCAGCGAATCGGGGGTCTCCTCCATTTCACCGGGCGCAGCGGGATGGATATCGACGGGCTCGGCGAGAAGATCATGGTTCAGCTCATTGACCGCGAGCTGGTGCGCGAGCCGGCCGACGTCTTCCGGCTCGACGCCGACACGCTCGAGAGCCTGGAGCGGCTCGGCCGAAAGAGCGCCGAGAACCTGGCTACCGCGATCCAGGATGCGCGTCAGCGTCCATTGAGCAAGATCATCAATGGGCTCGGCATCCGCCACGTCGGGGGGCAGACCGCCATCGACCTGGCCGCCTGGCTGGCCGGTGAGCTCCCACGCGGGAAGGAGGAGACCGATGCTGCCTGGACGCGTCGAGCCGCCGACATGCTCCGCGACGCATCGGCGGAGGAGCTGACGGCGGTCTACGGGATCGGTCGGGTCGTGGCGGAGGGGATCGAGCGCTTCTTCGCCGATGAGCACACGCGCGACACGCTCCATCGGCTCCTGGATGCCGGCGTGACGGCCGAGGCTCCGGTGTCGGGTACCTCGCCAGCCGCGGAGGGTCCACTGAGCGGTAAGAAGCTGGTTGTCACCGGCACGCTTCCCGAATTCAGCCGCTCGGAGGCTGAGGAGGCGATTCGAGCCGCGGGGGGTCATGCGTCCTCATCGGTTTCCGCAATGACCGATTACCTGGTGGCGGGGGAGAAGGCCGGCAGTAAGCTGGCGAAGGCGGAGCGGCTCGGGGTGACGGTCCTCGACGAGGACGGCCTGCGACGCCTGCTTGAAGGAGGAGATACCGAATGACCCATGCGATTCGCACCGCCATCGAAGGCGCCAGCGCGTACCTGACCGACCATCCGGACGAGGCCCGTTACACCGATTCCGTGGCCACCGCGCGCGTGGAGGAAGGACTGCGCATTCGGGTGGAGGGTACTGGTGGAGAGACCCTGACGACCGATATGCCCGGTGCCGTCGGCGGTGCCGGAGCAGCACCCAGCCCCGGCTGGTTCCTGCGCGCCGCAGTTGCGGCATGCGTAACTTCGCTGGCCGTCATGCGCGCGGCCCAGCTCGGCATCGAACGCTTCACCTGCGAGGTCGCAGTCGACAGCGAGTCGGACGATCGCGGCATCCTGGGGCTCGACGCCTCAGTCCCGGGCGGTCCGCTCTCGATGCGCATCGGCGTGCGGTCGACGGGGGCTTCGTCCGATCAGCTCGAGGAAATTGCGCATTGGGCCGTCGAGCATTGCCCGGTCTCTGACGCCGTCCGGCGAGCGGTACCGCTGAGCATTGAGCTTCTCGACTGATGGAGCTGCCTAGCGCCGTCCGCCGGCCATACGGATGGCGTCGGGCCGTCGGCGCAGGCGGAGCATGGCCCCGATACCGACCAGCGGGCCCAGCGCCAGGATGCCGAAGGCGAGCGTCCACGCCTCCCGGTCGCCCGGATCCAACACCCCGACGGCGACGATCGTGATCCCCGTCAGCAGGAAGCCGGCGGCCGTCTGGAGCGCCAACGCCGACCCGGCCGTGCCCGCCGGTGCGAGCTCGCTGACGGCAGTGGAGAACTGCGCGGAGTCGGCGACCACGGTGATGCCCCAGATGACCACTACAACGAGCACAACGGTGGTTGGTGCGCCGAATAGCAGCCCGGCAGCGATCGCGCTCGAGCCCGACAGGGCCATGGCGGCGATGGTGAGCGTTGTGCGACCGAGACGATCCGCAAGGGCGCCAGCCCCGACGCATCCGACGGCGCCCGCCGCCACGACCAGGAACGCGACGCCGCTTGCGGGTTCGGCGTCGATGCCCCCGGAGATGGCCAGGCTGGCGGCGATGAAGGCAGGCACCCAGGTCCACATGGCGTACAGCTCCCACATGTGGCCGAGGTAGCCGAGGTTGGCGAGCTGGACGCTGCGCTCACCGAGGGCAGTTCGCGCCATGCGCAGGCTCAGCCGAGCCGCCGGCGTCGACATCGGCCCTTCGCGAACGCCCCACCAGGCCAGTGGGACGGCGATGAGGCAGGGCACCGTGGCAGCGAGCACGACCACTCGCCAGTCGAGGTCGGCCACGGCCCCGCCGGCGCGGAGCAGGTGCGGCAGAGCCGAACCGAGGGTGATGGCGCCGGTGAGGACACCGACCGCCAGGCCGCGTCCGCCGCGGAACCATCCGGCGAGTACCTTCATGGCCACGGGGTAAACGGCGGCGATCCCGGCCCCGCTCAGCGCACGCAGCGGAAGCGCCGTTACGAGATCGACGGCGAGCAGCCCGAATGCGGCGTTGGCGGCGGCGGCCAACAGCGCACCGCTGGCGATCAGCCGACGGGCCGGAATGACGTCGGCCGCTCCGCTGAAGGCGATGGCGAGTGCCCCCACCACGAACCCGAGCTGCACGGCGACCGTCAACAGTGCCGTCTCGAACCGACTGATCTCCCATTCGGCCGCGAGGAGCGGCGCGACCGATGCGGCACTGAACCACGGCACCAGGGCAAGGAGCACCGCCGCCGCCAGGACCGCGAGCTGCTTCCACCGATCGCCGGGCTCGGCGACCGAGCTCATCGGTCACCCTCGGCCAGGAATGCCTCGACGTGCTTGTCGTAGTCGGTGAACGAGCTGCGCACGGTGTGACCGCAGCTGGGATCGGTCAGCATGCGCGAACCGGGCACACGCTCGGCCACCAACCGGGTTGAGGCGAGCGGGACGACCTGGTCCATCTCGCCCGCCAGGACGAGCGTCGGCGCGTCGATCTCGCCGAGCCGATCGGTCACGAACGAACTCGGATCGAGCGTGGCTTTCAATTCGCCGATGAACCGTTCCGGCGTCGCCGGTCGCGGCTGCAGACGCGCCGCAGCGCCGAACGCACCGGCCTCGGTCTCGGCGGCGGCCTTCATCTGTTGCGCCATCATCGCGAAGAAGGTGCCCCACTCGCCGGCCTCGGCGAGCGCGATCCATCGGCCCATGCGCTCGGTCATCGGCGAATTCGGAGGCGTTCCGGAGGAAACTGCCGCCAGTACCAGGCGGTCGACGAGCTCCGGATGATCCACCGCCAACCAAAGGCTGATCCGCCCACCGCCCGACTCGGCCTCGATGGCGACAGGGCCGAGCCCAAGCGTGCGCAAGGTGCTCGCCACCCCGTCGGCAATGACCCGTGGATGCATGATCCGCTCGGCGTCGGCAGGATCGTCGGGGAGCGGACGGCCCAGGATGGTGACCGTACGGCGCTCCCTGCGCCCCGCCCACCGCCGCGACAGCACCTGCTCGGTGCCGGCCAGCGCTCTGAATCCGGTCTCGACGCCGCCGAGCACGACCAGCGGTACCCCGTCGCCCCCGGGCAGTGAGAACGCTTCGATCTGCCCGCCGGGGATCGGATGCGCCTTGGTGGTCATCGGCGCAATGCTGCCAGATGGCGCTACCATCGGTGCATGGCAACCATCAGCCGCGACGACGTCCAGCACGTCGCTCACCTTGCGCGGCTTCACCTGACCGAAGACGAGGTCGACCGCATGCAGACCCAGCTGTCGAACATCCTCGACGCGATCGAGACGCTGCGCGACGTCGACACCTCGCACGTGGGTCCGACGGCATCGGTCATCCAACTCGAGAACGTGATGCGTGAGGACGAAGGAGTTTCAGGACTGACGCGGGACGCCGCCCTCGCCAACGCTCCACTGCGCGACGATCCGTTCCTGCGCGTGCCCACCGTCCTGCAGGAGGGTCGGTAAGCATGGATGGGGGCGCAGTCCTATCTCGCATCGGGTCGGATAGTCGATCTAGCTGTCGCTGCATGAGAATTGGACAGGAAAGCGGTTGGGGCAGCGGGGAATGACACTCCCGATCGCCGACCGCACCCTCACCGAGCTCGGTGAGCTCCTCCGCACGCGCGAACTGAGCTCGCGAGAGCTGACCGATGCCTGCCTGTCGCGGATCGATCGTGATGCTGGGCGTCTGAACAGCTTTCTTGCCGTCGGCGCCGAGGCAGCCCAACGGGCCGCGGACGACGCCGACACGGCCCTTGCCCGCGGCGGCGCCGAAGGTCGGCCGCTGCTCGGAATCCCGTATGCGCTCAAGGACATCTTCGTCACGCGCGCGCTCGACGACGCCGGGCAGGACCTGCCGGGTGGTTTGCCGACGACCGCGGGCTCCCGCATCCTCGAGGGCTATCGGTCGCCGTATCCCTCATCGGCCCAGGAGCGCCTCGAAGTGGCGGGCGCGATTCTGCTCGGCAAGACGAACTGTGACGAGTTCGCGATGGGCTCCAGCAACGAGAACAGCGCGTACGGCCCGGTGCGCAACCCGTGGGACGAGACGACCGTCCCCGGTGGTTCGTCGGGCGGCTCGTCCACGGCCGTGGCAGGTGGCCAGGCTGTCTTCGCGCTCGGGACCGATACCGGCGGCTCCATCCGCCAGCCGGCATCGCTGACCGGCACCGTCGGGCTCAAGCCAACGTACGGGAGGGTGAGCCGATGGGGGATGATCGCCTTCGCATCCAGCCTGGACCAGTGCGGACCGTTCGGACGTTCGGTGCGCGACGTGGCGCTCGTGCTCGGTGCGCTGGCCGGCCACGATCCGCGAGATTCCACCTGCGTCGACACCCCGGTCCCGGACTACGCCACCGCGCTGACCGGCGACGTGAAGGGCCTGCGCCTCGGCGTCCCGCGAGAGTACTTCGTGGCCGGGATGGAGCCCGGCGTCGAGGACGCAGTGCGCGCGGGGATCGAGACCCTGCGTGGCCTCGGCGCCGAGATCGTCGAGGTCAGCCTACCGTCCACCGATCGCGGATTGGCGACGTACTACATCATCGCGCCCGCGGAAGCGAGCGCCAACCTGGCGCGCTTCGATGGCGTGCGCTACGGACGTTCTGCGGATATCGAGGAGCTGTGGGAGAACTACTCCCACACTCGCGGGTCAGGATTGGGGCCAGAGGTGAAGCGGCGGATCATGCTGGGCACGTACGCGCTGTCGGCCGGCTATTACGACGCCTACTACGTCAAGGCTCAGCAGGTGCGAACCCTGATCAAGGACGAGTTTGATGCCGTGCTGGACACGGTTGATGCCATCCTCGCGCCGACATCGCCGAATGTCGCCTTCAAGATCGGCGCAAAGGTGGACGACCCGCTGGCGATGTACCTCAACGACGCCTGCACCCTGCCGGTCAATATCGCCGGGCTTCCGGGCATCAGCGTTCCCTGCGGCTTGTCAGGTGGCCTTCCGGTTGGGCTCCAGGTCATCGGCCGAGCGTTCGATGAGGCCACGGTCCTGCGCGTCGCCGATGCGTTTGAGCGTGCGGCCGGGTTCGCCGACCTGCGTCCCCCGACGGCCCACGCGTGACGAAACGCACAAGGTCTGTCAGATGACTCGTCGAGCGCTCGATCCGGATGGGCTGAACCCGTTCGTCGCCAATGGTGAGGTCGGCGGCCAGACCGTCATCCACGTCCATGTGCACTCGATTCCGCGATGGGCGGACGACGCGTGGATCGACCCGTGGTCGCCTGCACCCGGTGATCCCGATGCGATCGCCGCGGTGGCGGCTCGGCTTCGGGAAGGGGCGTTCGATGCCTGAGATCAGTCACGTTCGAATTGCCGTTCCGGACCAGGGAAACCTGAACCGAATCCTGCGCGAGGGTGGCACGACGATGTTTCCTCAGTGGCTGTACGCCGAGCCGGCAGACGAGGCACGCGTCCTGTGGTGGGGCGTGCGCTCCGCTCCGACGCAGCTGCTCAATGTTCCGGCCGCCGACGATGCGCGCTACGGCCTCTTTCCGCGACCAATCGATGATTGGACCGAGGCGCCGCGTGGCCTCGTGGTGGCGACCGTCGACGCTGAACGCGCGCAGGCGGATCTCGCGCCCGCGCTGCCCGGCGTGTGGCATGACGTCGGCACAGACGAGATCCTGGGCGCACGCTGCTCCCGTATGACGCTGGGTCGCAGCGAGCTGATCCTGGCCGAGCCGACCACCGAGGGTCATGCGGCCGCCTGCCTCGCCCGCTTCGGTGAGGGACCGATCGCGGTGGCGCTCGATGGCACCGGCGCCGCAGGACGGCTGGTCCAGGTGAATCCCGTCACCGGCGGGCCGGCGACGTACGTGCGGATTGGTCCCGGCGCAAGTCCCACGCTGATCTTCCTGCCCGCGCGTTGACCGGCACGGATGCCCATCGCCATGCGGTGGAAGCCTGGCGGTCGGGGCGCTACGCGGCCCTGCGGCGCGACATCGGCTGGCTCACGCTTTCGGGGCTGGGCTGGCTGAAACCAGGCGCGAACGTGCTCGGCACTGACCCGGGAGCGGACGTTGTCCTGCCGAAGGGGCCGGCCATCGCCGGGACGATCACCGTCATCCACGCAGAGGCACGTGCCGGCGGCGAATTTACGCATGATGGCCAACGCGTGGAGGACCTTCGCCTCGTCAACGACCATCAGGGCGATGCGACCATGCTGGACCTGGATCCACTCCGGCTGTGCGTCATCGAGCGCGGCGGACGCCTGGCGGTTCGCACCTGGGACCTTGAATCGTCCGCTCGGCGCGAGTTCAGCGGGATCGACCACTGGCCGGTTGATCCGAGATGGCGGGTCAGGGCTCGCTTCGAGCCGACCCCCGGACGGACCCTGTCGGTGCCGGACGTGCTCGGGACCGATGACGCTCAATCCTCACCAGGCGACGTGGCGTTCGAGATCCAGGGGGTCACGCATCGGCTCCAGGCACTCGATGGCGGAGATTCGGGAGCGCTCTGGCTCGTGTTCGCCGATGCCACCAATCGTGCCGAGACCTACGGCGGCGGCCGGTTCGTCTACACGAGCGTTCCCGACAGGGACGGGAGGGTCATCGTCGACTTCAATCGTGCCTACAACCCGCCCTGCGTCTTCAGCCCGTATGCGACCTGCCCACTTCCGTGGCCCGCGAACCGGTTGGCCTTCCGAGTCGAGGCCGGGGAGCAACGCTTTCACCCCGGGCGTTGATCGGGGCCGCTCATGCTTCGCGCCGCAGCTCGTCGAGATCCAGGTCGCGCTCGACCGTGCGCAGCGCGTCATCGCTGATCTCGCCTCGGTCGCGCAGCGCGATCACGGCGATCCGCTCGGCCGAGATCACCGCGCGCCGGATCTGGTCATGCTCCATCTCCTCCATTGCTTCGGGGCTCGGGTCATCCGAGCTCATCAACCGCTCATCGGCGTGATCATGGACGAGATGCTCGGTGCGATGCGTGTACCGCTCCCGGAGCTGATCGATCAACGGGGCGTGGCTCGGCACTTCACCGCGTAGCTCCTCGAGCCGGACGAGCGCCGCCTCGGTGGCGACCGTCCGAGCATGGTTCTCCTCGTGCTCGGTCGCGCCATCATCGACCACGCCCAACGCGCGGATGAGCGCAGGTAACGTGAGGCCCTGGCCGATGAGCGTGACGAGGATGACGCTGAACGCGAGGTAGATGACGAGGCCACGGCCCGGTAGCGGGTCGCCGGCATCTGTCTGTAACGGCAGCGCCAGGGCCGCGGCCAGGGATACCGCACCGCGCATGCCGCCCCACCCGAGGATCAGCGGGACTCCGATTGGTGGAGCGGGGTCGCGTCGAGCCAACGATGGGAAGAGCCAACGCGGGACGTACGTGGCCGGGTAGACCCACGCAAGCCTGACCAGAACCACGGTCAGCGATACCGCAGCCGCCATGCCGATGAGCTCGCCGAGCTGATAGCCGTCGATGTCCGAGGTCACTGTCGGCAGCTGGAGGCCGATGAGCAAGAAAAGGACGCCGAAGCATCGGTGAACGCCGGCAACGAGAGACGACGAGCCGCCCGGGCCAAGGCCTCGCCGGACGTTGCCCGCTAGACTGAGCCGCGATGAGCACGCCACCTCCCTCCGCGACTCGCCGTCCAACCGCCGACTTCCTGAATGATCGCGTGCGCGCCATGCCGCCGTCGGGCATCCGCCGCTTCTTCGACATGCTCGCCGAGATGAAGGACGTCATCAGCCTGACCATCGGCGAGCCGGATTTCACCACCCCCGAGCCGATCACCCGGGCCGCCATTGCGAGCCTGGAGGCGGGGGAGACGCACTACACCGCCAACGGCGGCATGCTGGAGCTGCGCGAGCTCATCGCAGGCAGTCTCAGCGACCGATACGGGGTCACGTACGACCCGCGCACGGAGCTCATCATCACCGTCGGTGCCTCAGAAGGCGTCGACGCCAGCCTGCGCGCCACCATCAATCCCGGCGACGAGGTGATCTATCACGAGCCGTGCTTCGTGGCCTATGCCCCGTGCATCGAGCTCGCCGGCGGCGTCGCCGTCCCGGTCAGCACCACGGCAGCCACGGACTTCCGCGTCACCGCGCAGATGATCGAAGCTGCCATCACGCCCAAGACCAAGGCGATCTTCCTCGGGTATCCGAACAATCCGACCGGTGCCGTGCTCGACCGTCCCGAGCTGGAGGCGATCGCCGCGGTCGCCGATCACCACGACCTGCTCGTCTACACCGATGAGATCTACGACCGGCTCGTCTATGGCGACCACGAGCACACGGCCTTCAGCTCCCTGCCCGATATGCGGGAGCGGACCGTCCTGCTCAGTGGGTTCAGCAAGAGCTATGCGATGACAGGGTGGCGGATCGGCTACGTTGCGGCCCCAGCCGAGCTGATGACGGGGATCGCCAAGGTCCACCAGTACGGGATCATGTGCGCGCCGACGGCTGCGCAGTTCGCGGCCATCGAGGCACTGCGCAGCGGCGAGACGCATGTCCAGGCGATGCGCGCCGAATACGACCGCCGCCGGCGCTACATGACCGATCGGTTCAACCAGATCGGCCTCCCCTGTTTCGAGCCGATGGGCGCCTTCTACTGCTTCCCTCGCGTGGCCGAGGCGACCGGCCTGGACGAGGGCGCCTTCGCGGAACGGCTCCTGGAAGAGGAGCGTCTTGGGGTCGTGCCCGGCACGGCCTTCGGCCCGAGCGGCGCCGGCCACGTTCGCGTCTGCTACGCGGCCGCCTACGAGCAGATCGTCGAGGCCATGGACCGTATCGAGCGCTTCGTTCAACGCCATCGGTCCACCGCGATCGAGTGAAGCAGACCCCCGCTCAGCGGTTCAGTGTGACGGCTGTCGGCTACGCCGCGACCATGGTTCCCTCGCTGCGCCCAATCGCCGCCGAGGTGGTGCAGCGTGCTGCGCTGCGACCGAACGAGAGCGTCCTCGACCTTGGCACCGGTACCGGGATCGCGGCCGCTGCAGCGCGCGGCGAAGGCCGCTCTATCACCGCCATAGATGCGGCGCCGGGGATGCTCGAAATTGCCCGGGCGGAGGTGGGTGGCGTAGAGTTCGTCGAGATGGACTTCGGCGCGCTCGCCTTCGACGATGAGCGATTTGACGTGCTGGTCGCGGCTCACTCGTTGCTCTTTGCAGCCGATCAGCCTGCCGTGCTGTCCGAATGGCTCCGCGTCACGCGTCCCGGTGGTCGCCTGAGCCTGTCGGTCCCGGGACCGGTCGAGGTCACCCCGACATCAATCTATGGGGAGATCTACGAGCGGTACGGCATCGACACCGCAGGCCGTTACCCGACCGCCAGCTCGCTCGCCAGCATGGTCACGGCTTCGGGCTGGACGGATGCGAGCGTCGATGTGGACCCGACCGCGGCAATCGTCCTGCAGGATGAGGCGGCATTCGAGACCTGGCGGCAGATTGGTTCACGTGGGACGGCCACCGCAGACCTCACTCCCGACCAGCACCGCGCGTTGACCGCTGAGATGCTGGCCGTCACGCCTCGAGATCAGCATGGCGTCCTTCGCATTCCGTTCGGCGCGCTGTTCCTCAGTGCACGACGGGCGGACTAGCTGCTCTCAGCGTGCAAGCGTCAGGCAGGCCCGAGCGAAGGACAGCAATCCTTCGATGGCACCGGGAACATCGGTCGTTGCGGCGAGCTCGATCTTCGGATCTTCAGCGACGAGGCGCCAGACGGCCTGGTCACGGTCCGACGCTTCGTCGAGCTGCGCGTCCGCCTGGAGGCGAAGACCTCGAATGGCGGTCCAGCGGTGAACCTGTCCGCGCAGGATCCATGCACCGTTCGGATCGGCTCCCACGGGGGCGTAGCTGTAGTCGAGCAGCCCGACGTCGGTTGCCACGAACACGCGCATCCGTCCGTTATCCGGGTTGACACCGACATGGGCTGCGCTCTCGTCGGCCCGCAGCTCGCCGAGCTGCCGCTGGATGAGTCCACGAGCCTTTCCGAGGTTGTCCCACTCACCGATCTTCATCGCGGCGCAGCCTAGCAGGCGGGGCGCATGACGGTCACGCGCCGCGCGCCGGCAACGCTTGGAGGCGACGACGCGGAATCGGAAGACGGCCGACGGCCAGGATGGGTTCGAGGGCCTCGGGCGGCACCGCCCGCGAGTAGTAGAAGCCCTGGCCGAGTCGGCAGCCGCGCGCGCGGAGTGCCAGGAGCTGCGCCTGGGTCTCGATCCCCTCGGCCACGACCTCCAGCCCCATGGCGCTGGCCATCTCCAGGATCGACTGAACGACAGCTCCCTCCTGCTCCTGGGTGATCTTCGAGACGAAGCTTCGGTCGATCTTGACGATGTCGAATGGAAGGTGTCGCAAGCGGCCGAGGGACGAGTACCCGGTGCCGAAGTCGTCGAGCGCCATGCGCACGCCGAGCTTGCGGAGCGCCCGCAGCTCGCGCACGGCGGAGAGGCTGTCGTCGATCAGCGAGCTCTCGGTGATCTCGATGACCAGGGCGGAGGGCTCGAGTCCGCTCTGGCGCAGGGCGGCCCGCACATCGCGAACGACCGAGCCCTGCTCGAGCTGCAGGGCCGAGACATTGACGGCGACGTGTATCTGGGTCCCGCCCGAACCGGTCCACTCGAGCGCCTGGCGACATGCTTCGCGGAGCACGAATCGGCCGATGGGCACGATCAGCCCCGTGGCCTCGGCGAGCGAGATGATCTCCGGGACGGGGACGAACTGGCCATCCGCGTCGCGCCAGCGCAGTAGCGCCTCGAAGCCGGTGACGGTCCCATCGCGCAGCTCCACGACCGGCTGGTAATGAACCTCGAGCCGTTCGTCGGCGATCGCGCGCTCGAGATCGGCCTTGAGATCAAGTCGGCGGAGCGCCGCTTCATGCATTTGCTGCTCGTACAGCTCGTACCGGCCCTTGCCGCGCTGCTTGGCCATGTACATCGCCAGGTCGGCATTGCGCAGCAGGTCCTCGGGTGTGGATGCCGGCGAGGTATCGATTGCGATGCCGATGCTGGCGCGCACGTGGACCTGTTTGCCGTGGAGCGTGAACGGCTGCTCGAATGCCTCGAGCAGCCGACTCGCCACGATCTGCGGGGTTTCGGTTGTGGCGTCCTCGAGCAGGACGCCGAACTCGTCGCCGCCGAGGCGCGCCGCTGTAACGGCCGGGCGCAGGGTCTGCCCCAGCCGACCTGCCACCTCCACCAGCAGCTCGTCGCCAGCTCCGTGGCCGAGGCTGTCATTGATGTTCTTGAAATCGTCGAGGTCCAGGAAGATCACCGCCAGCGACGAGTTCGGATCGCGCGTGGAACGTTCGAGGGCATGCTGCACGCGATCGGTGAAGAGCGCTCGGTTCGGCAGACCCGTGAGCGAGTCGTGCAGCGCCTGGTGACGGAGCTGGGCCTCGAGCTCCTTGCGCACGGTGATGTCATCGATCAGCGCGTTGAATCGGGTCGACTCTCCGGCCTGCACGGGCCAGATGGTCAGCTCCACCGGGAAGGCGTGCCCGTCACGATGTACCGCATCGAGCTCCATCCGGCGTGACAGGATGCGGCTCTCGCCGGTAGCCGCGAATCGACGCATGCCCTCGCGGTGCGCCTCATGCTGGGCCGACGGAATGATGAGCTCGGCAACGTCGGCGCCGAGCGCCTCGGCGCGCGACCAGCCAAAGGTTGCCTCGGCCTGGCGATTCCACTCGACGACGCATCCCCTGCTGTCGATCGCGACGAAGGCGTAGCTCGCCGTCTCGATGATCATGCGCTGCTGCTCCTCGCTAGTGCGCAGCGCCTCTTCGGCCACCTTCGCCGGGGTGATGTCGATCAGCAGCCCCTGGAGCATGGGGTGCTGATCGGTGGTCTCGGTCACCGCAACATCGTCGAGCACCCACACGATCCGTCCATCGCGCCGAATCATTCGGTATTCGAAGCGCTTCGCCGTTCCGAGTTCGGCAGCCACCAGGTCGCTTGCCAGGACGGCGTCGCGATCCTCCGGATGAATGCTCCGCGCCCACAGCTCGGGATCTGCGAGCCATTCCTCTGGCGCGTAGCCGAGCATCGACTCAACCTGCGGGCTGACGAACGACCACCGTCCGGCGGGTCCGGGCTCGGCGATGTAGACAACGCCGGGCTGGCGCTCGATGAGCGATCGGTACTTGAGCTCCGCGCCCGACAGCTCGCGGCCGAGCTCCTGCTCGCGCAGAACCGCTGTTTCGCGGTCGCCGAGCATGACGCTCTGGCGAATGGCGACGCTGATGAGCACCAGGCCGATGGCCACCAGGTTCACCACGCCAATCGGTCCGGAGAGGTCACGGAGAAAATGGACAGCAATGAGCAGCGGGGTCAGCCCTACGGCGACCAGTGGCATGCCGGCCCGCAGCCTGGCGGCGAGTCTGACGTAGCGCGGATCGTTGTCCACGGCATCGGTCCAGGTGGCGGTCCCGAGCGCAACGACGACCACGCCGAGTGCCAGCAATGTCGAAGCGCCGGCGTCATGCAGGCCACTGGTCGGCGCCGTCATCAGGCGCATCAGGAAGCCAACGCCCAGCAGTACCAGGCCCAACAGCACGACGTACGCGCCGTGGGGCCGGCGTTCGGCCCGTACCGCCATGTCGAGGAGGAGGGTGGCACCGGTCGTGGCGAGGAAGAAGATCGCGTAGACCAGGTCGACCGTGCCGGCCATGCTGCTTCCGGCGACCTCGCTGAACATCGTCACCATGAGCGCGGCGGTCGCGACGAAGACGATTGCTCCATCCAGGTACACGGCAAGCGCCTCGCCCGCTCGCAGCTGGCCGCGCAGTGCGGCAGAGTACGCCACGCTCGAGCACACCAGCACGCCGATGAACGGAACGTCGGAGAGCGCCGGGATTGCGTCGACGCCCACCGCCCATTCAAGGCTGCGGATCAGCTCGCCCAGCAGCCACAGGCCCATCCCCGCGGTGATCCAACCACGCACCGCTCGCACCCGGCCTGTCGTGCCCCGGATGGATCGCACCCCGACGGCCGATGCCAGTGCGGCGGCGAAGGTGAGCTCCACGCGGATCCAAAAGGTGCTGTCGGCTGCCGGGCTGACGGCCACCTGGGCCATGAGCAGCACGAGTATCGCCAGACCCACCAGGATCAGCGCGCGCGTGCCAGCCGAAAGGTCACGGAACGCGGCCGGAACGAGACCCGGAAATCCGCCGATGAGTCCCCCCCTGTACGTCTATGGTCGCCCTGTTGAGAGAAGGCTAGGCGCCGATTCGCATGCCGGCCATGGCCCATTCGGCCCACTGCGTACAATCGGGGCATGGTTGTCGGCACGCGATACGAAACGGTCATCGGGATCGAGGTGCATGCACAGCTTCGAACCGAGTCCAAGATGTTCTGCGCGTGTCGCGCCTCGGCCGACGCCGGAGCGGCAGACGAGCCGAACACCCGGGTCTGTCCCATCTGCATGGGCATGCCGGGCACGCTGCCGGTCATCAACCGTCGGGCGGTCGAGCTCGTCATGCTCACCGGCCTTGCCCTGGAATGCCACGTCGAGACCGAGGCGGTCCGTTTCGAGCGCAAGAACTACTTCTATCCGGACCTGCCGAAGGGCTACCAGATCAGTCAGTATGCCCTGCCGCTCACGAGTGGCGGACGGCTGCTGGTGCCTGTGCCGTCCGAGGGTTGCGAGGTCACGATCGGCATCACGCGGGCGCATCTGGAAGAGGACACGGCGCGAATGCAGCATGCCGGGCGCGGGTACAGCGTCGTCGACTTCAACCGCGCGGGCGTGCCGCTGATGGAGATCGTGACCGAACCCGACATTCGCTCGCCGGCCCAGGCACGGGCCTACGGCGAAACGCTGCGCGAGCTGCTGCGAGCCATCGGCGCAAGCAATGCCGATATGGAAGCGGGGTCCATGCGCATCGAGGGCACCGTCAGCCTGCGAGTCATGGGCGCCGCCAGCTTCGGCACGAAGGTCGAGGTCAAAAACCTCAACAGCTTCCGGTCGCTCGAGCGCGCACTCGAGTACGAGGTCGCCCGTCATACAACGGCGCTGGACGGGGGCGAGACCATCCTCCAGGAGACGCGGGGCTGGGACGAGGAGAACGGCCGCACCATCATCCAGCGCACCAAGGAGGAGGCGAACGACTACCGATACTTTCCCGAGCCCGATCTCCCACCGCTGCGGCCTTCGCAGGCCTGGGTCGATGAGCTCCGCGCTCGTCTCCCGGAGCTGCCGGCTCAGCGCCGCGCGCGATATATCGATGCGCTGGGGCTATCGGCCTACGACGCCGGCGTCCTGACCGCGGATGCGCCGCTCGCCGCATATTTTGACGCCGTGGTCAGCAATGGCGTCCCCGCGAAGAGTGCCGCGAACTGGATCACCGGCGAATTCAGCCGCCTCCTCAACCAGAAGGCGGCCGATGGCCTGCGCGCAGATCGCGTGGCACTCAGGCCGGCGGGGCTGGCGGAGCTCATCCGAGAAGTGGAGTCTGGCCGGGTCTCGTCCACGAATGCCAAGACCGTGCTGGCGGCGGCCTTCGAGTCGGGCGAGTCGCCACGGTCGGTCATCGAGCGTGAGGGTGTTGGTCAGGTCTCGGACAGCGGTGCCATCGGCTCCGAGATCGAAGCCGTGCTGAAGGAATTCCCGGAGCAGGTCGCCGAGTATCGGGCCGGGAAGGTCGCGGTGTTCGGGTTCCTGGTGGGTCAGACCATGAAGCGCACGGCGGGACGCGCGGACGCGCGCATCGTCAACGAGGAGCTCAGGGTTCGTCTCGACGGCTGAACTCGCTGGCACAGGACCTGCGTGGTGCGCCCTCGCCTGCCATCCA